>JBATEX010000001.1:0-2986 GCA_049664225.1 Thermoanaerobaculia bacterium
CCAGGAACCCGGTCGCCAACTCGAGAGGCAGCAGAATCAGGACCGCCATCCAGTTGAAGAAGTCGTGGACAGTGGCGCCCGCGAACGCTCGTTGGAACTCTTCCCGGCGAGTGACGTGGGCCAGCGAGACCAAGGTGTTGGTCACCGAGGTACCGATGTTCGCTCCCATGATCATCGGAATGGCCCCTTCGATGGTCAGAGCCCCCGCGGCCACGAGGGCCACGATCATCGACGTCGTCGTCGACGAGCTCTGGACCAGCGTCGTTGCCAGCAGGCCGACAAAGAGCCCGACAAACGGATTGGAGGTGCGCTCGATGAGTGCCTCGGCGAAACCCTTGCCGAAGAGCTTGAAGGACAGACCCATCATGTCCAAGCCAACAAAGAAGCCGAACAACAAGGTGCAGAGCAGGATCAGCCGGAGCACCAGCGACGAACGTGCAGCTCGCGAGACCTCGCCCGTCACACCCCGACTGTCGGCTGCGCCCCGCAGCATCAGGCAGGCCTATTCAGGTGGCGCGATGACGTCATCGGCAGTAACATGATTTCCTCGACATCTCGGGTTGCCCGATCCGGGCGTTGGTGCACCTGGATTGTAGTACCAACCGTGCCGGATTTGAGATGGGCAGGCTCTGCAACCGATGGAGGGGTCGATGGTCAAGTCTTGCTGCTCCGCCTTGCATGTCCTCGGCCAGGTATTGCTACTCCTCATGCCGGTTGCCGGCTGCAGCCGGCAACCGACCGCTTCGAGAGACGAGCGCACCACAATTCAGAATGTGGGATCGGATTCGATGGCCATCGTCGCTCTGGTCTGGGCCGAGCGGTTCTCAGACGAAGAGTCGAATCCCGCAGTCTCCGTTTCTGGTGGTGGCTCCGGGGTGGGCATCGCAGGTTTGACCAATGGAACCGTCGATGTCGCCAACGCGACGCGTCGTCTCAAGCCCATCGAAATCGATGCAGCGTCCGCTGCGGGTTTCACTCCATTCGAGACCATCGTCGGATTCGATGCGCCCGCCTTCATCGTTCATCCAGACAACCCTATTGCTTCGCTGACGGCTAGTCAGCTGGCTGAAGTCCTCGGCGAGGATGGTCCGATCGATCTCTGGAGCCAGCTCGGAGTCTCGGTGTCCGGATGCCCCAGCGACGAGATCGTAAGGATCAGCCGACAGAGCAGCTCCGGAACTTACGAGTTCCTTCGCAGAGAGCTTCTGGGACCGACGCGCGACTACAAGCTCGGCTCGCGGGATCTTCAGGGATCGCGCGAGGTCGTGGAAGCGGTCGCCAAGACGCCGTGCGCTCTCGGCTATACGGCTCTAGCCTACGTGCCGCCGGCAGAAGTCAAGATGCCGTGCTTCGCTTTCGAAGACTCCGCGCCTTGTGTGACCCCTTCCATGCAGAGCGCCGAAGATGGCACCTACCCGCTGTTTCGCCCGCTCCTAATGGTTACGAGAGGTCGTCCCCAAGGGGTGGTTGGGGAATATATGGCATGGGTCCTGAGCGATGTCGGTCAGTGCGTTCTCGAAGATGTTGGCTATGCCACTGCTCGACCCCTGACGTGCGGCGAGTGACTCCCAAGAGGCCGAACCGGGAAAGAGTTGACGTCAGAGGTGGATTCCTGTCACACGGTTGTCACAGATCTCATCTACAGTGACTTCGGAATCGGGCTTCTGTCATCACTGATACTCGAGCGAACTGAGGCGGCACCGGATTCTGCGAGGAAACAGAACAACCTTCAAGTCACCATCAAGGAGAGCTGATCATGAACAAGTACTGGACTTTGGTCGTCTTGCTCACACTGGTCGCATGTGGCCCCAGGAGCCAGGATGGGGGTAGCGGTGGACGAGCCGTGATCCAGAACAAGGGCTCCGATACCCTCGTCAACGTTGCCCAGGCCTGGGCCGAGCAGTACAAGGAGATCAATCCGAACGTGGCGGTCGCGGTGACCGGGGGAGGCTCGGGAACAGGAATCTCGGCCATGATCAACGGCACGGTCGACATCGCAAACGCGAGCCGCAAGATGAAGGACAAGGAGATCGAGATGGCTCGCGGCAACGGTATCGATCCGGTGGAGTGGACCGTCGGATATGACGCGCTCGCCGTCTTTCTTCACGTCGACAATCCGATCGACAGGTTCACTCTGGCCCAGCTGGCCGACATCTACGGTGAGGAAGGGCCCGTCGAGACCTGGGATCAGCTCGGCATCGAAGTTCCCGGATGCGACAGTGCCGAGATCGTCCGAGTGAGCCGGCAGAACAACTCCGGAACCTACGTCTACTTCCAGGAAGCCGTGCTGGGCAAGCAGCGCGACTACAAGATGGGGTCGCGGGACATGCATGGCTCGAAAGACGTCGTCGACCTCGTGCTGAACACGCCATGTGCCATCGGCTACAGCGGCCTGGCCTATGCGACTCACGAGGTCAAGATGCCCTGTATCGTCACAGAAGAGGGGGGAGAGTGCATCGCTCCTTCGGTAGCCACCGCCATCGATCGGAGCTACCCCATCGCCCGCCCGCTGTTCATGTACACCGCGGGACAACCCGAAGGAGCAATCAAGGAGTACCTCGACTGGATTCTGAGTGACGAAGGGCAGTGCATCATCCAGGACAAGGGCTATGCCCCAGTCCGGACTGTCGACTGCGGCTAGGTTTGCCAACAAGAAAGGGGTCGGGATCATGACCCACTACGAGAAGCGTCTGGAAGAGGACCTCTCTGCGATTCGAGAGCGGATCGAGGAGGTTGGCGAACAGGTCGAAACGGCCCTCGAGAGAGCCGTGCGATCGGCCTTGAAGCTCGATCGAGCTCTGGCGAATCAGGTTGTGATGGGCGACAAGCCCATCAATCGAGAGATCCGCGCCATCGACAAGCTCTGCTATGGCTTCATAGCCCGCCACCTGCCGAGTGCGGGGCACCTACGATTCGTCTCTTCAGTGCTGCGTTTGGACGTCGAGCTCGAGAGAATCGGCGACTACGCAGTGGCCATCGCACGGGA
>JBATEX010000002.1:0-7138 GCA_049664225.1 Thermoanaerobaculia bacterium
AGCTTCTGCCAGTCGAGAGAGCCGACGACGGCGATCTTCTCGACCCTGTCGCCGTGAGTCGTAAGGAGCTTGAGCTCCTGCCAAGCGGTGCTCAGATCCTCGGCCCCTTCGTAGCGTCGCAAGTCCAGAAGGATCGGCGGACTCTCCCTTTCGTCAAGCTTGTCATCGATGAGCTCGTCAGCCTCGGCCAAATGCTCCTTCTTCAACTCGCCACTCAGCTTCAGTACGAGGATCTTTCCTCGGTAGTCTGCAGATAGCATGAAGTCTCCTGTTTTATGGACTGGTATCGGGGATGTGCTCTCCGAGGCGGTCCCCGCTCTTCCGTCGATTCCAGGTCCACCCCAGATCACCCAGATTATGAGGAATGCAGTTTGGAAGCAATGGGACTTTCGTCCTACCGGAGAGGTTGCTTAGGCGGCGACAACGGGGATTGCCTCGACAAGCAGCGGCCCAGGGTCGCTGGCCATTATCAGTCGGTAACACCTCGACCCCTATCAGGACAAACAATAGTAGACGACTGTCGATCGCGCGGTAGGATTCGTCGAATTTCTGAGGTATCATGGAGGTATGAAAACCAATACCAAGTCAAGCATAACCCTTCCGCCGGAGGAGCTCGAGTTGGTTCTCGAGCTCAAGACACAGCTCAATGCCAAGAGTAATGTCGAGGTGGTGCGCCGAGGCCTGCGGCTGTTGAAGGAGGTCACGAATCGCGAGGCTCTTCGCCAGGCTTACAAGCGCGATTCTCTGGCTGTCCGTGCGTCGCTAGAAAAGGAAATCGCCGAGCTCGATTCCCTTGTGGCCGAAGGACTCGAGGATTGGTAAAGACCCGCCGTGGGGCTCTGTATCTTGCAGACCTCAACCCTCGTCGGGGAACTGAGCCGGGCAAGATTCGCCCGATCCTGGTCATACAATCGGACCTTCTCAATGAAGCGGAGCACCCCTCCACGTGGGTGCTGCCCTGTACTACTCGGCTTGCTGGCGGCAATCTCCTGCGCGTTCCGCTGCCCAAGGGCATTGCCGGCAACGACCAAGACTGCGAGGTCATGATCGACCAGAGCCGTTCCATCGACAATCGAAGGTTTGTCCGAGCTCTCGCGCCGCTACCCAAGGCACTTCTCGAGGAGGTAGAGCAGAAGCTGCGCCTTCTGGCTGAGCTCTAGCCCTGACGGTCCTCAACTTCGCCTCGGATTCGTGTTCGGCTTACTCGTCAACATCTGATAAGTCGTGAGATGCCGCGCCGAAAGTCAGATGAAATTGAGTCAGCTCTGACAGACCCCAGTCCGTCAGCGCGAGATCGTCGACGGCGACGACATGGATCGCTCCCTTGTTGGGGTCGGGAGTTCCGGGGAGGTAGACGGCGGCCAGCGGCCTTGCCGTGCAACACCAGACGTAGATGACGCCGATTCTTCTTGCTCATTTCACTCCTCTCCAATTCGATATATCGAATAGAAGTCGCCGGAAACAGGAACCGCGGACGTCGTCATCTTAGCGAGTCGAGCACGGTGGCACTAATGCTGGCCGGCTGAGGAGATGGCCTCGAGAGTCCAGGAATTCCAACAGATGGTTGAACCGAACACCTACTACAAGTGGTTCTTCAAACGCTGATGCGGCCCGCCCAAAGTTGCTACTTCTAGGCTACCATTGGTAGTATCAAAGTATGAAGGTCAGTGTGAGCCTGCCAGACGAGGACATCGAGTTCCTGGATGCGTATGCCCGCAGCGTGGGGGCGCGGTCCCGGTCCGCGGTTCTCCAGCGGGCTGTTGGCCTGCTGCGTGCGACCGAGCTCGGACCGGCCTACGCCCAGGCCTGGCAAGAGTGGGAAGCCGGAGACGATGCCGAGGTCTGGGAGTTGGTGAGCGGCGATGGGCTCGACAATCCCGAGGATGACTAGTGCTTCGAGGTGAGATCCGCATGGTTGATCTCGACCCGGTTCGCGGCTCCGAGGCGAGCAAGCGGCGACCTGCGGTCATCGTCAGCAACGACGGCGCCAACACGACCGCGGCTCGACTCCAGCGCGGAGTGATCACCGTCGTACCGGTGACCTCGAACGTGGCACACATCTACCCGTTTCAGGTGATGCTACCCGCCGCGCAATGCGGCCTGCCCAGGGACTCCAAGGCGCAGGCTGAGCAAGTGCGCTCCTTAGCTGTGGAGAGAGTTGGCCGGCGCGTGGGACAACTTCCCGCACCTCTAGTCTCCGACCTCGAAGACGCACTTCGGCTTCACCTCGGCCTCTGACCTACGACGTCAGGGCGGAGTGTCTTCATTCGCTGACGCGACGCTCAGCTTCCACCCTCCGGCTCGCCGCTGGCCATCTGCCGGCAGCGGGTGAAGTGGTGATCTTCGATCGTAGTTGGTACAACCGGGCAGGGGTAGAAAAGGTGATGGGGCTCTGCACCGATTCGGAGTACAAGCGCTTCCTCGAGATCTGTCCGGCTTTCGAAAAGGAAATCGTCACCGACGACATCCAGCTCCTGAAGTACTGGCTCACGGTGGACTATGAGGAGCAGCGACGCCGATTTGAGTCTCGGATCGAGGAGTCCCGGAAACACTGGAAGCTCAGTCCCATGGACCTCGAGTCCCCACGGCGCAGGTACGAATACTCGCGGCCCTCGCAGGCCGCAAATTCATCTCCGAAGTTTTCTGAGCTGCGGTCGGGATCAGCGTCGCTCGACAGTGCCGGCTTCCTCGATGGGAGCTCGATCGACTCCTGTCGTCGGCCGCGTCGACGCCCCCGACTTGGCCCGTTCCAGGAAAATCTCCTGAGCGGCCCTGCGCGGCTCATCGGCAAGCGGCCGGCGACGCACATACTTCCCATCGGGTCCGGCGTCCCACGCCGAGGCGTTGTCGCTGGCGTAGACGTCGAGAATCTCCTGCAGCTCTTGCTGGATCGTCGGATCGAGGACCGGCGCGACGGTCTCGACCCTACGGCTCAGATTACGCTTCATCCAGTCGGCCGATCCTATGAAATAGAGGGGATCTCCACCGCTGGCGAAGCGGTAGATCCTGCTGTGCTCCAAGAACCGACCGAGTACACTGAAGACGCGGATATTCTCGGATAGTCCCGGCACGCCCGGGCGCAAGCAGCACAAGCCGCGGACATTGAGCTCGATCGGGACCCCCGCTTGACTCGCGCGGTACAGCGCTTTGATCGTTTCCTTGTCCTGGAGCTGGTTGACCTTGGCGCGGATCCCGGCTTCGCGTCCGGCACAAGCGTGCTCTTCCTCCTGACGAAAAAGCTCCAGGAAACGGCGGCGCATCGTGACGGGCGCCACCAGGAGCCGCTTGTACTCGACTCGGTGGGTAGCCCCCGTCAGCTCGTTGAAGACGTCCGCCATGTCCGCACAGATCTCGGGCTCGCAGGTCAAGATTCCGAGGTCTTCGTAGATTCTCGCCGTGCCTGTGTGGTAGTTACCGGTGCCGACATGCGCGTAGCGTCGAATCAATCCTTCCTCTTCCCGAACCACAAGGGCACCCTTGACGTGAGTCTTGAGCTTTTCGACCCCGTAGGCGACGTGAACACCCTCGTTCTCCAAGAACCGTCCCCAAGCGATGTTGGGCGCTTCGTCGAAGCGAGCGGTGATCTCGACGAGAACCGCCACCTGCTTGCCGCGTCGTGCAGCCTCGGCGAGTGCCTGGACAATTGGCGAGTCCTTGCTGGTTCGATAAATGGTCAGTTTGATGGCCAGGACATCGGGATCCACCGCTGCGGACTCGATCAGTCTGAGAACGGACGAGTCGAAGCTGTGGTAGGGGTGATGGCACAGAATGTCGCCTCGTCTGATCTCGTCGAAGATGGCCTCTGGTGTTTGGGACAAGCCCTTGAGGCGCGGATGAGATCTTGGACGGTGTGGGGGCAGTTTCAGATGCGGGCGATCGCCGCATTCGAGGTCCAGGAGATTGCTCAGCCGCAGGAGCGATCGTGAGGGATACAGATCGTCCTCATCGATGCCGAGCTGACTGGTCAGCCACTGGCAGAGACCCCCGGGCATTCGAGAGTCAACCTGAAGCCGCACCACACCGGCAAACCGTCGAGCCTTGAGCTCGTTGGACACTTGTCGGATGATGCTGCCAGGCTCGCGCAGGGCTTCTTGCGGTGTGAGATCGGTTGGAGCGGCCGGTTTGCCTTCAGCCCCGCGGGTCACCCGGAAAAGAAAGACGGATTCCGGCGGCGTGGTCGGAAAGAGCAGCTCGAGGTTGGCAGCGATCACTTCCTCGAGTGGCGTAAAGCCTGCTCCACCCGGCAAGGGCACCCACCGAGGCCGATTGTCCGGCACCTTGATGCGCACGAATCGACGACCATGCCCCCCTTCCAGGAGCAGCATGGCAGCAAGGTTGAGCGCGTCGTTGCTGATAAAGGGGAAGGGATGCTCCGCGTCGACCGCCAGCGGTGTGAGAATTGGCATCACGGAGCGTTCGAAGTACCCGCGCAGGGCCTGTCGCATCGCTCCGTCGAGTTCGTCCCAGGCGAGAATCGGCAGACTCTCTCGCGAGAGCGCCGGCCGGATATCTTGTTCGAGGACACGTTCGAGCACATCGCGCTGATCGTTGATCTCGGCTCGGCATGCCGCCAGCTCGTCAGCGGCCGAACGGCCGTCCAGCGAGCGCTTATCGGGCCGCAACTGCATCTTGCGTTTGATGCCGCTCATGCGCTTCATGAAGAACTCATCGTGCAGCATTCCCATGATGCCGGCGAACTTGATGCGCTCAAAGAGCGGCAGTTCCCCGTCCTCGACCAACGCCAGGACCCGGCGAGCAAAGGCGAGCCAGCTCAGCTCGCGATCGAAGAACGCTGAGGGAGAATCGACGGGAATCGAAGATGCGTGCGGTTCGGCCATCACTCTGCCGGGCCAGCCTCGGCCCTCGACGATAGGAGTGCGAAGCTTCATTTTAGCCCAGCCGGATAACGGGCGCCTGTCGGCGTGGGAGTGGTCGCCAGGTGACCTCGCGGGCTCCTCCGCTCGCCTACTCGAGGTCGTCGGCCGCCGCAGCCAGCGCCCTCAGGTCTTCTCCCGTGGCATCCTGGTCGATCATTGGATGCGGCTCGAGCCAGGCCTGGAGCCACGCACCAAAGCACCCGAGGTTGGTCGGCTGAAGACCGTGTAGGTCGGAACCGCGGTTGCGGTCTTGTCGAAGATGCGCACCTTGATGGAGGTGAGCGCGATCTCCTCGACGGTGCCGTCAGCACCATGCTTCGGTATGCTGGGCCCAGCCGCGTTCAAGTAGCCAGTCACGTAGTGGTTCCATTGCGAGCGGACTCCTGTGCAGCGCGACTCGGTTGTGGATCAACCTCGAGTGCGTCCAAGGTTTCGACGTTGGATTCAAACCATTCGATCCTGCAATTGGACCTTGGTCTCATTCTCCACTTATGATTGCGCCAGGTACGGTCGTAGCGATGCGCAGTGAAGATTCTCCAGAGCTGGGACGGTTGGAGCGAGAGCTCAGCCTGCTCGTCAACACCGTCAAAGAGGCATCGCACGACCCCGCGAAGGATCTCGCGGCGGCCATTGCCTTTTGGGCCTTTTTCTCCAGCTTCCCGCTTCTGATCGGGATCCTCTCCCTGGCCGGGTACTTCCCCCAGTCAGCGGAACTGCAGGCCGCATCTGCGAAGTCGTGACCGACATGTTTGCCGGCAGTGCCAGCTTGGTCCGGGACAATCTCGATGCCGTGGTCCAGTATCGCGGCACCATGAGCTGAGTGGGGATCGGCGGCCTGCTGTGGACCGCGAGCAAAGGTCTCGGAGCCATCACCCGGGCCGGCAACCGGGCTCTCGGGGCCGAGCGAACACACCATTTCCTGCTATCGAAGAGCCGCTACTTCCTCATGGCCGCTGCCGTTTCTGTTCTGATGATCGCCTCCATCGCCATTACCGTGGCCCTGGAGATCGTCCTCGACCCGTCGTTTCTCTCCCGCCTGGGCCTCGACGGGGTCGAACTTCCGCGCCTCCAGGGCTGGGCAGCGAACTTCGTGCTCGTCTTTCTGATCTTCGCGCTGATCTACAAGCTCGCTCCGCACGTGGAGGTCCGCTGGCGCCAGGTTCTCCCCGGGGCGTTTCTGGCGGTGGCGCTGTTCGAGCTCGTCAAGAGCGCCTTCGTGGTCTATCTGGATCGCATTGCCGATTTCGAGGCGGTCTACGGCTCGCTTTCGTCGATCATCGTGCTGCTCTTATGGCTCTACCTCTCAGCGGTGATCTTGATCTATGGTGCGGAGTACAGCATCGTGCGCTCGCAGGCGAGCGAGGCGGCAGCTGAGACAGACCCCGGAGGTGCTGAATGAGCACACCCAGTAACATGGGTTGGATGGTAGCAATGGCGATGTCGTTCTTGGCCGGATGCGCCGAAGCGCCGCTCAAGGTAGCCGAGGACTCCGGAACCGGCTTTGCCTTGTATCGCAGCGGTCGCCTCAGCTCGGCGGACCTGGGCGTCCTGTGCGGCCTGGGGGTCGAGGAAATCCTGGTGCTCGATGGCGAGGGCAGCTCTCGGGAATGCCTCTTTCGGAAAACGGCCTGTCCCGAAATGCAGGTTCGCTATGACCACGCCCAGGAAGAAGATACCCCTGTCTCGATCGACTTCCTCGAAGCGTTTGACGCTTGGATTGGGGAATCCCAGGAGCAGGGCAAGAAGGTGGCCTTCCGCTGTCGCCATGGCTGGCACAGAACCGGGCGACTGGCGGCCTACTACCGGATGCGATTCGAAGCAGATTCCTCGGCTCAAGCAACCAAAGAGATGCAGAGGATCGGACGGATGATGTGGCGCCACCCTACTCTCGACCCACAGGTCGAGGCCTACGCCGACATCGTGGCCGGGAGACCCTGCGCCACCGACCCAGCCCACTGTCCCTCGAACGAGCCCGATGCTGGGCTCGTCGACGGCCGCTTTCCTGAGGATGCCTGCAGCCCTGGATCCTGAGATCCAGGGCTGCTCAGAGCCTCTAGTCCGACTAGCCGCTGCCGTCCCCCTTCGAACCAAACGGACGGACCTCTACGAGGAGGTGGTTATCTCTTGAGGACCGAGAACCAGGTCCCAGGGTGGGTGGAGCGTCAGCGCTGGCGGGACAGTAGGCGGACCGTGATCTCGCGGAACAGCTCTTCGCTGCGGCGTTTCCACTCCGACGGTGTGAAGCTATTTGGCGGAGCCGT
>JBATEX010000003.1:0-11265 GCA_049664225.1 Thermoanaerobaculia bacterium
TTCATGACGCCGCGAGCAGATTGTGGAAAGCGTCTGTCAGATCTGGTCACCCGCAGGGAGGAGCACCGGAGGCAACCTTGCAGGTTGTTGAGGAGCGACGAGCGAGGACTTCCCTGAGATGGCGGGCGAAGTCCGCTAGATGCCGTGGGGCTCATGAATAATGTGGGTTAGACCCTTCTCGCGTAGGAAGTGTTCGAGCGCGAGTTGACAGGTGTCCGGTGCTGGTCGGACAGGTGCCAACCGCGCTCCCGGGTTGGATCGGTTAGACTGACCGGCGTTCACGCCGGGTCAGTTTGTGCACGCAGCGGGGGATAGCAGCAGTGAGACGGCCAAGTATTCACGAGCTCATTCGCCTGCCTGAAAAGCAAGCGGTGAAGCAGTATCTGGACGGTGGCAATTTCAATGTCCTCAAGCAGATGCTGCTCGCGTGGGGAACGGTGCTCACCATTGGCGCGATCGTCCTGCTCAGCGAGAACCACTTCGACCAAGCCTGGATCTGGTCCGCGGCGCTATTGGCTACCCTGGCAATCTACGTCGCTCGCGGAACACACTTTCTGCAGGACAACCTGAGGCCGATCCTCGGTATCTACCTGGTGTGCCTGCTGCTGGTGTTCGCACGAACACTCGATGAGCCCGGATCGGTCTTCGCGTTTGCCGGATTCCTGTTTCCGGGTCTGCTGCTGGCGTTTCGCTTGCGATGGTACGAATATCTGGCTTTGCTCAGCATATTCCTGGCCACTACCGCCTGGGTGGTAGTAACCACGGATCTGGCACCGCAGGCCGGCTCCCGAATCGGCATGTTGATCGCTGCCGTCGCCTGGTCTTGTGCGATCTTCGGGCTGAGTCAACGCTTTACCCGGCGCCGAGTCGAACGTTTTGTCAAAGACTGGCGAGCCGAGTCGCTGCGTGAGAGAGAGCAGTCACGGATGAGGGACGAGCTGAACTCGGCTCGCGAAATGCAGCTGAGCATGCTGCCTCGGCACGACCCGGAGATGGACTGGCTCGATTTCTCGGGCGTCTCGCTTCCGGCCTCGGAAGTTGGCGGCGACTACTTCGAGCACTTCAAAGTCACCGACTCCGTGCTGGCGGTGGTGATCGGAGATGTAGCAGGACATGGTATGGCCAGTGGACTGGTGCTATCCGGTGTCAGGAGCGGTCTCTATCTCCTGCGGGACAACCTGACATCGCCGGTGGAGGTACTGGAACGGCTGAATCGTCTGGTGCGCGAAACTGCCCCGAGGCGAATGTTCGTCACGCTGCAGATCGCCGTCTTGAACGCCGAGACTCGCAGGCTCACGGTGGCGAATGCCGGTCACCCCCCTTTGGTCCGGCTGGATTCCTCGACGGGTAAGACCGGCGTTCTTGGAACGAGCGGTTTGCCTCTGGGCACTCAACTGAAGCCCGAATTCACGGTCGTCGAAAAGCCCCTCGAATCTGGCGATGTGCTGGTCTTCCACACGGACGGTGTCCTCGAGGTCGGTAACCGGCACGAGGAGACCTTCGGTGAGGCGCGGCTGCTGCGGGAAGTCGAACGGACCGGGCGGCGAAGCTCGGCGCGACAGATCCGGGACTCGATCTTGAACGAGGTCTCGAGATTCAAGGGGGATGTGAGTCAGTCTGACGACTTGACCCTGGTGGTCGCGCGCTTCATTCCCTGAGCTCACCGGAGCTCCTGAGGCTCCGGCATCCAAGCCTCAGTCGCCCCAGATCAGGGAAGAAAGGCATTCTTGTTCGCCATCTTGCGCGGCAGGTACTCGTCGATCACGAAGTTGAGACCGTGTTTGGCGAGCGCCTGTTGTTCGACGCGAACTCCCATCCGGATTTGTTTCTGCAGGGCCTCTTGCCAGGGTTTGTGATGCTGGATGAAGGGATCATTCTTCAGCGCATCCTTGGCTCTCTTGATATCGACGTCCTTCAAGGGATGGGTGGGGAGGTCGTACTCGTCGATGTCGCCAGGGGTGACACCAAGGAAGCGTGCCTGGGGGACGCAGAAGAACTCATTTAGATGAGCGGCGTTGCCCGAGCCCGCCTTGAGAGTTCGGTAGATGTTGCTGTAGCCGTATGGATCGCCATCGACAAAGACGTACACGGGCAGTCGGTGGTCGTCGGCCAGGCGACGGATGAACCTCCTGCAGGCTCTCGTCGGCACTCCGCCAAGGGAGATCAGGATGCAGTTGGCCGAGCGCCAGTACGAGTGCTTGACCAGCCTCTGGAACATGCCGGCCGTTTCAATGGCCAAGATGTAGTCCGCGTTGGTTTCGAATTGCAGCTGTTCGACGGAAATGGGGATGGAGTAGGCGCCACTACCGAATCGCGTGCAGTCGATGCGGAGCTTCTCGCCGGTGTCCCGATCGTGATCGACGACGATGAGTTCTCCGGCAACATCTCCACCCTTTTCCTCTGGCACGAAGCCGAGCTGCTCCCGATTGACGCCAAACAGGGCCTCGACATCTTCGATCACTGTGTCGCTTTCGGGTTGCTCGTTGAACCGGGCATCGTCCCAGTTCTTGCTGACATAGTAGGCCTCTCGCTTGGTGGCCATATCGTCCGTCTCGATGAGCTCCTGGCTGAAGGCCATCATGCGGAGGGTCTGGGCAAAGGTCTTGACGGTCCCGACGGTCAGAGTTCGCTCCTTCTTCCGCCCCTTGATCTGGAAGTGCCCCTTCTCAGGACGGTAGACGACGTTGGAGAGGCTCCGGACCGGGAACTTCATGGTCGGAGTTTTTCGTTGCAGGATTTTGCTGCGGATACCGCGAGCCTCGGTGCGAATCTTCTTGACCACCGAGGTGGCAGCGGGCTTTGCCGGTGTCTTGGATGACATCCTCTGCTCCTTCGATATGGCTCGAATCTCTTCGCGAGGTGGAGTGATCCAGCAGGATTGGCTACATTTTTCGGCTGCGGGCCAGCGTGTCGGTGAGAGTCTCGACGATCTCGGCTTCTTGCTTCTCGCTCAAGCCCAGTATGTCCTGCAGCGCGATCCCTATATGTGGGATGTACTTCTCGATGTAGGCCCGTTTGCGGTCGGCGTCGCGACGGCGCTCGGTGCGCCGTACGTGCCGGGCGAGCTGGCGCCCGACTTCCTGAAGAGCCAGCTTCATTTCCCGAACGATCTCGTCGTAGCCCGCCACCGCTTCCTTGCTCTCGCTGGTGAAGGGAACCCACACGCTGGCTACATGGGCCATGAGGATCAGCGGCCCGGAGGGTAGAGCGCCGCGACTCTGCTGCAGCCCATAGGCCTTCCAGTTGGTCGACAATACGCTCTTGAACAGGGCACAGCCTCCCTGTTGGTAGAGCAACGGCACTCGATTGGCGAACCGGTAGAGCGACACGAGATCGTCGCTTGTCAGGTCACCACCGTAGGCCAGGCCGATCTCCACCTGAAAGGGATTGCCTCTGTAGACGGCGGGCGACCGGCTGACGGCGGCGTAGAAATCGGCGGCGATCTGTTCCTTCAGGCTGGCCAGGAGTCGTTCTTCGCCGATTGGGGAAAGGCAGTTCGTCGGCGGTGCCGGAATCCGTACCTGACGAATCGAGGCGATCAATTTCTCGGCTGCTTCAGCGGTGACCCTCTTCGGAGAGCTCTTGGGCTGTAGCTCGGCGCCCTCCACGATACGTTGAGCCAGTGTCGGTCCGACCCGACTGAACTCGGTCTGAAAGAAACTGCTCAAGCGTCTTGCCTTGCTCTCCTTGAGCATGCGGAGGAGAAGTCCGACCTCGACTCCATGAGGATGGGGCTGGATCTCCAGGGCCTCGGGAGGCAATGTGCTCGAAGCTCGTTGGAAGGCGAGGACCTCGCCCTCGGCTGGACCCTGGAAACGGATCTCCACATGAGGGTTTGCCAGCGCCGTTTGCCGCAAATAGGTCTCGACTCCATGGCGGCCTTTCTTGTAGGTGCCCTCCAACTCGATGGCGACCCTGGTCCCGTGAGGGGCCTCCCAGTCGACCTCGAGGTCCCTCTTGATCACCGGTTGGTTGCGAAGGGTATCGATGACCAACTCGTAGCGATGGGCCGCTTGGCGACGGTTGGTGCGGCTCTCGATGACGATCGGTTTGCCGGTGGTGAGCTGGCCATACATACCAGCGGCACTGATGCCGATGCCCTGCTGGCCGCGGCTCTGACGCAGGCGGTGGAACTTCGAGCCGTAGAGCAGCTTGCCGAAGATCTTCGGTATTTGTGCCTTGACGATGCCCGGACCATTGTCCGCCACTTCGATGCGGTATCGATTCTCGGCCAGGGCTTGGATCGTGACCTCCAGATCGGGGAGGATCCCGGCCTCCTCGCAGGCGTCCAGAGAGTTGTCGACCGCTTCTTTGATGGTCGTGAGCAGTGCCTTGGTCGGACTGTCGAACCCGAGGAGATGTCGGTTCTTAGTGAAGAACTCACTGACCGAGATCTCCCGCTGTCGTGCCGCCATGCTCTTTGCTGTAGCCCGACGGCGAGGTGCCTTGGCCGTGCTCTTCGCCGGTGGAGCCCCGGATTGTGTGTTGTCCGGGGTCAACCGTGGAACACCTTCCGACGATGCCAGTCCAGAAAAGCCGGTCGGGGTCGATGTTCGAGCCTCTCGGGTGTCTTGATAGAAAGACCGTCGAGGGCGAGGTAGCCCTCGGAGCTGGCATGGTCCTGGTGCAGGAGGCCGCTCACTCGAATCCTGAACTCGTCGCTGAGAGATAGATAGCCTCGGTCGAATAGACGGCGTAGATCAGATCTGAGCAGAAGACCGTTGTCGATGCGGTGGAGTCCTCCCTGAGCCGGGGGACGGATATGTGTGACTTCGAGAGCCGGAAGGGTGGCGTTTCCGGTCATAGCGCAACAGCGCTCATAGGCGTCGGTGACGAGAATCCGGAAGGCACCGGGCCCGAGCCTGGGTGGCGCAACCGGAGGCTCACCGAACATCTCGGCCTGCGGGTCGAGTATTCGTCCAGTATGCAGCGCCGACATCCGCACGCGGACTTCCTCCCAGAGCGATTTCCCGGTGCCGGTCGCGGTGTCGTATACCTTGCCCTGTACGATGCTCTTGGAGAAGTCCCTGGGAGGTTCCAGCCAGTCGGCTTCATCGAAGTAGAAGGGTCTCTCGAGGATGATCGAGCCGACGTCGTAGTCCTCACCTCGTTTCGAAGGCTCTCGCCGGTACTTCTGGATTCTCCGTCGGAGGGCTTCGGGAGTGACTGCTCCATTGCCCTCTCCGAAGACCTCCCAGGCGAGGCTTGCCGGCAACAAGGAAGAATGGGCGAAGAAGCCTCCGCCGACGATGAAGTGACGAGGGCTGTGCAGCTTGAACAGGAACGGCTCTCCCGGTTGCAGAGCCTGGAAGCGTCTTTTTCCGCCCGGTTGTAGGAAGTTGATCTCATCCAGGTCCGGCCGAGTCCGCAGGAACTGGAACAGAGGGTCGTCGGTGACTGCGACGTAGATTCTCATCTCGTTTTAGCGCTTTGTCTCCCGCCCAATGTACCGCTTTCGGCAGGCGAGGTCGATACCCCCTGCGGTAGCGAAAGATGGCGAAAGGCACGCCTCCAAAGAGAACCTCCCCCACGCTGTTCTACCGAGACAGGACTCGGCCGGGAAGTAGAGCTGTCTCAGTTGGGTATCGACAGCATCTGCCCCGGGTAGATCGTGCTGCGCCGGGACAGGCCATTGACGCTCATCAGGCGGCTGAGTGAAACACCCTGCGTCTGGGCTATTCGACCGAGGGTATCGCCTCTTTGGACTACATAGGTGCTACCACCACCAGTAGGCGCCGTCGATGCGCTTCGTATCCTCAGCGACTGCCCCGGCTTGAGGACGGTACCGGAGAGGTTGTTGTCGCCCTTGATGCGGTCGATTGTCGTTCCGTACCGGCTGGCCAGCCGCCAGAGGCTGTCACCGCGTCGAACGGTGTACTGGATCTCCTGACCGGGGGGTATCGGGTTGGAGGCGTAGGTGGCTCGCGGGCGCCCTTCGGGAACCTGCAGTTGCTGCCCCGGCCAGATCCGATTGGCGCTGCGCAGGCGATTCATGTCCATTAGCGTCCCAACGCTTGTGCCGTAGCGCGAGGCAATGCCGGAGAGAGTTTCGCCTCGCCGCACCCGATGGACCGTGTACGAAGTCGAAGGTGCGTCCCACTCGGGCACCTGATCCAAGCTTGCCAGCAGAATCTCCGACTGGCCAGTCGGTACCTTGACCGCATAGGGCTCGGTCGGCGTAGCTTTGCGTCGCAGCTCCGGATTGAGGGCTGCCAGGGTTCCGGCTTCCAGGTCCAGGACCTTGTCGAGGGACGTCAACTCGGCCGAGCGCTCGATCTCCGTGGTCTCCCAGGCCAAGGGGGGAAGCGGCTCTGGCAGGTCGAAACCGTAGGCCGCCGGATCCTCGATGATCTGGAGGACGGCGAGAAAACGGGGAACGTAGCGTCGGGTTTCGCGCGGCAGGCGAGTGTAGATGTCCCAGAATTGATCGAAATAGCCTTGCCGCTGACTTCTGATACCTCGCAGGACGTTGCCCTCGCCGCAGTTGTATCCGGCCAGGGCGGTGAGCCAATCGCCGAAGAGGTTGTGGAGGTCAGTGAGATAGCCAATGGCACCGAGCGTGGATTTCTCAGGGTCCATCCGCTCGTCGATCCACCATGAGCGCTCCAGGCCATACCGGTAGCCCGTCGATGAGATGAACTGCCAGAGGCCGAGGGCCCGGGCGCTGGAGAGAGCCCGAACCTTGAAGCCGCTCTCGACCAGAGGCAGCCAGCTGATCTGTTCGGGAAGTCCGGCTTTGCGCAGCTCTTCGAGAATCATCGGCCTGTAGAGACCGGAACGCAGATAGGACTCGAGGAAGAACTCCCGTTCGGGGCCTTGGAAGCTCTTGATCTCTCGCTCGACATATTCGTTGACGACCAGCGGAATCGATCGATCGATATCTCCTACCGCTGTCTGACGGGAGGCGTAGATCTCGATGACCCGGCGAGAGATGAGATGGCGAAGATCTTCCTTTTGCTGTGCGATGAAGGGATCCCCGTTCATGGGGGCCTCCGACATCAGCTCGTAGGCGTGGTCCAAGGCGGCAAACGCGTCCTCGAAGTTGCCCTGTTTCCAAAAGATGTCCGCCGACTCGTACGCTTCGAGTGAATCCTGCAGCAGGGCGAGGATCTGATCACGATCGGCCTCACTCGTGGGCGTGCTGCCCGCATCCTCGGCGGGGAAATCCACAATTTCAAGATCCTCTGCCTCGACTTCATCGCTGGGTTGGAGAGCCAGAGCGTCTTGCTCGTTGCCGTGCCCGGACGCAGTCGGGTCTGCCGCCGTGTCTGGGGCCTCGGCAACCTCTTCTGCAGGTGGCTGTCCCTCAGACGGCGTATAGAAGATCTGGACGGATGAAGCGGGAGGAGTGCTTTGGCAACCAAGAATGGAGAAAGCCAGCAGAAGGCCGGCGAACAGGGGTATGAACCGTTTAGTCATGATCGGGAGGCGCAAGGATACCTCAGGTTCGGCTGCTCTATCTGTCACTCTCGTCACTAGTGATCACCTGTTGTCGGATCGAGCTCGATCGGAGGCTCTCGAGAAGTGCCCCTGGGTGCCCCGGTCCTGGCGCAAGAGTATATTCGAGCCTCGCCGAATCGCGAGCCGCGCCAGTCCATCCATGGCTGGTTCTTCGTCTTCAGGGAGCGGAGAGGGGATCCCCATCGGTCACACAGCCCCGCAACCAGCGACCATCCAGGGTTACGTAGGCGGTCAGATCGCGCCGGGCACCGGTCACCGCATCAGGACAGGGTTCCCTGTCGATGACCACCTTGAGGGTGTGCGGCTGAGCCCCGGACAAGGAGGCGGCGAAAACCGCCCGACTGGCAGAGCGCTCCAGAGACGCGTAGGGAAGGCTGACCATCTCATCGGTTGCTGGGCTTGAAAAGACCAGTTCATCCACCCCGATACTCAGCGTCCAGGTGGGTGGTCCGCCAGAGATGAGAACCTGGGCAGTCTCGGCAGCCGGGCTGCTGGCCGGGCGGGTAGGTCTTTCAACGACGGTCGCGGCTGCCGTATCGGTGACAGACGTCACGGCCATGCTGGCACAGTCGGTGTTCTTCGCATCAACTCGCACGATCTCGAATACTCTGAGCTGTCGGTCATAGTGGGCTCCAAAGCCAGCTAGAGGGGGCGACCCCACCTCGCCACGGATGTCGATCAACAAAGGCTGGTTGGGGGCCTCGACCCTCTCCCTATAGACCTTCCAGAGCTCCGCACCGCTCTCATCCTCGATCCAGATCTCCCCTTCTTCGCCGCAAGGCGTGAAGGACCGTGCCTCCGTTCCGGAACCGATGATCAGGATGCCTCTAAAGGGCTCGCCGCGGACCAAAGCTGTGCGGTGAGGAGGGGGTAGTGGGGCAGCGACTGGCTTCTCGACCGGGGCGGGGAGAGGAGGCGGCGGGTCGGCCACCATCGGTTCGGCAGCTGAACGTGATGGGTCGGCTGCAGCAGGCTCGATAGTGATCTCGGTTTCAGTGGGCCCCGCGGCACTCGATGCCATTCGGTCGGCTATTTCAGGCTCGGCGAACGTCTCGAACTCCTCGAGTACCTGCACCACCTTGTATCGGGTTCGACGTGCCGTGGAATCGTCGACCGAAGGATCCACCTCCACCAAGACGACGTAGGCGACACCCTCCCGGTAGGCGAAATTGCTGATGCTGCCCTCGAACACGCTCCAGTCCTCATACTGCTTGCTCTTGACCTGATAGCAGAGGCGAGCCGGGTCGCTGGGGCAATCCACCAGCTCATGTCCGACCCAGAGTTCGAAGGGCCCGGGCTGCTGAGCGGCAGCTTCGTGGCTCGATCCCAGAGCGGCTAGAGCGAAAAGAATCAAACCACATCGCCTGAAAAGAGTGACGATCGAGTGCACGGCAACTTCCTCCTACCTGATTCGACTTCCTGCTTCTCGGTACTGGCTAGATCTCGCCAGAGAATGCTACACGATTGGCAACATGGCTTCAGGCACCCTGGGGCCCGGCTATCCAGGTCATGGAAGGACGACTGCCGGCCTCAAGCCGTCGAGGCGGCTTTCACTGCACCCTCGTACCTCGCTTCCAGCGATAGCGCCGGCAGGGTGTCGACGCCGGCCTCGTGAGCCTCCCCCTGCATGATCTCTTCGAGGTATGCAGCTACCGATGCCTCGAGAGGCTTGGGCTCATGATGACTCAGGATCGACAGCACACTCTCGCTCGCTCGGGTTGCGGAATCCTTGGCTCCAGCCGCCTCCCACTCGCCCAGCGTAGCCCGATCGATGACGTCACTGGGGTAGTAACCCTCTTGACGGAACCACTTGGCGGTGTGATCCAACGAGAGGAACTCTTTGCTCACCAGCCCCTCCTCGAGAACTGGCAGTGCGATGGGATCGTCGCGCAGCTCGATGCCGGCCGCCAGGCGCAGTACCAGCCCGCAGATCTCGTGGTCCAAGACCAGCTTCTCCAGACTCTGGCACGATTCGAAGTCGTGCATGCCGGGACCTGAAACGTTGTTGACCCCACTCACGGCCGCCAGCGTTGCTCCCATGGCGCTTTCCATTCCGGCCTGGAAGTCCACCATCTTGGAGTCGCTCATCCCCAGATAGGCATGGGTCGGAACACCGAGGTGCTTGCCGATCTCCGCGTAACCGCCATCGATCATCTGAGTCTCGACGGCACCCATGGGTGTTGTTCCTTTTCGCATGTCGAAGAAGGCGGGGGAGCCGCCGTAGATGATCGGCGCCCCAGCTTGGGCGAGCTGGTGGATCGTGATCCCGCTGAGGTTCTCGGCACAGTGTTGGGTAATGGCACCGGCCAGGGTGACTGGGGAAGTGGCGCCGGTCAGGGGCATCGATACGAGCTCGGCTGGAATACCCGCCCTGGCACAGTCGATCAGGGCCTGGGCCGTGAGATCGCTCCACATCAGGGGCGGCGAGGGGCAGCAGTCGAAGATCGCCAGGGGCTTCTCACGCAGCTTCTCCGCATCGCCACGGACCGCCGAGAGCATCTCGTGCATCACCCGGAACGATCGCTTTTCGAAGGTTCCGGTAACGATCGGCTTCTGCGACGAGAGTAGACCGATGTACACGCGATAGCGGTCGGCAAGATCCTCCGGGACGTCGCCTGGAATGACACCGGTGCTTTGAGCGGCGTAGTTGGGCAGGGCATCTGTGAGTCGGGAGAAGGCGACGACATCCGATGTCACCGGTGTCCGGGCCTTGCCCAACGCATAGTCGAAGACTCTCAGGGCTGCCGAACCTGGATTGAAGTGGACCCTGTCCTCTCCGAGGTCCATGGTCATGTCGCCGAAGCGGTCGAATACCTGGATCCGCTCCGGCGCGCTCCGTAGGGCAGACTCGATCAGTGGGGCGGGAATCAGGACCCTTCCAGTGCTCGCTTCGACCTTGGCTCCGGCTCCATCGAGCAGCTCTATAGCTTCGTCGTTCTCCACGAAGACACCGATCCGTTCGAGAATTTCGATCGCTTCTTCGACGATCTTGTCTCGGTCCTCTTTCCTGAACCATCGAATACGGGGTTGAACGCTCATTGCCAGTCCCCTTTCATCGGTGTTGAAGCAGTCACAGGGTTTTGGGCTCGGTTTGGGCCGCTCGTGTTCCAGCCGAAACAGCCCGGGCCTCTGGCCGTTCCGGAGTACAAATTACGCTAGCAGAAGCCGTGGGTTGGCAGACCACCCGGATGGGTGGGGGATCCGTCCGAGGACTCCGCCCTGGTTGCCGCCGCTACGGTGTGGCCTCAGGGCAGCACGTCGATGGTGACAGGTCGAGTCAACTCGAGGATCATCATCGTTCCTGCGGGGACCTCTACCGGTTTGCCCTTGGTCTTCTTGGCTGCAAAGGCGCCACCGATTCCGCCGGCCACGGCGCCGATGATCGTACCGGTATCTCCTCCGACCTGCTTGCCGAGGATCGCTCCGCCCAGCGTGGCTCCGCCTATGATCGCGGCATCTTTGCCCGTCTGACTCTTGCCGGCCTGGGAGAATACCGCCTCTATGGGATAGGTCGCTCCGTTGGCCAGGGTCAGAGATCTGAAATCCAGCGCCAGGCGGGCGCGCCCACCGATCTTCTTCGCGGGCTCCGCTTCAAGGACTTCTCCGTGAATCGAGGCTCCCGCTGGGATCGCGACCTTACCGCCGACCTGTACCGGTTGGGTGACGCGCACCTCGAACGGTTGGCCAACCTGGCTGGTGTGGCTGGACAGGGTCTGCCTGAACTCGATGTCGATGGTTTCTCCTGCTGTCACTGTCAAAGGCACCGGTTGGGGCTTCGACCGCGACGGAGTGTCAGGAACTCGT
>JBATEX010000004.1:0-4136 GCA_049664225.1 Thermoanaerobaculia bacterium
ATAAGGGGGGGTGGGGGGTGCGAAGACGAGCCCGCTGCGTTCCTGATGAGCTCAGGAGACCCAGCGGGCTCGATTCAACTCACAAGATCGGCTCTACCACCAGCGGTAGCCGATACCGAAGTATCCCTGGAACGGATCGATGGTGGAGGCGTATATGCCGTTGTCGCCCTCCAGCGCCAAGAACAGATACCTCGCAGCGACCGTCCCGAACCATGAGCTGTCCTCGCCAAAGGGAATGTCGACACCTGCGTTCAACCCCCAGGAGAGCTCGCTGTCGTATTCGACCCGGTAGTCCTGGTCGACCTGACTGAAGTTGAAGGTCGAGGAGCTGTAGTTCACCCACTGCACCAGAAGGCCGGCGTAGAAATCGGCCCGACGGTCCGGGGTGAAGTGGTAGTTGCCGCCCAGGTTGAGCTGCCGCATGTCGACTCGATCGTCGGCAAACAGCGAATCGCTACCTTGCTGGAGATTCAGCGTGGTCTTCATGTTGGTGAAGTCGAGCCCAGCCCAGACACCAATGTTGGGTCGGAAGAGGTACTCGAGCTCGGCACCAAAACCGTTGCCGCCATCGGTAGAAAACTCGGTGAAGATTGGCGGAGTCTGTCCGGGCGGATTCTCGACCCGCAACGTGTCCGATCCGGGCCAGACATGTACGTAGTGAGCGCGAGCGAGCCATTTGTACTCGGAATCCTGACCCCAGGAATCGGCAACTCCGACGCCTAGCATGATCACGAACGCGAGACCTACGGCCAGCGCGAACCGAACCTTCTTAGAATCTCTCATAGTGGTTCTCCTTCTCATAGCCTCTTGGTTGATGGATCTGCGGCTGCAGTTCCTTTTTCAGACAGGAGAAGCCTGCGCCACCCACAGGAGGCCTCCAACCCTCAAAGTTAGGGGGAATTAAGGGGGATTTGAGGGAGTCGTAGAATCCCAGGGAATTCCCCCTGGCAGCGCCAAGGTCCGCAGCAGGAAGTCGCCGATCCGGTGACGGAGCCAGTTGAGTCCCAGCGGTGTCATCCCCAGGAAGGCTCGCTTGTGCCGAGTTGGAATGAGTATTCGCTCCGGTCGACCCATCGACTCCCACAGTGCCTCACGGGCGGTCTCGGTCATGCACTGATCCTGCGCCGCCTCGACAACCAGCACCCGTTGCGGATCGACCCTTCCCGGATAGCTTACCGGATCCAGGGGCGCGAAGATCGGCTGAAGCCGCTGCTCGAGCTCGTCCGGGCTCCATCCAAACTCGGTCACGGCCTTCGATCTGGCCGGGGCGCTACGGGTCAGCGGGCACTGCGCCAGCACCTGGTGGGCCAGCGCACCACCCATGACCAGAACGGTCGCAGCTAATCGGGGCTCCTGCGCCGCCACGGCCCCGGCCACCATGGCTCCATGACTGAAGCCCACCAGACCGATGCGTTCGGAGTCCAAGTCCGGCCTGGTTTTCGCCCAATCGAGGATGCGGCGAATATCGGTGATCGCCACCCACTCACGTTGCGCGCCCTGCTTCCAGAGATCCAGATAGGACGCCTCATCTGGGGCGGAGGCCAGGCCCTGCCAATCGAGAAGGTGATTCGGACCCTCCATCTGAAAAACATTGACGTGGCCGCGGCTGCGTCGCAGCAGATGAGCGGTGATCTTCTCGGGTGGATAGACATGCCGACCCCAGATTGGCAGCACCACGACCATGGGCTTTCGCCCCGGCAGCTTGCTTTCGTAGTACTTGCCCCTAACGAGATTGTCCGGTTGACCGTTGTCACCGATCGAGGGAAAACGGATGTAGCGCACGCGATAGAGCGAAGATTCCTCTTTGTCCAGCATCCGGTTCTTGAACGGAATCTCTTGCCTCTCGTAAGAGAAGAGCTGAGCGGCAGACGGCTCGCGGACCTCTAAAGACCCTGGTGACATGGAGGCGGGTGGTGAGCTGGTGTGTGCGACACAACCGATGAAGCTCGAGGCCATCATCAGCGTCGCAAGAAACCTCCATCTGGCAGTCGTCTTCACGAGCACTAGCCTAAACACTCCGCGGCAGGCCCGCATCCCCAGGAATGAGTGGGAAATGGGGGGGAAATAAAGGGGTTGAGGACGCCCGGCGCCTATGGCAGGTACCGTCTCACTGGCGGCGCGGCGCGGACGGCTTGCCCCAGAGCTGGGAGCCGTCGAGGATGCCGCGCTCGTTCGCCTGCTCCACCGCCTGGCGGCGGCTCTGGGCACCGAGCTTGTCGTAGATGTGCTTGAGGTGATAGTTCACCGTATGAGTGGAGATGCAGAGCTGAGCGGCGATCTCCTTGTTTTGCAGGCGCTGCGCCAGCAGCTCGAGCACGTCGAGCTCGCGATCGGTCAGGTCGTCGGGGGCTTTCGGGGTCGGGGCAGGGGCCGCAGTTTCGGCAGGATCCGGCTCCTCCCGCGGGACCAGCGGTGGCGCCGGCGCGTCGACAGCAGCGAACGCTGTCAGCAGTCGCTCGACGAATCCGGCCTGTTCCTCCCGCACGTCCAGGCGCTCGAGCATCTCGGCCATTGTCGGGCCAGCCTCGACGAACGGCCGCACCCAGCCCCCTGGCAGCGCCAGCTCTACCGCCTCTTGGAGAGCCTCACGGGCCTCTGTGGCGAGCCCTCGCTTCTCCAGTGCCAGGGACAGAAGTACCGTGACTTCGATCGTCTGGCACCTGAGCCACCAAGTCTCACTTCGTTCGCGGATAGTCCGCAGCAACTCGGTTGCCCGGGTCAGGCTCTGCTTGGTCCCTGAAGCGATCAGCACCCTGGCATGGGTGATTGCTGGAACCTCCAGCCAGGTGAACAGGTCTGGCAAAGCGGAACCCTCGCCGAGGGAGCCTGCCAGTTCGATAGCGGACCTCACATCGCCCTGCAGGACGGATAGTCGGGCACGACAGGCATGGGCCATGATCAAGTAGTCAGGAGAGTTCATTTCCTGAACGAAACTGAAAAGGCGCGCCATGGTCTTCTCAGCTTGCCCGTCCTCTCCGGCCAGCTGCTGCGCGAGCGCAAGACCGGTAAAGGCATCGACTGCCGCTCGTGGCTCAAAGACATATGGGTGCTGAACCGAGTCGGCGAAGCCCTGGGCTGCCCGGCCCAGCTCGAGCGAGTGCAAGCGCGTGCACGCCACGAAGTAGTGGCCCCAGGCGGCGGTGTTTTGCATCGGTGCTCTCTTCGAGATCGACCGCAGTTGATCCGCCGCGAGACGGGCCGAGGCCAGATCTCCAGACGCGATATGGATATAGACGAGAGTGGCGATCAGGTGAGAGAGAAGCATGACATCTTGTGCGTCAACTGTCCGAATCTGGTCGTTGAGAGCCTCGATTGCCACCTCGCGTCGGCCACTCATGCTGCGGGCCAGGCCGAGCATGATCGCGATGTTGCCCACGACGATGCCGCCGATTCCCCTGGTCTTCTCCAGCGCCTGCTCCAGAGGTTTCACGGCACCTTCGCAGTCACCCTCCCAATACGCCAGGTTGCCCCGGTGGAAATCCAGCTCTCCCGCGAGGTCCGGCTCCATCGAGCCGTCGGCTAGGAGCAGAGCCACTTGGTCGAGAAGCGGAGGGATTCTCGGAAGCTCGAATCGCCAAAACGCCATCCATGCCTGCGCCAAAAGGAGTCCGGGCCTCTCTTGTTTGATCTCTGCCGGAAGCCTCGCCATCCACTTGTCGACCACATACCAGCGATCTGCATTCACCTCCCGGTGCCGATGCCGTTCGATCACGTCGGCTGCGCTCTCGACGTCTTCGCTTCTCAGGGCATGCTCGATCGACTCCGTGATCCGCCCACCCGATTCGAACCACTCGCTGGCCCGCAGGTGGAGCGCTGAGATCTCCTCGGGTGAGAGGCGACGCTGCAGCTCTTCCTGGAGCGATTCCTGGAACAGATGGTGATACCGGAACCACTCCCCCCGGCTGTCCAAGGAGATCGTGAAGAGGTTGACCCGCAGCAGAGCCTCGATGAACTGCTGTCCGTCGAGGTCGTCACCGCCGGACCTGTCGTCCTCGGCGCAGACGGCTTGACACAGGTTCGGGCAGAACTGATCGAGGACCGAGGTCTTCAATAGCCAGTCCTGCATCTTGGGCGAGCGCCAGGCGAGGACCTCCTGCACCAGGTACTGCTCGGTGAGCTGGACGCCGCCCGCGAGG
>JBATEX010000005.1:0-2132 GCA_049664225.1 Thermoanaerobaculia bacterium
AGCGGGAGAAGATGCTGAAGGGAGGGACCAGGGGTGAGCCACAACTCCGGATCTGCCGAGACGGAAGGGAGAGTCCGATCCGACTCTTCACTGGTCGGCGTCTCGATCGGACTTCAGGTGGCAGTTACAGGATCAAGGAATCCAATCTTGTGTCGGTTAATCATGAGGGTGAGACATACATTATCCCCGACTCGCCGGATCACCTAAACGACAGATCTATGCAGGCACTCTCACTGATCACGCAACTGATAGGTCTTCGAAAGCACCGAGAAGACCTGCCCACAACAGGGGTCGTCACTGCCATTCAGTAGACCCTCGACCGGAAGGGTGTCAGCCATCCTCGAGAGGGTCGAGATCGGAGAGCTAGAGGCTACCGGAGGTTCCGATGGCGCTGTCTCAGAAGCGCAGCGAGCTTGGATTGCGATCGTTCACAGTGAGGTCTCTCTCAAACCCCAAGTAAACGTGAACCGCAGGCAGCGGCACCGAGCAGGACTTGAGAATCAATTCAGCTGCTGCAGTGAGCTGTCCCCGACGGGCGAACCGGCATGTTGGGGCGCCTACGTTCCTTGTGCCAATCTGAGAGTTCATCGAATGACGTGAGGCCCGGATCTTGTAGCGCTTAGAATGTGAGGCCCCCGCCACCAGTTTGGGGCCGACTATGCCCGCCCACGAAACTCTTGGCTCCGGTTCATGGTTCGGCTGAGACACGTCATTTGCGTATACCCAATTCTACGAGTCAGCCAGGCCGATGCTAGTCTCTGCATTTCCCGTCTCCACCCCAGGTTCAAGCTTGACCTGGCAAGGAGGTTCAGGACAGTCATAGGCAGATAGCTTCAGGTCGATCCAAGGTCCAACGAGTGCGAAATCTGCGCCGCGTGAGCCTGTCGGTCGACTCTTGGCACCCTACGCCAATACCTACCTGCGCGATTACCGCGCGGGTCTCGTGCAGGTAGGCGCTCGAATCGCGAGCGATTGCGGAGCATTCCTCTCCTCAGACCTGACTTACGGTCGCTCCTACTAGACGAGTCCGGTCTCCTACAAGCTCGCGGACCGGGGGCACTAGCGCAGTACTGGCAGTACCGGGCTTGAGCTCTCCTGGAGCGCCTTGAGCGGACACTCGAGGGCTTCGAGATCGCCGCTCTCGAGACCTCGGAGCCAAGGGTAGAGTCTTGTCTGCTCCAGCTCGAGCCTTCCGTCCGAGTGCAGCCAGCCCAGATGGTTCCGGGGATCATTCAGGGCGACGGTGCACTTCGCGATCTGACCGTTCGGCCGGATGACCAAAGAGTTTGGCATCGCCGCGTAGCAGGGCGTGCGCTCGCCTCCAGATCGAACACTCAACCCCAGGCTCTCGGCCATCGAGACCAGCCGACCCATCACCTCGGGCGCGCCATCTCCGAGGATGGCCAATGAGGCGTCTTTCTCACCACCCAGCCGAGACACCGGCTGAAAGAGCAGCTCGAAGCGAGTGTCTCCTCGGAAGTCTTGGGCGAGCCGCTCGATCAACTCCTCCACGGGGCCGCAATTCAACCGATCCACGTGAATTCTGAGGGTGGTGAGGAACTGCAGATCCGTCGCTGCAGCGGCGAGCAGGTTCCGATAGATCAGCTGCCACGAGCCCCGTCCATTCGCCAGGTACCTCCGCTCGTCATGCGCCTCCTCATCTCCGTCGAGCGACACCTGAAACGAGCTCACACCCCAATTCACCAACTGCATCAACCTTGGGGTGCTGAGCAGGTACCCATTGGTGGTCATCGCCCCGGCGAAAGACAGCTCGGGGAACTCCGACCCGAGTCTTGCCACGCCGTTCTGGATCCTCTCGATCTCTTCAAACGCGAGAAGTGGCTCGCCGCCAAACCACTCGATTCTCAGCCAGCGTAACGACGGCGCCGCTCTCTCCAGGAGATTCACAACCCCCCGAATGACGTCATCGGACATCCGGCCTAAATCGAAACTCTCGTAGCAGTAGACGCAGCGAAAGTTGCACCGCTCCGTCGGCAGCAGAATTAGGTGCAAAGACTCCGCCAGGAACTGAATCGCCTCTACGGACCCTCGAGATTGCGAGTCACTACCCCTTGCACCTGCCATTCGCGGCCGCCGTGCTCACACCACCAACATCGATGGTCTCCCTCTTC
>JBATEX010000006.1:0-117933 GCA_049664225.1 Thermoanaerobaculia bacterium
GGGCTTGGGGGCTTTGGGGCTTGGGGGATTCGGGGCTCCCCCTCCCCGGCCGGAACGGGGTCCGGCCGCGTTAGATCTGTAGCAGCGGGCACGGCGGTCTCGACGGAGTGAATGGTGACAATGTTGGGGTGGTTGAGGGCCGCCAGGGTCTTCGCCTCGCGCCGGAAGCGCTCCAATCTGTCAGGCTGGGTTACCAGCTCAGGCGGCAGGATCTTCAAGGCGATCCGTCTGCCCAGCTCCAGATCCTCGGCCAGATAGACCTCTCCCATTCCACCCTTGCCGATCAGCTCGAGGATTCGGTAATGAGAGATCGTGCTGCCGATCATGCCGGGCTCAATTCCAAGATGTTCCTACCGTCCGCCTGTTCTTCCACCAACCAGCGCATCGAGTGATGCCATGGGCCGCCGACGCCGAGTCCCCTCAGGGCGCACTCGCAGGTTCCGCTTCTGGCCTCAGCCGGGCGATCACCTCGGCATCCATCCACCAGATATCGGAGTTCCCGTTCATCGGCAGAGCGTGCAGTCGTTGCATGTCCTCGTAGTCGAGCCTTTCTGGCGAGTGCCCTTCCTGGATTGTGGCGCGCGAAGACATGAAGAAGAAGTACCTGCCGTCGGGCGATACGTATGGAGACCACTCGTTGCCCTCGGCCATGTTGATCCCTTCGCCCAGGTTGATGGGCTCCGACCACACATCGTCGGATGAACGGAAGACCACGTAGTAGTCGACCCCGCCGAGACTGTCGTCACGACCCCAGACACACACCAACAGATAGCTCTCATCTGGTGCGATGAAGGCGTTGAACTGGGTTTGTCCGGAGTTCACCTCCGGCCCAAGCTCCTCGGGCTCGGAATAGGCGCCGTCCACGAAGCGCGATCGGAAGATGGTCTCGCTGCGGCCCTCACCGCGCCGCGTGAAATAGAGAGTTCCGTCCCTGGTCACCGAAGGAAAGAACTCGGGAGCCGATGAGTTGACTGGTGGGCCCAGATTCGATGGCTCGCTCCAGCCCCCGTCGGTTCGCTCCATGACCCAAATGTCTTCACTGCCATGCGGCTCTGACGACCCAGGGAGAGGACGATTCGAGAGGAAGAAGAACCGCTGCCCATCCGGTGAGATCGCCGGCTCGAGGTCCATGAAGTGGCCTGAAAAGGGGGCCACTTCTGGCTTCGACCACCGACCCTCGACGCGTTTCACCACGAGGATGGCACTGAAGTTGTGATTGGCCCCGACCACGCCAGAGTAGTAGATCTCGTTGCCGTCGGGGGTGATGGCCATATCTCGCTCCGACAGTCCGGTCGAGACGATGCCGGGAGCGAAGAGCTTGGGAGTCAGGCCCGGCAGCTCCTGCCCCAGGTAGTCGCCTGTCAGCTCGTAGAACTGCTCCCTTCGAGCTTCGAAAACGGGCTCGTCGACGGCAGGCGAGCAACTTATTGCCGATGCCGTGACACAGGCAATCACACCCACCCAAACCGCTCGAAACCTCACTCGTCGCATCGTCAACTCCTCTTGCTCGACCACCTGTCCGCCTTATCCTCTATACGCTTCTCTATCCTACGCCCTTCGGCCACCAAGCTGTACGTTCTTGCCTCAGCGGCAACGATTCTGCGAATGGAGCGAGTAGACTTCGGATCGTACACAGCGAAAGCGCACAGGATCGACGGGTCGTGATTTCTCGCTTGCGAGGCGTAAGAGAGAGATGTCCTTCTGATGATCGAGTTTGCCACACTGTTTCTCGGGCTGGTCTTCGGGCCTCAACAGGTCGGATTCCTCGTGCACGAACAAGTAGAAGTCATCGAGGTCTACCTCGACCGTCAGATCGTTGGCCGCCTCAGCGAACCGCCTTGGCATCTGACCGTCGAGCTCGGCGAAGAGCTCGCACCGCACGTCCTACAGGCGGTGGCCTTTGACGGGGAGGGAGAGGAGATCGACCGCGTAGAGCAGTGGGTCAACGTCTCTACTCAGCAAACCGAGGTCTCGCTCCTCGTCAGCCCCCG
Organism: Thermoanaerobaculia bacterium; assembly: GCA_049664225.1. Classification (GTDB taxonomy): domain Bacteria; phylum Acidobacteriota; class Thermoanaerobaculia; order Multivoradales; family JAHEKO01; genus JAUVRX01. The sequence goes on from JBATEX010000006.1 coordinate 1,992, forward strand.
ACAGGACGGAGACGGCTTGCAAGCCCAGGTCGCCTGGGAGAGCGTTGCAGAGCAGCTCGAGCCAACGTCCTTCCGCATAGAGCTGGACGGCGAGTCCCTGGAGGTCGAGGATCCGAGGCAGTTCGATCTACCTCCCATCGACCGCGGCCAAGTACACCTGCTGCGGGTCGATCTGCAGTTCTCCGAGACGCTTCAGGCTGCGACCGAGGCCATCTTCGGCGGACCCTACTCCGACGAAATCGACACAGAGCTCACTGCCGTACCGGTGCACCTCGATCGCCCCAAGAAGCTGCCGTCCCTGGAAGAAATGCAGGGCTGGTTCCTCGACCAGGGCCAGGCCGTTGCAGTCAAGGCGGTCGAGGAAAGTCAGGTCGATATCGTCGTCGTCAGGGACGTGACAACCGTTGCGGCCATGCGCAAGCTTTACCCACGGCCCAGCAAGTACCTGCCAGTTCGTCGGACATCTGGCCAGACCCTCGACTCACCGCTGAAGAAGAACCACAGCATCCGGTTCATCACACCGGTGGCGCGGCAGATCGAGCGCGAGGGCTATCAGTACCAGATCTTTCCTCCCATCGGACCGTTCAGCCGTGAAGATGGAGCCCTCCTGTGGCTGTTCTCCTCCGTTGTGCCCTTCAATGCCGAGCCCCAAGGGCTCCGCCTTGCCGACGCTGTCGCGGTCGCCGGCATGGCGGCCGCCCAGTCGGGTCGCCGCCGAGCGGTCGTCGTCATCGCCGGAGCCGAGCCCGAAGATCGCAGCCAACTGTCAGAAGCAGCGGTCCTTCGTTTCCTGCGCCGACTCCATGTTCCCGTGGCCCTCTGGACTCCGATCCCGGGGGTGAAGCAAATCGCCGCCTGGGGGCCTGCCGTCAATATCTCGAGCCGCCAAGCTCTCACCACCGCCTACCAGGATCTCTCAAAGCAGCTCAATCGCCAGCGAATCGTTTGGTTGGAGGGACGGCATCTCCCGCAAGCCATATCCCTCTCTCCGAAGGCAGAGGGCGTTCACCTGGTCGAGTGACTCGAGACCAACGACCCGGATCTCGACGAGGAATCAGTCCCTCCCTGCTCCGTCGACTCGTCGAATGACCAGGAGGCTAAGGGCGGTACCGTGAGGAGAAGTCACTCCAGGCCCGCTCTACCAGCCCGGCGAGCGCTCTGGAGGTTTCCTTGATCTGGAGTTCGTCGCGATCCAGCAAACGAATCTGCTCGCGGCGAAGCTGCAGCGCCAATGGCGCTTCGTACTGGTTGGGATGTCCCAGCCCCAACTGCACCCCGACGTCGTAGGCTACCTGCAGCAGCTCTTCGATCGTCTCGATCGACCTGTCGATATCCAACTCTCGGTAGTTGTCGACCCAGGCGTGAGCCCAGAAAGAGGCATCACGAAAATAGACGTAACCCAGCATGGAATACGGCTTATAGGCGATCGACTGGCCGACCAGGATCCGGTAGGGGTCCGACCCCCGACCCGCCGCAACACACTCGATACCGGCCAGATCGCGGACCTGTTTGAGCTCCAGAACCAAATCGTCGGTGATGGCGTCGCTCTCACCACGAATCTGGACGAGGTACTTGGTGTCCAACGCGCTGCCGATCCCCAGCTTGAGATAACCGATACGCTCCACCTTCAGAAAGTCGGCATCCAGGCTCGGATACTCGGCTCGCAGATTGTCGAAGTAGTGCCGCATCGCCTCCAGAAGCTCGACTTGCTCCGATTCGGGAACTGGATCCGAGATCCCCTCGACCCACTCGAAGTACTTGCGTCGGTCATACTCGAAATCGTCCTGCAGGCGCACCACGACGGCCGGCTCGGGTGCCACCGTCGACGGGTCGTTCAGCGCAACCCGATAGCCGCTCAAGAACGCCTCGAGCACCTCATCTGACCCGTCGCTCCATCCAAGGGCGGCGACGGCCAGTCGCAACGAGACACCGAACCGCACCAGATCCACGACAGCCGGCCCACTGGAGGAGTCATCGAAATCCGTCAAGCCACGGCCCTTGTCGGTCACCGCATACTGCTCCAGGTGGGCATCGCCATGCAGGTTGAAGGGAGGGTACTGGGACAGGCTGTCCGCGAACTGTCGACATACTTCTTCCGTGAATTGGATGTTGATGAAGCGAAGATAGCCGTGGGGGCTCTCGACGATCCTCTCCAGCAGATCCGGGTTCTGGGAGAAATCCCGGGATGATGGATCCACGAACAGAGGATTCGACACCTCGACGAGCGTCTCTTTGTCGTCCGGAGAGCAAGAAACGACAGTCACGCCCAGCAGACCCAGCGCGATCATCTGCCGTACCCACAAGACTGGTCTGACCCTGATAGACATTTACTCTACTCCCGCTGTCCCGCGAACCGTTCCCACTCCTGCTTGCCGCTCATGACTGTCTGCCCCATAATGCGCCTGCCACAACGGACCCCGCAAGGTGCGGCGATTGTACAGGGTGAAGAGTCTCAGATACGAACGTGAAGTAGGGGTGCGGTGCCCCCGCCGCACTCGCCCTGGATCTGACTGGAGACCATGACTGAGAGCCAACAAGAAGCCGCACTGTCTGTAGTGATGGTCTCCCCGGACTCCTTCGAGACCATCCGGACCACAGCCAAGGCTCTGCGCCGACAAACCGTTTGCGACCAATTGGAGGTCCTCGTTGTCGGTCCTCGCTCCGTCAGCGCCGATTTGGACCCTGAGGACCTCTCCGACTTCGCCAGTTGGCAGTTCATCGAGACCAGCCGGACGCACTCCTCCTCCGAGATGAGGGCAGCCGGAATCAGAGCGGCCGCGGCCCCTGTCGTCGCCCTGACCGAGGACCACTGCTTCCCGGCGCGCTGCTGGGCGGAAGCGCTCATCGCACGGCATGCCGAGCCGTGGGCCGGTGTGGGTGCGCTGTTCAAGAATGCCAACCCGGGAAGCGCCGTCTCCTGGGCCAATTTCACCATCGAGTACGGTGACTGGATCGACCCAGAAAGCGGCGGTGAGATCCACCATATCGGAGGCCACAACAGCAGCTACAAGAAGAACCTTCTGCTGGCCTACGGCGATCGACTGCCCGATATCCTGGAGGCAGAGAGCGCGATGCAGTGGGACCTCGCCAGCCGGGGAGAGCGCTTCTTTCTCGAGCCACGAGCCCGGATGGTCCACCTCAACTTCGCCCTCTTCCGGCCGTCCGTCAAGCTGCGTTATTGCGGGGGACGCCTCTTCGCGGCCAACCGGGCCCGAGGCTGGTGGTTCGGTAGGCGTCTCCTCTACACTCTGGCCTCCCCCCTGATCCCGCTCGTTCGGACCTGGCGCTCGACACGAGCTCTCATCGCTTCTGGCCAGTCGGCTCGCCTACCACGGGTACTTCCATTGCTGACTGTCCTACTGGCCTTCGACGGTCTCGGGGAGATGGTGGGATACGCCAGCGGCTCAGGGAGCTGCATGCAGTGGCTCACCGGTATCGAGTTTCATCGCCAGCGCTTTCTGAAGAAGCCAAAGCAGGACACCGCGGCCGCTTTGGCAAGAGCCACCGAAGCCAAGGACAGTTGACTCTCAGCGAACCCTCGACACTCCTCTGCCTCACTACCCTTTCGGCTTGATGAACTTCTGGAACGGCGGGTAGTCCCAGAGCGGCCGCAGAACAAGGTCGGAATGGGGAGGAGGGACCGCGCCGGCCAGAGCCCGGCCGTGAGCCGCTGAATCGCGGAATAGCTGCAGTGCACGGTCCATGTCTCCACTCCAGGCTGCGATGGCCGCTCGCCAGTAGTAGGGCGCTCCCCACAGGTAGGGTCGGTCCAGCTGTTCGAACCAGCTCGAGACTTCCTGGGCAGTGACGCTGTCACCCCGGCCTGCCGCCAGTAGACCCAGGTAACCCCTGGTGGTCAGGTCGTCGGGGTCGTCCGCGGCGAGCTTCACAAACTCCTCTTCGGCCTCCTTCCACCTTCCCGCTGCAAACAGGGCTTCGGCTCTGCCGGCGCGCGCTACACGATCTGGCCCTTCGGTCTCGAGGCGGACGTTGTACCACTCCACCGCTGCTTCCGCGATCTCCACTGCCTCTTCCGGATAGCCGTGGGCCTCCAGCTCACCGGCAGACGCGATCCTCACAGAGCCGGCTGTCTTGTCGAACACGCCGTGGCCAGGGTCTACTCCTATCAGGTCCCTGACCGTCTCGAAATCACCCAAGGCGACACGCGCTCGTGCCTCCCACCAGACGGCGGACAGATTACTCGGGTATAGCTCCCGAGCCCGGCGCGCCCTCTCGATCTCTTCTGCATGATCTCCGAGGAGGTGATAAGCCTCCGTTAGAAAGTGCCAGTAGGGAGCAAATCCTCGGTAGAACCCTCGCTCGAAGTCGATTGCTTCGAGCCGCTCTACTGCCTCGCGAGGACGATTCGTGATCAGGGCGAAAGCTCCTGCATCGAAGGCTCCGGGGCCCTGGGGATTCAGCTCTGCCGAGCGACGCATTGCCGCAAGAGCTCCTTCAAAGTCTTGCTCGAAGGTGGACACGAGTCGATCCAAGAGAAGTTGATCCAACACCGACAGGGAGCTGCGATGGGGTACCACCTTCTGAACGAGTCCGTAAGCCATCTCCCACTCCGAGAGATTGAGGTAGGCCATGGCAGCAAGTAGCAGCGGACGAATGAAAGACGAGTCCATTGCGTTGGCCCTCGTCCAGCGGTTCGCTGCACCCCTGAAGTCCAGAAGAATGAATCGCTCCAGCCCCTGGGAGTACTCGTTGTAGGCCTCGTAATTGGGCAAGTCAGAGGGTCTCGCGAGCGAGGCGAGTCGCGAATCCAGACGAGTTGCCACCGAGGCCATGATCCGCGATTGCAGATTCTCGACGGCGACCAAGGGCTCTCCGACCGGTGCGCGACTCGGCTCCAGAGCGCCGAGGAGGTGCATTGTGATCGTATCGGTGACCTGGGCTGCAATCAGAATCTCCTCGCCTTGACGGTAGATGGCTCCAGTGACCACGGTACCGGCACCGGTCTCTGCTGCCAGAGCCGCTATCCTCTCTCGTTCGTCTGTCGCTCCAGCTTCCTGCGCGACAAAGCGGGCGGAGCCAACAGCCGTGATCGGCGACACCGCTTCCACCAACCCGGTCTGGGCGAGTCCGCGTGTAATCCAGTCAGAGGCCATGAGACCCAGGCTACTCAGCGAAGGATCGCCCGTACGATTCTCGAAAGGCGCCACCAGAACCCGCCTGGCTACGAGCTTCGCCGCCGGCTCCGATGTCTCCCCAGAACGAACCACGGCAGTCTCACTGGTTTCCGTTGCCTCGTGTCGATCTCGAATCCATCGGCGAGCCGCGATACCGCAGACGACGAGCACAGCCACTGCAGCGATCACCATCAACCAGTGTCTCGATCGAGATTCAGGTCGGGGTGGGGCCTCGATACCCTTCAGTGGCCTGGTTGCGTCGCGAGCTGGGGTGGTCTCACCGCCTTTCCGAGACTCACCAAACAGCTCGTACACGGGAGGTGGGTGGTTTGGTCGACCTGTCTCCTGGCGTCGGGCCAGGATCTTCTCGATCCTTGTGTGTGCTTCAGAATCGCTCTGCAGCTGCCGAAGGTCCGGATCCCACTTCAGTCGGGCGGTCTCCAGCCAGCCACATTCGACTGCCTTTTCCAATGAGGCAAGGGCGTCCTTGGAACGGCTGGCCGACACCTGATAGGCCGCCAGATCGGCCCAGAATTCCCCGTCACCGTGTAGGAAGAGGCCGCTGAAATCGTAGCCCTCACGACCCTGGAACAGCGCCAGCGCTTGCTGCAGGCTTTGATCCTCCTCTCGGCGCATGTCCAAACTCCGGAAGAGCCGCGCTCGTCCGAGGCGAGCCCGGATCTCTACCCAGCCGATTCCCAGGGACCTGGGAGTCGTCGAAATCTGAGAGGCGGCCTGACGAAAGTGGTCGAGCGCCGAGTCGTGTTGGTGACGTCTTTCGGCAATCTCGCCCAGAAAACAGAGAGTCATGGAACCGTAGGACGGGCTATAGACGTGATCGGTCGCCTCAATGAGCTTCAGCTGTCTGAGGTATAGCTCCTCGGCTGCGTCCAGGTCCCCTCGCCGCAGCGCCAGCTGTCCCATGTGGGCAAGCGAGCCGACGAACCTCGCCATGTCAAATTCCCCCGACTCTTCGATCTGCATCGCGGTCTTCAAGTACCGTTCAGCCTCTTCGTACTCACCGCGACGACTGCAGATATCCGCCAGTACCTGATAAGCCGACTGGTACTTGGGAAGCACTTCAGTAGTTCGTCGGAGGTGTCTTGTTGCCTCCTCATAGCCCTCTGTCTGGTGATCGAGAATGGCCCGAAGCCACAGTGAAACGCCCAAGAAGTAGTGGGCCATGGGGTTGTCGGGCTCGAGCTCCAGGGCCCGCCGACCACTTCTCAGCGCCTCGGTGAATCGATTCTCGCGGGCGTAGACGTAGGTCAACCAGAGATGGGGGTCTCCAAGCTCTGGATCGAGCTGCACGGCGCGCTCGAGTGCCTCCATGCTGCGCTCGAGGTCGGATTGCTGGGTAGTGGCAATGAAATGCATGGAGTGCAGCTGACCGAGCGAGGAGTGGGCCATCGCGTAGTCGGGATCCAACGCCAGCGCCTTTTCCAGGAACTGACGAGCCAGCTCCAGATCTTCCTTGCCCATCCTGTAGATGAGCTGTCGCGCTTTGGCGCAGTACTCGTACGCCTCCAGGTCCAAGGTTTCGGGACGCTCGATCTCCAGGGCTTCGGACTCACTGATTCGAACCCCGAGAGCCTCCATCATGGCGGTGATGATCTGGTCCTGGAGGCTGAAGATCTCCTGCATGGTTCCGTCCAGCTTGATCGACGCTTTCACTGCCTGGCTTGCCACATCCAGACATTGGGCCGTCACTCGTAGCCTGTCTCCCATCTTCTGGAAGCTTCCGCTGACGAGCCATCGAGATCCAAGGGATCTACCCGCGCTAGCCAGGTCCTCGTCGCCCGCCATTCCATTCGGCACTGAGGCGAGCGTCTGCATCACCCTTCTTCGATCCACCACCCTGAGCGAGCCGACCTTCTTGAGGTCCGCGGTCACCGACTCGGCGATACCGCCGCTCAGCCACTCGGCCTCCGAGTCTCCAGAGACATTGGTGAACTCGAGCACGGCGATGGTGTTGAGACCCGGGGACAAGTCAGCCGTGACGACCGGAGTCGGCTCCTCCGGAATCTCGAGCAGGGTGGGTTGGTCATCGGAATCCGCGGCCTCGACCTGGAGCGCCTCGAGGTCGGATCTCAGGTCCACGGCCGTCGGATAGCGATGGTCGGGATCCTTGGCGAGAGCCCTGCCGACGAGTCGATCGAAACCCGGTGCGATGCCCGGCCGCCGACTCGAGGGTGGTGCGGGCTCCTGATTCAACACACGGTTCAACACCGCGCCCTCGTTGTCTCCACCGAAAGCGGGCTCACCAACCATCATTTCGTAGAGGACCGCACCGAGGGAGAACAGATCCGAGCGTGGATCTGCGTCTTCGCCGCGGAGCTGCTCAGGCGGCATATAGCTCAACGTGCCCATCGAGGTTCCCGAACGGGTGATCTTGGTGGCTCCCGACACCTTCGCCAGTCCGAAGTCCAGGACCTTCACCGTTTGGCGATCGGTAATGAAAATGTTCCCGGGTTTGATGTCCCGATGCAGAATCCCTCTCTCGTGAGCGGCCGATAGGCCCTCGGTCACCTGGATGCCGATATCCAGCGTCTCGGCAGGAGAAAGTGGCCCCCGACGGATCCTCTCCTGCAGGCTCTCACCCTGGTACAGGGCCATGACGATGAAGAGCTGGCCATCCTCGCTCTCGTCGATCTCATGGATGGTGCAGATGTTGGGGTGATCCAACGCCGAGGCGGCACGGGCCTCATTGACGAAGCGCCGTTTGAGCTCCTCGTGGAGGCGAATTGTGGCGGCAGGAACTTGAGGGCTACCAGACGGTCCAAGCGAAGGTCCTTCGCCTTGTAGACCACTCCCATGCCGCCAGCACCCAGCTGGGACAGAATCTCGTAGTGGGTGACGGTTCTTCCGATCATCGGCAGCCACCTGCCATTCTAGCTCTGGGCAGGAAGCTTCCAGCCGCATACCAGGAACAGGGCCAGGTCCACCTCGAAAACCGGGGGTTTTCGCTGGTCTTCCCCTTCCTGGATGGCCCGGCGGATCCGATGGAGACCCTGTGCCCACGCCTCATCGGACAGGGTTGCCAGTTGAGAGCTGGCCTTGCGCTGAAGAAAATAGTCTTCGAGGATCTCGCCGCCGGTGAATCGCCTCTGGATTCGCTCGACCTCGACTGTCTCGATGCCTTCGAGACCTGAAGCGGTCATCCATGTCCGCAGCTGGTCGGCGGAGGGATAGCGTTGAAGATCGAGGTCTCGGGCTTCCGGGAAGTAATCGTATAGATACCAGCGATCTCGCTGCTGATGCGGATCCAGGCCAACGACTGCGAGAGCACCTTTGGATCGGAGCAGTCGGACCGCATCTAAGACAAAGGATGAAGGGACAGCCAGGTGGTGGATCACGTTGACACAGGAGACGAAGTCGACAGAGGAATCGCAGAAAGGGATGTTGTCACCCGACCCGCACACCAGAGCTTCCCGCCCATTGCTTGCAGGTACCCTGAGCAGCATTGCCAACGAGCGATCCAGCCCCAGGGCGATACCCGCCATCGGAGCCAACTCGGATAGCCATCTGCCTGTGCCGCAGCCGACATCCAGGATCGTCTCGGCCGCCGATTGACTGACCCTCTCGTCGAGAGCTCGCGCGACCCCATCCAATCGATTCAGCGCGTAACGCTGATCGTAGCTCTCGGCAATCCGGTCGTAGTCGACGAATCGTCGGTTCATGGGGTTCTCGAACGACTAGGCCTGGCTGCCTCGTGCGCTGGAACCGCTTCAGCGGGGAGCCGAGTCGAAAAGCACGGCGTCTTCGCCTAGGCTGTCGATCTGGCTCTGGATCGCCTGCACGACGAGCTCGCGGCGCACCAGCAGCTCGTTCTGATACTGACGAAGATAGGGCCGCATGGCCTCTTTGAGTGCGGGATCGGACAAAGCCTGCAGGCGCTCCCACACCCCGCGGTCAAGTCCGGTGATCCTCTCGGGGTATTTGAGCTCTGTCTGGCCGGCGAAACTGCGGGTGTGGTCGATGAGCCAGACCTTGCCGTGTCCATCGATCAGGATGTTGCCCGGGTTTCGATCCGTGTTGGCGATCAGATTGTCGAACACCCCCATCACCTGTACCTGCTGCTCGAAGGCCGTCGGGTCCTCCGGCTCGGTTCCCTTCTCTCTGCGAGAGGCATCCGTCGTCGCGTTCTCGACCCAGATCTGAATGGAACCTCCCCCGCGCCGAACAGCAGGCGGGACGCTCTCGAGGCCAAGCAGGCGACTCAGTTGATAGGCCGCGACCTCGGAATGGCAGGAATCGACGAACCCGCCACCTGGAGAATCCTTGATCTCGTACCCCTTACGGAGGATGGCGTGCGCCTGCACGCCGCCCTTCTCCAACATCACCTTGCGTTTACTCTTGTTCGTCCCCGACGCGAGCTTCTCTTTCCACGCGATGTCGGCCGTCTCCAGGAAGTCCTCGACCTCCTCGAAGGTCTCGAACGGTAGCGGTTCTCCATCGGGATCGTAGAAAACAACCTCTGCCTGAAGATTCGAACGCAGGCCGGCACAAGCCAGCACCAGAAACCAGAACCCCACACCGGCCCTCGAGCCGGATCTGCGATCGATCTTCTTCATTTCGAGTCTCCTTCGTTTGGCTGATCCTAACCCATGATATGGGGCGTAGGGGCGTAGGGGCGTAGGGGCGTAGGGGCGTAGGGCGTAGGGGCGTAGGGGCCTAAGGGCCAAGGGGTTCACCAATGAGGAAGGAGAAGCCCTGGGTCAGGATTGCCTCGTCGGGGTGGTCGTAGTGACTGGCATCCGGGACCTGCAGATAGAGGACGTGCTCGAAGCCGTCGTCGAGCATCTTCAGATAGGTCTTGCGGGTCTGGGCGCGATTGAAGTCGAGCTGGCCCGTGAGCAGCACGAATCGGCTCCTTGACTTCACCTGGTGCAGCTCTGATTTCGGGGGCGCTGGAAATCCTGGCGGCCAGTGAGCCCCGGGCTTGTCCGGCACCGATAGGCGCTCTGGGTAATCGCATCCAAACATCGAGAATCCGCCTTGAAAGACCTCCGAGTAGAGCATCGCCAGGCCACTGGTGACCCTCCCGCCGCCCGAGTAGCCACCGACGAATACCTGGTCGTCATCGACGGAATAGAGCTTCAAGATGTTGTGCGCCGCATCCAGAGCGAGGAGGTAGCGATACCAGCGAGCTCGGCCATTGCCGGCATTGTCGGCTCCCACCCAGATGAGGCGGTTCCTGTCGAGCGCCTGACGCATCTCAGCAGCAACGAAGCCGCCGAAAGGCGTCGGGCTGATCCACACCAGCAATCCGAAGCCGGCATCGGGAGAGTACGAAGGCGGCACGTATACCCTGAAGCTCTCGTCTTTCAGCACGTAGGCGCCCCCAGAGTGGTCGGCGGCCTCGACGTCGGCACGATCGAGGTTCAGACGCTGTAAGAGCACCTCCAGCGACGAATGGGGGCTCTTCTCCAGGAACCGGACGCGATAGGAACCCGTTCTGCCAGCCATCGGCTCTTCAATTGGAATCTCGGGGCGTTCGGCAAGCGACGAAGTCCGAGTCTCGACCTTCGGGAGAGCAGCAGAGTACTCGTCGGCCATCTGGGTCAGCTCCGTCGGAGTTCGTACCTCAAGATCGTTCAAGAACCTCCGAGCTTCTGGGCCTCTCCCCAACTGTCCCATCAGAGTCGTGTACAGCTGATAGGAGTGCGTATCAGCCGGAGAGACCACCAGCGCCCATTGAAGGGTCCGGATCGCGCCCTCTTGATCGCCCTGCAAGTAGTGGGTTCTGGCAATCGACCTCAAGACCTCCGGCTGCGAAGACCTGGGTAGCGCTCCCAGGGCCTTCTCGTATTCCGTGCGCGCCTCGTCATAGTGACCCTGTTCCAGCAGCGTGTTGGCCTTCGCCAGCCACCATCTGACAGAGGATGAGCTCTCAGCGAATCCGGCCGTTACTTCTTCCAGGGGACGCATCCAGACTTCGACAGGCTCCGAGTACCGTTCGGCACTCTGTACCCAGCCCTCCACAGACACGAAGCCTCGCGCCTCGATGACGAGATCCCATCGCCCTTCCGCAATGCCCCCGATCCTCCAGCGACCCTGGTTGTCGGTCTTGACGGTCCTCGGGCCGGCGCCTGGCTGATTCACGAGCGCCAGAGCGACCTGCGCCCCTGCAATGGGATGGCCGTCGATATCCGTTACGACGCCCCGCACCACGGCCTCGCCAGCCCAGATCTGGGCACCAGCCACCGCGAAGCACAGAACCTGGAGAATTAGGAAGGAAGAGAAACGACGCAGCGAGCGACTCATCAGGCCGTTCTTCTAGAGCTCGGGACTCGGATTGCCGGCCGGCCGGCGGCTACCGCCCCCTTCAGGCGACTGTGAATCGCCAAGACCTCCACGCGACCGATCTTCGCTCCAGGCCCGTCCTTCTCCACTTTGTCGAGAGTCGCCCAGGCCAGAGCTACAGGAAGGCCTGTAAACAGGACCAATCCATCCGGCCCTCCAGCCTGCTGAATCGCCAAGGTGTAGTCCGTGGCCGCCTCGAGATCCTGCCGGGCCAGATCGAAAACTTCTTCTCGCTCGATGTCGTAGGGCAGGTAGTTGCGGCCTTCGACGCTGTCATCGGCCGAGTCCTTGAGAATGTTGACCAGCTGCAGACCCTCACCGAATGCCACCGACCGCTGTCGCAGATAGTCGGCGATCGGCTCCAGAGATGGTCGCTCCAGGAGAAACAGGTCAGTGAGCATCTCACCGACGATGCCAGCGACGATGTAGCAGTAGTCCTGCAGCTCGGGGATGCTATCCAGTCGCAAGACACCGTCGGAACCCGTCCGCTCCACGACGGAGGCCATGCCTTCCGCAGTGCGGATCGTGTGATGGGCCACCACGCGCTGGGCCCCCGGAGTCAGCTCGAGGAAGGCTGCAATCACATCCGGTGTCCTGTCCAACAGCTCCAAATACCCTGGGTGCTCCGAAGAGGGTTTGGCTTGCCACTGACGGGACTGCTCCCGAGCGCGCTCGACGGATGGGTCTCGCAGAAGATCTCCGAAGGCCTCCAGAGCCCTGATCTGCTGCGGCTTCTCCCACAGCACACTGGCGTCTTCGAAGGTGTCGGCGATACGGAACAACAAATAGGCGATCGTAACCTCGCGCAGCGTCGGATCCGGCAGCAGCGGAATGGCGAGGGCGAAGGTGCGACTGGTCTTGACCAGGAGATCCTGCAGCAACTCGCTTTCGTTCTGGCGCTGACGGGAAGTCCGACTCTGCTCGGTCGCCACAGAGGCCTTGTCTGTCTCGCTGCTCATCTCATCCTTCTTTGCTTCTATTGCCGCTCATCCTAGCAGCCCGTGCCCGCTGCTTCAGCACCGCAGTTCCTTCCGGTCTCAGGTCAACGGGTGGGGAGCGACTTCGGAGCCGCAGCCAACACCCTCGTTCCCTTGGCCCAGCGACCCTTCAAGATCTGGCCCAGCACCCCGGGTTCCAGACCATTCGCAATCCAGGACTCGACTCCGAGCTCGGCGAGACTGGCCGCCGTCTCCAGGCGATGCCGCATGCCACCCGTGACGTCGGTCCCCGATGCGCCCTCGAGTCTGTCCAGAACCTCCCCAACAGCGTCGAGAGGAAGCTTCTCGATGGTCACGCCCCGGCTGTCGTAGATGCCGTCCGTCTCCCCGAGCCAGATGCTGCGTCGAACGATCACGTCACGAGCCTGGAGCCTTTCGGCAAGAGCCAGGAAGACGGCTTCGGTCGATGAGATTGAGGCTCCCAACTCGCGGTCCATGACCACGTCCCCGTGGACTACCGGCAGCATCCCCAGGCGTAGTGCATCGAGCAGAGGCGCGATCCAGAGCTCTGCGGGCACCCCGCCTGCTGAGACGAGAAAGCTCGACGGTGCCAGGGAGAAGGCGGGGACTCCGCTTCTCCGCAGAGCGCCGATGACCACTCGGTTCAGGGTCGCCGCCCGATCCTGGGTCTCCGTCACTCCCAGGAGCTTCTCCGGCGTTTCGACTCCCTCGTGGATGCCGTGCCTTGCGGCTGCCACATGACCGAAAGAACCGCTACCGTGCCCCAGAACCAGGCGCACCTCGCTCGGGTCCAGCTCTTCGAGCTCACGAGCCAAGCGCTCGATGACATCGGTTCGCGCCGTTTCCGGCCGACGTTTGTCGGTAATCAGGCTGCCACCCAGCTTGACGAGAACCACTTCCATCGCGGCGGTCATGGCTTCAGCCCAGATGCTCGTCGACGATCCTGGGACCCTGTCCTACGCCGTCGTGGATCAGCGAGCTCACTTCCGGTATCGCTCCAACCTCCTCAGCTACCGCGGTCTCGGACTCCGGCGTGCAGATCATGTGCACGTTGGCACCCGCGTCCATGGTGGCGCAGACCTCGACGCCTTCCTGTCGCAGGCGGCGAATGGCCGCCAGGACCTCGAGGGTGCCGGGCCGCCAGTAGAAGATGGGAGGGTGCGAGGACATTGCAATGAGGTGGAGGTCGATGGCCTCCTCTTCGACAGTCTGTGCAAGGGCCGAAAAGTCTCGCTCCAGAATTGCCTGGGTGACTACCTGCAGCCTGCTCGGCAGCAGCTTCTGCCTCGGCTCGAAGTAGGGGCTGGACGGGGCGCGCTCGTGCCCCTCTCGGGAGGAGACCTCTTTGGCCTGCTCCTGAAGAACGGCAACGACATCACGCAGGTCCCAGTGTTCTGCCGGTGCCAGCTGTGTCGCATGCTCCTCTTCAGGCCCCTCTCCAGCGGGCCACTTCACGTAGCCGCCCAGTACCGATCTGGACGCTGATCCGGAGCCGCTGAGACGCGCCAGCACAGACGCCTCCTCGCCCGACACCTGCCTACCGAGGGCCGTCACAACTGCCAGCGTGAGAGCCGCGAAGCCCGATGCCGAGGAAGCCATCCCGGCTCCCATGGGAAAGCTGTTCTCAGTGGCGACCCGAAACGAGATTTCTTCGCCAGCCCATCCACGGAGTCGCTCGAGGTGGGGCTCGACTCGCTGAGTGAACGCCTCGGTGGCTGGCGCGAGGGATCCCTCCTTCGTTCTGAGGAAGACCGCATCGCCCTCTGTGCAATCCACGATCTCGACGGTCGTGCGGGTGACACACTCCCTCAAGGTCATGGAAATGGAAGGGTTGAACGGCAGAGTCTGATTCCAGTCCCGCGTACCCCAGTATTTGATAAAGGCGATGTTCGCCGGTGCGACGACCGTGGCTTTTCCTTTCATCCGTCGACCTCGCAACTCAATCCGGGGACGCCCAGCTCCACATGCTGACGATTGTATGCCGACAAGCTCTCGAGTGATCGGCCGTCCCAGGTATCTGGCCAGCAGACGAGGAGACAGCCCGCGGCGTCGCCTGACAGGGCCCCGGCGCCGGAGATTTTGGCGGCCCCGCCAAGGGCCTCCACTTCCCGAATCGCCTCGCGCACCGGTGCAGGAACCACGCCCATGGCCTCCAAACAGGCCTCACACTCACGGATCGACGAAATCGCCCCGTCGACAACACCGGACTCGCTCTCCAGCCACTGTCGAAAATCCCGCACGCACGACTCCATTCGATCCAGCAACCTCTCGAAACCGCCTGGGTCCTCGGCAGCGCGTTGCCGCACCGCCGCCACCACATCGCCGGTCGTCTCCAACGGCTGGCCGGTGTGCAGCACCTGGATCCGCGAGCCCAGGACCTGGCCGCCTCCGACCGGCACCGTGAGAAGCTCCCCAGCAGAACTCCGTTCGGCCCACAGAAAGCCACCATGCAGTACCGTTCGGTGATCCACCCCGGATGGCATCCCATGCTGGCGGCGCTCGACCTCCAGTACGATTCGATCTACGCACTCCCGATCCACCTCTCCTTCCAGGAAGCACAGAATCCCGCCCACCAGACCGACCCCCACGGCCGCCGAGCTACCAAAACCCGAGCCGATGGGCAGGTCCGATTTCACCCGTAGCGCCATCGGCGGCAGATCGGTTCCCATCTCGACCGCCAGCTCTCCTAAAGCGAGCGTGACGAGGTGCGCCGGGTCGGGATCCCGCAGCGTCTGAAAGCTCTCGGCTGTCGGGCTCTCTGAGTAGGCTTGCCAGCGGGTTCGAGCGTCGATCGCCTCTTGCCTCAGCTCGGTCCAGCCGGCCCACAACTCCCGATCCAGGTCTGGAAGGTCCACGAAAATACCTTCGCTGTTACCAGTGACCTCGATCCGGGTTCGAGGTGCGACGGCCGCGACCAGCGCCGGTCGCCCATAGACTGCCGCGTGCTCACCCATGAGAATGAGCTTGCCTGGGGAGGTGGCCAGAACATGTCGCTGCATCAGGAAGGCCCCATCTGGGTCAGAACCACTCAGGAAGGCGATGGGCGGCTCTCCTCAGGGCTGGGCGGCGATATTCAAGTGGCGTCGGGAATCGCACCGCGGCCGAGCTGCTCGTGGGCGCCGGCCAGGTCTCCCGAAGTGAAGGCCGCCAGCAATGAGAGCTCGCCAGCCAGAACCATCGCCCCTAGAATCTCCGCCAGCCGCATCGCGCCAGCGCCCGGATTCTCTGGATCGGGCACGGCGCCGATGACCTTCAGCGCCTCCTGCTGGGGCCCAAGGGCCGTGCCGCCTCCGACGACACCGAGAGGAACATCGGGCAGATAGACCGAAGCGAAAACGGCGTCGTCACCCCGAGGCTCGATACAGGTGACTCCCATCGCGCCTTCGACCACCTGCGCCACATCCTGGCCCATGGCAATGAACGCCGCAGCTAGAACATTCGCATAGTGGGCATTGAACCCCATCGACCCAGCGGCAATCGAACCCAGGAGATTCTTGCGATACTGCACTTCCACGAGCGACCGCGCGTTGCTTTTCAAGCAGCTCTCGAGAACTCCACCCTCGAGTACCACTTCCGCGTAGATCCGCTTGCCCCGGCCTTCCAGGAAGTTCACCGCCGAGGGTTTCTTGTCGACGCAGTAGTTGCCCGACAGCGCCACGCAGGGAATGCCGGTGGCCGGCTCGATGAGGTCTCGCACGACCCGGTCACAGGCGATGGTCGCCATGTTCATACCCATCGCGTCACCCGACCTGAAGCGAAACCGCAGGTAGATCGAGCTGCCAAAAGTCTGCGACTTGACATCCAGGAACTCGAGGTGTCCGCTGGTCGCCTCGGCCACCTGCCGTATCTTCGACTCGTTCTCGCCAACCCAGTCGAGAAAACGCCGAGTCTCGTCGAGCCCGAGAGTGCGAAATACGGGTGCCCGCGTGATGCCTACGTCCTCGACGCGCACGACTGCCCCTCCGGCTTCGCGCAGCGCCCGACAGCCGCGGTTGATGCTGGCTATCAGGGCCCCCTCGGTGGTAGCCAGCGGCACGTGGAGATCTTCGTCGACATCGACAAACGCGCCCTTGACCTTGAGCGGTCCGCAGATGCCGACAGGAATCTGCGTCGCGCCAATGAAGTTCTCGGCATGTCGGGTCGAAGCCCGACTCGGATCCAGCGTGTACTGAGCGATGTTCCCGAGCTGGGTGCCGGTCAGCTTCTCCAGGGCACGACGCCGGATCTCGGCTTGACTGCGAGCCGGAATCTCCTCCGGCAGCTCATGCCAACGCCGATCCCCATCGACCAGCTGTCGAACCAGTTCCTCATGATCCACGGGTGACTGCTTTGAAGAGGTCACGGTGTTTCAGTCCTCGCCTCGGTGGCGCAGCTCGATCTGCTGCAGGGCCTCTAGATTCCGCGCCCCGGCGCAAAACATGCTAATGCCGAGCTCGCGTGAGGTGCGCCGGACTTTGTCCACAACAGCTTCGGTCGACTGATCGGCCGCGACCAGGAAGGGCTGCGCCATTCCTGCGAGATCCGCCCCGAGCGCGATCGCCTTGGCGACATCGAGGCCGTTGCTGACGCCGCCACTACCGATAATCTGGAGGCCAGGGATGTGGCGAATCTGGCGAATGCTCGACGGCGTCGGAATCCCCCAGCCGGCAAAGAGCTCGCCAATTTCCGCATCCCGGGCCCGTGCTCCTTCGATACGCGCCCAGCTCGTGCCGCCCAGCCCGGCGGTGTCGACGATCCTGACTCCGACATCCCACAGCCTGGTGGCCAGCTTTCGCGAAATTCCCGAACCGACTTCCTTGACGATAACCGGCACTTCGAGTTGCTCGACGATCTTCCCGACCTTGGAAATCAAATCAGTGAAGTCGCACTGCCCTTCGGGCTGGATCGCCTCCTGGAGGGGGTTGAGGTGCAGCACCAGGGCGTCGGCCTCGATCATCTCCACGGCAGCCCGGCACTCCTTCACGCCGTAGCCGTAGTTCAGCTGCACAGCGCCCAGGTTGGCGAGCAGAGGCACCGAGGGAGCCCACCGCCGAACCTGGAAGCTCTCGACCAGACTGGGGTCTTCCAGGGCTTTGCGCTGCGAGCCGACCCCCAAGGCGATTCCGGTTTCCTCTGCAGCCTCCGCCAGGTGTCGGTTGATTCGCACCGCATCCCCGGTCCCACCCGTCATACACGAGATCAGCAGGGGACCTTCGATGGCCTTCTCCAGGAAATAGGTCGAGATCTGCACATCCTGGAGATCCAGCTCTGGCAGCGCTTCGTGCTCGAAATAATAGGCGTCGAAGAAGTGGCCATGCAGCTGCATTCGGTCGTCGAGAGACAGCTGAATGTGCTCGGCCTTGCGATCCCGTTCGTCGTGCGCTGTCATGTTCTGTCTCGTCGGGACCATTTCGGGCTACCGCTCTCGCCCGCGAAGGTAGTCCATCAAACCCTGGAGGAAATCAGCTCCGGGCCCAATCACATTTGCCTCGTCGAGAGCCTGTTCGGCGGCCTGCAGGCGCGTGTCGACCATCTCGACGACCTGTTGGCGAGCGCCAACGCTTTCGATGAGCCTCTGGACTTCTCTGACCTCGTCTTCTCGTACATCGGCATTGCCGAGTGCACTCTCCACGATTGTCCGGTCTGCAGGTGAGAGCTTCGCGAGGGCGCTGTGGATCAAGATCGTGTACTTGCCTTCGGCCAGATCTTCGCCCACCGGTTTGCCCACCGTCTCGACGTCACCAAACATCCCAAGCAGATCGTCCTGGAGTTGGAACGCCTCACCAAGCCGAGCCCCGTATCGGGTCAGAGCATCGAGAGTGTCTCCAGAGGCTCCAGCCAGCAGTGCTCCCAGCTGAACCGGCCGCTCGACACTGTAGCGGCCCGACTTCATCTGCAGGATCCGCAGCAGCTCTGCCTCGGTGAGGGTACCGCGGTACCCGGCTGTCATCTCCAGATACTGCCCGACAATGACCTCCTGGCACATGGTGGAAAAGCACTGCCGCACATCGGCTCTCACGTCCTCCGACATCACGGAAGACGAGTAGAGCTCGACGGCGTACGACTCTGCCAAGTCGCCAAGCAAGATGCCCACAGAAGTACCGAACTGGCTGGAGTCGCCCTGCCATCCGCGGTCACGGTGGAGGTCGCTGAACAGCACATGCACGGCCGGCTCTCCCCGCCGCGTCTTGGCGTGATCCATGATGTCATCGTGCACCAGAAGGTAGGTGTGCAGCAGCTCGACAGCCATGGCTACCGGCATGACAACCGGCTCCGAGTCGCCGCCACAAGCTCTGTAGCTGTAGTAGACCAGGGCAGGGCGCAATCGCTTCCCATCGCGCGCCAGGAACTCCGACAGCACACCGGTCAGCTCATCGGCTTCCGCGAGCTCGGCGCGGGTCGCCAGGCGCTTGGCCTCGACCCAGGCCATGAGATCGGTCTCCAACCGGTCCCGGAAAGAGACCAGTAGCTCACCGAAATCGGTGCCAGCCGCTTGCGTTGCCTGCCTGTGGCCTGCCTCTTCGACACTCATTGTTCCACTCATCGGCCTATTCGACATCAAATGGGGACTGGTATGAACAGCTATCTTATAGCTTACCTGCAATGCTGAAAACCGTCGTGAGGGTCGTTGCCCGCGACTCGGGCGACTCACCGGGTGGTTCCTTTGACCTACTGGGACGACTTTGAGAGTTTGGTCTCCGGCTCGCCCTCCACAGCGTCGTGAAAGGGCAGGATGGCGCGATCGAATCGAACGGCCTCGGGCGCCTCCCAGCCCTCGACATCGCTGAACAGGAATCCGAGGGTGGCCTCGCGGTTCAAGGCGCCGTGGGTCCAACGCAGGTGGCCCTTGCCGATCTGGGCCAAGACCCCTGTGTGGGGAGCACCATACATGTATCCCCGACTCGCCGAGCAGATCACCGAGGCCGGATTCGTCGTCAGCTCAAAGGCATGAGCGATGCGATAGAAGGGATCTGGATTCTCGGCTACGACCGTGGCTTCGAAACAGGCTGTGTCAGGAAGCCAACCATCTCGCACCTGTCCCTCCTGCTCCATGGCTGAGACCAGGTCCTGGAACTCCAATGGGTCCCCACGGTGGGGCTCGTACTTCCACCAGAGCTCGCCGTCGACCTCCTTCTGCTGGAGGGTGGCGTTGCCCCGATGACTTTCGATCCGCCATCCCTCTTCCAGCTTGTAGGCGCACAGGTCCACACCTTCGACGGCGGCCAGAATCTCGGCCACCCGCCCCTTGTTCTCGTCGACAGTGTAGGCCTCGAAGTTGGAGACCAATCCGAAGGGCGTCAGCACTACGTCTTCGGTGCCCTTCAGCCGTTTCTTGCTCCGGTACCCGGCTTGCTTGAGAGCCCTCTTGGCCGGCTTGAAGACGTTGATCAGCGGCTCGCCGCCATCCATGCCGTGATCGGAGAAGACGACGACGTCGAAAGGACGATCGGGTGAAGCCTGGCGTGCTTCCAGAATCATCTCGTCCAGCGCCTTGAAGAAGTCAACGTGCGCCTGCGGACTGAGCACGTGACCTGCGATATCCGTCGCCGCAGAGTAGATCCAGAACTCATCCTTGCCCGATCGAACGAAGTCGTCCATGGCATTGCGCAGGCGCTTGATGCCCGACTTGACCGGCTTTACAGCCTCGATAGCGCTTCCCGCGACACCCTTTCGGCCCCAGTCGAAGAAGTCGCGCCAAGGAAATTCGATGCGGCCATAGCTAACGGCACCGCCGCCCCTGACCTTGCCCTCCTGCCAATCGAAGAAGCGGGCCTCGTAACCCGGGGACCTCTCGAGCCCGATCGGCCCGAGGATGCCGGGTAGCGCAACGCTCGTCGAGGACGGGAACGTGCTGACCAGCCGCACCGGGCCCTCGAAGCCCTGAAACAGCGCTTCGTCGCCCAGGGCCGGATTCATGACATCGGCCGCTATCTGGTAAGGAACAGCGTCCAGGGCAATAAAGAGCCTTCTCTTCGACTCCTCCTCAGCCGCAGCACCTGCCGCCAGAAGAGTGACGACCAGCAGGCCGAAGACCAAGGCCCTTGTTGCCATAGGCTCAGGCCAAATGGTCGGACGTTTCACGATTTCAGAATCCCTTCGACCACATCCGCCATCGAGACCGCGCATTCTCTCAACCGAGTGCGCAGGCCCTTCAAGGGTCCCAGTAGGTGGGGATGGAAGATCAGATGTCGTGCCACTTTGCCTCGATCGATGCTCCCGTCCAAGCTGCGGAAATCATTGAAATCGAGCGGCAAGCTCTCACTGGCGGTGTCGCTGACTGCACGCAGGACGAAGTAGGGGATACCTCTCTCCGCCGCCAGACGCGCATACGTCGCCGATTCCAGATCGACGACCTGGAACGGCCCGCCACCAACGGATTGCCAAAGAGCTCTTTTCGCCGCAGCCTCGACCACGATCGTGTCGACGCTCACCACTCCTCCTTGCACGACATTGTCCGAGGTGAGAGCTCGCTGAAGTAGTGAGGCGTCGGGCGATGGAATCTTGCCCCGCTTGTCTCTGACCGAGTCAACGGCTACGAGATCCCCGACTGCCAGATCTGGTGAAATCGCGCCGGCGACTCCCACAACCAGCAGAGCCTCGATATTCTGGCCTGACAAGAGGGCCGACAGCCCCTTCTCGGCAGCCACCGAGCCCTCGCCGGTGGCTATCAGCAGCACCTCCTCTGACTCGAGGAGGCCGCGGACCGCCAAGCCCACAGTGGAATCCACGCGTTCGACGTCCGAGAGTCTCTGACGGAGAGAGTGGAGCTCTTCCTCCATGGCGGCGACGACCACGACTCGCGGGGGCGTCCGACTCGGATCCGTTTGTGCCGTCGATTGCATGGGTCCCAGATCCCGTCTACCGCGTCACGTAGCCGTTGGTGCTGAACCAGTCCACGGCTCTTTGCAGCGGCTCTTCGATCGGAGTCTGGGGCAAGCCGAGCTCGCGCACCGCTTTGCTGGCGTCGAAGTACATCTTGTATCGCGACAGTCGTACCGCCTCGAGCGGCACCCCAGGTGTGCGCCCGACAAGGCGGCTGAAGCCCGTGTCGAGGGCCGCCCAACAAAGTGGCAGCCAATGCGGAACCTTCATCTTCGGAGCCGGCAGCCCAGTCAATCCACCAAGCGTCAGGAAGATCTCCTGCAAACTCATGTCGCGGTTGCCGAGGATGTACTTCTCCCCGACTCCACCCTTTTCGGCGGCGCGAATGTGACCCAGAGCCACATCGTGCACATCAACCAGGTTCAGCCCCGTGTCCACATATGCCGGCGTCTTCCGATTGAGGAAGTCGACGATCATCTGACCTGTCGCAGTGGGTTTGAGGTCACCTTCCCCGACCGGGGTCGAAGGATTCACGATCACGATCGGGAGCCCCATTTCAACCCACTCGTCCGCCACTCGCTCGGCCAGGAACTTGCTCCTCTTGTAGTGCCCGACCATGTCCTCGAGAGTGACTGGCGCCTCCTCGTCGGCCGGCGATCCGTCAGGGTTGAGACCGAGAGCTCCCACCGAGCTGGTGTAGACGACGCGCTTTGCCCCCGCTTCCGAGGCGGCCCGCAGCAGGTTGCGAGTCCCTTCGACGTTGGACTCGTAGAGCTCGTCCGGGTTCTTGCTGTACAGCCGATAGTCGGCGGCGCAGTGAAACACCATCTCGCACCCCTGCAGGCCAACCCGAAGAGAGTCGCCATCCCGAAGGTCACCCATGACCACTTCTACGTCCAGACCGTCGAGATTCCTGCGCAGACTCTCGGCTCGCCTCAGGCAGCGCACTTCTGCTCCAGCCTCGAGTAGAGCCCGGAGCAGGTGCCCGCCGATGAAGCCGGTGGCACCGGTGAGAAAGACCTTCATGGGGTTTCCTATGAACTTGCTCTGATCGAACCGGGCACTCTCATGCCGCGCTTCTCTCCAGTCGCAGGAGAGGCATATACCCGCTCCGGAGGTTGCATGTCAGCCCATCAAATTCCAGGCCATCAGGCGCGCCATGTCACCTGGATTGCGTGGCAGCTCCTTGACCACCGAGGCCTCGAAGCCGGAGTGCATCAGACAGTTCTGACACAGCCGATCCTCACGTGACTCCCAATAGTCCCAGTCGGTGAGATGCCAGAACTCCTCCCACGACCAGGTGAACTTCTTTCCGATCAGATAGCAGGGGCCCTTCCAGCCGTTGGGTGTGAAGGTCACCGTGCTCCATGGCGAGCACTTGTAGTCACGCAGCCCTGCAGCGAACTCCAGAAACATCGGAGTCGACGTCAATCGATACCGCTTCGAGATCTCCAGTACACGCTGAAACTTGTCGTAGATGTCTTGCCGGGTCATGAAGATGTCTTCTTCCACCGACTCGTATTGATAGCCGGGTGAGATCAGCATGCCATCGATATCGAGGCTGGCCATGTACTCACAGAGCTCTTCGACCTCCGAGATCTTGGTCTCTTTGAAGATCGTCGTGTTGGTGATGGTGTGATAGCCGAGGCGTTTGGACTCCTTGATCATCTCGATGGCCTTGTCGAACACCCCTTCACGGGCACAGACGTGGTCGTGTGTCTCCCGCATGCCGTCCAGGTGGACATTGATGGTCAATCGCTTGTGAGGATCGATATGACCGAAGACCTTCTCGTCCATCAGCAGTGCGTTGGTGCAGAGATAGATGTGACGGTTGCGCTCGATGATGCCGTCGACGAGCTCCTTGAGCTCGGGGTAGACCGTCGGCTCGCCACCGCACAGCGACACCCCCGGCGCACCAGACTCGTCCACTGCCTGCAGGCAGAGCTCGACCGGCAACCGGTCCTTGAGCTTGCCGGTATGCCGCTCGACCGCACAACCGATGCAGGCCAGGTTACAGGTGTAGAGCGGCTCCAGCATGAGGACAAACGGGTAGCGCCGGTTGCCCTGCAACGCATTCTTCATCGAATGTTTGATGTTGTCAGTGGTGATGTGCAGAGGAAATCGCATGTCGTCGTGCTCCGATATTGATTCAGCTCGCCAGGGATTCACACGGCATGCAGGACAGCAGGGGGCGATCCGGCACCACCGTTTGCCGCCACCACCTTGCGGTAGCTCTCCAAAGCGAGCAGTGAGAAATAGGTCGCGTACAGATGATAGTCCAGATAGAAGACTTCCGGAAAACCCGTGCCTGTCCACCATTCGTCCTTCCAGCTTCCGTCGGCCTGCTGCTGGGCCAACAGGTATTCGACACCCCGCCTGACATTGTCGCTGTCTCGATCGCCAGTAGACAACAGCGCCAAGAGTGCCCAGGAGGTCTGCGCGGCCGTGCTTGGCCCGATCCCCTTCTTGCTGGCATCGGCGTAGGAGTCGGGCAGCTCGCCCCATCCACCGTCGGAGTTCTGACAACTCCTGAACCAGTCCGCAGCGCTCTGGGCCCAGGATTCCGACAAGTCTTGTCCGGCAGCCCTCAAGCCCGACAAGGCCAACCAGGTGCCGTAGATGTAGTTGCAGCCCCACCGGCCGTACCAGGTTCCATCGGGTTTTTGCAGACGGCGGATGAAAGCGACGGCTCGCCGGACGACGTCGGAAGAAAGATCGTAGCCGTGGGCGGACAACGCTTCGAGAGCCCTGGCGGTGATGTCTGTGGTGCTGGGGTCGATCATGGCGTTGTGATCGGCGAATGGAACGTAGGTCAAGAACTCCTTGCTGCAGTCCTTGTCGAAGGAGGCCCAGCCGCCATCACGGTTCTGCATGCTGATGAGCCAGGAGAGGGCACGTTTCGAGGCCGCCGAAAAGCGCTCCTCCAGATCCCCGGATAGGGGGCGTAGCTTGGCGACAGCAGACAAGACCTGGGCGGTGTCGTCGCAGTCCGGGTAGAACTCATTGGCATACTCGAAGTACCAACCACCCACGGAAGCGTCTGGGTTCTTGATCTTCCAGTCCCCTGGCTCCTTGACCTCTTTGGAAAGCAACCACTCGACACCCTGCTCGAGCCTCCCCCTGGTTTCGGGGTCATCGCTTTCTCCCAGGGCGTTGAGCGACAAAGCCGTGTCCCAGACGGGCGACTTGCAGGGCTCGAGCCTCAGCGTGTCGCCTTCTTCGATCTCCAGCTTTTCGAGCTCCTGGACCTGACTTTGGATGACCGGGTGGTCCTCGGGGTAGCCCAGGCAGCGCAATGCCAAGATGGAGTTGACGATCGGTGGGAAGATAGCTCCGAGTCCATCGCTCTTCTCGAGCCGTGGGAGAATCCACTCCTCGGCCCGCTTCAAGGCCCTGCCACGCAGTGGCATCAGATGCCACTGTTCCATTCGTTTGTGGACCCAATCGAGAGTCTGGAAGAATGCCGACCACCCGTGGTGCAGGAGCGAAGCACGACTGAATTGCGGCACGGCTCGTCGCGTATTCTCGACCAGCAGCTCATCGATCGCGGCGTGCTTCGGCACCGGGCAGTGCGGCTTCTGAGCCCAGATGACGCTCAGGGGCACGACGATACCCCGCGACCATGAGGACATGTCGTAGATGTTGATTGGAAACCAGAGCGGCAGCAGCACGAGCTCGGGCGGCACCCCAGGACTCTTGTCCCACTGGTACTGCCCGAAGATGGATAGATAGAGCTTGGTGAAGGAGTTGCAGGCGTGCAGGCCACCCTTGCGACAAATAACCTCCCGAGCCCTCACCATGTGCGGCGCATCGGGGTCGTCACCGACCAGCTTCAAGACGAAGTAGGCCTTGACCGATGTGCTCACATCGGCGCCAGCGCCCGGATAGCCTGCCCAACCGCCCTCTGGAAGCTGCTTGGCTCGCAGGTAGTTTGCCGCCTTCCGCACCTTCTCCTCGCCAGTTCGGCCCAGGAAGTGCAGCAACAGGATGTACTCGCTCTCGAGAATGGTGTCGCCTTCGAGCTCGGCGCACCAGTGCCCGTCGGTCTCCTGCAGACTCAGCAGCTGCTGCCGGGCCCTCAGAATCGAATCGAGAATCTCGGCCCGCCGGTCCTCAGTCTCGGGCGCTGCCTGCGGGGCAGCGCTCCTGGACTCCAGAATTCCCTGCGATGACATCTGATCCATGGCTCCTCGAAACTCCCCGTCACAACGATCAGCGGATACCACCCACCACGGACACAGCTAAAGCACCCCTCTTTC
This sequence comes from Thermoanaerobaculia bacterium, assembly GCA_049664225.1. Classification (GTDB taxonomy): domain Bacteria; phylum Acidobacteriota; class Thermoanaerobaculia; order Multivoradales; family JAHEKO01; genus JAUVRX01. The sequence goes on from JBATEX010000006.1 coordinate 27,453, forward strand.
GGGCTGCTTCGAGCGAGTCCCTGAGTGTAGTTCCGTAAATGACGCGCTTCATCCCAATCCTGCGAAGCGCAGTGAGTTTCTATCATGGCTTCGCGACATTGCGCTACCCTAGGACAACACTTGAGGATACGATGACGCTTTCAAAAGAGGTTCGAATCTTCACCCTCGACCCCGGTGGGCAGCAAGCAAGCCGGCATCCGCAGGAGGTGCGACTTTGAAGACCCTGGCCCCATTGCTGGTAGTGACTCTCCTTGTTACGTCCGTATCGCCGTTACCGGCGCAGGGTCTGGACCTCATGCTGCGTGGAGATGCCGCCTATCTGCGGCGCGCCGAGGGACACACCGGCGCGGTGGCCCGGGCCGAGCCAATCGGCGAGTCCATCTCCGCTTTCGAACAGCTCCTGACCGAGAATCCACAGAACATCGAAGCACGCTGGAAACTCCTGAGGAGCCTCTACTTCCAGGGCGAACACGTGCTCCAGGACCCGGATGAAAGGCTCGCCCTCTATGAGACGGCGAGGGAGATCTCCGACGTGGGACGAGAGCAACTCGCGATCGCCGCTGGCCTGGGCACCGATTCCGACTCCATGAAGACCGAGAAGCTGGCCGCAGCTTTGGCCGACACTCCCGACTCGGCGCAGATCTACTTCTGGTCGGCGGTTCACTGGGGCCTCTGGGGGCGTTACCGCGGCAAGATGGCGGCGGCCAAGGAAGGCGTCGCCAAGAAGATTCGCAACTTTTCCGAGGTCGTCATCGATATCGACGAGGAGATCGAGGAAGCAGGTGGGCATCGGGTTCTGGGGCGGCTCCACTCCGAGGCTCCCAAACTACCCTTCTTCACCGGCTGGGTGGATCGTAAGACCGCCGTCAGCGAGCTGCGGCGGGCCATCGAGCTGGCGCCCGACGCACCGCTCACCCTCTACTACCTTGCCGACGCCCTGTTGGAGCACTTCCCAGACCAGGAGCAGGAGGCTCGAGGCCTGCTGGAGGATCTTGTCCAGCGCGAGCCCGATCCGGCCTGGGTCGTCGAGCAAACCCAGGTCATCGAGGATGCCAGAACTCTCCTGGCGTCACTCGACGACTGACCGGGCTTGCTGCTGCCAGTTTCGCAATACGACTGAGCCGCGCGACTTTCCTTCGACGGGTGTTTCAACCGCTGAAGAAGAACTCTACGACATCGCCATCCTGGATGGCGTAGTCCTTGCCTTCGGTCCGCAGCAGACCGAGGTGGTGGAGCTTCTGGAAGCTGCCATGCTCCCGTACCTGCTCGAAAGTGGCCACGTGGGCTCGAATGAACCCGTGCTCCATATCCGTATGAATCTGGCCCGCCGCCTGTGGTGCACGAGTACCTGATGGAACCTCCCAGGCCTGCAGCTTCCGGTTCGCCAGGGTATAGAACCGAATCAGGCCCAGGAGTCGAAACGAAGCCTCGACAACCCTGTCGAGACCGGTGGCCTCGAGCCCCAGTTCCTCCATGAACAGGAGGCGCTCATCGGGCTCGAGCTGCATCAACTCCCACTCGATCTTGGCCGAAACGGGCACGACGATGGCCTCCTCGTCAGCCCCGGGCCAGGGCCCCAGCCGAGCCAGGTCGGCCAACGCAGGCACGGACCCTTCGCCCAGTTCCTGCTCTCCCACATTGGCCACATAGAGAATGGGCTTGCCAGTCAGGAGACCCAGACCCTTCATCTCTTGCAAGGCATCCCGGTCGGGTCGCACGCTCCGCAGGGGCACTCCCTCCTTCAGCAACTCCAAGTAGTGCTCGAGTCGCTCCCTGTCGCCCGTGTAGGCCTTCGGGTTGGTCTGCCACTCCTTCCGTCGCTTTTCGAGCGTCTTGCGCAGGATCTCGAGGTCGGCGATCAGAAGCTCCGTTTCAACGATCTCCGCGTCTCGCACCGCATCGACATCGGCGAAGACGTGAGCCACCTCTGTGCCTGGGAAGCAGCGCACCACGTGGGCGATGGCGTCGACCTGACGGATGGCGCCCAGGAACTTGTTCCCGAGGCCTTCGCCGCTACTGGCCCCTTTGACCAGGCCGGCAATGTCGATGAACTCGATATGGGCGGGATGACACTCGTCGGGTTCGATGACCTTCCGGAGCTCTTCGAGCCGTGAGTCCGGTACTGCTACCACCCCCAGGTTGCTGTCGATGGTGGTGAACGGATAGTTGGAGACCTCAGCCTGTCCGGCCGAGAGAGCATTGAAGAGGCTGGACTTGCCCGTGTTGGGCAGACCGACGATCCCGACGGCGAGCATCCAGAGCATTGTAGCCCGAGCCACTCACTTTCCTGTCAGATTTCGGGCGCCTGCGGGAACTACTTTAGATGGAGGGCAACTGAGCCGCTGGCCCGCCAACCGACTCAAAGCCCTTTCGGCTGTCCAGCACCTCAGCCGACACCACGCGACTCCTCGACAGAGTTGCCCTCCTCCCTCCTCTTCCCTTTGCTTTCTTCACCGAGGCACCCGCGCCTCAGTACTCCGTCGAGCCACTTGCCTCCAGTCGAATCCACTCTGGGAGGTGCCAGAGGTTCGTCCATGTGAGCAAGAAGACGGGGGCCAGACCTCGGCCCCCTTCGACACCTCGCGGTTCTTTCGACTACTCTGTCTTGACGGGGGGCTCCGCTCGAGTCGGAAGCAACCTCGGCTCGGACTCGATGCTCTTCAGCACCTCTTCCACGCCCCGCTCGAGCTGAGGGTCGCGGCCCTCGAGAATCGCCTTCGGGTCGTTCTCGACCTCGATGTCCGGCTCCACGCCCCGGCCCTCGATAATCCAGTTCCCCTGCATGTCATTGGTACTGAACTCGGGCACATAGATCGTGCCTCCATCGATCAACGGTCCACGACCTCCGATGCCCACGACGCCTCCCCACGTCCGCTTCCCGATCAGGGGTCCGAGACCTGCCTCTCGGAAGTAGAAGGGAAAGATGTCGCCGTCGGAGGCGGAGTCCTCGTCCAGTAGACACGCCATGTGCCCATAGAAGGCCGTGCCGGGGTAGGTATCTGGGACCTCGCTGTTACGACCGAATCCGGTCCCCAACGGCTTACGACCGAGCCGCTCGATCAGCATCTGCGAGACGTTGCCTCCGCCGTTGCCGCGCACGTCCACGATGAGACCCTCTTTGCGCAGTTGCGGAAAATACCACTTGACAAACTCGCGCAGCCCCCTGTCGCCCATGTCCGGAATGTGCATGTAGCCGACCCGGCCGCCGGTCATTTCCTGGACCCGGTCGTAGTTGCCCTCGACCCAGGCCAGATAGCGGAGACGGCTCTCGGCGGTGATGGGATTGAAGGTGACCTTGCGAGCGCCGGAGATGGTCGGTGCAGAGTTGACCGTCAGCCCCACCGGCCGGTCCGCCTTGTCTCGAAGCAGCTGATAGGGGTTCATGCCCCCAGTCAGCTCCTCGTCGTCGATTGCCAACACGTAGTCACCCACCTGGACGTCGACGCCGATCTCGGTGAGTGGCGAACGGTACTGGTCCTCTTCGTTGTGCCCGGGAAGGATCTTCGCGATGCGGTAGTGACCGGCCACGGAATCGAGCTCGAATTCGGCACCGGGAAGCGCCACCTCGTGTCGCTTCGGCAGATCGTAGTCCCCTCCCTCGACATAGGCGTGACCGACGCTGAGCTCGGCGATCATCTCGCCGATCAGGTAGTTGAGATCGGAGCGATGACCGACGTGCTCCAACCAAGGGCGGTACTGCTCTCGCAGCGCTGCCCAGTCATAGCCGTGCATGTTCTCGACGTAGAAGAAATCCCTGTAGCGACGCCAGACCTCCTCGAAGATCTGCGCCCACTCCTGCTGCGGAACCACCCGGCTCTTCAGGTCGGCAGTAGAGACCTCCTTGGCCGAGTCCTTGCCGTCCGTCGACACATCGTAGAGCTTGAATCCCGAGCTGTGCCGGACCAGGGCCTTCGAGCCGTCCGAAGACAGAGCGTAGCCCTGAATGTCCTCGGCCAGCGTCTTGCCTTCACGATCCTCGAAGGAGAAGATCTTGAGCTCGGTCTTGATGTCCGAACTCCGACCGTAGTAGAACGGCCCGCCTCGCGAGTACAAGATGAAGCCTTTGCTGGCGTTCAAATTGCCGTAGTTGTCCGATTCCACCGGGATGCGGGCAACCCGACCGCTCAAGCCTTCGAAGTCGATCTCAACATAGGCCTTCTCGACCTCGCCTTCTTCTTCTGCCTCCTCTTTATCCTCGTCCTCTTCAAGCGTGACCTCGTCGCTTTCCGGGGGCAGGGGGTGCGCCACATCGTCTCGTAACGCCAGAGCGTAGATGAAGGTCTCGCGATCCGTGGCGAAGTTCCACTCGATGGACGAGATCTGAGGGGTGTACTCCCGATCCGACAGATAGTAGAGGTAGTTGCCCTCGGGGTCCCAGGCCAGATCGAACTCATTGAAGAGCTCGCTGGTGATCTTGTGGGTCGTCTCCTCGCCCACACTCCAGATATGAATCGAGCCGTAGCCGGTCGTCTCACTGAGGATGAAAGCAAGGTGGCCGCCGTTGGGCGACCATGCATAGGCGTTGATGGCTCCCTGTTCGTCGTCGGCCACCAGCGTCATCTGCTTGGTACCCACATCAACCACCCAGAGCTTGCCGTTCTTGTCCGTGAAGGAGATCCGCTCACCGTCGGGAGCCCAGATCGGCGTATAGCGCATGGCTTCGCCGTTGTCGGTAAGCTGCTCGGGCTCGCCCGATCCGTCCTGGTCGACGATGTAGATCTCCTCCTCGCCAGTCCCATCCGAGATGAAGGCGATCTTGCGTCCGTCGGGCGACCAGCTGGCCCATTTGTCGTGGGCGCTGGAACTTTCGGTCACGTTGCGCGTGGGGCCTTTCTCGATGGGCGCGGTGAACACATCACCCCGCGCCACAATCAAGGCCCTCTCGCCTTTGGGACTGAGCCCGAAGCTCTCGATCTGATTGCCGACACTCTTGACTGCCGGGCGCTTGTAGAGACCGTCGTCCGGCACGACAATCGATAGCGAGCGAGACCGAGCCGCTGCGATATCGAAGATCTCAAGCTCGCCATCGAGCTCGTAGACGATCTGGCCCTCTCCATCGTCACTCGGCCAACGAATGTCCCAGGTGTCTTCCGCGGTCACTTGTTCGGTGACCTTGGTGAGCGTGTCGTAGGCATACAAGTTGTTCTTGTCGTCACGATCCGAGGTGAAGTAGATCTTGCTGTGGATCCACATCGGGTCCCGGTCGGCACGAGGGTGGTCGGTAATCTGCTCGAAATCGAAGGAATCGAGATCGAAGATGTAGAGCTCTTGAGCCCAACCTCCCTCGTAGCGCTTCCATGTCCGAAAATCGCGCACCAGTGGCGAATAGACGACCTGTGTGCCGTCAGGTGACAGATCGCCTGCCCCGGAAATGGGCATCGGCAGTGGCTCCGGCAGTCCCCCCTCGACCGGCACCTTGAAGAGGCGGGTGTCCGAGAGGTCGTAGCCATATCTCATGGCCCGGAAGAGAATCCCGCTGCCATCACGCGTCCAGTCATAGACCTGATTGTCGAAGCCCCACCTGGGAGCGAAGGGTCCCTTGGCTGGATAGTAGGTGAGCTGTTTCGGCGCACCACCCGTAACCGGCACGACATAGACCTGTTCGTCCCCGTCGTACTGGCCGGTAAAGGCGATCCACTGGCCGTCCGGGGAGAACTTGGCGAAGAGCTCGAGGCCCGGATGGGCCGTTAGCCGCCAGGCGGTGCCTCCCGAAGCGGAGGCGAGCCAGAGATCGCCGGCATAGGTGAAGACGACCTGGTCGCCACTGATGTCGGGGAAGCGAAGCAGCTTGGTCTGGGCGGAAGCGACGGTTGCACCGACCAGCACCAGCAGCACTGCGACCATGAGCACACGGAAGCGTCTCGCTTGCATCGTGAATCCCTCTCGAGGAAATTGAATGAACCGATCCGGCGGCGCAAGCCGCGCCAGCCACCAATAATAACGACAGTATCAGTCCAAAGGTTGCAGAACGGTGGGCTGATTGTCCTGCCGGAAAGCGGTCGTCCCCGCGTGTCGGATCCAAGCCCGAGCCCGGTATGACAAGATCGGCTCAACAATTCCCGTAGCACCCCTTTCGAGGGAAGGAGGCAGGCCATGAATTGGAAGCTGATTATCATCGGTGGCATCGTCTTCTGGTTGGTCACGAACATCCTCGGAATGTTCGTGACCGGCATCCTCATTCACGAGAAGATCCTCGACCCGGTCTATCAGGCCAACGAGTCGTTCTGGCTGCCAGAGCTGAGGCAGGATCCTCCGGATATGACAGCTCTGATGCCACAGTGGCTGCTCACGTCGTTCGTCAGCAGCCTCGTGGTCGCCGGAATCTACAGCCTTGTCGGCGGATCATTCAGCGGGCCAGGCTGGAGCCGGGGCCTGAAATGGGGCCTCTGCCTTGGAATCTTCAGCGCCATGAGCTATTTCGCCATGGCCGGCCTCTTCGACCTACCGCTGCAGATGTGGATCTGGTGGGGAATCGACGCCTTGATCCTGTTTACCTTGGGTGGTGCCGCGATGGGCTGGGCTGGCGAGCGCTTTGCTGGCAGCTAGGCGGTCTCAGAGTCTGCGGAATCTGCGGACCGGGCCGAGAGCCTCGATCGAAGAAGCCTCAGCAACTCTTCTTCAGAGTGGTTGAGGAGGTCTTCTCTTTCGAGGAGCCCCTGGCTAAGCAGCCGGCTGTGAATCGCCCCTCTCGTGCGTTCGAATTGGGAGGCGATTTCGCCCGTCAAGACACCCTCCTCGAGTAGCTCGATCAGACGTCGATCCTCCTCCTCCGACCAGCGCATATTCGAGCGCAAAGGCCTCCCCTGCTGTCGATTGATCTCTTCCAGGGTTTTCTTCACCCGGCCGGTGCGAGACTCGATCAGCTCGATGGATCCGAAGAGGGCTCGAATGACTCGAGGGTGGTTATAGGGGCTGTCCTCTTCGAAGACTTCGCCCGTGATCGGGTGGGCTCCGCTGGCCAGCGCCGACAGAACCTCGACAACTTCACGCTCTTGCATGGCTGACGCTCCTTTCGAGACACATTGCTGACTGTTCGGTCTCGTGAGGGGGCGTCTCGTTACAGCGGCGTCGATCCAATCACAGCCTGTCGGCGACCAACTCCGCCACGTCTTTGACCTGGAGCGAGTCCTCCCTGCCCTCGACCTTGACGGCATCGTCCATCATGATCATGCAGAAGGAGCAGGCGGTGGCCACGGTACCAGCTCCGGTAGCTGCCGCCTGCCGTACTCGAACCAGGTTCATACGGTCTTCTTCCTCCATCTCGTACCACATGTTGCCGCCTCCAGCACCGCAACAGAAGCTGGCCCGGCGGCTGTAGTCCATCTCCACCATGGATGAGCTGCCGACTGCCGCGCGGATGAGGTCGCGAGGCGCATCGTACTCTCCCTGGTAGCGACCCAGATAGCAGGGGTCATGGAAGGTCACGCGGCCATTCACAGAGCCGTCGACCTTCAATTCCCCAGACCTCATCAGTTGAGAGATGAACTGGGAGTGGTGCTGGACCTCGAAGTCGCCATCGAAGTCCTTGTACTCCGTCCCCAGAGAATGCACGCAGTGGGGGCAGGGCGTGACGATGGTTTTGAAGTCATACTGCTTCAGCGTCTCGATGTTCTGGAGGGCGAGAGTCTCGAAGAGGTACTCTTCGCCAAGCCGACGCGCCGAGTCGCCGGTACAGGTTTCTTCCTCCCCCAGCACTGCAAAGTCCACCCCAGCCTGCTGGAGGATCTTGACGAAAGCTCTCGCCACCCCCTGGTTGCGCGGATCATAGGCCCCAGCGCAGCCCACCCAATAGAGGACGTCGGCCTTCTTCCTTTCAGCCATGAGCGGGATGTCCAAGTCGGCGTCAGAGGCCCACTTCAGGCGATCGGAGGCCGGCAAGGCCCACGGATTACCCCGGTTCGTCATGCCTTCCAGGGCTTCCATCGCCTGCTCTGGCGGCTCGCCTTCAGAGAGCACCAAATAGCGACGCATGTCGGTGAAGGTAGGCACATGGTCGATGAGAACAGGGCAGGCTCCGGTACACGCACCGCAACTGGTACACGACCACAGTTCCGCATTTTTGATACGCCCGCCTACGAGCTCTTCCGGCTCCGCTTCCTTCCGGATTGTCCTGGCGTAGAGGTCCTGTCGGATATCGATGATCAGCTTCATGGGCGACAGCGGTCGCCCCGTGGCATGCGCCGGACAAACCGTAGTGCATCGTGCACATTCTGTACAGGAGACCGAGTCCAGCAGCTGCTTCCACGTGAACTCGCTCGCCTGGTGGGAGCCAAGAGAAATGTCGTCGAAGTCGGCCTCGGGATCCTCCATGAGCTCGCTGACGTGCATGGGCCTGACCAATCCGAGGCTCCTCACATCGGTGAGGGCCACATTGACGATCACGGCTACCGAGTGGAACATCTTCGTCAAGGGAAGGATGGCGATGAACAGCAGTGAGGTGACGGCATGCCCCCACCAGAGAGTGCGCTCGAGGCCACTCCAGGTCGAAACCGCGGCCAGTCCTGCCAGCGGCCAGCCGATGAACGAATAGGCGGCCGTGCTCGGTTGCTCGACGGCCAGGCGGGCCGCTTCGGAAAGAAACCCTCCCAACACGAGAAGGAGCAGGAAAAGAAGGATGCCGGTGTCACCCAGGAGATTGCCCCGCCCCCGAAAAGAGTCCTGTGGAAGCGGCTCGGGCTTCGAGAAGCTGCGCCGGAAGAGGGCCATCAGGATGCCGACCAGGAGCAGGAGGCCGCCGAGATCGTTGAGCGCCGCAAACCAGGGCGTGTCCTTGGTCGGCAGGTAGGCCACGAACCAACCACGCGTGACGAAGAAGTCCACAGTCGTGGCAAAGAACAGCTCGATGAAGCCCCAGCCAAGACAAAAATGCATCACCGAGGCATAGGCGAATCTCCGGTTGAGGACCTTGCGCTGGCCCACCCCGAAGGTGAGCGCGTTGGCCAGGCTCGAGAAGGGTCGAATCCGGTGGTACTTTTCCTCCTTGCCGATCCGAACCGTAAACAGGAGGCGTAGGTTGTAGGCGAAATAGACCAGAGCCAACAGCGCCAGCACGTAGAACAGCAGCGGAATGTGATGGGTGCCCGACATGGCGACCTCCCGTCAGACTGCCTGGGAATTAGACTGCAAAGATGGACCCGGCCTTTCGCGGCCAGACCAGATTTCGGAATGAATGTACGACGATCGCATCAGCGGACCGATCCACCGTGATGCCTTGTCCCGAGCCATCGTAACATGGCCCGCTGCGTCCGGATCAGCGAATCGCTGCCGCGATTCTCTCGGCGGAATACCGGAGATTCTCGAGCCAATCTCGAGCCAGGGGATCCAACGATTCGACCCGGGCTCCGAGCTCAGAAGCGATCACCCTGGCGCTGCGATCGGAGAAACCCTTCTGCACGAAGACAACCCGAATCCCCTCGTCGCGCGCTTCTTCGATCGTCGCCACGAGCTGCGCCGGGCCGGGTTCCTTGCCCTCGGATTCGATCGCCATCTGCAGTAGGCCGTACTCGCACGCCAAGTGGCTCCAGGCCGGATGAAAGACCATGAATCGGCGACCCTCGAGCCCTGCCAGCAGCTGGGTGATCTCGCCATCCAGCCGCTCGATATCCGAGAGTAGCTTCTTCAGATTCTGTCCGTATTGAGGCGCGCCCTCGGGATCCAGTCCAATCAACGCGGCTTCGATGGCAAAGGCCGCCGAGCGCATTCGCTGTGGGGCAAGCCAGACATGGGGGTCGTCGTCGAGCGGCCCACCCTGTTCGGCCAGGCAGGATTCCTCCTGGCCCGCCGTCATATCCACTATCGAAATCTGAGGGTTCGCCTTCAGAAAGCTCTCCAGGTGGCGAACCTCGAAGAGGAAATCGGGGTGCCCCACTTCGACATAGAGATCCGATCTTCCCAGAGCTACCAACTCCTGCGGAGACGGCTCGAAAGTGGCCGGAGAGGCTCCGTGCGGAACCATGACATGAACCTCCACCCGCTCCCCACCGATTCTCTCCACCAGGTACGCCTGAGGAGGCACACTGACGGTGACAACCAGAGGTTGGACACAGGCCAGAGCTCGGCGCGACATTGCATGTTGCACCAGGCCTGCCACCAGGACAGCTCCCAGGCCAAGGGTCCATGCCGGTACCCGGACTACCCATTGCCTTAGATTCCGCATCAGGGTCGAAGACAGGTGCGAATTGCCACGATCTGCCTCAGGATGGACCTCATTTTCGATGGCTCTCTCGGGTTCAATAGAGGATTGCGATTGCAGCGTCCATGCTAGCCTAGCGGGCATGGTCATGACACCTTCCACCATGCTCCCTCTGGGCACGCCCGCACCCGATTTCAGCCTGCCCCACACCGAGAATCGCCTCGTCTCGACGACCGAATTCTCCGCGGCCCCAGGCCTGCTGGTGATGTTTCTCTGCAATCACTGCCCCTTCGTGAAGCACATCCGGGAAGCCCTCGCCCGCTTTGCCACCGAGTATCGAGACAGAGGGCTGGCCATTGTCGCCATCAGCTCCAACGACGTGGCCGCCTTCCCCGAGGACAGCCTCGAGATGATGCGACAGGAGGCGCAAGAGGCCGGCTACGGCTTCCCCTATCTCTACGACGAGACCCAAGACATTGCCAAGGCATACCGCGCTGCCTGCACTCCGGATTTCTTTCTATTCGATGGCGAAGGCCGGCTGATCTACCGCGGGCAATTCGACGACAGTCGACCCGGCAATGAGGTGCCCGTCACCGGACGCGATCTGGCAGCTGCCGTCGATGCCCTCCTCGAGGGCGCTCCGGTCACCTTGGCGCAGAAGCCCAGCATCGGCTGCAACATCAAGTGGAAGCCCGGCAGCGAGCCCGACTATTTCGGCGCTTGATCTTGTCGCTTCGTCATCGCACACAACATCCCCAAGGCTAAGGCTTGTCGACGATCGGCACCGCAATATCCAGCCAAACCGGAAAGTGGTCGCTGACTTCGACTCCGGACTCGTCGCGGCGCCGCCAGACCCCGCCGTCGAGAATCTCCAGATTCGCCGACGGCAGAACATAGTCGACGCGAAGGCCCCACCCTGCCGTGTCTTGCCGATCCAGGTGTGGGAGCTCGGCCGCGGCGGAGGAATCCGCCTCTGGTGTGAAGTCATTGTTCACGCGGCTGTGCTCGAGGAGTCTGTCGACCGCCTCGTCGAGGGAGTTGCCCTCCTCGGGGTCGGCGTTGAGATCACCCAGCAAAACGAAGGACCGGTCTTCCGGTAGCCCACCGGTGCGCCCACCATCATCTTGGATGTAGTCCGCACCCTCGAGATAGTCGGCCCAAAAGCGGATCTCGTCGTGGTTCCGCTTCCTGTTGCGCATCTCAGGGCCGTCGAACGCCGGCGGCGTCGGATGGCTGGCCAGGATATGGAGGACCACACCGCCTGGCAGGCGAATCGGGACATCCCAGTGGCTCTTGGAGCTCAGCCGCAAAACACTCCACTCGTCGGGTGAATACCAACTCTGGCCTGTTGCGGGATCCTCGGGTTGCATTGCGCCTGGCATCCGACTCCAGGCAAACGTCCGAAAGGTGCGGACATCTGCTTGCAGGACTTCCAGCCCCTCTCTGACCAGCAGCGCCATCCCATACTGCCCTGGGAACGTCCCGAAGCCCCAGGCGTCCTGCCCGTAGGCACGGTCGGTCGCAGATTGCTCATCCCCTCTGTCATCGCCCTTCCACTTCGGTGGCTCCGCGGAAACCCGGCCGTCGTTATCCAGATCCAAGCCACTCGCTACCCCCGTGTTCACCGGCCTCATGAAGGCCAGGTACCGAATCGGCTCGAGACCGTCACCCTGAGGATGGGCGAGAAACAGATCGGCAAATCTCTGCCCGTTCTGACCCGGATCCTGACCCTCGACCCAACTCGGCGCTCCCGACTGGTCGTAGGCGATCTCGTTGATCAGCAGGATGTCGGGACGAATCTGTTGCAGCATGGCTGCTGCCATTCTGGGGCGTGGCCGGGTCGAATCCAGCAGCTCCGCGGTTCGCAAATCCTCAATATTGAAGGTGGCGACCCTCAAGACCAGTTCCTCCTCGACTTCGCCGACTCGACCGTTTTCGATCCTCTCCGAGCCCCCGCAGCCGAGAGAAAGAGCCAACAAAATAAGAACTGGCAGGCTGGCAGTTAATCGCGTCATGGGCACCCTACGGAGCCGACGACACGAGGTCCTGCGGCTCAGCCCGGAGGTCATCCGGGGGCTTACCGAAATCGCGGCGAACCAAGCGCTGCCAGAGATAGGCTGGGAGCATCAGGAGCGCGCCGAGCAGCACCATCGTCGGCCCGGACGGAAGGTCGAAAACGTAGGATAGGGCCAGACCGCCCAGGGTCATCAGGGCGCCGATGAAAGTCGAGACGAGAATCACCCAGACGAAGCCACGAGTCAGCATGAGGCTGATGACGGGCGGAATGGTGAGCAGCGCAATAACCAGGATGATTCCCACCAGCTGAATCAGCAGCACCACAGACAGCGCCACCATCACCATGAGGATCGCCATGAAGACACCCACCGGAACTCCCTGGACGCGCGCGAACTCCTCGTCGAAGGACACCGCCACGAACTCCTTGAAGAATAGCAGCGCGAAACCGAGAACCACGAGAGTGAACCAGAAGGTGACCAAGACGGCCCCTTGGCTCACTGTGAGAATGTTGCCAAACAGGTAGGTCATGAGGTTGGGAGCGTAACCCGGGCTCAGGGCTACGAAGACCACGCCGATCGCCATCCCGACACTCCAGAGGATTCCGATGACGGCATCCTGAGAACGGACCCATCGGCGACCTCCGGCTGCCACGAGCAACGCCGATGCGATGGCAACAACTCCCGCCCCGATCAAGGGCTCGACGCCCAGGTAGTAGCAGACGCCCAGGCCGCCGAAGGCGGCGTGACTGACTCCACCGCTGATGAAGACCAGTCGCTTCACCACTACGAAGGTGCCGATGACCCCGCACAGGAAGCTTGCCAGCAGGGCCGCAAAGACGGCCTGGCGAATGAAGTCGTAGGACCAGAGCTCGATCAGCGTTGCCATGGCGCTAGTGATGGTGCTCGCCCAGCACTCTGTGAGGCACACCGTGGGCCACCAGCTCGACCGGACACCCGTACACCTGTTCCAACATCTCCTCGGTGAGCTCGGAGCCGGGATGGTAGAAGAGCTCTCGATTGACGCAGGCGATTTGCTCCACCATTCCGGCGTAGGGCGTGATGTCGTGCGTGATCACCACGACCGGAATTCGTCCATGCAGTTCGCGCAGGGCCTCGAGCACCGCGATCCGGGATTCCGGATCGATGGAACCCAGCGGCTCGTCGAGAAACAGGATCTCGGGCTGCCCGACGAGGGCCCGAGCAATCAGGGTACGCTGCAGCTGCCCTCCAGACAGATCCCCTATGTAGACGCCTGCAACGGCACCGAGTCCCAACCTCTCCAACTGACGCTCGACCTGGTCGTTGTCGTCCCTCGAATAGAAGCGCCGCGGACCTCGCGCGCCGAGGCGTCCCATTCGAACGACATCGAAGACCTTGAGAGGAAAGCTCTCATCGAAATCGGCAAACTGAGGGACATAGCCGATGGCACCATGGCGGCCCGAAAGATTCGACCTCACCGAGCCGGACCAGGGGCGCAGGAGTCCGAGGACAATCTTGACCAGGGTCGTCTTGCCGCCGCCATTGGGTCCGATGATCGCCAGAAAATCGCCGGCCGAGATCCGCAGCGACACGGCTTCGAGAACCGGCTTCCGCTCATACCCGAACCAGATATCTCGCAATTCAATCAGCGTCTCTTGCCGGGTCATCGAATGTCCTCGCACACTGCTTCCAGCCCTTCAACGGCACCTTTCCGTCTGTGAATAGTACTTCGGTCCCAATCCCCAGGAACCACGCCACCCGTCCCGTGTCTACACCATCGCGTCGGCGCCGATCTCCGGGTGCTGCTTGACGAACCGGACGAGCCGATCGAGGTATCCCAGAAAGCTGGGCAGCTCGACACCGGTCCCAGCCAGATCCTCCACGGTGTTGTCGCAGGTGTAGTGGGTTGGATGCACGAAATAGTCGATGGCCGAGGACGGAATCTGCATCAATCGGTAGACACCGGGCAGATAGTCGATCGCCAGCTTGGCAGCCTCCCACGGAGCCGGCACACGGATCACCAATCGGCCCGTGGCTCGACCCAGCTCACGGATCAACTCGTCCACCGTCAGAGGATTCGGGTCGGCGAGTTGATAGACCTTGCCCAGCGATTTCGCCTGGCCGCTCAACTCCGCGATGGCATCCACCACGAAGTCGCTGGGCACCAGGTTGACCCTCACCGTGTCGGGATCACCCACTACTGGCAGCACGGCAACCAAAGGCTGGCGCAGAAGCCAACGCATGACGTAGTACGGACCATCATACTTCTGGGTGGCGCCAGTGCGACTGTCCCCGACGACGATGGCAGGCCGATAGATGGTGGTGGGAAGACCCGCGACCATTCTCTTCTGGACCTCCAACTCCGCCAGGAACTTGGTCTCTTCGTAGTAGTTGTTGAACTTCTGCCCTTTGGCCAGATCTTGCTCTCGGAAGATTCCGGCGTAACGGCCGCTCACGTAGCACGTGCTGACGTACTGGAATCGCTCGAGTCCGCCGCAATCCGCTGCAAAGTCCAACATGTTCCGCGTGCCGTCCACATTGACTCTCATGCCTAGGCTGCGCTCGACGCTCAAATCGTAGACCGCCGCCAGGTGGAAGATCTCGATGATGGACTTCTGGAGCTTCTTCGGCTTGCCGAGGGCCAGATTCGGTTGCGTGATGTCGCCGACCAACAACTCGAGCCGGTTCTCGAGGTGAGGGTACTCCGATTTCAGAGCTTCGGCCCGCCGCTCGGCGTCGGCGAGAAACTTCTCCTGCACCAAACAGATGGCGACCTTGTCGTTGTCCGGAGAGAGGATTCTGGGCAGCAGTTCAGAGCCGAGAAACCCCGGGAAACCCGTCAAGAAGATCTTCGACATTGCACCCTCCCTGGAGACTTCAGCGCAGACCCGGTATCCACCGCAGCAGGCGCAAGGCGCCAGTCATCAACTCGCTGAAGTCCTTTTCGCCAACCCCAGCCGGGGAGGCGATGGGCATTCCCCTCTGAACCGAGATGGTCTGGGCCTCTGTGTACTTGAGAATCCCTTCGGCACCGTGCCGGCGACCCAATCCTGACTCTTTGAAGCCACCCATCGGAGCGTCGATCGAACCCCATGTCGCAGCATAGGCCTCGTTGACATTCACCGTGCCAGCTTCGATTCGGGCTGCCAGTTCTCGGCCAACTTCTGCGTCGCTCGTCCAAACGGCAGCGTTCAGCCCATACCGACTGTCGTTGGCCCGCTCAATGGCCTCTTCGACGCTGTCGAAGGGGCTGACTGAGACCACCGGACCGAATGTCTCTTCGCTGCAGATCTCCATCTCTTCGGTAACACCCTGGAGCACTGTCGGCTCGAAGAAGTACGGACCGATATCGGGACGGGCCCGACCACCAGCGAGGACCTTGGCACCCTTGGTGACTGCATCCAGCACATGGGCCTCTACCTTCTCCAGCTGCGCCTGCGACACGAGTGAGCCCATATCCGCTTCGAAGTCGAGCTGCGAACCAAGCGTCATACGGGAGACCCTGGCCGCCAGACGCTGTGTGAATCGCTCGAAAACGGACTCAGCAATGTAGAGGCGTTCGATAGAGATGCAGAGCTGGCCGGCGTTGGCGAAGCAGCCACGGATGGCCCCTTCCACCGCGCTCTCCAGATCGGCATCGGCCAGCACGATCATCGGATTCTTGCCACCCAGCTCGAGGGAGCAGCCGATGAGGCGCTCAGCAGCCTGTCGGGCGACGATGCGACCCGTCTTCGTGCTTCCCGTGAAAGCGACGTAGTCGACCTGATCGATCAGTGGCGTGCCCAGCTCCGAGCCCTTCCCCGTGACAATCTGGAACAGATCGTAGGGTAGGCCCGCTCGGTGAAGAAGTTGCAGAGCCCAGAGGGCTGTGAACGGTGTTTGTTGATCCGGCTTCAAGACTGCACCGTTGCCCGCCACGAGGGCCGGAAGGGCGTCGGTGATTGCCATGCTCAAGGGGTAGTTCCAGGGTGAGATGAAGCCCACGACCCCCTTGGGACGATGGTGCTCCCACGTGGAGGTCAATCCCGGCAGAGCCCCCTTGCGCTGGTGAGGGCCCAGATGTCGCTCGGCATTCAGTCCGTAATATCGAGACACCAAGGCGACGTCGGCCACCTCCTCGAAGGCGCTCTTGCGCGCCTTGCCGGTCTCCAACTGAATCAGGTCGAGGATCTCTTCGCGGTGAGCCAGAATCAGGTCGTGGTAGCGCATCAAGACGGCCTCACGCTCCACCAGGTTGGTTTCGGCCCACTCCGACTGCGCTCGACGCGCTCTTCTCACCGCCTTGCTGACCGTGGCGGGCGTGCCGTGAGGATACTCGGCCAACATGGCGCCCGTCCCCGGGGAGATGACCTGCAGTGGCGGCCCCTCATTCCCGGCGAGTGGTACGAGCTCCGTCAGTTGGCGGAGTCCCTCCCTGCTGATGGAACCCATCTCCTCCTGTGGTAGCGGGGACGGCTCTGTCTCCATCCCCGCGATCCCTGGATCCTCGGTCAAGGTCACCATGTTCGATCTCCTCGTCCCATGCGGCGCTGACTTCCGCACCAAGATAGCGGCAACTTCCCATTATTGCACCTGGGCGGATCTGGCGCTGCTGAATCTCGCCGTTGCTCTCAGACTCCGGTCCGCGTCGGATCCATTCTGATGAGCTATGATTCCGACCGAACGGTAGACCCCACAGGAGAGCAAGGATGAGCGATACAGACTCGACCAGAGACAAGATAGTCCAACACTTGATTGCGGCCTCTGACGAACAAATCGATGCTTCCAAGGTCACCGATCAAACCACTCTCCGCAAGGATCTGGACCTGAGCTCGCTGCAGGCCGTCACCCTGGTGATGGACCTCGAGGACGAGTTCGGAGTCACGATTGAGGACGAGGAGATCGAGTCTCTGGACACTGTAGGAGACGTGCTGGCCATGGTGATTCAGAAGCAGGAGCAGCTCGCGTAAGCCAATGCGACGACGAGTTGCCATCACCGGAGTTGGGTTGGTCTCCTGCCTGGGCCACGACTACGAAGAGGTGCTGAAGGCACTGAGCGAGGGTAAAAGTGGTGTCCGGGCTGTTCCGGAATGGGAGGGCAAGGGTCTCAAGAGCCTGGTGGCAGGCATGATCGACAACCTCGACGAAAAGAAGGAATTGGCCAAGCTGTCGAAGAAGCTCACTCCGGCCATGTCCGATTCTGCCCTCTATTGTTCGCTGGCGGCTCGCGATGCCGTTGCCGAGGCAGGCTGGGATGAACTGTTGCTGCACAACGACCGCACCGGATGCATCGTCGGCTCCGGGGTGGGGAGTGTCGATTCTGTGAAGAAGGCGGCCGATCTCTACTACTCTGGCCGCATTCGCCGCTCTGATCCCTACACAGTCTTGCGCTGCATGGCCAGCTCTTCGAGTGCGGCGGTGGCCAATCTCTTCAAGATCAAGGGTAGGAGCTATTCCCTGAGCTCCGCTTGCGCCACTTCGGCTCACAACATCGGTCATGCCTATGAGCTGATCCGGGCGGGTGTCCTGGACCGCGCCATCACCGGGGGCGGTGAGGACGCAGCCGAGTTGGTAGCAGCCGCTTTCCAGGGACTTCGGCTGGCCTTGTCGACGCACTACAACGACACACCCACCAGGGCCTCTCGACCCTTCGACGCCCATCGAGATGGCTTCGTGATCAGCGGGGGCGGAGGCATCGTAGTCTTGGAGGATTTGGAGCAGGCACTGGCGCGAGGTGCCCGAGTTCGAGCCGAGATCATTGGCTACGCAGCCAATTCGGATGGCTTCGATCTCGTGCTGCCGGAGCCTGAGGGAGCTCAGGCTGGCGCCTGCATGCGAATGGCGATCAAAGATGCCGGAATCGAACCCGAGCGGATCGACTATGTGAATACGCATGGCACCTCCACGATCCACGGCGACGTCGCCGAGGTCAAGGGTATCAAGTCGACCTTCGACGATCGGATACCGCCGTTCTCCTCCACCAAGTCCATGACCGGGCACGGGATTGGGGCTGCCGGAGCCCTCGAGTTGATCTTCTGCATCGGCATGATGGAACAGGGCTTCATCGCTCCATCCATCAATGTCGAGATGCCCGATCCGGTCGTCGAGGGACTGCCTGTGGTGAAAGAGACTCGGTATCAGGAGCTCACCACGATCCTGTCGAACAACTTCGGTTTTGGTGGAACCAATGCTTCGATGGTGATCCGACGCTTCGATGGTTGATTCATCTGTCGCTATCGACCGCCTGCGCAATCCCGAGGGCGGCCTCGACCGCCAGGCACTGCGTCAGATCCTCCCCTATGGCGAGGCTTTCCTGTTCGTCGACGAGGTGACCCGACTCGAAACGGCCAAGATCGAAGCAATCTATCGGATT
The DNA here is from genome assembly GCA_049664225.1 of Thermoanaerobaculia bacterium. Taxonomy (GTDB): domain Bacteria; phylum Acidobacteriota; class Thermoanaerobaculia; order Multivoradales; family JAHEKO01; genus JAUVRX01. The sequence continues at coordinate 45,931 of JBATEX010000006.1, forward strand.
CCGGAAGCGGCGCCGTTTATCGAGGCCCACTTCGTCGGCCTTCCCTTGATGCCAGGCGTCCTCATCGGCGAGGGGCTAGCGCAGGCGGGTACGGTCATGGTGCGCTACAACCTCGAGCAACATGCCGACAAACATCTCCTGGCGTTCCAGATCGAGAGCGCTCGGTTTCTGTCTCCAGCCGTGCCGGGAGACACCCTCCAGTACTACGTCAAGCTGACCAAGTTGCGTCAGCGCGCAGCCCGAATGGAGGGTGAGGCTTTCGTCGGCGACCGGCGCGTCTGCAAGGCCGAGCTGGTCTTGGCAATCGTCGATCGCCAGCTCCTGAAGGCCGAGCTGACCAAGCCCTCAGAAGAATGATCCGCATCGCAGTGCTCGCCGATGTTCACGGCAATGTCCCGGCTCTCGAAGCCGTCATCGATGATGTCACTTCTCAGCAGCCGGACGAGGTGCTGGTCGGCGGCGATCTCGTCGGCCGCGGTCCCTGCGGCAAGCAGGTCGTGCGACGCATCACCGAGATGGGTTGGCGCAGCGTGCGTGGCAATCACGAGGACTATCTGCTCGCTTTCCGACAGCAACGAGTAAAGAGTCACTGGTTAACCGCTCCCGAATGGTCTGCCGCGCGCTGGATGGCGGACGAGCTCGACGAAGCGGCAGCCCGCAGTATCGACGGTCTGCCCCTGACCCTGTCAAGTCACCTGGCACCAGAGCTGCGGCTGGTGCATGGAACTCCTAGATCCAATAGCGAGGGCATCGGCCCGTGGACCTCCCGCCAGCAGGTGGAGGCTCACTTTTCCGAGGTCCCCGAAACTGTCCTGGTTTGCGGCCATACCCATCGACCCCTCGAGTGCCGACTGCCGACCGGCATGGTGGTCAACGTCGGGGCGGTCGGACTGCCATTCAACAGAGATCGCAGGGCTCAGTACGCGCTGTTCCAATTGGACGGAGAAGAGGCGAAGGTCGAGTTCCGTCGAGTCGAGTACGACATCGACCAGACCATCAGAGACTATGAGACTTCCGGGTTCTTGAGCCATGGAGGGGCGACGGCCCGGCTTCTCATGCTGGAATTGGAGAAGGCCGCTCCCTTTCTGGTGCCCTTCATCGAGTGGGCGAGGGCTAAGGGCGTGACGCCCCTGGAGGAGGAACTCGGAGCCTTCCGGCAGTTCTACGACCCGGACGAGCCCTTTCGCGCCTTTGCCTGCCGTCTGAGAGAGCTGCAGGAGAGTTCCAGGAGCGTGCCGAAACCCCCTAAGCCCCTAAGCCCCTAGAAAAGCTACCAGCTAGTCTTCCTGCGGTGAGCCGTCTGTCAGGCGGCCGAGCAATCCCTGCCCCCCTTGAAGCGCCACGCGCTGCATGTAGAGTTGAACTCCAACCAGACCGCCCAACTCCTCACCTCCCCCTGCCCGACCTGGTCCGCCATGCAGGGTCTGGGGCATCGCGGCACCAGAGCCAGGACCCTCACCGATCGTCGCCTCGGAACCGATGTAGATTCGCCCAGTGCTACTGGCTCCTGCATCGAGGAACTCGCCCAGCCAACCTTCATCATCGCTGTAGAGGGAGGTGACGAGCGTTCCTCCGGCCAAAGACATCGTTCTTGCCGCTGCGGTGGCGCCCCCGTCATAGTGTAGAAGCGTCGCCACGGGTGCGAAGACCTCTCGCTGGTGAACCGTCGTCGCACCGTTGGCGTCGGCAGCCTCGAGCAGCGTAGGCTGAACGAAGTAGCCCCTGCCGGCAGGACTGCCCACACCGTCGGCCCGCTTGCCACTCCCCAGGATCAACCGCGCGTCGCGCTGCAGCTCGCCAATACCCTCCAGGGCGTCCACGAGCTGCTGCGCCGACACCAGCGGACCCATGCCAACAGCTTCATCGGCGGGGTTTCCTGTCACGACTGCTTCGAGTCTCGCTACGAGGGCTTCCCGAACATCGGCGAGCCTCGACTGGGGACTCAGTATGCGACGCACGGCCGTGCATTTCTGACCGGCCTTCTGGGTCACTTCGCGCACGATGTCATCGAGAAACATCTCGAAGACCGGGCTGCCCGACTCTACATCCGGCGCCAGCACGGCGGCGTTGAGGCTGTCCGCCTCGACGTTGAAACGACAGTTAGCGGCGATCAACTGCTCGCCCTGGCGCAGCTTCGTAGCCGTCGCCGCCGAGCCGGTGAACGCGACCACATCCTGGGGGCCCAACTGACCCATCAGATCCCCGGTCGAGCCACAGATGAGCTGCAGAGCACCGTCGGGCAGGATACCGGCGTCGACGATAATCTCGACGCATCGCTGGGCAACGAGGGCCGTCGAGGTACCTGGCTTCGTGATTACCGGCATGCCTGCCAGAAGAGCCGCTGCAGCCTTCTCCGCAAAGCCCCAGACGGGGAAGTTGAAGGCGTTGATATGAACCGCGACTCCGTGCCTCGGAACCCAGAGATGTCGGCCCCAGAAGCCGCCATCTCGACTCAGGGGCACCTCTTCCCCATCGGCCATCAGCGCACCGCCTTCGAGTCCCCGAGCCAGACCGGCATAGTAGGCCAACGTGGCCCCACCGCCATCGATATCGAAAGAGCCATCGGATAGTGTGGTGCCGTTGTTCAACCTCGACAGGTCCAGCAACTCGTCTCTGCTCTCGCGCATGGCCTTCGACATCGCCTTGAGCAGAGTACCTCGTTCCGCGAGGCTCATCTCTCTGAGCGCGGGGCCTCCCCGTTGTCTGGCGCACTGCAGGACCGCGGAGAAATCGACCCCTTCACTCGAGGTCTGGGCGATGACCTCTTCGGTTGAAGGGTCGTTCAGCGGCACGAGGCCGGTAGCCGGCTCATGCCATCGACCGTCAACATAGCTCTTGAGGATCTTCATGGTCGTCTCCTTGCACTTCAGGCACTCGGCCCGCCTCGTTCAGGCTCCAGACAGCACCGGCCGGGGGTGCTTTCAGCCCTCCCGCTCCAGCTCGTTGCGAATGAAATTCTCCAGGATTCGGAACTGTTCCTTGCTCGGTTGCACGAACTCGATGCCCACGCGGTAATGCAACTCTCCCTCCTCGAGATCGACTTTTGCCGCGTGGACCACCCTGCCCATGCACTCGAAGACATGCTCATCGAGCTGCAATTCCAGCTTGACGATGGACTCCGGCTTCGGGGGTAGCTCGGTGATGATCAGCATGCCGGAGGCGCTGAGCTGCTTGACCAGGAACTTGGATTCGGTCTTGAGATCGACCTCGCGTGCGGTGTCTACCTTGAGTCGACCGAAGATCCTCTGCTTGAGATCGAGGATGACGTTCTTCTCCATAAACTGATACAGCTGTTCCGCCGTGTTCGTCAGGATGTCCCCGAAAGCGATCCCGGCGGAATAGACCGGCACCACGTCCCCGGTATCCAGCTTCTCCGTTCCGGCCAGACGGCACCACTTCACCTTCCCCTCGAGGTTGACCACTTCAGGTCCGTCACCGAGACGGAAGTTGTACTTCCTGCCCACCTGGAGCTGAGCGCTGGTGCGGACGGCAAAGCCGCCCAGACTCAAGTTGTCGACGCTGGCCCTGACCGAATAGGAGAAGCTACCCTCCACCTTTTCGGTGGGGAAGCGGGGATATCGCCTCTTTTCGCCTTTTTCATTCATGGGATTAGACTCCCGATTCTATACTCTCTGATGGAGGGCCCAGCGGCAAGAACCGGCTCCCGGGGCCTTGAAGCCCCGCCGCCTGTGTGAGACACGCCACATCGCAACCCCCCCCTCCTGGACTTACAATAGCTGTGGGCTCAAAAGCGGAGGGAGCAGAGTCGGTCGTCAGGGCTACCGACTTCGAGAGCCAGCAGGGCAAGACATGAGTATCACCGGCAATCTCCTTACCCTCGAGCTATCGGAACTTCTCCAGTGGCTGGCCCAGGGCACCAAGACCGGCGTTCTCATTATCGAGAACGAAGACACAGAGAAGCGCATCTACTTCGACCGCGGTACCATCGTCTCGTCCGAATCGAGTGACTCGCAGGAACACCTGGGGCGCTTCCTCGTCGCCGAGGGCCTCATCGATGAGCCGACACTGGCTCGTGCTCTCAAGCTGCAGCAAGCAACCCAGATTCTCCTTGGCAAGGTGTTGGTGACCCTGGGCTCCATCACGGAAAAGGAGCTGAACCAGGTTCTTCAGCAGAAGACCCAGGAGACCATCTACGAGCTTTTCGGCTGGCCCGAAGGCGAGTTCCGATTCGTGCCGGACGACCTGCCAGAGTTTCCCATGGTACCCATGTCCCTCGACGTGACCAACGTGGTTCTCGAGGGCATGCGGCGAATCGACGAGGCCAACCACTCTGCGGCCGGCGGAATGGAGGATCGCGCTTCCGAAGATGCCCATGAGATCGAACAAACGCTGGCCTCCGACATTTTGGATCCCCTGAGCATCTCCTCTGTCGAAATCCCCAAGGTCGTCGATGACATGAGCGCTTCCCGAGAGCGCTCCAGTGCCATCGAGGAGGACTTCGAGGGCATCATCGAGCCGAAAGTGAGAGGTTTCTACGAGACCACGGCAGCCAAGAAGGAAAATCGGGTCAAGTTGCTGGCTGCCGCGGCTGCCGGGGTTGTCGTGATTCTGATCGCAGTCATGGCCTACTTCTTCTGGCCGGCGGAGCCGAGCGAAGCACGGACCCAGGTGCCGCCGGACAGCGGCCCGCGCTTCACCGAATTCGAACCGGCCCCGACCCTCGAGGAATTGGGTATCCTGCCAACAGCCGAGGCAGAGGCGGAGCCGCTGGCAACAGCGGACATCGTGCCACCACCAACCGATGCTGACAACAAGAAACGCGAAACGACTCAGCTCAAGGCAGAGTACGAACGGGAGTTGGAGACTCTGCGCAACCAGCTTCGCGACGCGCAGCGTGAAGCCGAAGAGAACAAGAACCCTCCCGAAAACCAACTGGCTAGCAACCAGATCGATGCCGAATCTGGTGCTCTACCAGCGGACATCGGTCGGACCACGGTAGTGGCACCCCAGGCAGAGCCCGAGCTGGAAACGGAAGAGGTCGTCCCCGCCGACGGCGCAGCTGATTCCGGCCTACTCGATGGCGATGCCGAGGAGTCCAACCTGGGATACACCGTTCCTGACCTGCCGGACTCCCAACTTGCTGCATCGGCCGCCGAGCTTCTCCCCGAACAACCCAAGGTGGCAATGGGCGATCTCGTAGAGCCGGGACCGGGAGTCCAGGCGCCAACGGTCGTCAGGCGACCCCAGCCTCGCTACCCTGACACCGCTCGACGCCTCGGTCGCACCGCTGTGGTGGAACTGCGCCTTTTGATCGACGAGCACGGGGGTGTGGCCGAGATTCAGCCAACCGGGCCGAAGGCAGGCATGGGCTTCGACAGGGCGGCCTTTACAGCAGCGGAAAAGACCACTTGGCGACCTGCCATGGTGGATGATATCCCGGTCAAGATGTGGGTCGATCTACGGATCGAATTCAAGCCCTAGAGGTTCTCTAGCTTCCAATCCAGAGCTTCAGCGCGAAGAGGATGATCGTCACGGTGACGACCCCTCGCACCCATCGGTGTCCCTTGAGGACGGTGAGACGTGCTCCGACCAGCCCCCCGATGATGGTTCCCGCCGCCAACGTCAAGCCCATGAGCCAGTCGACCTTGCCCTGCCAGACAAACAGAGCCAGGGACAGGGCAGTAAAACAGAGTACCGTGAGCACCTTTACGGCGTTGCCCCGCACCAGATTCAGACCCACTGCCGAGGTCACGGCGAGGACGAAGAACCCGACTCCGGCCTGAACGAACCCACCATAGATCCCCACCGCGAAGAAAGCCAGGCCGGTCAGGAGGTAGCGTCGTCCGGCTCGATCGGCAAGCTCCGCACGGCTGCCTTCCTTTCTATGGTGAGGAGCCCACAGGGTCCACACCGACAGCGTCAGCATCAACAAGGCCAGAACCCGTTTGAACGCTTGATCGCTGATGACCAGAGCACCCCAGGTCCCGAAGACCGCTCCCAAAGTCGCCGGCGCAGCCGCCCACCACAGGGAGCTCCAGTCCAGCACACGGTGACGCTCGAAACTCCAAACGGCTGCGACGTTCTGCAGGAGAATGCCAACTCGATTGGTGCCGTTGGCCACGCCAGCCGGCAAGCCGAGAAACATGAGTATCGGCAAGGTCAGGAAGGAGCCTCCTCCAGCAATGACATTGACTACGCCGGCTATCAGCCCCGAGCCGAAGAGCAGAAGGTAGCCCTTCATCTTGCGGTGCCCAGCATGGCGGTCTGGGACGGCTCCCAACGATATCGCCTCAGGTCGACCCGTCCAGCGGAGTCGAAGACCACACCCTCTTCTTCCAGCAGCTGTCGCTGAAAGCCCTCCCAGCCGAGCTCCGCCCGTCGGCTGACCTCACCCCTGGCGTTGATCACCCGGTGCCAAGGCAGCTCGGAGCCGGTCGGCAAGACATGCAGCGCATAGCCCACCTGGCGCGCCTGCCCTGGTAGCTCCGCCAGGTCGGCGATCTGGCCATAGGTGGCGACCTTGCCCGAGGGGACGCGAGCCACCTGGGCGTAGATCCTCTCGTAGGATGATGGGGTCGCCATGATCGACGGCTCGTCGCTCCCGATCAGAGCCGCTCCAATCGACTGAACCACAATGGCTGTCTCCTCCGATCCATCAGTGGAGTATGCCAACGATGGTAGCGGTCAGCCAGGAAGCCAGAGCTCCGCCGAACATGGCTTTCAGCCCGACCCTGGCGAGGTCTCCCTTTCTTTCAGGGGCCAGGGCGCTGATACCGCCGATCTGGATCCCGATGGAGGAGAAGTTGGCGAAGCCGCACAATGCGTAGGTCGAAATGACGATGGCTCTCTCGCTCAGAAGACCGCCCTGAATGTAGCTACCGAGGGTGCCAAAGGCCACGAACTCGTTGAGGGACAGCTTGACGCCAAGCAGATTGCCCACTCTCGAGGCGTCGGCCCAGGGCACTCCCATCAGGAATGCCAGCGGCCTCAATAGCGTGCCGAAAAGGGTCTGCAGCGAGCCGGGGAAGATCCCCTGAAACTCGCCGATTGCCGGGGACATACCACTGGCGGCATACGCCACGTAGGTCCCACCGAGGAGGCGTCCATCGATCAACCGATCGACGAGACCCATCAATACATCGACGACAGCGATCAGCGCGATGAACCCGATCAGCATGGCGCCGACATTGACCGCCAGCTTGAGGCCATCCACGATGCCGTTGGATGCAGCTTCGATGACATTGCCACCGCTCTCGATCTCCGGCAGCTTGGCGTCGCCGGCGGTCTGCGAGTGCTCCTTCTCTGGAAAGATGATCTTGCCGATCACCAGGGCCGCCGGCGCCGACATGACGCTTGCCGCTACCAGATGGCCGGCCGGCACTCCCATGGCAATGTAGCCAGCCAGTACACCTCCAGCAATCGTGGCGAACCCTCCCACCATGATTGTGAGCAGCTCGGACTGCGTCATACCGGCCAAGAAAGGCTTGATCAGCAGAGGAGCTTCGGTCTGTCCGACGAAGACGTTGGCGGTACAGGAAAGGGTCTCCGCACCGCTGGTGCCGATGGTCCATCGCATGAAACGGCTGAGCGCCTCGATGACCTTCTGCATGACCCCCAGGTAGTAGAGGACCCCCATGAAGCCACCGAAGAAAATGATTGTCGGCAGAACCTTGAAAGCGAACTGCATGCCAAAGCCGGGCCATCCCCCTTCTTGGCCCGGGAAGAAGTACTGGGAGTCGGCCAGGTTGCCGAACAAGAACCTGGCACCGTAGTCCGACAGGTTCAAGAAGTTCGCTGCCCCGGTGCTGAAGTACTGAAAGGCCCGTTGACCGTGTAGGTTGGAAGCGACCATCCAGCCAACGAGCAGAATCACGAGAAGGGCACCCATGAACCTCTGCGCGCCCGGAGCCAAACCGAAGCGGCGATTGAGCAGCAAGGCCGCCAGCAAAGCCCCCAGACCCATCAGAAGAAACTGGGCGGGAAACTGCAAAACCAGGGCTGCGACAGCTAGGCTTGCAGCGATGACCACCACGGCTCTACGCCATTGGAGCCCGCCTTCCTCTTGCTTGTCATCCAGGAGATAGAGGATCACGAGCAGACCGAGCAGGCCCATTCCGACGAAGCTCCAGACGTCCTCGCGAAGGATGATGAGCGCCAGAATGAATTGCAATCCCAGGCCCCAAAGAATCGGCCGCAGCTTCACGTCTCGCCGGTAGTAGGACATGGCCCAGGCGAGGCCGAGCAACGTCAAGAGTCCCAGAATGCTGACCCAGTTCACAGTTGAATCTCCCCAGATCTGTTCTCGAGTCTCGCCATCTCCCAATTCATCGCGGGCACTCGGTTCCGGTTCGACAAGGTTCACCGCTGCGAGCGATTGTCATGACGCCGAAGCAATAGTACCTCAGGCAGGATGTCGGACTTGACGCCGCCTGAGGAGGGGTCGAGGCGACGCTCGACTGGTACATACCGGGCATCCGAGAACAGGTCAGCTCTCCGCGACCTGGCTGCCGAGCTCGGCCCGCCAGTTCAGTGGAGGCTCCAAGAGCAGCAGCGCCAGGAGCGCTCCTCTCTCTACCATGCTGTCCAGCTCAATGAACTCGTGAAGAGCATGGGCGCCCGCGCCCACGGGGCCCAATCCGTCCAACGTCGGTGCAAAGAGGCTCGCCACGTTACCGTCGGAGCCACCCCCTGCCAGACACTCCTCGAGCTCCAATTCCAACTCCCTGGCGACGGCCTGGGCCCGTCGCCAAAGCAGCCGATTGCGAGGCGTGCGCTCCAGAGGTGGAATATCCACGTGACCCTCCACCCGCAAGACAGCTCCCGGCGTCTCCGGTTCGAGGCTCCGAATCGCCACCTCCACCTCGCGCGCCTGCTGGGTGGTCAACACCCGCACATCGATGTCCGCCGTACTCTCGGGAGCCACCACGTTGGGTCGCAAACCACCGTCGATCGTGCCGACATTCACCGTAATTCCATTCGTTGGATCATTGAGGGCGAAGAGCTTCTGGACAACATGCGAGAGCTCGAGGATAGCGCTCACCCCCTGGCTCGGCTCGAGGCCGGCATGCGCTGCCTTGCCACTCACCCGAATCCTGAACTGACCGACACCTTTGCGGGCGGTTTTCAGTGCACCAGTCTCCCCCATCGCCGGCTCCAGCACCAAGATCCGATCAGCGATCTTCGATAGGCGTTCGACAGTCCGCCGCGATTCACCGCTGCCTAGCTCCTCGTCCGAATTGATGAAGACAACAGGCAGGACCTCCGGTTCCAGGCCCTGCTCCGCGATCGCTCGCAGAGCGAAGATCATCAGCACTAGACCACCCTTCATGTCGTAGATTCCGGGCCCTGTCATGCGGCCCGCACGAATGGTGATGGGCATCGTGCCGAGTGTGCCTCGGGGCCAGACGGTGTCGCAGTGACCAATGAGTGCCTGAACGCACTGGTGTCGGCTGCGCTCCCTGGGCACCGCCAGGAGGTGACCGCCGGTCTCGTGCCCAGGCAGCCGTCGTACCCTGAAGCCACTCGCTTCCAGCTCTTGAGTCAATGTCGCCTGCACGTCGGCTTGAGAGGCCGGATCTTGCGACGGTGATTCTGCGGCGACGAGGCGTTCCAGAGCCTCGTACATCTCGGCTCGGCAGGAGCGGAGATAGTCCAGGAGTCCTCGAGCCCGAGCCGATGGCATCAGCAGACTTCAGCGCCGGAATCCGGCGGGTAACGGAAAGGACTGGCTCGTGGCAACCTCCGCGAACCGATTGGGGTGGAGATAAGCGAAGAGCGGGCATGCGTCCAGAACGTCCTGATCGTCCCGATCGTCATCCCGCAGGGCTTCCCGGTGGGCATACGCCGCTATCACCTTGCCGGCGACAAGACTATTGGGTCCGAAGCCGTCGACGACCCTGTCCAGCTCGCACTCGAGAAGCAGATAGGAATCCCGCAAGAACACTCCATCTGTGAAGCGCGATGGAATGGTGGGGACGGCCTGCAGCATCGACTTGCTGCCATCTTCACAGCGCGGCGCGGCCGCCAGGCTGGCCAGCACTACCTGATCCGGCCGCAAATAGCTGACCGTGAAGCACTCTTCGCGTCTGATGTTGCGATACGTCGAATGGGTGGGGGTACAGACGAAGCCGAAGTAATTTCCCCATCCGAGAGGAGTCGCCATGTGTTTCGGGGCCAGATCGACACTGCCGTCCTCCTCTTGGGAGCCAATCACCACCAAGGGTGATACGCAAAAGAACCGTTCCCAGATGGGACGATCCAACTCGAGGGAGACAAGCTGACTATAAGGGTCTTCCGACATGATCCCTCCTCTCCTCAGGAACTCTGCAGGGCTCACTTTGAGACAGCGCAAGTCTATCAAGGACCCCACCACCTCCCAGGGTAGACTTGGCGAGCCCAACTCCAGACTCTTCGGACTCCATGCACCAGCTTCTAGACATCGAGGCCATCCTGATCACGGATCCGGCACACGAACCCTTTCAGGGCCAGATGATTGGCCACTCGCGACAGGGGCGCTCGATCCACGCCTTCGTCCTCGGCAACGGTCCGATTCGTATCAGCCTGATCGGAGGCTGCCACGCCGACGAGCCGGTCGGACCGGCCATGCTGGACAAACTGGTGGCTTATCTCGGCAGGCTGCCGATGGAGGACTCCCTTCTCAGCGAAAGGCGCTGGCACATCGTTCCCCATGTCAACCCTGACGGGGCCGCTGTCAACGCCGCCTGGAGCGATCTCACCCAGCCGACGACTGACCACCATAACGCGCCGGACGAAGCCTACGACCTGGTGGCCTACGTCAAGGATGTCGTCCGCGAGCTCCCCGGCGAAGACATCGAGTTCGGTTTCCCGCGACACCAGAACGATGTCGACGCCAGGCCGGAGAATCTGGCAGTAGCCCGGTTCCTGCAGGCTGAAGGTCCATTGCACCTGCACGCCAGCTTCCACGGTATGGGCCTCGCTCCGGGGCCCTGGTTCCTCCTCGAACCATCCTGGGCCGACCGCACGGCCGCGATGAGAGATGCACTTCGGGATCGTGTAAGGTCGATGGGCTACCAACCCATGGACCTGGATCGCCAGGGTGAAAAGGGATTCTGCCGTATCGACGAGGGCTTCTCGACTCGCCCCGACTCCCGAGCCATGATCGCCCATTTCGAGGCTCGCGGAGACGACGAGACCGCTGCCCTTTTTAGACCGAGCTCCATGGAGTACGCACGGCGCCTGGGTGGCGACCCCTTGACCCTGGTCTCCGAGATGCCTCTCTTCCTGGTGCCAGCAACCTCAGGGGGCCGTGACGTTCCTCGATTCGAAAAGGGAACCGAAGGCCGCAAGCGCCTCCTGGCCTGGCTGCAGGATCTTGTCTCTGGGAAGCCGCCTGAAGTCGCTAGACGAACCGTTGCGGAGGCCGGCATCCACGCCATGCCGATCCGCGATCAGATGCGGCTTCAACTGGCCTTCCTCGACCAGGCCTTGGCTCTGCTCAGGGCAGACTAGGAGTCCGCTGGCTTCGCTCGGCGTTCGGCTGGAACCACCAGCACGGCCCACAGGGTCCCGCAGAGAATCTGCACAACCGCAAACACCAGCACTCCCGTGCTCAAGGAAACGGACCCCGATTCGAGCAGCAGACTGGCAGTGAGGATGGAGATGCTGTCGGCCAAGGTAACCGCCAACCATTCCGCCGAGAAGACACGCCCCCGGAAGCTGTCTGCAGTCCGCTTCTGCAGCAACACGGTCGAAGCCACCCAGTTGGCACCGCTCGGCGCGTGCGCCAGAACCACCAACAACCCGATGCCCACGAGCCACGGAACGACGCTGACCCCGACATAGCAGAGACCGGATATCACGATCCCGACGCCCATCATGAGTGGCCAGCGTTTCTCGTCAGGTAGCCAGGAGCGGAGTGCAATGGGCCCGATTCCGGTACCGAGTCCCCTGAGACCGTAGAGCAGTCCGATGCCCAGCGCTGGCGAGCCCGGCATCAAGTCCTCACCCAACAGAGCCAGCATGTAGACCAGCGCTCCGCCACCGAGCGACCAGGTCGACTTGGCCAGCGCCATGCGCCCAACCTCCCGGTGCTGCCAGAGGTATCGCCATCCTTTGGCGATACCCCCGAGGACTGTCTTCACCGAACCGACGGAAGCTCCCGGATCTGTCTGTTGTGGAATCGAGGTGCGCCAAAGGAAGGCCGCCGAGACCAAGTAGCTCAGAGAGTCCAGGACGAAGACGACCCGGACCCCGAACCACTCGGTGGCCACGCCACCCAGGGCTGCCCCTACCGCCAGCAAGGTCGACCAGGTGGCCGCCGACAGAGCATTGGCCGTAAGCAGCTCCCCGGCGGTCGTAACGTTGGGAATCGAGGCGCTTCGAGCCGGAATGAAGACGGCCGTCAGGATCACCTGCACACCGGTCAGAGCGAAGATCAGATAGAGATCGCTAGCTTCGCGGACGAGCAGGAACCCCAGGACAACCAGAGCGCGAAGCAGATCGGCGGCGATCATCAGACGCCGCCGGTTGAAGCGATCGACCAGCAGGCCCGCCAGAGGAGAGGCGACGGCGAAAGGGACCATCTTGGTGAGGAAGACCAGCCCCAGTGCCAGGGGCGAGCCGGTCAGCTCTCGAACCAGGGTGTACAGGGCGATGGCATTGAACCAGTCGCCGAACCACGATGCCACCTCACCGAGCCAGATGCGGCGGTAGTTCGTGTTGCCTGTTAGGAGCTCTCGAAATCCAACGGTTTGAGCTGCGGCATGGTCCTTCACGCCGAGACCACTCAAGGGTCGGCCGCCATGCGAAGCCCGGAGCTACGACAAGGAATGCGGGGACACACCAAACCCCCATCTGGAGGCCTGCGCAAGGAGATCCTTCAGCCTCAGTCGCCGCCTGGCTCGGCTGCGGCGTTGAATCGCTCGACCATCATGGCGGTGATGTCGACCCGCTCACCCGCCATGAGAACCACCCCCGGTACGTTGTTGAGAATGAGATCGAACCCCAGCTCAGCCCTGACCTGTTCGAAGACAGGCTCGAGCAGCCCTTCGATCTCTCTCAGGCTCTCCTCCTGCATCTTCTGACCTTCGCGCTGCTTGTCGTCCCTGAACCGGCGCAGGGCAATGGTGGCATCCTCATACTCCTTGTTGAGCTCGGCCAACCGCGTCTCGGAAAGCGAGTTGGCGCCATCGGCGAGCCGCTGCCGCAACTCGTTCGCCTGCTGGTTCAGGGTCGTCATTTCTTGCTGTACCTGCTGTTGGAAGCTCTCCATACGAGCCTGAAGATCCTGACCCTGCTTCGATTGGGCGACAACCGTCTCCAAGTCGACGATCGCAATCTTGATCGGCGCTTCCTGAGCCAGCAGCGGAGTGGTCCCCGCTGTCAGTAGAAAGAGAACCATCAACGAACCTAGGAACCTCGAGTCTGTCATTCTTGTCATTGTCCAACTCTCCTCAATATCGCCTGTTCCAGGCCGGGAGCAGCCGACCCCGGCGATTCGGTGTGCTCGACGTTACAACGGGGCCGCGTTCCTGCGCTACCCCGCCGACACAAACCCCTACTTTACTCCAACCGGCACGGGGAGCAATTCTGGGTACCCACGGAAGTGATGCGGCGCCTGGGGCGAGCGCGTTTTGATGAGGTACCGAACTCCGGCATTGCGAGCACAGGCACCGTCCCGATCCTCCCGGTCGCCGATCATCAGACACTGAGCCGGCGTGACACCGGCTCGACCCATAAGGGACTCGAGACCAGCTGGGTGGGGTTTCAATCGATCGATCTCCGGTTCGGTGGCACCAGCGATCAAGTCCGCAGTCAGATTCAACGCCCCTAGCTTGTCTCGGACAGGATAGTCGGAGAAGACAGCGATCTGCTTGCCTGAGCCGCGCAAGTGATCGAAAAACTCGTCGATGGCGGCAAAACGACATCGAAGGAGGTGTCTGAGGGGGCGCTCCTCCATCCAGTCACCGACAATCGCGGCCACTTCTTCGGGTCGGATTCCGAGGCTGGCGGCCGGTCGCTCGTACTGCAGTCGACCGATGCTCTCAGCGCCCTCATCCGCCAGGCGCTCTCTCTCCCTCCGGAACTCGGCAATCACCCGGGCTCGCGCCAGGCCTCCAGGACGGCTCAGGCAGTGCAGTCCCAGCTCCCACAGCATTCGTCGCCGGATGCAGCCCTGGTCGTAGAGAGTCCCATCCAGGTCGAAAACCACCAGGCGAACGAGCGACCAGTCGATCTGCTCCATCCGAGCCGATTCTCTACTCGGTCTTCTTGCGGAACTCGTCGATGGAAATCACTTCGCCCGTCTTCCCCGTAGTTGGACCTGACTCGCCAGGCGAATGGCCTTGACCGCTTTCACTGCCCAGGACCTCATCTTCCTCCTCTGCGCTCGAATCCCCGAGCTGCAACCCGAACTCCGCATCCGGATCGATGAAGCTCGTGAGCGCCTCGAAAGGGATTGTGAGCTGGTGCTTCGAGCCGCCGAATCGCAGCGTGACCCCGAAAACTCTCTCTTCGACCGACAGGTTCCAGAACTGATGCTGCAAGATGATCGTCATGGTCTCGGGGTGACGCATCTTCAGACCGGGCGGCATGACGACCTCAGGGTGATCCGTCTTGAAGGTCAAGTAGAAGTGGTGGTCACCCGGAAGACCGTCTTCGGCCACCTTGCACAGGACTTCACGCACCACCCCAATCAGGGCTTCGTGAATGAGCTCGGAGTAGTCGATACCTTCACCTGGCATTTTCGAGTCCTTCCGTCACTCCCGAGTATCGCTCCTGTAGAGAAACCCGGCCGATCTCAGCCGCTCCAGATGCGCCAGAACCTGGCGCTCGGCCAGAGGTCGGACGATCTCCGGTATCTCATCATAGGCCACTTCCAGGATCTCGTCGGGCTTCTGGCAACCCGATTCCCAGGCCTCGAGGATTCGCTGCTCTCGCCACAGACGATGATCGATCGATTCAGCCAGCTTGGCCACGGCGTTCTTGATCGCGGGCCCATGGCCTGGAAAAATCGTCGACGGTGCCAGATCGCGTAATCGTTCGAGCGACCTCAGATAGTCGCTCATGTCGCCCTCAGGCGGGTCGATGACGATCGTCCCCAGGCCGGCCACTATGTCACCCGCCACCAATGAGCCGTCCTGTTCCAGCAGGAAGCAAAGATGACCGCGGGCATGCCCGGGAGTATGAAGCACCCGAATCTCCATTGGCGGCGCGCCCGGCAGGACTACTCGTTCATCATCCTGCAACTCACCATCGACCTTCAAACCACGCTCCCGCAGTCGAGCCGCGGTCGCAGGATGGGCTAGTACCGGAACCCCGAGAGCATCACGAAGTGGCTCAACTCCTCCAACGTGGTCCGGGTGGTGATGGGTCAACCAGATGGCAGTGACTCTTCGATCGAGTCGTCGCTCGGTTGCTTCGAGCCCCATCCTCAGGCGATCCACTTCCTCCTCCACCGGCGATCCCGGGTCGACCAAGACGCAGTCTTCAGTACCCAGAAGATAGGCGTTGGTATGGGAGGCCGGGGGAAGCGTTGGAGTGCGCAAGGGAAACAACAACACTCCAGGGCGGAACTCGATGCGCCGAAACGGACCTAGATTGCACTCCACTGGCCTCTGCAGGCGCTCGACGCCGGTAACCGGACCCACCTGATCCAACACCTCCAGGATATGGAGAATCGGCGGAGCGGTCAGAACCTCTCCATCCCGCCACCGCTGGAGAGCGATCGCCGGTCGGATCCACTCTCCCGATTCGATTTCTCCCCCGATGATCTCGGGCTGAGCCGCACCTGTTTTCTGCCAATTCAAGAGGAAGAAACGATTGTCGAATCGCATGGGGCCCAAAGGAGGTGTCAGCCAGCGGCCGGCATAGACGAGATCGGAGACCGTCGGCAACAGCTTGGCGCTCGAAAGCAGGCCGGCGAAGTCCACTTCCTTCGATAGCAGCTGGCGACGAGGGGTACGCAACTGACGCGTGAGAGCGTCCTCGGCTATCGGCTCGACGGTTGAGGCACCGAGCATCAGTCCCGTCTCCTCGAAGAGCTCTCGCACGGCGCAGATCAGCAGCCCAGGTGGGTCGATCGGCCCCAGATCGGAAACCCCATCGAGCACCGCCACCGGAAGAGCACCGTCCGGTGGGGCCTCGTCGATCATCTGCGGCCGGCCGCTGTACATGATGCCCTGGTCCCCCCGGGACAGCCCGCCACCGGGAAAGGCGTGCCAACCTCCCATGAATGCGAGGCTCTCGGCCCGCTTGATCCAGTAGACCTCGAGGCCGGCATCGGTTTCTCGCCAGGGAACTACGGAGGCCGAGGCCCGGGGAGCCTTCGGAAGCGGCAGGCTGGCTCCCTTGCCAACCTGCTCCAACACCCGCTCGTAGAGACCCACGCCTGTCATGACGTCTGCCTTATAACACAGGATGACGGTTCGGGAGCACCGGTTGATCCAGTGGACGCCCAGAGGATAGATTGCGGGTCAGTCCGTCGAGATAGGAAGGACTCGATCTCAAATGCCGGCGCCTGACACACCCACCAACAGTCTCCTCGCCTCCTGGAACCGTGCCCGCAGCCTGCCGGCCGGGAAGGCTCTGTTCAGCTTCGCACTTCGTAGGAAGGTACCCTACTCTGGAACCATCAGAGCCAGGGTCGATGAGCTGACCGCTGGGTACGCCAAGGTGCGGATGGCCGATCGAACCCGAGTAAGAAACCACTTCAACTCGATCCACGCCGTGGCCATGACCAATCTGGGCGAACTGGCCAGCGGTCTGGCGATGACGGCGGCGATGCCTCCGGAGCTCAGGGGGATACCCGTTCACTTCACCATCGAGTTCGTGAAGAAGGCTCGGGGGGAGATCGTTGCAGAGGGTCGAGCACCGATACCTGAGATCCCAGACGAGACCACAGAACAGAGGGAATTCGAGGTGGAGGCCATCTTGGAGGACCAGACCGGCGCCAGGGTCGCTCGCTTTACCGCCCGGTGGGCCGTTGGCCCCAGAACCTGATCGCCGACCGCTCTCCAGACTCATGCCTCGATTTCCTCGCGTAGCTCCTTCGGTCGCCCAGATCGAAGGCTCCATCTACACGGCCCTGGCCCACAAGCTGTCCACTTTCGAAGGCGAGATCTATCCGTTGCACATCGGAGATACCTGGATGGAGCCGGCGGAAGGTCTGCGAATGGAAGACCTTCGAGTCGAGGACTATCCGGGCATGCACCGATACTCGCTGCCCCAGGGACTGCCGCTGCTACTCGATGCCATCGTCGAACGGACCACCGAACGGACCGGGGTCCCCACACAGCGGGACAACGTCCTAGTTACTGCCGGCGCCACAGGTGCACTCGGAGCCGTCGTTGGTGCCCTCGTCGAACCTCGAGACGAGGTTCTCATTCTGGCACCTCATTGGCCACTGATCGCTGGCATCGTACGGTCGTTCCACGGGCTTCCGGTGGCGGTCCCATTCATCGATCGGGCAGAGTCGGCGGACTCCGCCGTCGAGGTCGTCACTCCGTATCTGACCGACAAGACCGTGGCCCTCTACCTCAGCTCACCGAACAACCCAACAGGTCGGGTCATCCCTCCGGAATGGCTCGAATCCCTCGCACGGTGGTGCGCCCGGCACGACCTCTGGCTGATCGCGGACGAGGTCTACGAGGACTACGTCTACGAAGGCGTGCATGCCTACACTCGTCCCATGGCCCCAGAGCGTGCTTTCTCTGTGCACTCGTTCTCCAAAGCCTATGGAATGGCCGGCAATCGCTGCGGCTACGTCGTCGGCCCGGAGGAAGCCGTGGCTCAGCTGCGCAAGGTCAGCACCCACACCTTCTACTCGACGCCTACCGCATCCCAACTGGCCGCCCTCAAGGCAATTCAGGGCCTCGGTGATCCCTGGGTGGCGCGAGCGAGAGAGCAATATCGAGCTCTGGGCAATGCGGCGGCTGACAGGTTGGGAGTTGCGCGACCCCAGGGCAGCACGTTCCTGTTCCTGGACGTGGCCGATCACCTGGAACAGAGGGGGTTAGTGGGCTTCCTGGAAGCCTGCGTCGACCGGGGACTGTTCGTGGCGCCGGGTCCCAGCTTCGGGCCCTACCCCACTCATATCCGAGTCTGCTACACCGCGGCTCCTCCCGAAGTCGTCGAGCGAGGGATCTCCGTCTTGGCCACAATGCTAGGACGCCAGCAGACATCGGAGTCGGGGAGCTGAAGCTAGTTTCTTCGAAGGAGAAGCCTTTGCCCAAGAGCACAACGATCCGCCGCAGCCTTCTCACCAACCTGGTAGCGATCGTCCTGCTCCTGGGTGCCGGCATCTTCGCCATGATGGCGATCAGGACCCGACAGGCCGTGATGGACGTCTCCGGCTCTTTGATCCAACAGGCGAGTCGGCGTACCGACGTCAAGCTGCGCAGCTTCTTCGAGCCGGTCACCAGACAGGTCGCGGGCCTCAGAGCCTGGACACGATCCGGCCTCGTACAACTCGACAACCCGGACCAGATGCGTCGAGTGTTGATTCCACTGCTGCAGGAGATCCCGTGGGGCTCGGCGGTGTTCGTCGCCGACGATCGGGGCCGTGAGTTTCTTCTTCGATCCACCGAGGATGGATGGTCGACTCGGGAAATTCGCCGCGAGGAGTGGGGAGACAGAGCCCTTGTTCAGGAGTGGAGCAGGAGTAGCGGGGAGCCCACCAGCCGAGAAGAGAGGATCGAGTACGACCCTCGCAACCGTCCCTGGTACCTGAGCTCTGTCCAGGAGCTGGAAGCGGCCGAGCAGCAGGGCTCCGAGCCCGGGGTCCAGTGGACCGATCCGTATTCCTTCTTCAGCACCGGACAACCTGGAATTACCGCTTCGGGGGCTCTCAGAGACCTCACTGGTGGAATCACCGTCGTCGGCATGGACATCGATCTGATCGAGATCTCGCTCTTTACCAGCTCGATCAGGTTGCTGGACGAAGGATCCGTTTTCGTTCTCACTGAAGACAATCGCCTCATCGGCGTGCCCAGGGACCCGCGGGGCACGAACGACATCCTCGAAGTGAAGAAGCTCTTGCTCAAACGCCCCGCGGAGCTCGATTCCAAGGCCGCCCACGATGCTTCTGAGAGGCTATTGGGCAGCTCGGAGCAGTGGGAGAAGCCTATTCGCATGGTGAGTCAGGGTGAGCCCTGGTGGGGCCAGGTCCATCCCTATCAACTGACGCCGGATCAGAAGCTCCTCATCGGTGTCGCGATACCCGAAGACGACATCCTTGGACAGGTCAAGGCGCAACGGTACTGGGTGATCGCGATCACTCTGGGTGTGCTGGCCCTCGCCACCTGGCGCGCCGCCAACATGGCGAAACGTTACAGTCGACCTATCGAAGAGCTGGTCCACGAGAGCGAACGGATCAGCACCGGAGATCTGGAGCCCGGTCCGCCGATCGCCTCGAGGATCACCGAAGTTCGGCAGCTGGCTGAGGCTCACGATCAGATGAGAGCGGGTCTCAAGACCCTGCTCAAGCTCGAACACGATCTGCAGCTGGCCCGCCAGATCCAGGAGAGCGCGTTACCCAAGAAGCTCCCCGAGATCGAAGGTTTCGATTTGAGCGCCTGGAGCCGTCCAGCCGACGAAACCGGCGGCGACAGCTATGACCTCATCGGCCTGCAGGACGCTGCCGATGGTTCTTTTGCTCTCACCGAGGGCAAGGCCGATCGAGCCGTTCTGCTGCTCGCCGACGCCACCGGGCACGGGATCGGACCGGCGCTGTCCGTCATGCAGCTGCGCGCCATGATCCGAATGGCCGCGCGTGTCGGCGCCGGTCTGTCGGGCATCGCCGAGAAGATCAACCAGCAACTGCATGCGGACCTGCCCCAGGAACGGTTCATCACCGCATGGATCGGTCTTCTCGACGGCCCGAACCGGACTTTGACCTCCTTCAGCGCCGGTCAGGCTCCGCTGCTCCACTTCGTCGCGGCTGAGGACAGCTGTCGGGTGCTGGGCTCGAACGCCATTCCCTTCGGCCTCTTTCCGGTCATGAAGACCCAGATCCCACCGCCCGTTCACCTGGCTCCTGGAGACCTCTTCGCGGTCCTTTCGGATGGCTTCTTCGAAGCCAAGAATCCCGCCGGCGAAGAGCTCGGTACCGAGGCAGTAGTCGATGTCATACGCCACCACCGACAGGACTCGGCAGCGGAGATCCTGCAGCAGATCCGGTTGACGACAGAGCATTTCAGCGACGGTATCCCGCAGGACGACGATCAGACGGTCGTGATCCTCAAGCGTTCATAGCCCCCCCAACCCACCCTGAGGGTTGAGGCGCTCGGCGACTTCGCCGACCGGTCTTTGAGGGCTTGGGTCCTGGGACCTCGGCAGATGACGATCTCGTGAGGTCCATCCAGGGGGCAGGATCCCAGGGGGCTATCCTCCCTCCCGCTGCAAGACCCTAGAATCCTGCCCCCTGGATGGACTTGCCGCGACTTTGTAGACACCGTAGAAAGCCCGAGAATGGGCAGGAAGGCGTCCACGAATGGGAGATCAACGCAGGGAGCTTTCCAAGGAATTCAGGCGCGAGGCGATGCCTCTGGTGGACGTGGCGCGGGGGCCGGAGCTGCGTCGCAGACACCTATCCTGGGATGAAAATCCGAAACCGAGGCCACGGGGATCACGAGTTGGCTCTCGGGTCAGATTCGGCGGTGGTCGGCCACTGGCATGGCCTCTCGGGCGTGGTGGACCCGGCGAAGATCCATCTCCGCCACGGCGAGACCGGGACCGTCGGCCGCCATCGCCACCACATGACCCCAGGGATCGAGGATCATGGCGTGCCCATAGCTCTCCCTCAGGCCTGCGTCGTCGTGCTTGCCATACTGTGCCGGCGCTAGCACCCAGCACTGATTCTCGATCGCTCGCGCCCTGAGGAGCGCCTGCCAGTGGTCCTTTCCAGTCGTCAGGGTAAACGCCGAGGGGACGGTCACGATCTCGGCTCCCTCGTCCCTCAACTGCTGGTAGAGGCCCGGAAAGCGCAGGTCGTAGCAGATACTCAGTCCCACCCTGCCGAGGTCTGTATCGACGACGACGGACTGCTCTCCTGCCTTCACCGTCGCCGACTCCTTGAAGCGAACCTCACGCGAGACATCGACATCGAAGAGATGGATCTTGCGATACACCGCCAGGCGCTCGCCCGAAGGTGAAAACAGCACAGAGCTGTTGTAGCAGCGCTCTGGGTCGTCCGACTTTTCGTTGAAGGAACCCAGCAGCAGGAAGATCTCGAGCTCGCTTGCCAGGGAGGAGAATCGGGTACAGGTCTCTCCATCGAGGCTTTCCGCTCGCCTTACTTTCTCATCATGCGGTCCTAGGAAATTTGTGTTCTCCGGTGTCGCCACCAGCCGCGCGCGGTATCCGGCTGCGCGGCGCACCAACTCCTCGGCCTGTTGCCAGTTCGCATCGGCGTCGGAAGTACTATTGAGTTGGACAACCGCTGACAGGAGCATCCATAGATTATCCATCATTCGACTTGCTTCGTTCGCGGCTGCCACGCCGATTGACGGTCCCAGCCAAGTCTTCGATACACTCCTGTCAACCCGTCACCGTTGTTTTGGATCCGATCCATGAGTCACAAGACCATAGCCGAACGTGCCGCCTGGGCGATCGGCATCGTCCTGCTCTTGATTTGGACCGGCTACTGGATTCACGGCAAGGTCGGTAGCCGCTCGAGCCTCGCGGCCTTCGAGGCCGCCAAGGGCGGCCTGGCGAAGAACGTTGGCCCAGACCCTGAAACCACCGAAGCCAGATCCCAGCCCCAGCTTGCAGAATCGCAGGTGGGTCTTCGCGTCGAGCTCCGCGAACTCCAGACCGACTTGCCCGTCGACTACAGCCTTTGGGATGAGGGCCGAATCGAAGAATACGAGGAGAGTCTCGGGCACGAATTCGGTCCGCCGTTGGCCATTCTCCGGATTCCGACACTCGATCTGCACGTGCCCCTTCTCGAGGGCACGAATGATCTGGTACTGAACCGGGGGGTGGGCCGCATCGTAGGGACTGCACGCCCAGGCGAGCTCGGGAACATCGGGATTGCCGGCCATCGGGACGGCTTCTTTCGGGGACTCAAGGACATCGCTCAGGGCGACACCATCGAGCTCGAGACCCTCACCGCCACCGACATCTACCGCATCGACAAAATCACGATCGTGACCCCGCAGGATGTTCATGTACTGGAACATCAGGCGGTACCGACCTTGACGCTGGTAACCTGCTATCCGTTCTATTTTGTCGGCAAGGCCCCGAAACGCTACATCGTGAGTGCCACTCTGATCGAGTCTGATAGCGTAGCAACTTCAGCCACGGACGCTGCCTCGCCGTAAAGAGGCGGAATTTGATAACGGGATCGTGCGCCCTCAGGCGTTGCGGGACACGTCGTCGCAAATCGAACGAAAGGAGAAAAAGGATGAGAGCTAGGAACATTTTGATGCTGGCCGTCGGCTTCGCGCTGATCCTCGGATTCGCCGTGCAGGCCCAAGCGCAAGAAGGTACCGAGGTGGAGATCGGCGAGGGTCGGGTAGTGCATCGCTCCGGAAACACCCTGATCGTGGATGTCGCCAAGGGCACACACCTCGGAATGCAGAGATTCAACCTCGCCGAGCTCAGACACCTCAAATTTTACAAGTACGGCAAGGAGATCCAGCCCCAGGACCTCAAGAAGGATGACCAGATCACCGCCTATGCGGAGAAAGCTGCTGCGCCCCCTGTCACCATCACCATGGACGAGGTAGTGGAGCTCCAGGAAGCTGTCCAGGTATCAACACCAACTCCGGCTCCGGCTCCGGCTCCGGCTCCAGCCCCGGCCGCGCGCCCGGCTCCAGCTCCGGCTCCAGTCCCGGCGGCCCTGCCTTCGACCGGCAGTCACCTGCCGCTGATACTGGTCCTGGCCATCGCCTTCCTGGCCGTTGGTCTGACGCTGACGGTGATCCGCAGGTTCTAAGGTCCCACAGCAGCACTATCTCCGGCAAGCTCATGCCGGTGCAGGCCGCGCTTCGAGCGCGGCCTTGTTTTCTTTGTCGCTCGGGAGCCCCGGTCTAGAAGTTGATGACCAACGACGTACTGAAGATCGAGTCCAGCTTCTCCTTGCGAATCGGCACTTCTCCGATCTCGACCTTGAGCCCGGTATCTCGATCGAGGGCGAAAAGGGTCACATCCTCCAGGCCGGGAATACTGTTGTAGAGCCACTGTAAGCTCACTCTGAGCGCCAGGCGATCGTTGATCGCGACCGTGATCGAGTTCATCATGTCCGAGTAGAAGTCGGAGGTGTCGCTCAGGCTGTTGGTGTAGTTCCAGGTGTTTCGGTAGGTCGTTACCTTGCCCCACTGGTTCAGATACTCCCAACCGAACCGAAAACCGACGAACGTGTCGTCCTTGAACGGATCCTGGACCTCGTCCTCGCGGTCCGTGTAACTGAGGCCGTAGGTGGTGGAGAACTTGAGATCCTCGCGGCTCCACCAGAGGTTTCCGACTCCTGCAAAGCCGATGTAGCGATTCAGGATTCCGGCATTCTTGTTGCGCTCCCAGCTGACTCCCGCGTTCCAGAAAAACCGCTCCGTGATATTTCGATCGTAGCGATTCTCGATGTAGTACCGCTCGACGTCGAGCTTCTTGTCTGGGTAGATGACGTCGAAACCACCCTCGATCTCTGGAATGACAACGGCGAATGGGTCGTCCGCGGTGTTCGACCGAACCGCCTCGAGTCGTAGCGAATAGCGCGCATTGCTCCACAGTCGCTGCAGGAGGTTATTGAGGCCAAGGGTTTCGGTGCTGGAGTTGCCATCAGTGATGACCAGGCTAAGGTCGGTAGAGTTGCTCCAACCTAGATCCTCGCCGTCCTCGACCTCTTCCTGGGCCCAGGAAGGCGAAGAAATCAAGCTGATCGTAGGCACCAGGCAGAGCAGTAGAATTGACTTCGAGATGTCGAATTTCCGGCGTAAGGTCCTCATAGTTGCCGGAATCTATCAGGAGTTTTGCTTACCTGAAAAGTGGGACGTAGCAAACCTGCGGATCGCAGGACGATGAAACCCGAGGCAACCGGACCTAACCGAAACATGAGGCAGACCGAGAGAGCCCTCCGCGAGGGCCTTTCCGAAGGTCTTCAATCGGGTGGCCAGATTTACGTGTCCGAAAATGGCAGGCCCGTGTTCGAGGAGGCCTTCGGAGAGGTGAGGCCATCCGAGGCGATGACGACCGGCCATCTTCTGCCCTGGATGTCTTCCTCCAAGCCGGTGGCTGCGGTCGCCATCGCGCAACTATGGGAACGTGGCCTCCTTGCCCTGGACGATCGCGTCGCGGATCACATCCAGGAGTTCGGGACCCGGGGCAAAGAGAGCATCACGATTCGACATCTCTTGACCCACACGGGGGGCATCCGAACGCTGGATGTCGGGTGGCCCAAGGCGACCTGGGAGGAGATCATTGCCAAGATCTGCCGCGGCCGGCTCGAGCCCCGCTGGGTGCCTGGTCAGACCGCCGGCTACCACCTGACGTCGAGTTGGTTCATCCTGGGAGAGATCGTCCACCGAGCGGATGGTCGGTCCTTCGACCAATATGTCCGGCAGGAGGTCTTCGAGCCTCTGGAGATGCGCGACTCCTGGATCGGAATGCCCGTCGAGACCTTCACCCAGAATGCGGAGCGCCTGGCACCTCTCTTCGACACGCAGCCGGGGGTGCCCGTCGAGCTCAGTTGGAGCTCCGAGAAACGGGTGACCCGCTGCTCACCCGGTGCCAACGGCTGGGGACCGGCCCGGGAGCTGGGGCGTTTCTACGAGATGCTCTTGACGGGTGGCACCTGGCAGGGTGTGCAGATTCTCCTGTCCCAGACCGTGGAGGCCCTGACGGCTCGTCATCGATCGGGGCTTTTCGACAAGACCTTCCGACAGATTCTCGACTGGGGGCTCGGGTTCGTGATCAACCGGGCCGACGAGGATGAGAAGTCGGGCTACGGACATTGGCCCAGAGCCTCGGCCCGAGCCTACGGTCACAGCGGCTATCGCTCTTCGACTGCTTTCGCCGACCCCGAGCGGCAGGTCGCAATCGCCATCCTCCTCAACGGCACCCCCGATGAAGCCTCTCACCTCCGCCGCATCAGAGCTATAACGACAGCGATCTACGACGACCTCGGCTAGGCCTGACACGGACAGTGAGGACTTGGCTCCTGGGCAGATGGCCATCTTCTCGTAGAGGTCCGGCCGGCACCGCTAGAGGCAATAGTGGGCAGGAGGTCCTGAGGTCTTGGGGTCTTGAACCGCTGGCGGTGAGGGAACGAGTGACCGGGGTTCGGCGTGGGGACCTCCAGGGGGTTGGTTGCTGTGGATGGGAGGATAGCCCCCTGGGGGACCCACGTCGGACCCCCACAAGACCAACGGCCAAATGACCTTGGGGCACAGCGCTTGCGAACCACCCAGATGGACCTCCAGGACATCGAGGTCATCGGGCTGGCGGCCCAGGATGACGGGGGAGAGCCCAGTAGGTGGCCGGGACCACTAGTGTCCCCAGCCCCAAGCCCTCAAAGAGTGGCCGGAAGCAACGCCCGGCCACTTCACCCCCCACTGCCCCAAGGATCGGCCGGAGCAAGCGACGGGCGCCTCAACCCCCAAGCCCTCATAGACCAGCCGGTGCAGAGCACCGGGTGCCTCAACCCCAGCACCGCTAGGCCCTCAAACAGCGGTCACGGAAGCGGGAGAGGCGGCGAAGATACCGCCTACCGCCATAGAGATGCAGGTCATTGTGTCCGCCGCGGCGCACGAGATAGAAGTCCTTCGGCTCAGCGGCCGATTCGTAGAGTCTCTTGCCCAACTCCAACGGGACCGTTTCGTCGGCATCGCCATGGATGAACAGCTTGGGGATCCTGAGCTCAGACACTTTGTCGACGCTTCGAAATTGGCGGCGGGCCGCCAGGTGAATCGGTAGCGTCGGGAAAACCGCCCGCGCCGCGTCACGGATGTGGGTGAAGGTAGCCTGCGCGACGATCCCGGCCACCCTCCGATCCAGTGCACAGTCGATCGCCACCGCACCGCCCAACGAGTGACCGAAGAGCAGGATCTCCGCGACTCGACACCCGAGGCCTCGCGTCAGGTGATCGTGTGCCGCGCGCACATCCAGATAGAGACCATCCTCCGTGGGCTGGCCAGTGCTTCGCCCATAGCCCCGGTAGTCGAAGGCCAACAGGTTGACCTCCAGACTCCACAGCTTCCTGAGAACACCGATGCGATGCGCGATGCTCCCAGTGCTGCCATGACAGTAGAGAAAGGTGCCTCGGGCCTGAGGATGAGGTACCCACCATCCGTGCAGTCGCATGCCGTCTTCAGTTGAGAACCAGATGTTCTCGGCCGGCAGGCCGAATGCCTCCGGATTCCAAATACCGTTCGGATAGCGATCCGGGACAAAGGTCTTGGAATGCTGGAAGCGATCGAGCCAGAGCCGGGCTGCTGCCATACCGGCGCCCAACGCCACGGCCGGCAGAACCAGGCTCACCATCTTCCCCGGTCGCTCGCCTCGATCTCTCTCTGTGGTCATAGAATGCGACTCCTCTCAAACCAACCTACCCACCTGCCGTTTCTATTCCGTCCTCGTCTCAGCGAGCGCACCAGGGAATTCTCGAACCATAGATACCAACCGATGATTCCGAAGACGAGACCCTCGCATTCGACTTCGATAAGATCATCGAATCATGATGCTGCCCAATCGCACTGTCCGAACCCTGTCGCGTCGCAGCCTGCACACCATCGCCCTGCTCGCCGCCTTCACAGTCAGCAGCTTGATGCTCGGTGGGCCCGCCGTCGCCCAGGAGGAGACCCCTCCGATTACCGTCGAGGCCGTCACGGTCGAGCCTGCCTCGCCTGGACCAGACACTCTGTGCAAACTGACGGTCAAGCTCGCGAATGCCGGAGACCGCACGGCTTCGCAGCTGGATTTCAAGGTCAAGATCAACGGTCAGGAGCTGCCCGTCTACAGCAATCAGCTGTTCATGTTTCCGGTACCAGCGGGCGAGACGGTTGATATCCCGCTGTACAACTTCTGGAGCACGGAGACTTCGAGGCCCGCACCCGCGGATGGCAAGCTTGACATCGAGGTGACCCTGGCGGCGGCTCAGTGGACGGAGATCAAGGTCGAGGCGGACGTCGAGGTCTGGCGACCTCTCGGTCTAGTTGAGGGCCTACCGATTGCCAGGACCCTGGCCCTCTCGATGAGCAAGTAGCCAGGGCAGATAGGCACTTCTACTCGGCCCAGGCGAGGACCTCGAGAGCCATTGACCGCTGCGTCGCGGCATTGTCATCTACCAGTTTGAAGTTGGGCTGGAGTCGCAGCTCACATTCCTCCAACAGCTCCTTGTCCGCCGGCGAGAGAGAGATCTCGACCTCGTGGAAGCCGGGCCCGGAAACGCAAATCTCCTCCAGTCCGCAGGTGCTGGTGATTCGAACTTCCGGTGTCGAAGCCTCTTCATCGAGAACTACCCGAGAAGTCCCTTCTTCGCTACTCGGAATCCGGATCAGCATCCAGATGCTGCCGCTTTCGGGGCACTCGCTAACTCGAATCGTCCCCTCAGCGTCGCTGAGCCACCTACGAGCCACGATTTGCGCATCCACCCCACTCTCTAGATGCAGCCAGTCCGGTGAGAAGAAGAACATCGGTGTGTTCTCCAACTCGGCTCCGACCTCTACCTCCGCTACGCGATATTCGTTTCTGCCGGCTTCTCGGCCATCGACTCGGAGGGGCCACCTGTGGCCCGCAGAATCATAGAGGCCCAAGGTCAGTCCGTAGGTCCCCGGCTCCAACGGAGGAGCGAGCGCGGATTGATAGAGGCGGATCCCGTACTGCTGCCTCTGCCCAGGCTGCCAATCGAACTCCAGAGTGTGATCGAAGGTTCTCAGGACCTCACCCTGCTCATCAACGAGGTGCGCGAAGACGAGCGGCTGACCTTCCAAACCCTCCAACGGAAGCTCCATCGCCCAGCTCAATTCGAGATCGACGACACCCGGAAAAGGCAGCTGCAATTCGTCGGGTTCGACCTGCAGGCCGGCCACCGGAGGATCGGACGGCCCGCATGCAACCAGGCCGAGGATGGGCGCCAGGCAGAGAAACATGTCCTTCAGTGTCTTCACATTCATAGTAGGAGTCCTTCCTGAGTGCCCATTCTATGAGCCTCCCGACCTCGCTATCAAACACCACTGCCGAGAATCGATCACGTTGCTAAACTCGGGACACAAGAAAGAGCGTGCCACGGAGCCATGACCTTCACTCTCGAAATCGTCCTGCTGCTGGGGATCATCCTGTTCACCATCCTCGCGTTCGTGCGGGAGTGGATGAGTATGGACGTGATCGCCCTGACCTGCCTCGGACTCCTGTTGCTCTTCAATCTGGTTACCCCCGAGGAAGCAATCTCCGGCTTCTCCAACCCCGCCGTCATCATCGTCATGATGATGTTCATCCTGAGCGCGGGACTGGTGCACAGCGGTCTGGTAACGAAACTGGGTTACAGGATCGCCGAGCGCACCGGCACGTCGGCAATCGGCGCATCGGTTCTATTGCTCCTCCTGGTTGGTTCCATCTCCGCTTTCATCAACAATACAGCCGCGGTCGGAGTGTTCATGCCGGTAGCGATCCACCTGGCGCGACACTATCGATTCAGCCCCTCGAAGATCCTCCTGCCACTTTCCTACATGGCCATTGTCGGGGGTACCTGCACCCTCCTGGGAACGTCCACGAACCTGCTGGTGAGCTCGCTGTCAGCCGAGCGGGGCCAGGGGGAATTCCGCGTCTTCGAGTTTTTCGCCCTCGGCATCATCTTCTTGCTGGTTGGTACCGTCTACAACATCCTCGGCCCGATGCGACTCCTGCCCCCGAGAGTCGAACTGTCGAACCTGACGGGCCAGTACGATCTCAGTGCCTACCTAACCGAACTCAGGGTTCCACCAGGGTCGAGGATCGAAGGCAGCACCGTCGTGCGAGAGCAGATCAGCGAGCGGTACCAGATCAATGTCATCGAGATCATCCGCGGGCAAGAAAAGATCTCGACCAACCTGCGCCAAACTCCCCTGAGGGTCGACGACATTCTACTGGTCCGTGGACCCATGGAGAACATCCTGACGCTGAAGGAGGCCTTCAGCCTACTGTTGCTCACCGACATCAAGCTCAGCGACACCAACCTGAGCGATGAGCACACCATTCTCGCCGAGGTGCAGCTGCATCCCTCCTCACAGTTGATTGGCTCGACTCTGAAGGAGATCAACTTCCGCCGACGTTTTGGCTGTTTCGTTTTGGCACTGCGACGCACGAGCGAGCTCATTCGGGACAAGCTGGCTCGTATCCCGTTGGTGCCGTGGGACACCTTGCTCATCTTCGGCCCCCGCTCCAGAGTCGAGGCGCTCTATGAAATGGACGACTTCGTGCCCCTCGGTGAGAGGGACCTGAAGATCCAGCTGGCGCCACGATGGTGGATCGACATCCTGACGATTGTCGGGGCGATACTCCTCGCCGCCACCGGTTTGATGCCGATTCTCAAGGCCGCCATCCTGGGAGCCGTCGTTCTGCTGATCACCCGACGCATCACCGTTCAGCAGGCCTACCGCGCCATCGATTGGACGGTGATCTTTCTCCTCGCGGCGATCCTGCCTTTGGGAATCGCCATGGAAAACACCGGCTTGGCGGCCTTGATCGGACACGGTTTGGGTTGGGTCGGCGAGACCTACGGGGCGATGATCATGTTGTCGGTGCTCTACCTGGCGACGTCGCTACTGACCTCGGTCTTCTCGAACAACGCCACCGCTGTGCTCATGGTGCCGATTGCCTTCAGCGCTGCTGCGACCCTGCAGGTGGATGTGAAGCCGTTTCTCATGGCCGTCGCCTATGCCGCCTCGGCCAGCTTCATGACCCCGATGGGGTACCAGACCAACGCCATGGTCTTCAGCCCAGGGAACTATCGATTCAACGACTATCTCAGGGCTGGTGCCCCACTGACCCTGATCTTCTGGCTGCTGGCCTCGGTCCTGATTCCAATCTTCTGGCCTTTCCACCCCTGACTCCCGCTCACCCTCCCTGGGGTTGAAGCGGCCGGTCGTACCTCCCGGCCGATCCTTGAGGGGGCTTGGGGGTTGAGGCAGCCGGCGTGCCTTCGGCTGGTCCTTGAGGGCTTGGGGGCCTGGGCAGAGGACCCTCTTCTTGGAGTGGTTCGTCCGGGCACCGCTAGGGCAGTGAGGCAATGAGGCAGTGAGGGCAGTAAGGCAATAGGGGCCTAGGGGCGTAAGGGCATAGGGGATGACTCCCGAACGGGAGTCTTGTTCCCTCTCGACGGTCAGCAAGCAGAAAACGGTCGGACGTCAACAACGTTCCACGCCCACAAGCCTTCAAAGATCAGCCGGCAAAGGTGCCAGCTGCCTCAACCCCAAGCCCTCAAAGAACACCCGGCGGTGGGCCGGGTGCCTCAACCCTTGTTATTCGGTCAGGAGCTGCTCGATGCGAGCGATGACCATTTCGAGCGCGACCCGGTTCTCGCCTCCTTCGGGCACGATGACATCGGCCCATCGCTTGGAAGGCTCGACGAACTCTTCGTGCATCGGCCGGACCGTCGTCACGTATTGACGCAGAATATCTTCGAGACTTCGCCCTCGTTCGTTCATATCCCTGCGCAGGCGCCGAATCAAGCGCACATCCGCAGCGGTATCAACATAGATCCTGAAGTCGAGTAGCTCCCGGATTCGCGGCTCCGCCAGAAGCAGGATTCCCTCCAGTAAGATCACGGGGCGAGACTCCACCCGCTCACTACGCTCGGTGCGGATATGGGCCACGAAGTCGTAGATGGGAACCTCGACCGCCCCGCCCGCCTTGAGTGCCAGCAGGTGAGATACGAGGAGTTCGGAATCTACCGCCTCCGGATGATCGAAGTTGTGCCTCAGCAACTCCTCATCCGAGCTCCATTGGACATCTTTGTAGTAGCTGTCCTGCGCCAGGGACGCGATCCGGCCGGCGCCGACAGCGCGCAAGATGGCCTGCGCCACCGTCGTCTTGCCGGAGCCCGTTCCGCCAGCAACTCCAAGAGCAACAGGTCTCATCGGCGCTTTCTCGATCATCGAGACGATCTTATCTCGGCTGCTTCTCTGCTTGTGCATCAGGCGTCGTTCCAGGACTGCAGCAACCCCGGCAACTCCGCGAGCGACCCGATGTCGATATCGGCAACCGGACCATCATCGAACTCGCCCCGGATCCAGACCGTCGCAATGCCGGCCGATCGACCAGCAGCAATGTCGCGATCGCGGCGATCACCCACCATGATTGCCGCTTCGCGATCGACATCCAGGTCGGTCAGAGCTGCCCTCAGCAGGGCGGGGGAGGGCTTGCGCGTATCGCAGTCGTAGCTGTACCGCCGAGAACGGAAGCTCTCGAGGAGACCATGGCCTTGCAGGACTTGATCATAGAGTGCGCCGGGCAAGGGCACGTTGGAGACCAGGGCCAGCTCGAGACCGCTCGATCGCAAGCTGTGCACAGCCTCGACGGCACCTACAATGGGTCTCAGCTGCTCCCCATAGGGGCGAAACCACGCTTCCAGAAGCTGCAGGTCGGAAGTCGCAATGCCCACAGCCGTGCGCAGTCTCTCGAGGTGTGGCTCCCAGGTCGCTTCGCGGCCCTTTTCGACCCGCCGTAGATAGTCGAGGTGCCAGGGAGTGAAGAGTAGAACCTCCAGATCATCCCGCGACAACCTGCCGCCCTCGGCTCTGATGAGACGACCCATGGCCTCCCGACCCCGCCAGTCCAGTCTCTCGACTGGAAAGCCCCGGGCACCGGCCATCTCCAGGACCACTCCGCCCATGTCGAGCAGAACCCCTTTTACCTTCAAGATACGCTCCCCTCCAGTCACCTCTGACACATGGGACAGTAGTAGGTGCTCCTTCCCGACTGCACGATTCGCCGGATGACGGCTCCACAGCGGGTGCACACCTCTCCACAACGATCGTAGACTTCGAGAGAGACCTGGAAGTAACCCTCGTTTCCACCACTGTCCGTGAAATCACTGAGTGTCGTTCCACCCTGTTCGATAGCCCGCTCCAACGTGCGCCTGAGGGAGTCGGCAAGCCTCTGCCAACTCGCCGCGGATATGCGCGCTACCGATCTTCGCGGATGGATACCAGCAGCGAAGAGGGCTTCGGAGGCGTAGATGTTGCCCACCCCCACAGCAACCCGCGCATCCATCAGGTAGCTCTTCACCGGCCCCCGTCGCCCCTTGGCCCGCTCCGCCAGAACCTGTCCCGAAAACGTCGGCGCGAGGGGCTCGAGTCCGAGATGACGGAAGTGCCGGTCCACCTGCAGTCGCCCTGTGGGCAGAGCAAAGACCAGCCCGAATCGCCGCGGATCGCGAAATCGGAGCCGCTCACCGGAATCCAGGTAGATGCCGACATGCTCGTGCGCCTGGCGAGCCTCACCCGCTTCCACGAGAGTCAACCGGCCGCTCATTCCGAGGTGCACTACGAGGGTCGAGCCCCGTTCGGCGTGCAGCAAGAGGTATTTCGCCCGCCGGTCGGCCTCGAGAACTCGGCGACCGAGAAGCCTGCGCCGCAGGGTCGGTCCATTGACGGGTTCTCGCAGTGCGCTGCTCCACACTCGTACCGCCTCGATCGTCTTGCCTCGGATTCTGGGCTCCAGGCTGCGACGCAGCACCTCGACCTCTGGCAGCTCAGGCACGGTGGGAGGCAGAGGCCAGGTCGCAGACCAGGGCAGTCAAGGCCGCATCCGGCTCGCTGCTCTCGCCCTTGAGCCGGAGCTCCGTTCGCAGGATGCGTGACGGTATGTCGGCGAGCTCGGAAGCCGGAATCCTGCACGCCGTCTGGTAAACCCTGAACAGGCGGTAGGGGTGGAGCTTGGCCACCGGACTCTTGAGGCCATCCGCGCTCTCCGACTGCAGCGCCGGCGCGATCTGCGTCTTGAATCGCGGGTAGCTCGTCTCGTCTCTCGACACCCCTGTGGAGTCCAGCAGAGCCGAAACGGCAGCGAGCTGCCGACCGAAAGAAGCGACCAGAGAGAAGAATGACAGTCGAGCCGCAATCGGATCCTCCGACGAGCCCAGGAGTCGCCGCAGGCGGAAGAGAGCATCTCGCAAGTCTCCGGTACCGATCGCGTCGAGGATCTTCCAGGCGTCTTCATCACCTCTGTCTTCGACCGTGTCCTCGACCCGCTGCCGCCCGATGGTCTCGCCCGAGGCCATCGTCGCCAGCTTCCGATACTCGGCGGCGAAGCGCGCTATGGAGTCGCCATCAACGGCCTCCGCACTGGATCCCCTGGCGGTACTCCGCATGATGGTGCGGCGAGCTAGCTCTTGGAGGGCGGGAGCCGCGATGCTCACTCCGGTCTCTCTCTTCAGCTCAGCAGCCAGCAACTCCAGGCCTTGCCAGCCGCCGCCTTTTGCGACCTCGACTCTTCCCACCTCCGCCAAGACACCCTGCCCTTCCAGGGTCTCCACCAGGGGATGTTGCTTCGCAACCGCACTTTCGGCCAGGACCAGAGCATGTCTCTCGGGCAGTCCCTCTTCGGCCGCCTCGGCAAGCTCACCGACATCGGTCTCGGCCCAGCCCAGCAGCCCGCTGGCCAATGCGGCTTCCAGAAGCTCGGCCAGCTGGACCTTGAGATCCTCGACCTGGCGCGGACCACGTGAGCGATTCCCATGGGCCTTCCTGTAGCGGACACCCCCTTTCAGAGCCCAGGGGGGCAGACTCGCAAGAACCTCGCCTGCAGCGCCCGCCGCGGGGTCGATCTGGAAGAGTCGCAGGGTCTGCAACAGCCGGCCCGCAGCGCGTCGCTCCAAGCCCGACAGCTCTGCAGGTTCCGTACCTATGGGAAGTGCCTCGACAGTCTCGTCCAGCAGCTCCGCAGCCGCACCGGAGTCGGCCAGCACCGAGGACTCGATGACCACCACTACCTTGGCGGGAGCGAAGAGAGAATAGGTCTTGAGGTCGGCCAGGATGAGGCCAAGATCAGCTGGACGGCGATGGACTTCCAGCTCACAGCCAACAGACCTGGCCAAAGCCTGGCCAATCTGGATGGCCGCCGGCTCGGCCAAGACCCTGTCGCCCGCCACCAGGTACAAAGGCCGGATCCGACCCTCCTCGATCGATCCAAGAACTGTGGCGAGAGATTCGGGCATGGTACAGGGTCTGTTTGCTTCGCTCTATAGACGCGGGCCCCAGGAGACTACCGCTGTTTGATTCCGCTAGTTCTCCCCTGCCAGCCTTCCCAGGCTAGGCGTTTCTGGAGGGCGCGGCGGAAACTGCTGCGAGCACCACGAAGACTGGTACCGCGCGCTGGTCCGTCAGCGCAAACGGCAGGCCCAGCAGACCGCAAGTGTGTTGCGTGAGGTAGGCGACGAAGACTGCCAGGGCCAGCGCGAAAAGGGGACGGATGACCGTCCGAATCCGCATCAGCAGCCCACACTGATATGCCTACCCTATGCCTCCAGAATGACGCCCTGTTCGGCCTGCTCCTGACAGTCGATGCAGTATCTTGCCCAGGGTACGGCGCGCAAACGGATCTTCGGAATGTCGTCGGAACAGTTGAGACAAGTGCCGTAGCCGCCTTCATCCAGGCGTTCCAAGGCATCCTCGATCTCCAGCAACATCTGCCTTTCGGTATCCGAAAGAGCGAACATGAACTCTCGGTTGTAGGAATTGTTCGCTCGATCGACGATGTCCTCGGTGCCATCGTCACTGGCTTCTTGCCCCACCTTCAAATCACGCTGGTAGAGGTTGAGGATCTCCTTCTGATGGTCGACGAGCTTCCTACGGAAGACCTCGGAGGAGTTGGTTTTCTTCTTCGTAGTTTTCTTGGCTCCAGACATTCTTGCCACGTGCCGCGCTCCTTTCACACTTGACTCGGCTGAAGATCAGGCCTTTTACAACGGCTCGCGATGGTACTTTATTCCGGCGTTGATGGCCAGTCCCCTGTAAAGCTGCTCGAGCAGAACGAGCCTCGCCAACTCGTGCGGCAACGTCAGCGGTCCAAAAGACAAGCGCTCACGTGCCTGTGCCAGGACGGTTCTCGCCAGGCCCAGATCGGATCCGATGAGAAAGACCAAAGGACCGGGCCAGTCTTCAATTTGGCCCTGCAACCAGATCGCCAGGTCGTGAGAACTCCGCATCTTCCCCCGGCGGTCGAGCGCGATCGTCCAAGATCCCTCCGGCGCTGCAGCCATGAGAGCATCGCCTTCGGCTTTCTGGCGCTCCAGATCTCCTGGGGTGGCTTTCGCCTTTACCGCGACCTCTCGGATTCGAATGTGCCGAGAGATCCGCCGGTTGAAGGGCTCGCAGAGCTTCTCCCACTCGTCTCGACGGTGTCGCCCAGCCCAGAGGATTACCAGGTCGCGAGACATCCGAAGCGCTCAGGCAGCATCGCTCGAGTCGGACAGGTAGAGCCCCCACTCTTCACTGAAAGCTAGGGACTTGAGATCTCTCATACGATCGAGAAAGACGACGCCGTTGAGGTGATCGTAGGCGTGCTGGACGAGGCGAGCCTGGAGCCCATCCAGCGTCAGGTCCAGTGGCTCCCCCCGGGCGTTCAGCCCCCGCAGCCTTACTTTGGGGTAACGGGGAACCAGGCCCTTGAGGCCGGGAACGGATAGGCAGGCTTCCCAGTCATAGACGAGATCGGCATGCTCCAGCTCCAACAGCGGATTGATGACTACCAGCTCCGACCGGCTCTGCCCGCCGCCGCCTTCGACAGGGGACAACACCAGGATCTGATGGCCGGCACCAACCTGGGTGGCGGCCAGCCCACTCCCGGACTCGAAATCCAGGGTTTCGATCAACTCACCGATCAGAGTCTGCATCTTGTCGGTGTCTAGCGAACCCGGGTCGACGGGTTCGGCCTGCAGTCGCAGGGCAGGATGGCCAAGCCGGACGATATTCCGCTTCATCTTCAAGACTCTCCCGTCAAATTGACAACGGCCCCCATTCTACTCGGACTGGGCTCTGCAGCAGATGATCTCGGCCTACTTGGCCAATCCGTGCCATGTTATTCTGCGCCATCATGGCAACTGAGGGCTCCACCTGCGAAGGGAGTTCCAGCCGCAGGCGACGCCTCGTCAAAGGCCTCCTTCTCGGCAGTGCAGCTGTCGGCCTGCCGGCTCTCGCCAATGCTCTGATCGCCCGCCGCAGCGAGAAGCTTGGCTATCCCGCCTGGGGCCGCCAGGAGAGATTCTCCTGGCAGGCGAGAGAGATCTCCTTTCAACGCTTTGGTCTAGGTGCCCCACTCGTTCTCCTGCACAGTCTCGGCCCTGGACACGACTCTGAAGAGTGGAAACGAGCCAGCGAGCTTCTGGCGCGCAGCTTTCGCGTCTACGCCCCAGATCTTCTGGGTTGGGGCAGATCGGACAAACCCGCCATAACTTACGATGGCGCGCTCTACATTCAGCTCCTGGAGGACTTCTTACGGCGTGTCGTCGCGGAGCGCTGCGTACTCGTAGCCGCTGGGCTGCCAGCGACCTACGCCGTGCAGGTGGCCGTGGATCACCCGGAGCTGGTTAGGCATCTGGGCCTCGTGGTGCCGTCAGGTATCCAAGGTCACCGCGATGAGCCCGACATGAAGGATGCTTGGATTCATCGACTGTTGCGGTTCCCGGTCGTCGGTAGATCGAGCCTCAACCTGTTCACCAGCCGGCCGGCCCTCGGCCAGTACCTGAGAAATGAGGTCTTTCGGTCTGCGGAGAAAGTCGATGCCTCCAGGCTCGACCACTACTATCGATCCAGCCATCAGCCAGGTGCTCACGCTCCCCTGGCTGCTTATCTGAGCGGGTACTTGAATCACAGCATCGCGGAAGCCGTATCGCGACTCAAAACCCCTCTCTGGCTTGCCTGGGGACGCCACGCCAAGAATCCACCGATCGAGAGCGCCGACCTCTGGCTTCATCACGTCCCATCAGCCGAGCTGGATGTGTTCGAGGACTGCGGCAACTATCCCCACCTCGAGGCCGCCTCCAGATTCAGCCAGCATCTCGAGTCCTTCCTCGCCAGATTCACCGACTGATCTGTATCCCATGGCCCGGGATGGGCGGGGTAGAATGTGCGCCGCAATGTCGATGTAAGTGAGGATTCGATGAGTGACCGACGCTTCCCCGACCTACCCTCAGGCTACCCCTTCCCCTCGCTCGAACTGGAGATCCTGCGTGAGTGGCGGGAGCATGGGATCTTCGAGAAGAGCCTGGAGAAGACCCGCGACGGAAAGGACTTCGTCTTTTTCGAGGGTCCTCCTACGGCCAACAACAAGCCCCACGTCGGCCACGTAGTAACCCGGGTCGTCAAGGACCTTTTTCCGCGATTCAGGACGATGCAGGGCCGTCACGTGGCTCGCAAGGCGGGTTGGGACACCCACGGGTTGGCGGTCGAAATCGAGGTCGAGAAGCAGTTGGGCTTCTCCGGCAAGGAAGATATCGAAGAGTACGGTGTCGTCGAGTTCAACCAGGCCTGCCTGGAAAGCGTCCACTCCTACGAACAGCAGTGGCGGGAAATGACCGAGCGAATCGGTTTCTGGATCGATCTCGACAGCGCTTACTTCACCTACTCGAATCGCTATATCGAGTCTGTCTGGTGGGCCCTGCGACAGCTCTGGGGCAAGGAGCTGCTGAGGGAAGACTACAAGATCCAGCCCTACTGTTGCCGATGCGGCACCACCCTGTCGAGCCACGAGGTGGCCCAGAACTACAAGGACACCAACGATCCGTCGATCTGGGTTCTGTTTCCAGCCAGAGCCGGCCAGGTGCTCTCTACCATCGAAGGCAACGACTGGTCGGTCCCCGAGAGATTGAGCCTCGTAGCATGGACAACAACCCCCTGGACACTTCTCGGACACTCTGGCCTGGCAGTCAATCCGGACTTGGTCTATCAGGTTGTCGAGCATCCCGGACGGCCCGGTGAGCTTCTTCTATTTGCCGAAGGCCTCGAAACGCCGGTCCCAGTGGAGACACAGCTCGACGACCAGCGGGCGCGAGTCGACCTCCGCGGAATTCCGCCACAGGCACGATTCCTGGGCGCAGACCTGAAAGGCCTGCGTTACGACAGGCCGTTCGCCACGCAGCCCGCGGATCGAGTCCCAGACGACTCGCCGTTTTCCCCCCCGCCTTCCGACGAGGAGGGCTGGCGAGTGTTCACGGCCGAGTACGTGACAGCCAGTGAGGGAACCGGGTTGGTCCACACCGCCCCGGCCTTCGGTGAGGATGACTATCAGAGCGGAGTGAGGTTTGCTCTGCCCTTCTTCCTGACCGTCGACATGGAAGGCAAGGTCGTCGAGCGCCAAGGCATCGAGCCCTTTGCCGGAACTTGGGTCAAAGACGCCGACAAGGCGATCTCACGCGATCTGAAACAGCGGGGCCGCCTGCTCTACCAAGATCAGTACCGCCACAGCTACCCCTTTTGTTGGAGGTGCGACCAGCCCCTGCTCTATCTCGCGAGCAAGAGCTGGTTCGTCAAGACCACCTCGCACAAAGACCAGCTGCTCGAGTTGAATCAGCAGATCGACTGGCACCCCGAGCACGTCAAAGACGGGAGGTTCGGAAAATGGCTCGAGAACATGGTCGATTGGGCCCTTTCCCGCAAGCGCTATTGGGGTACGCCGCTGCCTGTCTGGGTGTGCGATCGATGTCCGAATCAGCAAGTGATGGGCTCCTTTGCCGAGCTCTTCACCCTCGCCGGCAAGCCGCTTCCCGACGACGTCTACGACCGTGAGCAATTCGATCCACATCGCCCCTTCGTCGATCCCGAGGCCGAGAACCCGTTTGCCTGGCCTTGTAGTGAGTGCAGCGAAGGAACCATGGGCCGAGTCGAAGAGGTCATCGACGCCTGGTTCGACGCTGGATCCATGCCTTTCGCTCAGCAACACTATCCCTTCGAGAACACCGAACTGGTGGAAGATCGCGTACAGTTTCCGGCCGATTTCATCGCCGAAGCGGTCGACCAGACCCGCGGCTGGTTCTACACCCTGCACGTATTGGGAGCCCTTCTCTTCGACTCCGTCGCCTACAAGACATGCATCGTCCTCGGACACATCAACGACGAGCAGGGCCGTAAGATGTCGAAACGCCTGGGCAACGTCACTGACCCCATGGAGGTCATCCCCGAGACTGGCGCCGACGCGCTGCGTTGGTACTTCTGCATCAACAATCCTGAGGTCAACTCGCGGTTCTCGGCGCGGCTTGTCCGCGAGGGGGCGCAGAACTTCCTTCTGCCCCTGTGGAACGCCCTGTCGTTCTTCACCATCTACGCCAACCTGGATGAGTGGTCACCCGGCGCCGAGTCCGTTCCGTTCGAGCGCCGTCCCGCTCTGGATCGTTGGATATTGCTGAGACTCGATCGACTGGTCGAAGGCACCACTCGGAGCCTCGAGGGCTACCGGGTGCTGGATGCAGCACGCCTCATCGAGGAGTTCGTCGACGACCTGACGAACTGGTACATCCGTCGGAGCCGGGATCGATTCTGGGCTCCGGCAGCGGAGGGCGGCGAAACCAAGGAGAGCGCCTATCAGACTCTCTACGAGGTCCTCTGCGTTCTCGCTCGCGTGATCGCCCCCTTTACGCCTTTCGTCGCCGATGTACTGCACCGACACCTGCTGCGCACCCAGGCCGACTACAGCGTTGAAAGCGTCCACCTCGAAGAGTGGCCGCGATCCGCGGCACAGAGGGCTGACGAGAAATTGGAGTCCGGGATGGCTGCAGTTCAACGAATCGTCCGTCTCGGACACGCGGCCCGCAACTCGCACAGCCTCAAGACCCGCCAGCCGTTGGCATCGGTGACGCTGGTGACGACCGACGACGAGTTGCCCGACCTGGTCGAGCCACATCTCGATGTCCTGCGCGAGGAGCTCAACGTCCGAGAGGTGTTATGGGCCAGTGACCGATCGGCCTTTGTGCGCCACGAGGTGCGCCCCGACTATCCTCGGTGTGGCCCCCGATTCGGCAAGCAGATGGCAGCCCTCAAAAAGACACTGGAAGCTGCAGACGGCGACAGCCTGGCCGCCGAGCTGGAGACCAAGGGCCTCGTGTCCCTCGAGCTCGACGGCAAGACCGTCGAGCTTTCACAAGAGGAGGTCGAGGTTCGGATGGTGGAGCAGGAGGAGACCGCATCGCAGGGCGATCGCGAGCTCTTGGTCGTCCTGGATACCCACTTGTCTGAAGACCTCATCGCCGAGGGCTGGGCCCGCGAGGTAATCCACAGGATCCAGACGGCTCGCAAAGAGGCCGACCTGGACTACGCCGACCGCATTCGCGTCACATACCTGACCGATCCGAAGCTGGCAGCAGCCATCGATCAGTTCCGGGAGTGGATATGCCGGGAAACCCTGGCCCTGGAGTTGGCTGTGGCAAGCGACGATTCCGCCAACCTGATGGCCAAACCGGTCGAAGAGATGGACTTCCGCTTCGCCATCCAAACGACTACGAGTTGAGTGAAAGGGAGCCCTCGAGAATGGCTGGGATCTTCAAGGCGTACGATGTTCGGGGCCTTTTCCCGACGCAGCTGAACGAACAAATCGCCCGCGACATAGGGCTCGCCTTCCGGTACCTGCTGGACGACGAGGACCGAGCCCATGGCAACACGGTAGTCGTGAGCAGGGACATGCGTGTTCACAGTGAGCCTCTTTGCGAAGCGCTCATCGACGGCCTGCTCTGCGGTGGCCTGGACGTCATGGACATCGGCCTCGCCACCACTCCGATGAACTACTTCGGGGTCGGTCACTTACAGGCTGCCGGTGGCATCCAAGTCACCGCCAGTCACAATCCTGCCGAGTACAACGGCCTCAAGTTCAGCCACAGCGAGGCCAGACCTGTCTCGGGGGACCACGGAATCCCCCTCCTGGAAGCGAGAGTTCAGGCGCAAGAGCTGCCGCCGGCCGCTCACAGGGGGAACCGTAGCCACGGAGATGTGTTGGCCAGCTACGGGGAGCATGTGCTGTCGTTTCTGGACCCGCCCGCCGGCAGACGACTCAAGGTCGTCGCCGACGCCGCCAACGGGATGGGGTCTCTCTATCGTCCCCTTCTGGAGCAAATGGATCTGGACTTGGATACCCTGTATTTCGAGCTAGATGGCAGCTTTCCGAATCACGAGGCCAATCCCTTGAAGCTCGAGAACCTGCGTGATTTGTCGACCCGAGTGCGGGAAGTCGGGGCAGACCTGGGCGTCTGCTTCGACGGCGACGCCGACCGCGCAGCCTTCGTCGACGAGAACGGCACACCCGTCGGGAGTGACCTTTCAACGGCTCTCATCGCTGGCGAGCTTCTCAAGCGAGCACCTGGCCAGCCCGTGCTCTTCGACCTGAGGTCGTCCCGCGCGGTGAGCGAGTACATCCTCGAGTGCGGCGGTATCCCGGTACGCGAGCGGGTCGGACACTCTTTCATGAAGGCCACGTTGCGACAGAAGAATGGCGTCTTCGGCGGCGAGTTGGCAGGACACTACTACTTTCGGGACAACTACTACGCGGACTCTGCTCTGCTGGCGGTGGTCGAGGTGGTCAATCTGCTGCGTAGAGAGGGCAAGAGTCTCTCCGAGCTGGTGGCTCCGATCGCTCGATATGCCAAGACGCCCGAGATCAACTTCGTCGTGGAAGACAAGCAGGGAAAGATCCAGGAGCTCGCCGAGCGGTTTGACGACGGGCAGATCGACTACCTGGACGGGATCACCGTGCAATATGAAGACTGGTGGTTCAATGTCCGACCTTCCAACACCGAGCCTTATCTGCGCCTGGTCATGGAGGCGGCTACCGAAAAGGACCTGGCGCAGCATCGAGACGAGCTGTTTGCCATTCTGGGCACCCCAGTCGACTAGGAGATTGGAGCTTTTCCATCCTAGAACTCCGCAGCGATAGAAAAGCGCCGCCGACAGGATCTGCCGGCGGCGCTTGCTCTTTGAACAGCTGAGAAGTTCAGTCGCGACTGCCGCCCAGTAGGCCGGCACGCATCAGGAAGTACAGCAACTGCATGATGCTCGCCGCTGCAGCAGCCACATAGGTCAGGGCTGCTGCGTTCAGTACCTTGTCCATACCCTGTCGCTCCTGCGCCGAAACGATTCCGTACTCGACGGCGAGCTTCTTGGCCCGGTTCGAGGCGTCGAACTCCACCGGCAGCGTGACCATTTGAAAAGCCAGCAGACCACAGAATAGGAGTACGCCCGCCATGAAGAGCCCGGTCGAGGACAAAAACAGACCGAACATCATGCCGTAGAAACCGAGTGTCGAGCCCAGGCTGGCCGGCTTGACGAGAATGGATCTGATCCACATCGGCTTGTAGGCCGTGGCATGTTGGACGGCATGTCCGGCTTCGTGGCAGGCCACCCCCACCGCGGCGATGGACGGAATGCTGTAGACCGGCTCCGACAGCGCAAGGGTCTTGTTCACAGGATTGTAGTGATCCGACAGCCTTCCCGGTACAGGCTTGATTTCCACGTCCCGGATGCCGGCCTGCTCCAACATGGCCTTGGCGGCCTGAGCACCGGTCATGCCGTTCATCGTCCTCACCTTCGAGTACTTCTTGAAGGTGGATTTCGTCTTGAAGCTGGCCCAAACTGACAATAGCAGCGCAGGCGCCAGGAACAGGAAGTACATCGGGTCGAATACCACGGGCTCACTCCTCCTTCTCAGCTGACCGAAACCGTTCTCTCACAGACATTATTCCAGAATTCGTCGAACTGGAGTGTGCCACAATCGGCCACCGGGAGGGAATTGCCCGTGCAGACAGACACATCCAGACCCGTAGCCCTAGTCACCGGTGGCAGCCGCGGTATCGGTCGAGCCATCGTCGAAGCTCTCGCCAAAGAAAACTGGCGGATCTTCTTCTGCTCGCAAAGCACCGAGAGCGCTGCAACTGCTTCGCAGGAGCTCGCCCAGTCGTTCCCAGGGCAGATATCAGGAAAGGTCTGCGATGTAGGCCAGCAGAGCCAAGTCGACGACCTGGTCTCGTGGGTGACGAGCGAAGCCGGACGAATCGACTGCCTTGTCAACAACGCCGGAATCGGACATTTCGGACCCGTGGATGAGATCTCGGGTGAGGACTGGAGGCGTCTCATTCGCACCAACCTCAACGGAACCTTCTACGCGATTCGAGCCGTGACGCCCTGGATGAAGAAACAAGGCGAGGGCTGGATCATCAACATCGCCTCTCTCGCCGGCAAGAACCCTTTCGCCGGGGGCAGCGCCTACAACGCGAGCAAGTTCGGCATGGTCGGACTCTCGGAGGCGAGCATGCTCGATCTTCGCCCGTTTGGGATCCGGGTTGCGGCCATCCTGCCTGGCAGCGTGCAAACCGGGTTCAGCCATCCGAAGCCGGGAGCCAGCGACGACTGGAAGTTGGCGCCCGAAGATATCGCTCGCACAGTGCTCGACCTCCTGCGCCATGAGAGCCGCTCGCTGCCCAGCCTGGTGGAAATTCGTCCCAGCAACCCGCCGAAACGGTAGCGACAGGCGTCAGGGGGTTGAGGCGTCCGGCGATCCCCACCCCGCCCCGAGGGTTGAGGCAGCCGGCGTACCTTCGGCTGGTCTCTGGGGGCTTGGGGGGTGAGGCGCTCGGCGAATTCGCCGAGCGGTCTTTGAGGCCGTGGGGCAATGAAGCACTGGGAGCTGGGAACATGGACCACGATCTGGTGTCGACCCGTCCGGCGGTCCGCAGGGGGAC
The DNA here is from genome assembly GCA_049664225.1 of Thermoanaerobaculia bacterium. Lineage (GTDB taxonomy): Bacteria > Acidobacteriota > Thermoanaerobaculia > Multivoradales > JAHEKO01 > JAUVRX01. Next base: position 89,498 of record JBATEX010000006.1, read on the forward strand.
GGCGGCGGCCTTGTAGGGGAGCCCCTCACGGGCTCCCGCTGGAGGGGACAAGCCCCTCCCCTACATTCGGGAGGGCCGCCACCTTGTCTCCTCTTCGCGCCTCATCTGTCTTGCCCTTCGATGGCCCTTGCGCTGCGCTCGACTCGGCACCCCACAGTCGAGCCACCCGAACGAACCTCTGGCACCATAGAAGGCAATAGGGGCGTAAGGGCGTAGGGGGCTAGGGCTTGAGCCTCTGTTGCCCCAAGCCCTCAAAGACTGGCCGGAAGCAATGCCCGGCCACTTCACCCCTCACTGCCCCAAGGATCGGCAGGGAGGTACGACCGGACGCCTCAACCCCAGGCCGGGCGGGTGAGGGCCAAGGGGTTCTTGCAGCGGAAGGGAGGACAGCCCCCTGGGGGCCCCACGTCGAACCCCCAACAGATTGCGGTTATCCAGCCAGGATTCAGGAACCTGCTAGCCACCCGGACGGACCCCAGATGACCTTGGTCACCATTCCGGTACCCAGGACCCCAAGCCCTCAAAGATCAGGCGGCGGTTAGCCGGGCGCCTCAACCCCCAGGGCCATTTGGCCCGAGGCCAATTGCCCTCGCCGGGTGGGCGCGATAGCATCCACGACGTCATGACCATTGCCAGCGAGCAACCCACGAACACCAGCCTGTGCGACTTTTCACTGACTCCTGAGCAGAAGGCTGTTCGGGAGGCTGCCCGAGACTTTGCCAGGAAGGAGATCGATCCCCTGGTCGAGGAGTTGGACGAAAACCAGACATTTCCGCTCGAGCTTTTCGCCCAGGCCGGAGAGCTTGGATTCCTAGGGGTGATCTTCCCCGAGGAGTATGGCGGTGCGGGCCTGGGGTATGTGGACTATGTGCTGGTGATCACCGAGATTGCCAAGGTCGATCCTGCCATCGGCCTCAGTGTTGCCGCGCACAATTCTCTGTGCAGTAACCACATCTACAAGTTTGGCAGCGAGGAGCAGCGACAGCGGTGGCTGGTGCCCCTGGCGAGTGGCAAGAAGATCGGAGCTTGGAGTCTCACCGAGCCGGACGCCGGTTCGGATGCCGCGGGGACGCGGACCCGGGCCGAACGGGTAGACGGGGGCTGGGTCCTGAACGGGTCCAAGACCTTCACCACCCATGGTTCGGTAGGTGACTTCTGCGTGGTTATGGCCGTGACCGATCCGGATGGACCCCGCCATCACAATCTCTCGGCCTTCCTGCTGGAGAGGGGGATGAAGGGCTTCCGCCCGGGAAAGAAGGAGAACAAGCTCGGAACGAGGGCCTCGGATACGTCGGAAGTCATCATGGAGGACTGCTTCGTTTCCGACGAGCACCTTCTGGGAGAGCGGGGAGAGGGCTTCATCCAGGCTGTGAAGATCCTGGATGGAGGTCGAATATCCATCGCTGCCCTCGGGCTGGGCACGGCAATCGGTGCTTACGAGACCGCTCTGGCCTATGCCAAGGAGCGCCGGCAGTTCGGCAAGCCCATTGCGGAGTTTCAAGCTATTCGCTTCCATCTGGCCGAGATGGCAACACGCATCGCCGCCGCTGAAGCGTTGACCATGGCTGCCGCTCTTCAGATGGACCAGGGGAAGCGAGTCACCCGGCTCGCCGCCGAGGCCAAGCTCTACTCCGGCGAAACGGCAGTTTTCTGCGCTGAGCGTGGCGTCCAGATTCACGGCGGGTACGGTTTCATCAAGGACTACCGGGCCGAGAAATTCTACCGGGACTGCAAGATCTGCACGATTGGCGAAGGTACGAGCGAGATCCAAAGGTTGGTTATCGCCCGCCAGCTGCTGCGTGATCGTCAGTAGAGCGAAATCAAACTGGCGGGCTGATTCATGATCGAAGGCATCGAGCACATAGGCATCGCGGTGCGGTCGATCGACGAGGCCCGGGTCTTCTACGAAGCTCTGGGCCTGAAGGTCGAGGCCGTCGAAGAAGTGCCCCACGAGGGCGTCCGTGTGGCGCTCATCCCCTGCGGTGCCGCCCGCATCGAGTTGCTCGAGTCCACGAGTGATGAGTCGCCGGTCGGCAGGTTCCTGGCAAAACGAGGCCCCGGGTTACACCATTTGTGTCTGGCGACCGACGACGTGAAGGCGGATGATGCCGCCTTGCGAAAGGCCGGTCTCCGAATCCTGAGGCCTGAGCCGACAAAGGGAGCCAGTGGCTGCTGGGTGCAGTTCGTACACCCAGAGAGCACCGGAGGGGTTCTTCTGGAGCTCTCGCAGCAATCCGCCGACAAATCTGAGTGAAACTCTCGACTGGGACGAACAAGCCATGTTGAAACAGGACACCATCGTCATCGTCCATCTGGTGAACCCGACCGAGAAATTCTGGGGAGTACTCCAGGACCTGGATTCGAGCGGCCTGGTGCTGCGGGGCTTGAGCGTGACGAGCTTCGACGATTGGATGTTCCAGGTGGCTCGCAACGAGCACCAGGCGTTGGGTCTGTCCACCATGTTCGTGCCACTCTTCCGAGTCGAGCGGATCTTCCTGGACGAGCAGATCGGTGAGGTCGAGAGCTACCGCCAGCGCTTCCAAGCCCAAGTGGGTGAGCCCGTGGAGCGCTTCATTGGGATCCTGGAGCCCGAGACCGAGATCCCCTCGTAGGCATCCCGCCTGCGCTGCATTGCCAGTATCGGCAGGAGGTCCGTCCGGGTGGTTCGCAGGCGGACGGCGTAGGCTTTGTAGGGGACCCCCTTGCGGGCTCCCGCGGGAGGGGTCACGCTCCTCCCCCACATTCGGGCAGGCCACCACCTCGTCACCTCTTCGCGGCGGATCTCCAGTGCTCTTCGATGGCTCTTGCGCTGCGCTGACGAGGCACCCCACAGTCGAGCCACCCGAACGAACCTCGGGCACCAGTGACGGCAATAGGGGCCTAGGGGCGTAAGGGCATAGGGGCCCAGGGGGTTGGAGGATAGCCCCCTGGGGTCCTGCCCCCCCGGGCCGACCTCACACCATCGCGGTCATCTGTCGAGGTCCCATGACCACAGAGCCCCAAGGATCGGCCGGAGCAAGCGACGGGCGCCTCAACCCCCAAGTCCTCGAGGACCGGCCGGACAGAGTCCGGACTCCTCAACCCCTACGCCCAGCGCCCACAGAGTGGGCGCTGGCTAGAACTGCACGGGTTGGATGAAGAATTCGGAAGTGTCCATCTCTTTGTCGGCGAGCGCCACCGCCACTTCCCGCGTGATGTGGAACTGGCCCGCCCGATCCCGATCCGAAGTGAACATGAGAATTTCGAGGCTCTGGATCCGGTCCGGGAATCGATTGATCAGATGGAGCAGGGTGTCTGCGGTCGCATCCAGAGTGCGAAATACCGCCGCTTCGGAGTTTGTCGTGATCTCCAGGAAGGCCCGGGTGCCGTCGCTGCCCTCGTACATCTGGACGCTCTCCACGCCAAGAGTGCGCAGAAAACGAGTAGCCTCGGCGGAAATCTCCATCTCGGAGAAGGGTGCCCGTGGGAAAGTGGTCAGGTCTACCGTGCCCGTCTCGTTGCGTGGTTGCGAGACGTCGGGTGCAGAGGCCGTCTGTCGTCGGGACTGCGGCCGGGTCAAGGCACCCGACTCAGGCTTCGAAGCGACGTCGGTGAGGCGCTGTGCCTTCTCCTGGGTCGGTTTGATCTGAGCCTCGACGAGCTGACCATCTTCCAGGACGAGGGCGGTGCCGTAGTCACCCAGGTTGGCTTGCTCGGTGCGGGTGATGTCGATCTCGGAAGCCTCGATGAAGGTCCTTGTTCCATTCTGCAGAACGATGATGGCCTTGCCATCCTCGAGGCGGTGTTTCTCTTTGGCGATCAGGCGCGAGCCGTCCTTGAGATAGATCGTGTAAGCGCCGGCTGGAATCGCCATGATGGCGATCATCAGTATGCTGAGCAGAATCGTGAACCGTCGATGCATGGTTTCTTTCGCGGGCCGCTTTGTCGGCGCGCTCTCCTTGGCCTTGTCTATTCTCTGACAACATTCCTCGATTCGATGGCGGAATTCTCCACCAACTCGGGTGTCTTTGGCTCTGCTATGATAGCGCGTCCCTGGCCCTGTCGCGAAACCAACGGAGCTCGGAAACCTCTCCAGAGAGACAACCAATGCTTGTAGTCATGCGCATGGATGCTTCGTCCGATGAGATCGAAGGGGTGGTTCATCGGGTCGAATCCAAGGGTCTCAAAGCGAATCCCATCGCTGGTGCACAGCGGACCGCCGTCGGCATCACAGGCAACATCGGGGTCGTCGAGCCGGGTCTGTTCGAGTCCATGCCAGGGGTGCTCGAGGTCATTCAGGTCAGCCACCCTTACAAGCTGGTGTCGCGGGAGTTCAGGGCGGAGAATACGGTTCTCGATATTGGCGGAGTGAAGATCGGCGGTCGTGACCTGCTGATCATCGCTGGTCCCTGCTCTGTTGAAAGCTACGAGCAGACGCTCCGCATCGCCCAGTCCATCAAGGCTTCCGGAGGACACCTCTTGCGCGGTGGTGCTTTCAAGCCGCGCACGAGCCCTTACAGCTTCCAAGGTCTAGGGCTAGAGGGGTTGAAGATTCTGGCGCGAGTACGCGAGGCCACGGGCCTACCCGTGGTTTCCGAGGCTCTGGATATCGATGTTCTCGATGATGTTGCCGAGTACGCTGATATCGTGCAGATCGGGGCTCGCAACATGCAGAACTACACGCTCCTCCGGCGAGCCGGACAGTGCGGGCGACCGGTCCTGCTGAAGCGGGGAATGAACGCCACCGTGACAGAGTTGCTGCTGGCCGCCGAGTACATCCTGGATCAGGGTAACGACCAGGTCATCCTGTGCGAGAGGGGCATCCGGACGTTTACGGATCACACCCGTAACACCCTGGATGTCGCCGCCATTCCGGCCGTCAAGCGAATCAGCCACCTACCCATCATCGCCGACCCGAGCCATGCCGCTGGTCAGCGTGACAAGGTCATTCCCCTGGCGCGAGCTTCCGTCGCAGTGGGGGCCGATGGCCTGATGGTCGAGGTTCACGACCAGCCGGACGAAGCTCTTTCCGACGGCAACCAGGCTCTCCTGCCCGATCAATTCAGCGAGCTCATGGAGGAGATTCGTCTTTTGGCTTCGGTACTGGATCGCCAGATTCCGAGCCAGGCGAGTCAACACCCGCGTTGAAGCCCTCGAGCAGCGCCCTTCTGGTTCTCGAAGACGGTTCGGTCTTCGAAGGACGGGCGGTCGGGGTAGGTACGAGCTTCGGTGAGGTGGTGTTCAACACCTCCATGACCGGGTATCAGGAGATTCTCACTGACCCTTCCTACCGGGGGCAGATCGTCGTCATGACCCTGCCGCACATCGGCAACTACGGTGTTCACAGCTCGGTGGCCGAATCGGCCCAGCCCTGGGTGGAGGGGTTCGTGGCCCGCCAGTTCACCGCCCGGCCCTCCAGCCACGGTAGTGAGGAGGGGCTGGTCTCCTATCTCAGACGCCATCGCCTGCCGGCCATCGATGGGGTCGATACCAGAGCCATTGTTCGCCGAGTTCGGGAACGGGGCGCACTGCGTGGTGTTTTGACCTCGGAGCGCTCGGAAGTGGAACCCCTCGTCGCCGAGCTGAGGGAGTTCCCGCTGATGGCCGGTCGGGCGCTGGTGGACGAGGTAACCTGCAGCGAGAGGTTCGAGCTGGCGCCCGAAGACAGCGAGCCCGATTTCCATTTGGCGGTCTATGATTTCGGAGTCAAGAGCAACATCTTGAGATCGCTTGTTCGACGGGGAGCGCGGGTCACCGTGCTGCCGGCACGGACGCCCTGGCAGCAATGCCTCGACCTGGGAGTCGATGGCGTGCTGCTGTCCAACGGTCCGGGTGATCCCGAGCCGCTCGAAGAAGTGATCGAGAATGTGCGCAACTTGGTTTCTTCCGGGGTGCCGCTTTTCGGGATCTGCCTCGGTCACCAGCTCCTGGGTCTGGCGTTAGGGGGACAGACCTTCAAGCTCAAGTTCGGCCACCACGGAGGCAATCAACCGGTCAAGAACCTGGCGACCGGCCGCGTCCTGATTACGAGCCAGAACCACGGCTTCGCGGTTGATCCCGAATCTCTGCCTGGCAACTGTCGCGTCAGTCAGGTCAATCTGAACGACGGTACGGTCGAAGCCTTCGCGGTCGAGAATCGGCCGGTGCTCTCGGCCCAATATCATCCCGAGGCCGCTCCGGGGCCCCACGATGCAGCAGAGCTCTTCGACAGCTTCCTGGAATCGGTAGTCGAGAGAGTGGCGCAATAGCGGTGGGCCAGACAGGTCGAACTTCAGTCTCGCTGCTGTGGTCGATTGCGTGGCGATTCCTGCGCGGAAGACAGAGCCAGCTACTGAACGGAACGGCTCGCGCGGCCCTGATCGCAACCTTGCTGGGTGTGACGGCCATGGTCATCGCCATGGCGCTGATGACCGGTTACAGAGAGGACCTCCGCCGAAAGCTGGTGCGCGGCAATGCTGCCATCATCGCCTACCCGATGTTCGGATCTGATGCGACGCTGGAGGAAGACGATCGGATGGCTCTGGCCGCCCTGCCAGGCGTCACCGACGTGCGAACAGTGGTGTACGGCCAGGGCGCTTTGGTGGGTGGCCGTGCGCTCGACGGTCTGGAGGTCACTCTGCGAGGTGTCGATCAATCCACGACGCTGCTAGATCTCGGTGTCGTCGAATTTGTTTCAGACTTCAGTGACGGCGAGAGTCTGCTCCGCGATGGGCGGTTGGGGGTTGTGCTCGGCAGCGAGCTGGCGAAGAGGTTGGCCGCAGAGCCCGGGGAGACCCTCCGCCTGATGGTGCTCGGCCTCCACCAGGGCCAACCGCGCTTTCGCTACCGAAGTGTGGAGCTGGCCGGCACTTTCACCACCGGATTCTCGGAGTTCGATCAGGCCTGGGTGGTGACCGACCGCGACGAGCTGACTCGACTGGCGGGCGGTGAGGCCGGATCTTCGCTGGTCGAGATCGCATTGGAGGACCCGGATCGGGCCGATGTGGTCGCGAACGAGGTCAGGGCTGTTCTGGAGTCGGAGTATCTCGTGACCCACTGGCGGGACCTGAACCGGGAGCTGTTCACGGCTCTCAAGGTGCAGCAGATCGCTCTGTTCTTCGTGCTCGGGCTGATTGTCCTGGTCTCCACCTTCAATGTCGCGTCCAGCCTGGTTGTCCTGGTGCGCGAGAAGATGCGGGATATTGGTTCGCTGGCGGCGATCGGCCTGTCTCCAGGGGATCTGCGCTCGGTGTTCTTGCTCTACGGCCTGGGCTTGGGAGCCGTGGGTACACTGGCTGGGATCGGCCTCGGCGCCTCGGCGTCCTGGGTACTGACGCATTTCGAGTTGATCCGGTTCGAGCCGGAGCTGGCAGCCATCTACTTCATCAGCTCGGTGCCATTCCGAATCGAGCTGCAGGACATTCTGGCGGTGGCTCTCTTCTCCCTGACGGTCACGGTCGTGGCCTGCTGGGTCCCCGCCCGCCGCGCCGCCACGATCCTTCCAGCTACCGCCCTCCGCTACGAGTAGGGCGGAGGGGTTGAGGTGTCCGAACTCTGTCCGGCCGGTCTTTGAGGGCTTGGGGCCTGGGTCCTGAACTGATATCCGTCTACTTGCTGAGGTCCGGCCGGATGGTCCGCAGGTTCCTGATTCCAGGCTGGATGACCGTAGTCTGTAGGGGGTCCGACGCGGGGCCCCCAGGGGGCTATCCTCCCATCCACAGCAACCAACCCCCTGGAGGTCCCCACGCCGAACCCTCACTGAGCGGAGAGACCCTGCACCTCTGAGATCTTGGAGATCGGCCGCTGAGCCCCTATTGCCTCCTATGGTGCTAGAGGTTCGTCCGGGTGGTTCGACAGGGGGCGCCGAGTCGAGCGCAGCGCAAGAGCCTTGATAGGGCACAGGAGACCGGGCGCGATGACGAGACGAGGTGGCGGCCAGCCCGTCGCAGTCTGAGTAGCCGCCGCCGTCCCCCGGCGGGCCACCCGGACGAACCTCTAGATCACCAATTCCCAAGTTGGGGGAGTGTAGGATTCCTCGTGTGACGGATCAGCGGGACTGGATCGGGGCGCAGGGCGATCTTGGTGGTCAAGAGACCAAGTGGTTGCGCTTTCTTCCGTTGCTGGCGGTGCTGGTGGCAACGGGCCCCTTGCTGTTGTGGGGCTTCCCAGCAGGGCACGACTGGGGATGGGAGCTCGTGCGGATCGTGGAGTACAAGGAGGCCTTCGCCAGCGGCCAGTTCTTGCCCTTCTGGGCTGTCGATCTCTACAACGGTTGGGGTTCGCCGATCTTCCTTTTCTACGCTCCGCTGTTCTCGGCCCTGGCCAGTGCAGGAGTTGCTCTCTTCGGCTCTCTCCTGGCGGGACCCACGGTGACCCTGATCGTTCTGACCATGACCTCCGCCTTTCTGGTCACGCGAATGATGGGTGCACTGCCTCGGGACAACGGCACTGATTCCAATGCAGCAGGGCGAGTAGCAGCCTACGTTTACGTCCTTCAGCCATATCTGCTGGCAGATCTGCTGATCCGAAACGCGAATGCCGAGTACGTCGCTCTGTGCTTGCTCCCTCTGGTGTTCTACGGGGTGTTTCGGCTACGTGACCGACCTGGGTCGGGAGCGCTGCTCCTGGCAGCGGGCCTGGGTCTCGGCATTCTGGCTCACAATCTGACCGCACTGATCGCCATGGGACTGGCGGTCCTTTTGACGGTCGTCCTGTATCTGCCTGGTCGATCGCGGCGCCAACTCTTCTTTGCGGGCGGCGGTATGAGCCTGGGTCTCTTGCTCGCCGCCTGGTTCTGGGTTCCTGCCCTGACGCTGACGAACCTCGTGCGGCCAGGGCTGTTGGTCGAAGGGCGGTACGACTTCCACCAGAACTTTGTCGAGTTCACCAGCATGTGGGGCTTCGGTGACTACTTCTCGGCCGGCCTGCTGAGCCCCCTGATTCTCATAGTCGCCCTGACCCTGGCGACTTCTTCCCGCCTGAGGTTGAGTGTCTGGAACCGGCGCCTCTACTGGTGCCTTCTCGGCTGCTCCCTTCTGACGGTGATGCTCCAGATGGCGATCAGTCGGCCGGTCTGGGAGTTGACCCCTTTGCTGCCTCTGTTTCAGTTCCCATGGCGATTGATGGGTCCCTTCGCGTTGCTCACCGCGACTCTGGCGGGGCTTGTCTTTCTCGGCCTCACGGGGGGATTGAGGCGCAGAAGCGTCGTCTTGCTCGAGCTCGTGGTGTTCGCCTTGTGCGTCACGAACGCGCTGCCTCAGCTAGCTCGAGTCAGGTCGTTCTCGCCGGAGGGTAGGGCTTCGATCGAGCAAGGCATGACCAGCGAAACGATCGGTAGGGGGCGACAGACTGCGACCGGAGTGAACGAGTACCTGCCGGCTGGGGCCGACTTTACGGCCTGGAAGGAGACGCCGCCAGGATCGCTTCTGGTGAGTCCACCCCCAGGCTTGGAGCTGCTCGCAACCGAAGAATCGGGCACCCGTCTTCGGCTCTACCTGGAGGCGACCGGCGAAATGCGGATACGCCTGGCGCGCTGGTACTTCCCGGGATGGCGAGCGAGCGTAGATGGTGAGCCGGTAGCGGTGGAGCCTGGCCCGATGGGGGAGGTCACGATCGAGGTTCCCAAGGGCCGGAGTAACCTGGAAGTCAACCTCGAGCCACCCCTGTTGCGTCGTGCAGGCGTCTGGGTCAGCGCCATGGCCGTGGTACTGTTCCTGCTCGCTCTCGGGGCGCATTCCCTGCCATGGTTCGAACCTCCTACCTCCTCGTAGCTCTTCTCCTGGGCTTCGTAGCAGCCCCGTCGTTGGCGGAGTGGCAAGAGGCTCCGACTCTGGATTCACTCGTTGGTGAGAGGCTGGATTTCAAGCTCAAATGGGGCATCGTCACTGCAGCGCGAGCGCGACTCGAAGTGCTCCGCAGAGCCGATGGCGCAATTGTCGTGCGGGCCAGTGCCCGGACCGTACCCTTTCTGGATTCGATCTACCCGGTTCGCGAGTCAGTGGAGTCGGCCCTGTCACCACCCGACATGCGGGTACAGCGGTATTTCAAGAGCGGCAAAGAGGGACGGGGCCCCGCGGGCGAGGACGAAATTCTGTTCGATTGGGATCAGGGAACTGCGGTACTTACCCGAGACGGCGAATCTCGAGAGGCGATCGAGGTGCCTGAAGGGGTACAGGACCCGATCTCCAGCTTCTACGCATATCGTGCCGCCGAGGTGGAGGACTATGGTCCTGTCGTGCTGGACGTCACCGATGGCAAGAAGGTGGTAGCCGGCCAGGTCCGGGTGGTAGGGCGTGAGAGGATCAAGGTGCCGGCTGGCACTTTCGACGCGGTAGTCATCGAGCCCCAGATCGAAGGCGTCGGCGGAATCTTCAAGAAGAGCCCCAAGGCCAGCATTCGGATCTGGCTGACCGACGACGAGTGGCGGACCCCGCTGAAGCTCAGAAGCAAGGTGGCCGTGGGGCACTTCACCGCGGTGCTCACTGAGATGAGCCGCAACTCGGCCCGCGGTGCCTGGGAAGATAGCATTCCCCTCGCCAACGAATAGGCAGGTACGTTCGCCCTCCCTCCCACCCGTCCTGGGGTTGAGGCGCTCGACGAATTCGTCGAGCGGTCCTTGAGGGCTTGGGGGGTGAGGCGCTCGGCGACTTCGCCGACCGGCCTTTGAGACAGTGAGGGAAAGGACCGTCGGTGGCCTTGTACCGTCTTCGCCTCTCGGAACGACAGGGAGGTACCAGGACTCCCGTGGGAGAGTCACTCCCCCTGAGCCCCTAAGCCCCTAAGCCCCTACGCCCCTACGCCCCTATTGTCTCCATCGGTACCAGAGGTTCGTTCGGGTGGCTCGCCCGAATGTAGGGGAGGGGCTTGACCCCTTCCGCGGGAGCCCGCAAGGGGCTCCCCTATAAAGCCGCCGCCGTTTCCCTGCGGACCACCCGGACGCCTCAACCCCCTGAGGCTAGCCAGAATTCTCTTCGCTGGCTAGCTGAAATCTCGCCTTGTTTGCGGCACGCAGAATGGGGTCCCAGACCGGTGCAAAGGGTGGCGCGTAGGTCAGGTCCAGATCGCCGATCTGCTCGATACTCATGCCGGTGCTCAAAGCCACGGCCAGGACGTCGGCTCTCTTTCCGGCACAGGGATCTCTGCCGACTAGCCAGGCTCCTAGCAGTTTGTGGTTGTCACTGCGAAAAACGAGCTTTACCCAGAGCGGCTCGTGGCCCGGGTAATAGTGCGCCTTGCTGGGTGCCTTGGTTGTGACCGTTTTGAAGGGGATCCCTGCTCTTTCGGCGGTCGCCTCGTCGATTCCGGTGCGCGCGATGGTCAGGTCGAAGAGGCGAGTTACCGCGCTGCCTACGACCCCAGGGAATCTCTCCTGTCCACCGGCCATGTTGGCTCCCGCGACGCGGCCCTGACGATTGGCCGTCAGTGCCAGCGGAATGTAGACCGGTCTGCCGAGGACGAGATGATTCGCTTCGGCGCAGTCGCCAGCGGCGAAGACGTCTTCAATGTCGGTTCGTTGACCTACATCGACATGAATGGCGCCGAAGCTTCCCAGCGCGATTCCGGCTTTGGCGGCAAGTGCCGAATTGGGTCGAACCCCGAGGGAGACGACGGCCAGATCTGCAGGCAGGCCTCCTCCATCGGTCTGAACAGTGGTCAACCGACCCTCGGTGCCTTGAAACCCTTCGACCGAAGTTTCGAGCAAGATACGAATACCGTGGTGCTCGGCTTCGTCCAGAACCATCTGGGTTAGCGTGTCCTCGGCACCCCCCATCACTCCTGCCAGCTTCTCGACGGCGGTGACCTCCAGGCCTCTGCGCGCCAGCGCCTCCGCCATCTCCAGGCCGACGTAGCCGGCCCCTACCACAACAGCTCGCTTGGGCTCCTCGCTCAACAAGCGCTCGAGATGCTCGGCATCCTCCAGATTGCGAACCGCGGTTACTCCGGCGAGATCGACACCCGGCCAATCCGGCACGATCGGACTCGCACCGGTAGCGATAAGCAAGCGGTCATAGGGCAGGGATTCCGAAGAACCGGTGTCGGTGCGAGCGGTGACCTTCCTATCCCGCGTGTCGATGGAGGTCGCCTCCCAACCCATTCGGACATCGATGCCCCGTTTGCTGCGGAACTCGTCCGGAGTAACGACGACGAGGTCATCGAAGTCCGCGACATCTCCGGCCAGATAGTACGGAATGCCACAGGCGGCGTAGGAGGTGAAGCGCCCCTTCTCCAGCACCGTGACTTGCCAGTCTTTTCTGCGGCGTTTGACCTGTGAGGCCGCGCTCATGCCCGCGGCGTCTCCTCCGATGACTACGATCTTCATGCGTCGATTCTCCTCTGCGAACGAGGTGTGAGGATCACGTAGAGCCACGATGTCGAAACCCGATGTCGAGACAGGTCGACGACAGGCCTGTCGGGAGTCTACCGGAGTACGTCCACGTCCCAAGACATCATCCGCAGCTCTTCGCCACAGGTGGCGCAGAACCGGTCCACACCCTCGCGGAGCCCTTGCAAGGCTTCGTCGTCGAGGATCGTGAAGACCACCGCGGAGGTCTTGGGAAAGGCGCTGGAACCGAGACGCGGTCCCGTGAGACCCATCCCGGCGGCATGGGAGATTTCCGTGTAGCCGACAACGCCCGAGCGGTTCAGGAAGACCTCCAGCTCCTCCCGCTTCGACTGATCGATGATGATCATCAGCATTTTCATGAAGATTTCTCCAATTCTGTTGAGGGTGCCGTCCCCTGTCTTCGATGGCCAGTGGCCCCGAGGCCTGGGCTCTTCAATCGGGCACGCCCATCGCGCGAAGCGCGGAGATCATCGGGCATTTCTTCGTGAAGGCCGACTGCAAGAGGTTGAGACCGACGAAGACCGTAAAGAGAAGAAAGCCTGGGTGGACCCAGTAGCCGAGTGCCACCGATAAGACAATAAGGAACCCGGCGATGGCTCTCAGGTAGTCATTGACTGTCATGATTCGTCTCCTTGGCTATTTGGGCCTATAGGTCCTGGGGTACGACTTTCTCCAGGCCCACCGTCTTCAGATACATGTAGTACAGCAGCGGTATGACCATCAGGGTCAGGGCGGTAGAGACGACGACCCCCGAGATGAGGGCCACAGCCAGGCCCTGGAAGATGGGATCGAGCAGGATGACAAGCCCACCGACGACCAGTGCCGCGGCGGTGAGGAAGATGGGCCTGAAGCGAACCACCCCCGCCTTGATGACAGCGGTCTCGAGCTTCTCCCCAGCCGCCAGTTCCAGATTGATGAAGTCCACCAGCAGGATCGAATTGCGCACGATGATGCCAGCCAGAGCGATGAATCCGATCATGGAGGTGGCGGTGAAGAAGACTCCTCCGATGGCGTGGGCTGGGAGGATTCCGATCAGTGTCAGGGGGATAGGCGCCATGATGATCAGCGGCGTGATGAAGGAGCGGAACCAGCCCACCACCAGAACATAGATGAGGACCAGCACGACGGCGAAGGCGACTCCCATGTCGCGAAACACCTCGTAGGTGATCTGCCACTCACCGTCCCATTTCATGGCGTAGCCGGTGGTGTCGTCCGGCATGCTCGACGAGAGAATCTCGAGCGGCTCGCCGGTCGACGGATCTTGCAATGCCTCGACACGGTCTTGCATGTCGAGAATGCCGTAGATCGGCGATTCCTCGTTCCCCGCCACCTCGCCGATGACATACGTCAACGGCTGCAGGTTCTTGTGGTAGATGAAGCGCTCGCGGGAAGTCGGGCGCACCTTGACCAGCTCGCCGAGCGGCACCATGCGGCCCTCCGAGCCGTGGACGGATATCCCGAGCAGGCCGTCGATGCTGGAGCGCTGCGAGCGATCGAGCCGTAGGACCAGGGGCACCGACTCGCGGGCCGTCTCGTCACGCAGCAGGCCGACCTCGGCACCCTCGAGGGCGACGCGCAAAGTGCGCACGACGGCCTCGGGGGTCGTACCGGCCCGAACGGTCTTCTCACGATCGACCTCGAACTCGACCTGAGGTCCAGGATTCTCAACCCACCAGTCGACGTCCACGATGCCCGGTGTCGTATCGAAGATGTCGCGCACCTTCTGCGCAAGCTCGAGGCGGTGCTCGAGATCGGGTCCGTAGATCTCAGCCACCATGGTGGAGAGCACTGGTGGCCCTGGTGGAACTTCTGTGACTTTGACGTTGGCCTCGGTGCCTTCGACGATCGGGGCCAGCAGGTCTCGCAGCTCCTTGGCGAAGGGATGGCTGGCGCGATCTCGATGATGCTTGGGCAAGAGATTGATCTGCAGGTCCGCAACTAGAGGCCCGCTACGCAGGAAGTAGTGGCGCACGAGTCCGTTGAAGTTGAACGGTGCCGAAGTTCCGACGTAGATCTGAACGTCTGTGACCTCCGGCAGCGTGCGGACCGTGTCGGCGAGGCTGCGAGCGATGCCGGCGGTCTCTTCGAGAGTGCTGCCCTCAGGCATGTCGATGACGACCTGTAGCTCGCTCTTGTTGTCGAAGGGAAGCATCTTGACCTTGACGACTCGTGTCACCACCAGTCCCATCGACAGCAAGAGCGCGACCGCCACTGCAGCCAAGAGGGTCCAGCGTCGCCAGGCCTTGGCGAGTAGCGGACGGAACAACCGCTCGTAGAGCTTCAACAATCGTGTTTCGGAAGCGGTCTCCGCGTCGTGCTCGGCCGGTCCCTCGGCCAGTTTTTCGGCCGTCCGGCGAAAGAGCTTGAAAGTCAGCCAAGGAGAAACGACGAAGGCGACGATCAAGGAGAAGAGCATGGCCGCCGATGCGTTGATGGGAATCGGCCGCATGTACGGCCCCATCAGTCCCGATACGAAAGCCAGCGGCAGCAGAGCGCCGATGACCGTGAAGGTGGCCAGAATGGTTGGATTGCCGACCTCGTCCGTGGCGTAGACCGTCGCGTGCCGTGGATTGGTCCAGCCCAGCAGGTAGTGCCGATGGATGTTCTCCACGACCACGATCGCGTCGTCCACAAGGATGCCGATGGCGAAGATCAGGGCGAACAGCGTGACTCGATTCAAGGTGTAGCCGAACAGGTAAGAGGCGGCTAGAGTCAGCGCCAATGTGGTCGGCACTGCGACGAGGACGACGATCGCTTCGCGTCGGCCCAGGGCTAGAGCCATCAGGCCGACGACGGAAAGGGTCGCTATCCAGAGGTGTTTCATGAGCTCGGAGGATTTCTCACCCGCGGTATAGCCATAGTCCCGAGTCTTGGTGACGTGCACGTTGTCGGGAATCACCGGCCCCTTGAAAGCCTCCAGGCGCTTCTCGAGATCGGTAACCAGATCAACGGCGTTGGTGCCGGGCTTCTTGGCGACGGCGACGGTGACGGCCGGAGCATCGAGGCCCGGCGGCAGGTCCTTCTCACCGCCTGCGGCGCCGGCCATCATCCACACATAGTCGGCGGGCTCGTCCGGCCCGTCGATGACCGTGGCCACATCGCGAAGGTAGACAGGATTGCCGCCATAGATACCGAGAACGGCGTTCTCGACCTCCGTCGCGGTGCGAAAAAAGCTGCCGACTTCGACTACGGTCTCGGTGTCCGCGCTGGCGAACGAGCCAGCCGGCAGTCGCCAGTTCAGCCCGGCCAGGGCCTGGTAGGCCTGCAAGAGGGAGACGTTATGGGATGCGAGCCGCTCGCGGTCGAACCGCACCTGCACCGCCCGCCTCTGACCGCCCAGGATCGAGACCTGGGCCACCCTGGGATGGCGAGTCAACTCGGTCTTGAGCTCCTGGGCAACCTGCCGCAGCTGCATGGCTGTAGCGTCATTCGACCAAAGAGTGAAGGCCACCACCGGTACATCGTCGATGCTGCGGGGCGCAACGACCGGCGGTACGGTGTCTTCGGGAAGCGTCGCTGCGATCTCTGCTACCTTGGAGTGAACTCTCACCACAGCCTGGTCGGGATCGGTGCCGACGAGGAATCGGACGATGATCATGCCGCCCGAGGGCTGGGTGATCGAGTACACGTACTCGACATTGTCGATCTCGTAGATGGCCTTTTCGAGTGGCGAGATGACCCGACGCTCGACCTCCTGGGCCGATGCGCCGGGCAAGCCGACGAACACGTCGATCATCGGCACCTTGATCTGGGGCTCCTCTTCCCGCGGTGTGACCATGACGGCGAAAGCACCGACCAGGAGCGAGGCCACCACCAGCAGCGGCGTCAGCTTCGACTCCAGGAAGGCCTGTGCGATGCGGCCGGAGAACCCGATCGGTCGGCGAGTCTGCTTGAGCCGTAGCGCCTCACGGCGAGCTGCCTCGCTACCGTTCGACGGCGGTGTCTTGTTCTCGGCTTCCATCACGAAACCTCCACGCGGGTGCCAGTCGAAGGGGGTGCTGCCAGGTCCAAAAGGACGCTCTCGCCGCCGGTCAGGCCGGAGAGGATCTCGACACGACCTTCGGGAAGTGTCCGTCCTACTGTGACCACACGGGTGCTGGCAAAGCCGTCGACCGTGCGCACGACAACCATCTGAATCCCTCCCCGGCGCAGGACGGCTGCCTCGGGGACGGCGATCAGCGTCTGCTCATCGGTCGGGATGAAGGCACGGCCAGTGGCCCCGCTGGACAGCTCGGGTGCGTCGAGGGCCAGCTTGACCTGAAACGAGTGACTGGCCGAGTCGGCGCCAGGCGGAATCTCCACCACACTGCCGGTCATCTCGGTCAGGTCGGACCGGGAGTCGATGCCGACCCGCAGCTCGTCGCCGTAGGCCAGCTTGGCGCGAGCCATCAGGCTTTCTGGGATCGATATGACGAGTCGTCGCCCTGCCTTGGATTCGATGACCAGAAGGGGACGGCCAGGCGCGGCCAGATCACCGACCTCGACCATCTTGCGAGCGACCCTGCCGGAGAAGGGGGCGACGACTCGGGAGTCGCCGGCGACCGAAGAGGCCGAGGACACGGCTCCCTGCGCCTGTTGGACGGCTGCCTTGGCCTGGTCGTACTGCATTCGAGCCATGTCCAACTCGAGCTCCGAAGCCGCGTTGCTTTCGGCCAACGCTTGAAAGCGCTCATAGTTCCTTTCGGCCAGTGCCAGGGCAGCTTCGGCCTGCCCCAGACCTCCCCTGGCCTGCGAGAGCTGCCCCTCGGAGGCCTGTGGATCGATCTCCAAAAGGAGTTGGCCTTTGCTGACCTCGTCTCCGGCCCTGACCCTTACGGTCGTCACCATGGCCATGACCCTGACCGAAACGGCGGCGGTCTGTTCGGCCTCGACCGTGCCGAAGACCTCGACTTCCTGGGCCGCGTCGAGCCGCTCGGCCGTAGCGACGGAAGCGCTGATTGTGCTGTGAGTGGTCTCGGTCTCGATGTCGTGCGAGCCGCCGCAGGCGAGCCCCAGCAAGGCTGTCGAGATCAGCACCAGGCTAGTCAGTCGGAATAGGTTCTTGGCTATCATGATTCTGTCCTCGAGGAGGTTGTGGTCGAAGGGGTCGGAATGACGCTCTCAGGCTGGCGGCCGGATCGGACGGCCAGCTCCAGAGTCGCCAGATAGGCTTCGGCCGCCGCCACCAGTTGTCGGGTCTCGGCTTCCTGTCGGGCCGTGGAGGCGTCGAGCAGATCGATCATCTTGACGACACCCTTCTTGAATCTCTCTTCGGTTATGCGCTCGGCCTCGGTGGCCGCTTGCTGGGCGGCCATCGCCGTGTCGTATCGCTGCCGGGCGCTGATCGCCGTTTCGTAGGCATCTTTGACACCGAGACGAATCCCGTCTTCAAACTGTTCGAGTTGTTGGCGTCCGGCTTCCAGGTCGGCTTCGGCGGCGGCCTTGGCGGCGCGATGCCGGTTGCCGGAGAAGATGTCGATACTCGCCATCGCGGCAACCGAGCCCGAATGGGCGCCGGTGCCGAAAAGGTTCTGGTCGTTGAAGTCGTACTTGGCCTGCAAGCCGATCTTGGGCAGCAGCGCTGAGCGCTGCACCCGGACTTCGAGCTCGGCGGCCGATAGCATGCGACGGGCCGCTTCCAGGTCGGCCCGCGTCTCGGCGGTCACCAACCACGGATCGATGCCCTCTGCGATCGGTTGCGGGTCAGGGAGCCTGCTCAGCTCCCAGGACGTCGATGGGTCGGCACCAAGACGAAACGACAGATTGGCCTCGGCTACCTTGGCCTGGCCCTGGGCCTGTTGGAACAGGTCCTGGATTCGCGACCACTCCACTTCGGCCATCAGGAGCTCGGACCGCACCAGCATTCCCTGGTCGACGTAGGCCCGGGCGATGTTGACATGGGCGTCGACGGTCTCGAGGGAACGCTCCAGCAAGACGAGATTCTCACGCACCTGGGCGAGGCGAATGTAGGCCTCGGCGGCGGCCAGGGCCGCACTGTCTGCCGCCCAGGAAGCCCTGATCTCGGCGGCTTCGGCGCCCAGCTTCGCCTGGTCGATGCGCCCTGAGAGGCCGCCACCCATGTAGATGGGCAGCATGAGCTCGAAGCGGCTCGTGGCGTTCTCGAACCAGTCCGGGTTGTTGGGGTCGCTCATCACGAAGTCGTCGAACGAGAACGTCTTCTGATTGAGCTGCAGCGCGAAGACCTCAGCAGGTGTGTTGGTAGTCATCCAGATCTCCTGGAATCGCACCTGGGGCATCCGATACCCCTTGGCCTGCTTGAGGCGGGCAGCACCCGCCTCGGCCTGCGCTTGAGCGGCCGTCACCTCGCGAGCCTGATTGCGAGCGGTGGACATGGCGTCGAGGAGGCTCAGCTCTGCCGCTTCGGCTGTGGCGAGGCACAGGGAGCCCAGCAACGCCATGCCCAGAACAAGGTTGCGCGTCATGATCGATTTCCTCCGTGGCGCGGAAGAGAGTCGGGCTGTCGCAGCGATTCGTGCGACGCGCTCAACGACTCCTGACTGAATAGCTTAGTTCGTGAGGGTGGTGTCGATCCACTGCTTGAGATGGCCTTTGGGCAGGGCACCGACGACGCGATCCACTTCGGCTCCATCCTTGAAGAGCACCATCGTGGGGATACCCTGGACACCGAGGCGTTGCGCGTAGATGGGATTCTGATCGGTGTTGACCTTGGCGATCACGACTTTGTCACCAAGCTCGCCAGCCAACTCCTCCAGCACCGGTGCAATCATGCGGCAGGGCCCACACCAGGGAGCCCAGAAATCCACTAGGACCGGTACGTCGGATTTCACGACCGTTTCGTCGAACTGTTCGTCTGTAATCTGGAGAGGGGTCGTTGTCATGGGTTTGGTCTCCTTGGATATTTGAGTTTGGCTATGTGTTCTCGAATTTTGGCCTCTGGCCCTGCCTTCTGCCTTTGAGAGGCAAGGTGAGCAGGAAAGGTTCCCGAGGGCGCGGATAGGAATATTTCCGTCATATGGTCATTCATTTATGGACCCTCTTCTGTTAGACTTCCCAAGTCAAAAAGCTGATGGGGCCGGTGTATCTCCGTGTGCCCCGGCGAAGTAATCGACCAGAATCAAACAGGAATGTACTCAAGTTCTCGAACAGAGAGAATTGAAATTCAGGAGGGAGAACAGGCAATGTCTAAGTTCAAGTCTCTGAAAGGTACACTCGGGATCGGCCTGGCGCTGATCGTCTTGCAGGCGCTCTCTGTCGTTCCGGCCAACGCTCAAGTCGATATCTATGTGCTGGGCCGGCCAGGCTCGACGTTTTCACCGCACTCGGCCAGAAATCTGGAAGAGATGAAGGATCTCTTCGATCGCTTCGAGGACGACATTCGGATCGTGCTCGAAAAGGGTGGCTGGGGTGGCAACGCCGACGACGTGTTCATTACGATGCGCGCGGCTCAGGAGGGGGACGGGACGGTCACGAAGACCACGATCGCCCCCGGCCACACCCTGAAGTGGATGGCCAATCGCAAAGGCGGCCAGCCGTCGGTGATCATGAACCCGCGTTGGGCAGCCAAAGAGCCAATGCCGGCGTGGAAGATCCTGGTGGAATCGAATGGCTCGGAGTACACCTTCATCGTGCCGGTCAGCTGCATGAATCTGGCTCTGGACAGCTCGAAGGCGATGCCCAAGCCGTCGTGCAGCATCAAGGCCTCCTATGACGCAGCTACCGACATGATCACCGTGACGGGCAGCAGTGATGGTGAGTTCAAGATCACCGATGCCGGTCTGCCTGGTGGCAAGGGCAGCGTTTCCGATCTGAAGAGCACCGGTCCGATGAGTTGGACCTTCATGCCGAAGACCGACGGTACCTACACCTTCAATGCCGAGTCGATCAAAGACGGGCAGAAAGTGACCTGCACGGCCAGTGTCCTGGTGGGCAAAGCCAAGGCCGCTTGCGCCATCGATGTGACAGTCGATCCGGATACCCGCATCATCACGGTGGACACTAGCCGGAGCCAGGGTGACTTCGAGATGACCGCGCTCAGCCTGCCGGACGGCTCGGCGGGTGATCTGGCCGCAATGATGTCCGCCGGCGACTCGAGCTGGACGTTCGATCCTTCGGCAACCCTGAAGAAGAAGCCAGGTGACTACACCTACACCTTCGCCGGCAAGTCGACGCTGAACGACTCCGAGTCGGTCTGCGACACGGCTGCCATCATTCGCATAGAAGGTCCGGATTTCCGCTGGATCGCGCGTGGCTATTACGTGCATGTCTGGCCGGGTTCCGACACCTTGCACGTCGAGAACCCAGTCGGCCTGGATCCGCCAGTCTTCACGCAGTTCTGGGTGGATGGCGGCAATGGCTTCGGCGGCGAGGTGGAGTGGATGTGGAAGCCGGCCATCGGCCTCTGGGGTGGCGTCACCTTCGCCAATATGAAGACGAACCTGATGTACGACCGAGGTGATGTGTGGCTGAACTCTGATGACAGAGTCGACATGCGGCAGTTCAATCTTGGACTCAATTATCACTTCCTGCCTGGGCGGCGGTTCGACATCTTCGCGGGTGTCTTCGCTTCCTGGGTCGGCTACAGCTCGTCGACCTTCAACTTCTCGGAGATTCCGCCCGAGTTTGGTGGTCCGCAGAACTACCAGATCAAGTACGACGACGAGCTTACCTATGGTCTGAACCTTGGGGCCGACTTTGCGTTCAGCGAAGGTAGCCCCTGGGTGATTACCGGTGGTCTGCGATACCTCGGTGCGGATCTGGAAGGCGACAACAACGTTTACGCGCTGAATGTCGATCCGCTGCAGGGTTTCATCGGCATCGGCTATCGCTGGTAGAGCTTGATTGCTGCAATTCCTTGCCGCTGTGTCCTTCGGGGCACAGCGGCTTTTTCTTTGCAGCGGGTAGCGAGGGTTGAGGCGTCCGGGCGTTCCTTCCGGCCGATCTTTGGGGGCTCGGGGGTTGAAGCATCTGGCACCTGTGCCAGCCGATCCTTGAGGCAGTGAGGCAGTGGAGCACCTGCCGGCCGGTGGTGCATGAATCTGAGCCCTTTGTTCGGGGGTCCGGCGTGGGGCCCCCAGGGAGCTATCCTCCCTTCCGCTGCAAGAACCCCCATGGAGGTCCCCACGCCGAACCCTGGACCCCCGCTCCCAGCCATGGTCGCTGGTGGTATTGAGCCACGCCCGAGGCTCTCCCCCGTCGTCCTGGGCCTCCGGCTGGTGACCTCGAACGCGGCCTTGCACCGGTGTTCGCTCGAGTCCTCACTGCCTCAGGGCCCTAGGGCCTCACTGCCTTCAACGGTGCGAGAGGTTCGTTCGGGTTGTTCGACAGGGGGTGCCACGTCGAGCGCAGCGCAAGGGCCATCGAAGGCCACAAGAGATCCGGCGCGATGACGTGACAAGTTGGCGGCCCGCCCTTCGCAGTCTGAGTAGCCGACTCCGTCCCCCTGCTGGCCACTCGGACGGACCTCCACGAGACAGTGGTCATTGGCCCAAGACTTCAGAGACCAGCCGAAGGTACGCCTGCCGACTCACCCTCAAGCCCTCGGGGTGGGAGAGTGGGTGGCTACAGCTCTTGGCGTGCGGTGTGGAGCCGCCTTGCGGTGGTTGCTGCACGGTGGGACCAGAAGTCGGTGATGGGTCCGGAGAGGTCGTTCCAGCGCTGGTGACGGTTCTGCCAGGCCTCGGCCTCGGCCGCGAGCCAATCGAGCGTCGCAGCAGGGTCCTGTCCGAGCAGGGCCTTGAGAGCATAGCGGCGCTCCGCAACGCGGGTTGCGAGCTGCAGATCTCTGCCCGCCCTCACCAGATCGTTGCGCACCAGGATGATGCCGCTGCGCACTGGGCTGAGCAGCGAATCGAGCCATGCCTCTCCGCCCTCGGCTTCAGGGTCGAGAACAGCCGGTGCCTCCCGAAGATGGAGCGGCAGGAGCTCCTGCTGACCGAGTTCGAGCACTTCCTGCTCCAGCACCTCGCGTAGGAGCTCCCCCCACGCCTGGTAGAAGGGCGAGGCCAGTTCTTGCAGCTTCTCCAGGTATGCGGGTACCCAGCTTGCGATGTGCTCCCAGAGGCAGGTCGTTCGAAGGTGTCTCCAGCGGTGCTTTGTCGCATCATTCGGTGCCTCTGATTCCAGCTCACAGAGACGGGCGTAGAGGGCCAGGACCAGTGCCAGATGGTCAGACTCTGGTGGGGGAGCCTGTTCGAGAACTCGCCAGAACCCGGCGATCCGGTCGCGGGCTTCGCCGCCCAACATCCCTTCGGGGCCGAGGTAGACGGAGGCGTATGGGTACAGCTGAAACAAGAAGAGATCGTCGTAGTCGGCCGACGCCGGAGGAGTTCCGAGCCCGAGCAAATCTGCGATTCGAGGCGTCTCGCGGCCCGGAGGCTCAGCGAGAGCGGCAAGAGATCGAAGCAGCTCCATGGTAGGAGTTCCAGGTGAAAGAGGAGGAAGGGGCCGCCTGGCTCCCTACCGTCGGGCCTCTTCCGGCAATAAGTACGCTTTCTTCACCGGCTTCACGGGCCGGATCAGCCAGCCGGGCCGTCGAGTGCCGTCCGGCGAATAGACCGTGGCTGAGCGAGTCTTCTCGAGCCATGCATTGAAGACCTCATGGCTTTTGTCGGTGTCCACCCAGACCTCACCGTAGCGGTCTCCCATCTTGGCCTTGCGTACTCGGACAGCCTGGTGCCAGCAGTGCATGCCGGAGATCGGATCGGGATGCACCGGGAAGGTCATATTTTGGTGGACGCCCGCATCGGTCCACCAGATTCGGCTGGTGTCCGGGTCGCTGGAGGGGTAGGGCTCAACGCCATGCTTGCGCTTGAGCGTCCACTGCGATCCCTTGCGGTCCAGGCTCGCCGTGGTCATCAGCTGGCGCTGGCCGTGATCGTGGATCTTCCAGCGTCCCATGTG
This sequence comes from Thermoanaerobaculia bacterium, assembly GCA_049664225.1. GTDB lineage: Bacteria > Acidobacteriota > Thermoanaerobaculia > Multivoradales > JAHEKO01 > JAUVRX01. The sequence continues at coordinate 112,659 of JBATEX010000006.1, forward strand.
GTGGCTGCAGGCCACGACTCCGGGCTTGATCCCTTCCGTGACCCACGCCTTGAGCACGAAGTGACCGATCTCGGTCTCGACCCGGACCAGATCGCCGGTCTGCTTGATGCCCAGGCGTTGCGCATCGCTCGGGTGCAACCAGAGCGGATTGGTGTGGGCGATCTCGTCCAGCCACTTGGAGTTGGCGCTTCGGGTGTGAATCTGGACCGGCAGGCGAAACGTCGAGATGAGGACCATCTGGTCGTCATCCATGCTCTCGGGGTGGACGTGGCTTCGCATGTAGGTCGGTAGGGCGTACTCTTTCCAGCCCCAATCGGCCAGCGTCGAGGAGTAGAACTCCAAGCGGCCGCTGGGCGTCGGGAATCCCCGCAGGACTTCTCCCTCGACCCTCACGCCTGCCGGCCGTCGCCCCTCCGCATCGCCGTCGGGTGCGGCGGTTGGTGCCATGTTCAGCGGTGGCGGAGCCGGTGCGCGGGTGAATACTCGCCCGAAGCGGTCCTCCGCCACATCCTCGAGCTCGTCGCTCGACACCGGATTCTCGTAGAGCGGCCCGACGTCGGAGGCCACTTCGAAGGCACCATAGCGCCGCATGAACTCGAGGGGTTTCAGGCCCTCCCTGGCGGCCGCTTCGGGCAAGCCGGGTACCGAGTTGTCGAAGATCCAGCCGTAGTACTCGTCGACTGTCAGGCGCTCGCCAGGGTTCTGTTTCGATTCCACGAACGGGCGGATTCCCAGGCTGCCGTCGGGATCGATCCGCCAGGAGAGGTCGAGCCAGAACTCGTTCTCCTCCCAGACTTCACCGGGATTGCTGTGGCGAGTGTCGCTGACACGCTCTCCCAAACGCTCCCTGGCGGCGCGCAGCACCGGTTGACGAAAGCCGATCCACTGCCCGGCATAGGTCTCGTAGGAGTGGATATCGTGGCGCTCGGAGGCCAAGCCCATGGGCAGAATGTAGTCGGCGAAGTAGGCCGTCTCGTTCCAGGTCGGCGTCAGGGCGACGTGCAGCCCCACCTTGTCCTCGTTGGTGAGCATCTCGATCCACGAGAAACCGTCCGGATTGGTCCACACCGGGTTGTAAACGCGGCTGAAATAGACGTCGAGCCGCTTTTCTGAACGCTTGATCAGGTGGGGTAGCAGAAACGACAGCTCGTTCATGGCCAGTGGGAACTCGATCGGCCAGGTCAGCTCGTTCCAATGTTCGGGATGGCGTGGCAGGTGAATGGGCCTCGGAACGAACTTGTTCCAGGCGTTGGGATACAGCCCACCCGGTGTCGCCACGGCTCCCATCAGGGCGTTGAGCATGAACAGTGTCCGAGAGACCTGCCAACCGCCCTCGTTGGAGGCAGCAGCGCTACGCCAGTTGTGGGTCGACAAGCGCGTTCCAGCAGTGGAGACGATCTCGGCTACCTGGCGCAGCACGTCGACCTCGATTCCAGACTCCTGGGCTGCGAATTCGAAAGTATAGGCCTCGTACTCAGCTTGCAGGATGCGCTCGAAGCTCTCGAACGTCGGCTCCAGACCGGAGTGCTCTTTGTCGAGATACTCCTGCCAGTTCCACCAGCGACGCACGTAGTCCCGGTTATACAGATTGTGTTGGATGAGGTAGTTGGCGATGGCCAGGTGGATGGCTGCTTCAGAGCCCGGCTGCGGTGCCAACCAGAAGTCGGCATGCGTCGCGGTGTTGGAGAGCCGTGTGTCGAGAACTATCAGCTTCGCACCCCGCTGCTTGGCTTCGATGATCCGCTGGGCATGGGGGTTGAAGTAGTGACCGGTCTCCAGATGGGCGCTGACCAGGAAGATGACCTTGGCTCGAGCGTGGTCGGGGCTGGGTCGGTCGATCCCGGTCCAGTATTGGTATCCGGAGCGGGCACCCGACGAACAAACGTTGGTGTGTGAGTTGTGGGCGTCGCAGCCCCAGGCGGCCATCATGCGCTCTGTGAAGCCATCTTCGCCTGGCCTGCCGACGTGATACATGATCTCTTCCTGCCGGCCTTCCTCGATTGCTTTGTGGATCCGCCCGGCGATGTCGGTGAGAGCCTCCTCCCAGCCGACTCTCTCCCATTTACCCTCACCCCTGTCGCCGACTCTCTTCAGCGGATGGAGAATCCGATCGGGGTCGGTGACCTGGTTGAGCGTCGCCGGCCCCTTGGCGCAGTTGCGGCCGCGAGAGCCGGGGTGCTCGGGATTACCCTCGAACTTCCGGACCTCGAGAGTGTTCTTGTCGATATAGGCCAGCAGGCCGCAGGCCGATTCACAATTGAAGCAAGTTGTCGGCACCAGCATGAAGCGCTTTTCGACCCGCTTCGGCCAGGCCTTCGAGTCGAGCTCCACCCAGTCGTCCCAGCGCTCCTTCGGCGGAAACGAAGCCAGGTGGATGCGGCTGGCTCCTGGGTAGAAGGTCTCGCCGCGCGCTTCGCTCTCCGCGCGAGCGGCGCTGACTCTCTCGTTGAGGTCTCTGAGGCTCATCGCGTAGCTCCCTAGGCTAGAGGTACAGCTTGGCCGGCTTGCACGTAGGCGTGCTCGAAAGCAAAGAGGCCGATGAGGGCAAGCGGTACGGCGATCGGTGCGCCGATCCAGGGCGCGGCGATCGCGATCGCCGCCAGAGCCAATCCGGCCCAGAAGAAGGCTCTGAAGCGCCCGCCGATCATCTCGTGAGTGGCCGCTTTGGCATGAGCTGTCGAATGCGTTAGCGTGATCTCACCCAGGATCATCAGCACATGAATCAAGCTGGTCACAGCCAGGCCCCAAAGCAGGGGAGTGACGGCTCGCGGCTCCCAGAGCAGCGCGAATGGCAGCAGCACGGCCGAGCCTGCCAGTAAGGTCTGCACCAGGAGGTGAGGCGGCAGCAGAGGGCTCTGCCAAAGGTCGCGGGCCTTGGCCTGGGCAAACAGATAGGCAGTGTAGACGGCGGTCATAGCGGCCAGCGGAATGCCTGGCCAGAGCAGCATCTGATGCCAATGAGCCTTGCCCAGTAGGCTGGCCAGGAAATGCAGCCCCAGGACGGCCGAGTAGCCTCCGATGATGTAGGACCCGCGTACCAGCCAGCTACGCCAATGGGATCGGGTGAAGATCATGTAGAAGCGTGCTGGGTGGTCCAGGTCCCAGATCAGCAGAGCGCCGGTCAGGCCCAGAAAGACACCGGCCACGACGGGAGCGGTCCAGAGCCACAGCGTGCTGCTTGGATCAATCATTCCGAACAGCACCAGGAGTGCCGCCACCAGATAGGCCCCTGCGGCGACCCCCTTGGTCAGCGTATAAAGGCTGACCCTCCAGTCCCAAGGTGCCTTGTGAGGCACATCGTAGGCGAGCACGGCGGCGGCTGAGGAGTTGCTGGCCTCCGGACTGCCCGACACGACGCTCTGTCCGCCCTGCTTCTGCTGGCTCCAGATGAAGATGCCGCCAGGAGGTCTCTGGGCGGCCAGGGGATCGAGGGTGGCCTGATGGGCGCCTCGGTAGAAGAGCTTCGGATGGGTCTCCTTCTCGGGCCGCCGCACGGCCACCGGCTGTCGATGGACCATTTGGGCGACCCTGGTGGTCGGCTCGTTCATGTCCCCGATCATGATGGCCTCGGTGGGGCAGACCACCACGCAAGCCGGTTCGAGCCCGACGTCGAGGCGGTGAGCGCAGAAGTTGCACTTCTCGGCAGAATGGTCCTGCGGGTTGATGAAGATGGCGTCGTAGGGGCAGGAAGCGATGCAGGCCTTGCATCCGATGCAGATGGACTTGTCGAAGTCTACGATGCCGTCCGTCCGCTGGTGCATGGCCTGAGTCGGGCAGGCGGCGACGCAGGGCGGATCTTCGCATTGGTTGCAGCGGGTCACCTGATAGGCTCGCCGGGCCTGCGGAAACGTGCCCACATCGACGTACTTGACGTAGGTTCGCGTCACCGACAACGGGACGTCGTTCTCTGATTTGCAGGCCGTAGTGCAAGCGTGGCAACCGATGCAACTGGCATGGTCGATCACCTTGCCCCACTTGAGCGGTTCGGTGCGGGTCTGAACGGGTAGCGGCTCGGCCATCGATACTCCCTCCCGTATGTCGTGGCCAATGTTAAGAGATGGGAGGAGGGACCGCAATCTTCTCCATCCGGACCCTTTGACATGACCCACTCGTTGCCGCAAACTGGTTGCCTGAGGGCCGAAGAGAATGACATTCGAGGGTCGGCAGGATTCGACGGGATCTCAGGGTGAGAAAGCGCCAAGCAGGGGTTGGCTGGACCCTGGCAGCCTTTCCACGAGCGAAGGCACGACCGCCCTGGTGCACCTCTATCGAGGCGAGGTGACGCGATCCAATACCTGGAGGTCGAGACTCGATGCGACGACCAACTGGGCTGTGGTCACGACGGGTATCGCGTTGTCCTACGCCTTCGGTGCCGCTGACAATACCCCGGTCGTGATCCTCATCGTCAGTCTCCTGGTCGTGCTGTTTCTGTTCATCGAGGCGCGTCGGTACCGCTACTACGAGCTCTGGACCCATCGGGTTCGCCTGCTGGAAATGAACTTCTACTCCGGCTTGCTGTCGGCCAACTTCAAGCCGGAACTGGGTTGGGCACAGGAAATTGTCGACACTCTGCAGCGGCCATCCTTCCCCATCGGGCTGCTGGAAGCTCTGGGTCGGCGCTACCGACGCAACTATGCCCTGCTGTTCTTCATCCTTACGTTGAGCTGGCTGGCCAAGATCGTCATTCATCCGACGTCAGTCGAGAGCTGGAGTCAATTCCTGGAACGAGCTTCGGTGGGCCCGGTTCCAGGCTGGGTAATCCTGGTTGGAGGGGTCTTCTTCAATACAGGCCTCCTGGCGTTGGGCCTCTTTACCGTTGGACTGCGGAGAACCGATGCCGAAGTCTTCGACCAGGCGCCGCGCTTCTATCGACGACTCTGGGCCAGGGTGCGGGCCGCGACGACCGAGGCACTGGAGACCGATCTGGGCTCCTTCAAGCCGACTCGCGGCGGCGGCCGCAAGCTCGTCTTCATCATCTCGGACGAGACCGAGGCCGTCAGCCAGCCGCTGATGAATGAGCTCGACCGCGGAGTCACCCTCATCAAGGGACAAGGCATGTACAGCGGCAAGGAGCACGGAATCCTGATGTGCGTGGTGCGGAGTCGTCAGGTGGAGCCACTCAAGGAGATCGTGCATCAGGCCGACCCGAACGCCTTCGTCGTCATCAGTGCGGCCCAGGATGTGCGCGGCGAAGGATTCCGTCCGTTGGAAGCGTAAAAGGGGTTGAGGCGCCCGGCTCACCGCCGGGCGTTCTTTGAGGGCTTGGGGATTGGAC
>JBATEX010000007.1:0-8328 GCA_049664225.1 Thermoanaerobaculia bacterium
GAGCATCCCGGTATTGATAGAAGCTCTGCATGAGCTCCAGCGTCGAGCGGTCATCGACCTCCCACAGGCTGGCCAGCACCGCGCGGCTCCCCGCATGCAGGAAGGCCCGGGTCAGACCGACGAAATCGTCACCGACCGGCGTCTGTCCGAAATAGCCGCTACCCAGCGCGGTCTCGCAGGCACTCAGGGTCACCAGATCGGCACCCAGGCGGAGATCAAGAACCTCGTGCACCTCGAGCCGACCATCCTCGCCGTCACCCGCCTCCAGCTGCAGAGCGGACAGCAGCGGATTCAGACGATTCCAGGTGCTGTGCGTAGCTAGGTGGAGAACCTTGAAATCCTTGGAAAGGGCTTTGAAAGAGCTCTCCGTGGCCTGGTCTCCCATGAGGACCTTGTTACTGTCAGGAAAGGCTTCGGCCACCGCGCGGGCTTCGGCCCCGGTGTGCTTCAATCGACTGCTCATCGGCGCCAGGACGAGGAGGCCCTCGGCCGCTGCCCCCCCTGCTCTTGCATAGACGAGTGTCCCTGCCGACGGCAGGTAGGTCAGTTGGTAGTCCTGGACCAGGACTCGGCCTTCGGGTCCTCGAGGTAGCACTGCAAATGGCAGATAGTGCAGCGTGTCGTGCGGCACCAGATAGAGGTGCTGAACCGCATCCAGCCATCCTTCGGCTTCTAGGGGCTCGATCAGCGCCGCAGCGAGACTCGCTGCTGGGAATCGCCAGTCATCGTTATCCCGTTTCTGGATCAACTGTCGAGTCAGCTCCACCTTGGTCTGCAAGTCCCTCCGAGACAGTGGCGCGACATGGGTCTCCAAGCGCTCGGGGCCGAGCAGAAAGACCAGCACCTGGTCCCTGCCCACCACGAATTCCACCAGTGCCGTACCGGCTGGCAGCGCCTCACGAATCGTGACGGCTTCGGGTACCGACAACGACCAGGTAGCAGCAAAGTCTGGGTCTACAGTCCTGAGGTCGGAGAGAAAGTCTGCGTATTCCCGCTCGGCCTGTTCCAGCTCTGCTGCGAAGAGCGCCATCGCTCGCCGACGTGGCTCGAACTCCGAGTCGGTTTCCTCGCGAAGACTCTGCTGCAGCCCCCGGATTCGTTGGCGTAGCTCCATCTCTCGACGCTTCTGCTCCGCGGTCAGCCTGGGGATAGGTGACTCCGCCAGGAGGTCGAGGTAGCTACGAGCCCTCAGCCGCTCGGCATAGGAGAATGCCTCTTCCGGGCGTTCCAATCGAAGCAAGAGCCGGGACAGGTCGACGTAGACCTGATGCTTGTCTTCGAGATACCCGGAACGGAAGCTCTCCTCCCTGAGTCGTTCACGAACGGCCTCGATGAGCCGGACGGCTTCCTTGTAGGCCGCCATGGCCTCCTCGTATCGGCCCAACTCCTCGAGGGCCTTTCCCTGACCGTGCGCGAGCTGCCAGGCGATCTCCGGCTCACCCAGGTCGGTGAGTAGAGCCGAGCCTTCCTTGCAGTGATCGAGCGCCTGTATTGCTTCACCCGCCAGCAGCTCCACATTTCCCAGCGCGTACAACGCCGCAGCCGTATGCAGCCTCGACTCCAGGCCTCGCGCGATCTCGACGCCGCTACTGGCCAGTGAAAGAGCGTCTTCGAGCCGTCCCTGATCTCTGAGAGTCAGGACAAGCTGTGTCCTGCACGAGGAGGCGAGGTTCTGGTCTTCGATCTCGAGAGCGCCATCGAGGGCCTCTCCGAGAAATGTAGCCGACTCCTCGAACCGCTCACGCCTCCATTCCAGTTCGCCCAGGGAAGCCAGGCTCGCTACGACACCCCTCCTGAAGACGATCGAACGAGCCAGATCCAGCGCCTCGCGTTGGTACTCCTCGGCCGAGGCCAGGTCTCCGAGACGGAGGTGGATCGTGGCCAGCTCGTTGAGAGCCTCGACCAACTCCCGCTTCAGCCCCGCGGATTCATAGGATTCCATCGCTTGCCGATAGAGCTCCAAGCCCTCACTGTGTCGCCCGACATCGTGAAACACATCGCCCTTGCCTTTCAGCCAGTCGGCGGTTTCCTTTTCCAGTCCGGTCTGTCGGGCCAGCGACAGCGCTTGATCGAACCTCTCGGTCGCTTTGGAGATCTCCCCCAGGCCGAGATGGCAGAGAGCCAGATTGCCCAGATCCTGGCTCATCGAGGGCTTGGATTCGAGACGCTCGCTGATCGCCAGGGCCTGTTCGTAATAGCCCATGGCTTCCCGGTAGCGTCCCAGGAGGAGATAGACCCCGCCAATGTTGCCCAGGGTGTCGCTCTCTCCACGCGGAAAATCGGTGCGCCGGTAGAGCTCGAGAACCTCGTCGTATTGCTGCAGGCTACGTTCATAATCGCCCAGCTCGTCGTAGACTAGGCTCAGATTGTTCAGCGCCGAGCCCTCGAGCTGCGCGTCGCCGAGCTCCCGGCCGATGGTGATCGCCTGGTCGAAGTACTGAACCGCCGCGTCGTAGTCGGCCTGCTCCCAGGCGAGCAGACCCAGATGGCTGAGAGTCTTGCCCTCCTCCAGGCTATCCCCGAGCTCGCGCTTCATTTCCAGCGCCTGCTCTAGAAGCTCGCCGGACCGGCTGTAGTCCCCAAGTCGTTTGTAGCAGTTGCCGATCAATCCCAGAGTGATGGCCTCACCAAGGAGGTCTTCCTCTTGGCGGAACAGAGCAAGGGCTCGCTCGTACACGGGCAGGGCGGGTGCGGGCCCCTCTTCCACATAGAGCTCTCTCGCCTGCGCCAACAGTTCGTCAGCCGGGCTCGCCTGGGCGCCTAGAGGGCCGCATGGCACCAGGATCAGCGCCAGCACGGTCGCAGACAACCAAGAAGTGAACTGGGGAGTCATTTCTTCCCCGTTCGAACGCTGCCCCCGTCAATCGGAAGCGACGCGAAAGGCCACGGCATCGGACCTCGCGGTTCCGCCGTTCCGAAGCTGTGCCTCGACCCAGACGTAGTACTTCTGCCCGGGCTCGAGCTGCACTTCCGACGGAATCAGAGCCCCTTCCCCACCGGTGAGGTCCTCCCAAACCAGATCCCCCTCGAGGCTCAACACCTGGACTGCATATTGCAGCGCCCCTGGTGAGGCCGACCAGCGCACTTCCACAGGAGGTCTGGCGACGATTTCTCCGTCACCAGGCAGCACGATCCGGGGAGGAGTCACGGTAACAGCTCCATTGCGAACCGTACGATCTGCCGGCGCGCCAAGGTAGGGCTGCGCCGGGCTGATGTCACTGTCTGGCTGCCAGAGAACAGCGACGACCAACAAGAGAGCGGTTGCAGCCATCGCGGTCAGGGCTGGCGCTGGTACAGGCCCGAATCGCCTGATTGGCCTATCACGAGCAGCACTGAGCAGATCGGCGGGCAACGGCACGGCCGCCTGGCCTCGTGAATCTCGAACCAGGAACCCAATCTGACCTAGACAGAAAGCGCAGTCAGCCAGGTGCTCCTCCACCTCGGACCTTGGGGCCTCACCAAGTCTGGCGTCGACGTACGCCGCAAGCTGCGTCGAGGGTGGGCAACGAAAAGTTCGCTTGGCAGCTGAGTCAGCCACCAAGGGAATCTGTCGCGCGATTTCGGACTCGTCAATCATTTCAGGAACCAAATCCAGGTTATTCCCACCTGGCTATGTATCTTCCACGGACACGGACGAGATTCCTTTCATCTGCAGATCCTCCCGGATCCTCGACAGCGCCCTCTGGATGCTCCTCTGCGCCTTGAGAGGAGTCCCGAGCTGCATCAGAGTGGAAATCTCCTCGAGGGACAAATCCTGCTCGAATCGGAGCCGCAAGAGAAGTCGCTCGCGCGGCGAGATGCCGGCCATGGCCTCGTGTAGGGCGTCCAAGAACTCTCGCCTGGCCGCCTCGCTCTCGGGATCCGGCTCGGGATCGGGCAGATCCCTTTCCCGATCGTCGGTGCTCGAGGTATCCGCGATTCTGGAGAGCGATTCCATGTAGGGATTCCGCGAAACCAACAACCACGACTGGTGTGGGCTGAGACTGCTGCGAATCCGCACCAGGCTCGCGGCGAGTCCTTCTCGGTCTAGCGCCGGGTGTAGCGCCCTGACCGTGTGGAGCGTCTCGTTCTCACTCAGTTTTCGGAAGTAGATGCAGCGGAAGACCTCCTGATCCACTTCCGGGAGGCGGGCGATGGAGCGGAAGATTCGGGGCCGACCGAATCGCAGGCGGCGCCAGTCGAGGCAGAGGTTGCGCACAACTGCGCGCAGCCATGTCGGGAACGACGCAGCGCCATCCGCCTTGAATCGACGAAGCCTCCTGAGCCGATCACTCTTCAGCTGCTCACAGACGAAGAGGAAGCAATCATCGACCCGGTCCTGATCTCGCTCGAAGAGGTGAACGACCTGGAGGATGAGGGAAGCGTATTCACTCAGGAAGCGATCCCAGGCCTCTTCCAGCTCCTTCGCTGGAAGGCCGGGGACCCACTCGATGAGCCTCGAGGTCACACCCATGAACAGGCCCTCCCCTCGCCTCAATGGAGCCAATGGGCTCCATCAGGATTCGACCCTTACGGTAACCCGGCAATCCTGTCTGGAGTCAGACGAGGACCCGTGGCTTTGTGTGCTCAGTCTTTCTGCTGGCTTACCTTTGTCCAGGTAATTCAACCCATATCACGGCTGGCTACCCGAGACACCACCCAAACGGGTGGTCACATAGCCAATCGGCTATAGGTGGTCCGTTCGGTGAGACTTGGAAATCCCCTCGGACTCCCATTCTGGAGGGACAGCAGTCAGGTGAGTCTGGAGTCCGCCTTGGCAACGATGGCCTGAAGCTCCTCGAGCATTCCTTCAGGGAGAGGCTCGCACCGATGCTCGGCGACCGCCTGGCGGGCGATGTCACGAGCATTGCTGAAGGCTGTCGGCTTGTCCGCCGCGATCCAGCTCTGGTAGGTGTTGCGGTCGAGGAGGCGGGGCTGCCACACCTGGCGAAAATGGCGCCGAGTGTGGGCGTGGCCCAGGTAGTCGTTGCCGGGACCGACCTCGTCGATGGCGTCGAGGGCCAGCGTCTCCGGTGTGATCTGGAAGCCGTCCATGAGGCGCCGGACATAGCTGACGATCTCGTCGCAGAGGACGATCATCTCGTAGGAGCAAGTCAGGCCGGACTCGACATAGCCGAGGTCGTGCACCAGGTTGGCTCCGCTCAGTGCGGTCCACAGGATCCACAGCGTGCTCTCGATCGAGGCCTGATGTTCCGCCAGCTTCGAATCGGAGCACCCGGAGAAGCCCCAAACCGGCAAGTTGTACCGGTAGTGCCCCAGCTCTGCCATGGCCATGCAATGGTGCATGAACTCGGGGCTCGAATAGGTGGCCAGGGCGGTTCTCATGTCGAGCGGCCCGGAGCCAGAACCGAATAGCACCGGTGTGCCCGGCTTCTTGAGCTGCGCGATCGCCATGCCGCTCAGGATCTCGGCGTTGGCCATCGCGAGGCTGCCCGCCGAGGTGATGGGCGCTGAAGCCCCCTCGACCGGTCCGGGGGCATAGACGAAGGGTAGCCCGTGATCGATCATCATCATCATCTTGCGCATCACCACATCGGAGTGCTGCAGCGGCGAGGTCGGCTCCAAATAGCCGAACAAGAAGGGGTTGAGGGCCAGTTCGTCCTTCCCACCTGCGACCGTCTGGGCCATGGCGATGATGTCGGCGAGCCCGTGCTCGTCCCAGGCGGTGAAGACGATCGGCTTGGTTGTGTTGGTCAGCATGGCGAGAAAGGATTTCCGATCGGAGGTGGGTGCTGGAACATCCGAGGCCTGAGCCATGGACATGACGAATTCGACATTGGGAAGTGAATCGACCAATCGGGCCGTTCGCTCGATATCGGCCAGCACCGACGGGCGACGCTCCCCGGTATCCAGATCGAGGGTGTTCGGCAGGTCGGAGCCGGTGCCGAAGTAACTGCGGTGCGCCTCGAGGTACATGGCCGGCTCACCGGTACGACTGCAGAGGACGATTCGAGAGGGAGCGTGAAGCAACGCCTCTTCGACAACCGCGGGAGGGAATCTCACGAGATCGCCATCCGTCACCACACAACCGGCACCCGAAAGCAGTTCCAGTGCCTCGGCGTCGTAGACCCGGACGCCAGTCCGCCGGAGGATCTCGAGAGAAGCCAGGTGGATCTGCTCGAGCTGAGAGTCGGACAACAGACGAAAACCCGAAGGATTGGGATTGACCTCATCTGCTCGCGCCATGACTTCCTTCTCCTCTTGGTAGGCCCCTGACAAGGACTTCTCTACGCTTCCTCTCCAGCCTCCACAACTGCCACCAGTCTTTCTTCCAGAGCTCCCAGCCCCGTCGGCTGGATCTCGAGTGGAAGGCCCACAGAGTCCGCTATCTGCTTGGCCTTACTCTCCAGCACCTCGTCCGGCTCCTGCTGGAGATAGACCAAGCGCTCGAAGCCCGCGAACATCGTCTGGGTGTAAGAGTCTCTCCACTTGGGATCCGAGTCGGCCAGGATGGTCGTTTCCCAGTGCCGTACCAAATAATCGGTGATGAAGTAGGTTCCAGCACAGTCCCGGGTCAGGCTCGAAAAGCTGGCTCCGGCATACATTTCGTAACAGTGAGGACCCGGAATCCGACTCACGCCTCGGCTTTCCAGAAGCTGATCGAGAGCCCCCGCAGTGCCACAGTCTCCGTAGACCACAACGACCCTTTCGTACTGCCCTTCGAGGCGATCTAGCATCGACTCGACAGCTTCGATGATTCTTCGTGGCTGCGTATGATGCCTTGCCGGCACCCCGTGGAAATCGACGGACCATCCATGAGCCACCACCACTTGCTGCACTTCCTTCATCAGGGCACCGCAAACCACGAGTGCCAGCGGTTTCAGCTCCCGATCCTCTTGATCGATCTGGCCAGCTGACTCCGGATCGCTCAAGTACCTTCCTCCAGCGGGAAGCTCAGCTCCCTGAGATAGCGATCGTTGAAGTCTGCCATTGCCGAAAGCTCGACGTAGTCCACCCTGGACGGAATGCCGCGGGCCATCTGACGTTCCCGGAATGACAGGAGCGACATCTTGGCTCCCTCGAGGGCCGTGTTGCCCACCGATTGGATCTTCTTCAGATCGACTCGCGGAACGAGACCGAGGGCTCTGGCGCTGCCAGGGTCGATGGCAGATCCAAAGGACCCCGCCAAGAGGACCTCGTCGAGGTCCTCTATTCCAAGCCCGGCAGTTTCGAGCAGAACTGTGATTCCGGTACTGATCGCTCCCTTTGCCGCCTGTACTTCTCGAATGTCGACCTGTGTCAACGCAACTCCATCAGCGAGCTGGAAGGCGCGCACTCCGTCGATCTCGACCAGCCTCGAAACGAGAGGGTGTTCCGGCACTTCCTCCGGTCGTCGAAGTCGACCACTCGACTCGAGAAGCCCCACCCTGCCCAATTCGGCGATGGCCTGGATCAGTCCCGAGCCACAGATTCCCTTGGGTGCTCCTTCTCCAACGACGCTCAAGTCCACCTGCTCGCCGAGCTCTACTCGGAAGATGGCTCCTTCAGACGCCATCATGCCGCCCAAGATCCGACCGCCTTCGAAGGCAGGCCCAGCCGGTGCCGAGCAGGCCCAGACTCCATCGGCGGAGCCGAGGACAATCTCGCTGTTGGTGCCCACGTCGACGAAGAGGCGGCGCTTCTCGGAGCGAAGCAGATCGGTGGCGAGAAGGCCACCAACGGTGTCAGCCCCCACATAGGCACCGATGAAGGGCAGAGTCTGGACTCGGGCTCCTGGGTGGATGGCCAGCTTCAGCTCCGCTGCTTCCAGATCCTGCTCACTGCTGAAGGTCGTCACGAACGGTGCCACCGCTATTGGGTGTGCATCGATGCCCAGCAACAGATGCAGCATCGTGGGGTTGCCCACCACGATGGCCTGGTAGATCTGTCGCTCGTCAACCCCTGACTCGTCAGACAGGCCGATGATCAGCTGATTGAGAGTCTCGAGAACCGCAATCTGCATCTCTTGGCGACGGATGTCGCTGCCGGTCGTATAGGCGATTCGAGAGATGACGTCCGCCCCGAAAACCGACTGCCGATTCAACAGCGACCTCTCGGCCAGGACCTCGCCTTTGGCCAGGTCGATGAGGCTGCCCACGACCGTCGTCGTCCCGAGATCGATCGCCAGGCCGAAGCACCGGTCCGACGTGTCTCCAGACTCAGCACTCAAGAGGTGCTCATCGCAGAGCGTGAGGGTTACCTGGGGGCCGGAGTCTTGCAGGATCTCACTCGCCTGCTCCACGACCTCGGACGGAACCTGCTCCGATCCGAAGCCCGAGGCACCTAGAGTCCTGCGGAGCTCCTCTTCCACAGAGGGAATGTGACGGGGATCTCCGACGGTCAACTCGG
>JBATEX010000008.1:0-20744 GCA_049664225.1 Thermoanaerobaculia bacterium
CGATTGCCTAGGGAGTCTAGATACGAGACCGATGTCGCCGGCGGCGGTTGTGGGATGCAGTTGCGTTCGTAGTTGCACATGTCGGGATCGACATCGATCGTATCGAGGACGTAATCGAAGTCGAGGCCATCGCCAAACGTTGAATTACCCGGGGTGGTCCAGTCGACATGGAATTCCCAGAACCACAACTGGTCGGCCGACAGCGGAGGAGTGGACCAGTCGGCGTCCTCCCATTCAACAAAGAGCCCTGGGCGACCGGCAGGTGGTGGAGAGTCCGCTCCCTCCCAGTCCACAGGAATCTGGGCACCATAGAAATCGTTGTGAGCGTACAGATCGAACTTGACCATCGTCGCGGCGTTGCCCTTCAACATCTCTTCCCACTCGAAGGCCGCAGCTCCCTGACCCCTCCACGCGAAGGTCCCTCCATCGAACTGGTTGACCGCCATATAGAGCCCATCGGGCCAGATTCCGAAGTGCGGATAGTCATTGAACACTGAGTCGGACCAGTGGAACTCGTAGAGGTACCAACTGCCGGTGGGATCGCCCGTGGTGGAGACGGCGATGCACTGATCATAGGACTCGGTGATTGGCGGAAAATCGAGGGCGAACTGACTAATCATCCAGCGGTTGTTCGTGCTGTCGTAGAGAACGATGGGGTCGCCATCATTCTGGCTCTCGCAGTTTCCTCCGGCTCCGTTCCACAGGTCGTTGATGTCGAAGGGTCCCAGAACGATGTTGCCGTTCTCCTTATCGAACACCGCATACGAGAGGTTGATCGCCTGCACGTAGTACGTGGGCCCCACATCTCCAACAGTGTCAGGCGGAAGAACCCCATCCAGTTGACCAAGACCCGAGAATGTCACGATCGGGTCAGGCGCCGGTACCGGTGGATAGGGTGCCGGCATTCGTTCGGAGCCCATAGAGGGGCCCGTGGGTCGCTCCTTCGGCAGCATTCCAACCGGGTTGATCTCTCGGGGTTCGCCTTCGAACGGTACTTTCGGCTCCCGCACCAGGTCCCGAAGCGGTGCCGATGTGCTGTGGCGGACCGATTGCCTGACGATGGGACCTGCCTGGCCTTCGGACTGCGCCTGGGCGGGCAACACCCAGCCGATGAGAGCCAAGGACAGCAAAAAGAAAGCGAGCCGCTTGGGTATGAAGCTCATGGCGGTGATTCTCCTCGCGATAGAAAAACTGATGATCGAAAGGCTTGCTGAAGAACAAAATGTTAGCATCTCCGGGCCCATGATCCTACTTCCATTTCGCAGTCGCACTCCGACGTTGGTCCTCATCGGCCTGGGTCTGCTTCTGCCTGGAGTGGCCTGCTCGGGCTCCACGCCGCCCTCACCTGATCCGCCCCAGGAGACTCCGAATACGACGCAACTCACCGAGGCACTCCGGGCCGCGGTCCTGGCTGGTGATGCTGAAGCGATTCCCTCCCTAGCGAAGGAGGGAGCGGATGTCGAGGTCCGCTGGAAGTGGGGAGAGAGTCTCCTGATGCGGGCGACAGAGAACGGTAACCAGCCTGTCGTTGCCGCACTGCTCGAGGCAGGTGCCGACGTAGACGGCAACACTTCCTGGGGCGAGACGGCACTCTACAAGGCCGTTCTTGGGGGGCATTTGGGAATCGTCGAACTGTTGCTGGAAGAGGGAGCGGATCCCAATGTTCGAGCCAAGTTCGGCAACTCCGCGTTGAGGCTGGCAGCCATCGAGGGCGCGCCGGAAAGTACCCGCCTGCTTCTGGACGCAGGGGCGGATCCGAATCCCGTCTCGAAGACCGGCGACACACCGTTGATGCAAGCTGCCGGAAGTGGGCACCTGGAAGTCGTACAACTGCTCCTCGAGGCGGGCGCCGACCCTTCGATCGCAGTCGAAGGCGACATCACGGCCCTCGATCTGGCTCGCGAAGGTAACCACCTCGAAGTGGTGAGACTCCTCGAAGGTCACCCGTAGCCGGCCAGTTCGCCCCCTCGACCGGCCTCATCCGTTTGCGACCCTCAGTCCTCCGACTTCGACCGTGCTGCGGCCGAAGTGGAGAGCAGGGCCTCGACTTCGGCGAGTCGGGACCGGAAATACCTCAGGTCGAGGCCGTCCGGGGGCTGCTGGATCGATTCGATCTCGATGGCCCGCAAGTACTCCTCTCGGGCTGCGTCCGGATCACCACTCTTCTGCCAGGCTCGACCGAGGAGATAGTGCCCGAAGGACGATTCCGGGTAGCGCTTCGTGACTTCTTCAAAGACTGTCCTCGCCTCTTCCATCCTCTCCGCTTGCAGGTGGCCGCCCCCCAGACTTGTCAACACGGGCTCTGGGATCGGAACTGCGTAGCCATACTGGTTCGACAGATCTTGATAATACTGCTCGATTCGAGCCCTTCCCGCCTCGACCACCTCGTCAGGAGCCAGCCAGTCCGAGTAGAGAGCACGGATCGCTCGATAGTAGGCCAACGGTAGCGACTGATTGTGACCCGCTCCCTCGATCTCGATGAAGGTGACCTCGAGACCCTCGACAGGTCGCTCCTCCAACTGCTTGGCGAACTTCGTCGCCGCCGTGTGGGTCCAGCCGCCCTCTTCTTCGGATCCGATCGTCATCATCAGCCGGATCGGGTGCTCGAGAGGACCTGGCGGCGACTCACTCAGCAGCAGCTCGTCCTCCCACCAGATGCTCGGACTGATCCCAACGTAGGCGTCGAACAACTCTGGTGTCTGCATCATGGTGTAGATGGTGAAGAGACCGCCAAAGGACCAGCCTCCGAGAACCCGATGATCCTCTGTTCTATAGGTTTCATCGATGAAGGGAATCAACTCCCGGGTCAGAAACTGCAAGAAGGCAGCCGCTTCGCCACTGGTCGGGAACTCCATCCCCTTGTACTCTGGCACGTGGGTCGGAGTGAAGTCCCGATCCCGATCAGTGTTCTCGATCCCCACGACGATGAGCTCGGGAACGATGATGTCGCTGGCCCCGCATTCGGACAGGTACCGAACCTGGGAGGCGACGACGGGGAAGTGCCAATTCCCGTCCAGCAGATACAAGACCGGATAGCTCCGCTGGCTCTGGCGGTAGCTCGCCGGAAGGCTGACATAGACAGTCCTCAGCTCATCGAGGATGTCAGACCGCAGAGCCACGGTGTCTCCAAGATGTGTCGGCTGGCTCCACACAACCGTCGGGCCCAGCCAGAGCGTCGCCAGGAATGCCCACACGGGTGCCAATCTCGTTCGTCTCATTGGTTCCTCCAGTCAAGACCAAACCGAACGCCTGCCCACCGAAGCAGCGCTCAGGCCGATTCATGTCGAACTCCCTTCCCCAACCGTTAGACAGCTTCTGGGTCGGATTCGTTTGGTCGGCGATGGTGCTCAGCTCCCGCCCAGGGCACCGTTTCGATAGAGGTATTGACATCTTTCTACGTATGGGCACCTCGATGGCCTTGGGATGTAGACTCCCAGCTACCCCGATCATCTCAACTCCGTCGAGGGCCGCGGGATAGGAGGACGCAGTGAGACGATTCCTGACACCAGTCGTGACGCTGGCGCTACTGATCGTGCCGCTGTCGGCGATCGGGGTGACAGACAACCTTCTGGTGGGCGCGGACTTCCAAGGCAAATCAAGAATAATGAGACATGGATCAGCCGCATGAACAAGGACTCTCATCGATCTCGGCAAGAGAAGAGCCGGAGAACCTCGGCTTGGGCGCTCGTAGAGAATGTCAGCCGATCGATCGCAACAATCATCAGCCGTCAGCGCGTAGGGCCTGACGGAGTCAAGGAGGGAGATCTGCACATGCATCGCTCTATTCGATGGACGCTCGCCCTGTTCGTGGTCGCGATTCTGGTCCTGACCGCGATCACACCCGCTGCCTGGGCCAAGAACGACAAGGCTCGCAAGCCCAAGATCAAGATCATGACCTACAACCTCTATGTGGGAGCGGACATCTTCCGCGTCTTCGATCCGCCGGCCTGTGGAGTGCCCCAAGCGGTCAGCGACATCTACCAGATCATTCAGGACAACGACTTCCCCGCACGGGCGGAAGCGATCGCCGATCAGATCATGGCCGAGGAACCCTACGTCGTGGGTCTGCAAGAGGTCTCGTTGATCCGTACTCAGTTTCCTGGCAATGCTCTGGCCCCGGACGGCTCGGGCATCGAATTTCTCGGCGACTTCCCCACTGATCCACGATTCACCTTCAAGCTCGACGCCGCGACGGTGGAGTTCGACTACCTGCAACTGCTGCTGGATGCCCTGGAGGCCCGGGGTCTGGACTACGTGCCGGTCGCGGCGGCTTCGCCGACCAATGCCGATGTCGAGTTCCCAGCCATCGAGTTCGACGCCGCCTGCAATCCGACGAGCATTCCCAGAGACATCCGGTTAACAGACCAGGATGTGATCCTGGTGCGGGGAAATCTGCCCGTCAGCCTGGCCTTCGAGAAAAACTTCGAGGTCAATGCACCGATCGAGCTGCCCACCTCCATCCCGACACCAGGAGGACCGGTCCCAGCGGTCTACGTCACCGAGTTCACTCGGGGCTGGGGCGCCGTGGTTCTTACCATCAAGGATCAGACCTACACCGTCATCAACACCCACCTCGAAGTCGGGGACAAGACGCTCCCCTCTGACCAGGGACTGAACCTGGTACAGCTCGCCCAGGCTTTGGAGCTGGGGCAGGCGCAGACGCCGTTCCCAACTCCCAGGCTGGTCATCGGCGACATCAACTCGTCTCCCGCCTCCGGGTTCACCGACCCCAGGTTGGCGTACTTCATACTCACGCAGAGCTTTGGGATGGCCGACGTCTGGACGATTCAAACAAAGCCCAAGAATACTCCGGGCTTCACCTGCTGCCAGTCGGAGACGCTCGACAACATGATCTCTGAGCTCGACGAGCGGATCGACGTGATCTTGACTGACTTCGGGACACTCGTGCCGGAGAAGATAAAAGCCAAAGTGGTGGGTGAAGAGGCCGAGGACAAGACGCCCTCCGGCCTCTGGCCGTCGGATCACGCCGGAGTGGGGGCCCAGCTCTCCTTCGAGCGCTGACCGCACACTAGCTTCCAAGCACCTTGGTTCAAGGGGCCCGAGAACCTCGGGTCCCTTGTCTTTCCTAGGGCTTTCTTTCTTGGGTGGATTGAGCGCAGTATACTGGGCGCCTTCGAGAGACCACTCTCGAAGCTCAGGAGGCTTTTGATGAAACCGTGGATCTTGGTGTTGCTCGCAGTTGGACTCGTGCTGGCTATTGCCTGCAGCAGCAGCAGCACCGGCCCGGAAGGCGGCGAGCAGTTCTTCACAGGTCAGGCGGCCTATCAGAATCCGGATGTCACCTTCCACACGTTCATCATGACTGACACCTCGATCGCCCGGGTCGAAATTCTCGAGCTGGTGCCCATACTGGGCGACCTCGAGCCTCCTGAGGGCTTCAGAATAACCCTCGGGTTCGGCTTGGGACTCCCTGTCGAGGGGGTATGCCGCCCGACATACCAATCCACGGTCATCGAGGGCAGCCAGTTCAGCTTTCAGCTCACTCCCAATGAGTACTGCATCGTACTGGTCGATGCAGGCGCTCTCGTGGAGGGAATGGTGGTGGACTACCACGTCTCCTTGAAGGGCGACTGAGGCCTCCAAGTACACTCCTCACCTGCCCCCAGCACCGCGCGCTCCCTCCAGCCCAACGGAGCTCTCCCCCGACTCGACGCAATGGAAACAGGCGTCCTCGCATCCAATCCCCTAGCTCCATTCCTGGAGACCCAGCGGCTCGTCATTCTGGACGGTGGTCTGGCGACCGAGCTCGAAGCGCAAGGCTTCGATCTGAATGATGAGCTCTGGTCGGCAAAAGTACTTCTCGAGCAGCCCGACAGCGTTCGACGCCTTCACCTGGGCTATCTCCTCGCCGGCGCCGATTGCGTCGCCAGCGCCAGCTACCAGGCCACCTTCCAAGGGTTCGTCCAGCGGGGATTGGACGAGGACAAAGCTGTCGAGTTGCTGCGGCGATCCGTGGATCTGGCTCTCGAAGCGCGTGAAGTGTTCTGGTCGGACCCGGAGTCTCGAATCGGCAGACTGAAGCCCTTGGTCGCGGCGAGCATCGGGCCCTATGGAGCCTATCTCGCCGACGGGTCCGAATTTCGAGGCGACTACGATCTGGATGAAGAGTCCTTGGTCGAGTTTCACCGAACAAGATGGCGACTCTTGGCTTCGAGCGCGGCAGATCTTCTGGCGTGCGAAACGATTCCGAGTCGCCATGAAGCTCGAGCCCTTCGCCGGCTGCTGGAAGAGACCCCGGCCACGCAGGCCTGGTTTAGCTTCAGCTGTCAGGACGAGCAACGTCTGAGTGATGGTTCGCGGCTTGCTGAAGTGATCGCAGAGCTCGATGACTGTCAGCAGATTCTCGCGATCGGCGTCAACTGCACCGCCCCTCGGCATATCTCCGGGCTCATTCGCGCAGCCAGCGGTGCGACTTCAAAGCCGATCGTCGTGTACCCGAACGCCGGCGAAGGCTGGGACGCGACAACGAAACGATGGACTCCGGTCGAGCGAAGCTCGCCGACATTGGTCGGCTCCTGTCGCGAATGGGTCGACCTCGGGGCCCGACTGATCGGTGGCTGCTGCAGAACCACCCCCGACGATATCCGCCAGGTACGACAGATCCTCCTCGGCTAGACCCAGGGGTTGAGGCCGTCGTCGATCTCCACCCCCCACCCTGAGGCTTGAGGCAACCGGCGTACCTTCGGCTGGTCTCTGGGGGCTTGGGGGTGAGGCGCTCGGCGACTTCGCCGATCGGTCTTTGAGGGTTTGCGGATCGAAGTGGAGGACGCCTCTGGCGGCCGCTGGCTCATCTTTCCCAGTCGTTCATCACGTGGAGGTCCGTCCGCTTCAAGACCTCGGACCTCAGGCGCTATCTTCGATCAAGAGTAGGAAAGGGTAAAGGCTGTCGTTCCCAGCCAAGTATTCCTCTACCGAGTGGCGCCAGCTCGACAGATCGACACCAAGGTACTTCGGCGGGGCGATACCTTGCTGTTCCAGCTCGTCCTCGATCCGGTCGAAATGAGCGCTCGCCTTCCGGTAGTTGCTTTCCGCACCCCGAGGGACCTCCATGTGCAGCTTGAGGAGCGCGGCGGCGACCTGGATCATTCCCTGGATCATCCGCCCTGGAAGGGAGCCTCGAGCCACGGCGTTCCAGACCTCCTCCCAGGCCTCGTGGGCCTCCCATAGGTAGGCCTCATTGAACAGATCGACACCCAAGAGATAGGAGTGAGACTCTTGCCATTGACTTGGCGCGAACGCTCTTCGCAGTGATTCTTGCCAGACGCTGCCATTGTAGGAATGACCTTTGGGGTGCTTCAACGGGTGAGGGGTGAGTCCCGGGACGTGCCGATACGACGGCAGGCGATCGTCGGTCCAACGCGAGGGCGGCGAGGCTGGCCCTTCTAGGACTCGGAGCATGCACAACTCTATCTCGCCCAGCCAGGCCCCCACAGCCCACTGCTACACTGCCTCAAAGAACGCTCGGCGAAGTCGCCGAGCGCCTCGATCCCCAAGCCCTCAAAGATCGGACGGCGCCCCCGCCGTCCGCCTCAACCTTACTGCCCCAAGGATCCGCCGGAAGGAACGCCCGACCGCCTCAACCCCTGTTGGGCCTCGGCCCAACCAGATGAGAAGATGGCAAGGCATGACTGCTGAGATCGCCTATCTGCTCGCACTCATCGTCGTGGCGCTCGTCCTGTTCGCCACGGAGATCCTGTCGATCGATATCGTCGGCCTGGCCCTGCTGCTCGCACTCACCGTGCCCGGCATCCTCAGTCCCGACCAGGCCCTCGCCGGCTTCGGAAGCGAGACCATCTTCGTCCTGATCGGGCTCTTTGTCCTGACTGCAGGAATCACGCAGACCGGCGTGGTGGAACGCATCGGGCTGCGCCTGGCAGCGTTCGGCAGCGATCGCCCACAGTTGCTGACACGACTCCTGGTCACCTCGGCGACTGCCTTGAGCGCGTTCATCTCGAACACCGTCACAACCGCGATGCTATTGCCCATCACGGTGGGTAGCGCCAAGAGAGCAGGCGTCTCGGTATCCAAGGTGCTCATGCCTCTGGCCTACGCATCGATTCTCGCCGGAAGCATCACGGTCATCGCCACCTCCACCAACCTGGTCATCTCCGGGGAGCTTCCGTCCTACGGCATGGAGAAAATCGGCTTCTTCGAACTGGCGCCGGTGGGCATCGGCCTGACCCTGGTCGGTTTGATCTATCTGCTGTTCATTGCGCCCCCGCTCATTCCCGACCGATTCAAGAAGGACCGTCTCTCTACATTCGGGATTCGTCGCTACATCTCGGAGATCGTGGTTCCTGCAGGGTCCAAGCTCGGCGGCCAGACACTCACTGAGAGCAAGCTGGGCGACACTCTCGACGTCACGGTCCTGAGTCTCAAGCGAGGAGAGACCAGAAATCTGAACCCTCGAGGCAACGCTGTCCTGCGAGAGGGGGACGTGCTACTCATCGAGGGCGCCGCCGAAGATGTTCTGGCGGTCAAGGACCTCATGGGGATCGACATCCATACCGGCTACAAAGCCGCGGATCCGGATCTCGAATCGGACGACGTGCGCATGGTGGAAGCCATGGTGATGCCAGACTCTCGTTGGATAGGCAAATCCCCCCGAGGGGCCGATTTTCAAGAGACCACCGGAATGACCGTGCTGGCGATGCACTCTCCCGGCGGCGAAAAGGGCTATCTCCGGCACCTGGCTCGGACGCGGCTCAAGGCCGGAGACGTGCTCCTGCTGCAAGGCAAGGTGGAGAGCATCCAGAATCTAGACTCAAGGCACCTGCTGAACCTGGAGGACGTGTCGGGGCATCACCCTCGCTCCCAGAAAGGCCGGCTCGCGACGGTCATCTTCGTTGCCGCCCTGGTCGTCGGAGGCTCGGGCCTGCTACCGATGTCCATCGCCTTCCTGGCTGGCTGTCTGGGGCTGATTCTGACCGGCGCTCTGGTGCCCGAGGAGGGCTACCGCGCGATCGATTGGCGACTGCTGGTCCTCATTGGCTGCATGATGGCCGTCGGTGTCGCGATGAAGGAGACCGGCACCTCCACCTACCTTGCCGGTCTTGTCGTCGAGCACGTCAGCCCACATGGTGAGCTGGCAGTCCTGGCAGCCTTCTTTGCGCTCACCGCTTTTCTCACTCAGCCCATGTCCAACCAGGCCGCGGCGCTCATTGTGCTGCCGGTGGCGATCGAAACAGCGATCACTCTGGGGTTCGATCCCCGATCGCTGGTGATGTCGGTCACGTTCGCCGCCTCCTGCTCCTTTCTCACACCCCTGGAGCCGGCCTGCATCCTGGTCTATGGTCCTGGCCGGTACCGCTTCTTCGATTTCTTCAAGGTCGGCTTGCCGCTGACCATCGTCGTCTTCGTCTTCTGCATGGTGCTGATCCCTATCTTCTGGCCCTTCCACCCCTGAAAAAGGGCTGGAGCAGGGCTACCCAAACGGGTGTTGCGCCGAAAAGCCGGATGCCCTCAGGCTAGGGAAGAGGCAAGACGTGGCCCATCACACTCTCAGATCTGGCTACGAGCAGCTCGTGGACCGGCTGAACCGCTTCCCGCAAGGAGCGCCTGCCTCGGATCTGCTTCACGGCATCCTCGCGATGCTGTTCAGCGAACGGGAGGCCGGCCTGGTGGCCCTGCTTCCCATCAAACCGTTCACGGCAGAGCAGGCCGCCTCGGTTTGGAAGTTGACCGAGTCCGAGGCTCGCAAGGTCCTCGAAGAGCTGGCGGGACGCGCGATTCTGCTCGACATCGAGCAAAGCGACGGCGAACTGCTGTACGTGCTGCCCCCTCCGATGGCCGGCTTCTTCGAGTTCTCGTTGATGCGAGTGCGCGGCGATGTCGATCAGAAGGTGCTCTCTGAGCTTTTCTACGAGTACATCACGGTCGAAGAGGACTTCATAAAGCGGCTGTTTACCGACGGTGAGACTCAGCTGGGCAGGACCTTCGTTCAAGAAGCCGCACTGCCGGCGGACAACACCCTTCAGGTCCTCGACTACGAGCGAGCAAGCGAGGTCATCGAGTCCGCATCTCATCGGGGCGTCGGCATGTGCTACTGCCGGCACAAGGCACAACATGTGGATCGTGCATGCGACGCACCGATGGACATCTGTATGACCTTCAACAACACCGCCGCCTCCCTGATCCGGCATGGATTCGCCCGCGAGATCGATACGGCAGAGGGCCTCGACCTCTTGCAACAAGCTCAGGCCGAGAACCTCGTCCAATTTGGCGAGAACGTACAGCAGAGGGTGAACTTCATCTGCAATTGCTGCGGCTGTTGCTGCGAGGCGATGATCGCGCAGCGCAGATTCGCCGTGCTGAATCCCATCCACACCTCGAACTATCTGCCCGAGATCGATCAGGACCTGTGTAACGGCTGTACGAAGTGTGTTCAGGTCTGCCCGGTAGAGGCCATGTCCATGGTCTCGGCCAACGATCCCCATCATCCCAAGTTGCGCGAGGCCAAGCTGGACGAACAGGTGTGTCTCGGGTGTGGTGTCTGCGTCCACAACTGCAGCCTAGAGGCGATCCGCCTGGAGCCACGAGATCAGCGGGTCATCACACCTGTCAACTCGGCGCATCGGACCGTCCTGATGGCTCTCGAACGGGGCAAGCTGCAGGACCTGATCTTCGACAACCAGGCCTTGGCCAGCCACCGGGCCATGGCCGCCATCCTCGGCGTGATTCTCGACCTACCCGCCGTCAAGCAGACCCTGGCAAAACGGCAGATGCGCTCGCGCTACCTCGACCGCTTGCTCGATATCACGCATTGAGGGTTGAGGCGCCCGGCTCACCGCCGGGCGTTCTTTGAGGGCTTGGGGGTTGAAGACTCCGTCGTCCCTCCGGCCTACCTTTGAGGCCGTGGGGCCCCCTCCCATTCCTTTGGCCCTTGCACCCCTATGCCCCTAAGCCCCTATGCCCCTAAGCCCCGAGAAGAACGTGATGTCAGTCCCGTGATTCCCAAAGCACCCAATACCGATCCGGTTCAAGATCGAGCCAGGTCTGGGTCCGCCCCGAGGGCCAGTGGACCGTGACGCTGTCGATTCTCTCCGCTGCCCCGACCCCGAGGTGAACCCGCGGGTCGTTCCCCGACAGGTAGCCGGCGGCGGGCTGGTGAACCCTGACTTTCGGGGGGCCCTCATGAGACACCTCGACGAAGGCACCGTGCGAGGTCTTCGGGCCTCCTCCCACGAGCCGCAGGCCGAGCCAGCTGCCACTCTTCAAGCTGTCATTGCGAAGCAGCGAGGCAGTGGCCTGGTGGTCGACATGGTTGACCACGATGTCCAGATCCCCATCGTTGTCGTAGTCCCCGAAAGCCGCCCCGCGCCCCGACCGCCGACTCGAGAAATATGGACCTGCACCCGCGCGAGCATCCTTGAACTGACCCCTGCCGTCGTTGGCGGCGAGAACAGGGTACTGCCCCACCAGGATGTGCGCCACGCCGTTGGTGGTGAACAGATCCAGATCGCCATCCGAATCCAGATCGACCAGACCGGCACCCCACTGACCGAGCCCATCGAGCAGCCCTCTCACCCCGCTGGCCCAGGTCACATCCTCGAAAAGCGTCGGATTCACCTTTCGGTACAAGCTGCCGTGTCGCAGATCCACGACCAAGAGATCGATCTTGCCGTCGCCATCGAAGTCTCCAGGCGACCCGTGCATGGATCCCGTCCCGAGGCCGGCATCGTTGACGGCCACCCCGGCGACCAGTCCCATCTCTTCGAAGGTTCCATCACCTCGGGCCCTGAAGAGGAAATTCTCCTGGTGATCGTTACCCTGAAAGATGTCCAGGTGGCCGTCCCGGTCGAAGTCGAGCACCGTGATCCCCATGCACTTCGAGTCGGGTCGCTTCAAGCCGGCGCGCTCGGTCACGTCCACGAACTTTCCATCTGGCCGCTGTTCGTAGAGCTTGCTCTCCTGCCCGTCGTACTCCTTGGGGTCGGGCATCTCCCATTCCTTGCCCGGGTGCAGGTGATGGGGGTCGAAGGCCAGGAAGTTGCACACCGCGAGGTCGAGATCGCCATCCCGGTCGTAGTCGAACCAGGAACCTCCGACGCTCCATTTGACAAAGCCGTTCAACTCGCGCGGCCCGACGAGTCCCAGTTCCGACGCGACGTCGGTGAAGGTGCCGTCCCCGTTGTTGTGAAAGAGGCGATTCGCCCCGTAGGTTGCGAGGAAGATGTCCGGGTAACCATCCTCGTCGTAATCGCCGGCCACGGCACCCATGCTCCAGTCATGGGACCCAAGGCCCACCCGATCGGTGCAGTCCACAAACGTGCCATCTCCGCTGTTGCAATAGAAGTGGTCGCTGGCCTGGCCAAAGGACCTCATCCCTTTCGGATCGCTCACGCCTTCGATGTAGACGCCATTGAGCAAGTAGAGATCCATGTCGCCATCCAGGTCGTGATCGATCCAGGTGGCGCCGGAGCCGCTCGATTCCAGGATGTTGTCGTAGGCGTAGTCGCCAAAGGTGTAGCGAAACCGGACTCCTGCCTCGGCAGCCACATCCTGAAACCTGAAACCCGACGACTCGGCGGCTATCCCGGGGGGCGTAGTCCCCTCGAAGGAAGGTCCGTCGGAGGCCAGCGCCTGCGCCGCAACGGGATCCAGGTGAAGCCCGGAGGGCACCATCGGCGCGCCTGGCTCCACCAGCTCCTCGGTTGCTTCACCCGGTTCGTCAGGTGGTGGCTGACCGACTGCACGGCCCGCAATCAGGAGTGAGAGGCAGCACCCTACCGAGAAGCCGAGACAGGCAAATCGCTTCAGTTTCCAGCTCACGAGGATGATTGTGTTCGAGAACTCAGTTTCCCGCCAGAGGTGATCGGCCGATCTTCAATCGACCGGCTCGGATTCAGCCAGCAGCTCCTCGAGGTATGGACCCCAGATCGCCGGAATCGAGTGGGTTCCATGTCCCCGCGTGTCGTCGGTGATCGGCAGCAGTACCGCACGCCCACGCGGCACTCTCACGATCTCACGCTCGAGAATTCCCAGCTCCGGCGGGTTGACCTGGTCATCGGCCGAGTTGATGGCCACCAGCGGTGCGACGATCTTCTCCAGATGCGGTGAAGGGTCGTAGTCTCGTGAGGAATCGAACTGATAGATCAGGTCATTGGCATCCAGACCTCCTGCATACCGCTGGATCCTCGCCTCCAGGAAGACCTCCGCCTGCTCTCGAGTCGGGGCCTCCTTCTGCCACTGCAACGGGCTGCTGACCATGAAAATCAAAGGGTGAACGGCCGAGATCAGGCCCGGTGGCTGCTCTTCGTACTCTCCGCCGTTCCACTCGGGGTCGGCGCGGACGGAATCGATGATCATCTTGCGCATCATGCGATTGCGCCCGGCGATCTCGACTGGGAGACTGGCCAAGGGCATGAGAGCGTCCATGAAATCGGGATAAGTGTAGCCCCAGACCCAGGTGTGCATGCCACCCATCGAGGTGCCCATCACCAGCCGTAAGTGATCGACCCCCAGGTGCTCGGTCAGGAGACGATACTGGGCGCGAACCATGTCGTCGTAGTTGTACTTCGGGAACTTCATGTGCAGACCGTCGCTCGGACGGCTGGACTCGCCGTGCCCGATGGCGTCCGTCAGGATGATGTAGTAGCGCTCCGCATCGAGCAGCTGTCCGGGGCCAAACAGCCCTCCGGCGAATTGCTCCGAGAGAAAGCCGCCTCCGTAGCCTGTCGTCCCGTGCATGATCAGGACGGCGTTCACAACCGAGCCCGAGGCATCAAGCCGTGGTTGCCCGATCGTCGTGTAGTGCAAGTCGATCTCGGGAAGCACCTCTCCGCTGGCGAACTCGAAGTTCTGGATCTGGAAATCGCCCTCCCGCGGGGTCGGATAGCCGGCGCCGATCAGCAACTGGGGAACCGTGACCAGTACCAGGAAGAGCACTCCTGCTGGGGAGCAGCACCTGAGCTTCGAAACGGACATCGTTTCTCCTCCTCTACTCGAGGGTGGCCCGCTCGAGTCTCGTCAGCTTCGGGAAGGCCTCATCCAAGTGGGCATTGCCTTCCTCGAAGATCCTGCCCTGTTTCCCGCCCCGCATCCCACCGCCGGCGGTCTCGTCGTATCCAGAGTGGAGCCGATCGACGACCTCCATGCCCTCGATCACTTGGCCGAACGGTGCAAAGCCCTGGTCGTCCAGATGTATGTTGTCGACCAGGTTGATGTACGGCTGCGTGGTTCGGGTATCGGGACCGGTCATCGCGAAGGCAACGGTGCCCCGCGTGTTTGTCCGCCGAACCGGATCATCCTCTAGCGAACGACTCTTCCAGACTGCACTGACCGCAGGATCTCCCGAGATGCCAAACTGGGCGATGTAGCTGGCCCGAATGCGGAAGAAGCGGCTGTCATCGAAGAAGCCGGCCCGCACCAAGTTGTAGAAGCGGTCCGCACCGAGTGGCGCCCAGTTCCTGTTCACCTCCACGACGAAGTCACCTTCGCTGGTTGCGAAGCGCACTCGAAACCGGCTCGGAGCCTGTTGATCCCAGAACCCATCGGCCGGTCGCAGGAGAACGTTCGAGGACTCGTTCAAGGGTTGGCCCGCACTCGCCCAGCCCAGCATCACGAGGACCGCAATACACATCGTCGAGGCAGGTATGGCAGGCATCTAGGCCAACAGTATCAGGCAGAAACGCGTTGACTCTCAAGAGCGAGGAGGACCCGTATCATCCTTCGGCTGTAGCAGCATCCGGTGCGGGACTGAGATCACGATGCCCTCTTCGTCGAACTTGTTCTTGACCCGGCGCAGCATTTGACGCCGTACCGGAAAAGGCTTGTCGGGTAGCGTCTTGAGCATGAACTTGATGACCACTCCGTACTCGGTGAACTTGTCGACCCCGAGCATCACCGGGTCATCCGTGATCCAGGCGCCGAACTCGGGATCGGCCCGCAGGTCTTCGGCGACCTCGATAAGCACCTCCATCACGTGGTCCACGCTTTCCTGGTAACCGACCGGAACCTCGATCACGGCTCGGCCCCATACATAGGAGCGGTTCGTCACCGACTTGACCTCGCCATTCGGGATGAAGTGCACCCTGCCCTCGAGGTCACGCAGCACGGTCGTGCGCATGTTCACCTTCTCGACCCGCCCGGTGATGTTCTCGATGGTGACGAGGTCGCCCAGCTCGTACTGATCCTCCAGCAGGATCATGAAGCCGGTGAAATAGTCCCGCATCAGGTTCTGGGCACCGAAAGCCAGGGCGAAACCAAGAATGGCGGCACCGCCGAGGACCGTTTTGACGTCGATTCCCGCCTCCTGCAAAACCAGGACGGCCGCACCGACCATAATCAGCACGGTGGCAGCGCTGCGGAAGCTCAGCGCCAGGGTGTCGGCCCGATTGACAGTGAGAGCGCGCTCTCCTCTGCGCTTGCGCACCGTTACCCTTGCGATGCGCCGAACCGACAGCCTCAGCAGGGTCAAGAGAACCACCGCGACGATGATGACCGCCAAGATCCGAGGACCACGCTCTCGAACCCACCGCATCACATTGGCCGGATGGATTGGACTCTCCAGCCAATACAGCCGGTTCTTGGCCTCCTTGACCTCGCGCCGCCTCGCTTCGACCTCCTGGGTGACTCGCTGCTCCTCTTTCTGCTGTTTCTCCAGACGCTCGTCGAGTGATGCGAGATGCTCGTGCCGCGCCTCGATCTCGTCTCGGCTCTCGATCAGCATCTCCTCGATCTTCGGGATCGTGCGCTGCAGCCATGCGATCTCCGCTGGGTCGGCTCCGACAGCGGTCTTTTCGGACAGTTGCGACTGCCGCCGCTCAAGTGCTTCTGCGAGGTTCTCCACGGATCGCTGTGCGGCATCCAGAAGCACAGATTCGAACTCGACCTGCTGCTGCAGAGACTCTCTGCGTTTGACGTACTCGATGACCGCCAGCTCTGCATCTTCAACCGCGGCCTGCCGTCGATCAAACTCTCTTCGGGCTTCGATCTGGACTGTGGATTCGAGTCGCGGCGCAGCTTGTTCCGGCTCCGAAACCTTCCCCGCTCCAGGACTTACCGGGAACCCCGGCATGGAGATACTCGGTCCACTGGGTGTCGCGAGCCCAACCTGCGACTCGCTCGATGGAGCCGGCGCGGCAGGAGCCACCCCTCTCAGTACATCAACAGCCCGCTGGTGGCGCTCCAGTTTCTTTTCCAGAGCTTCGATCTGCCGACGAATCGTACTTTCCGCCGTGAGAGCCAGGTCCGACTGCGTCTTGTACAGCTCGAGATCCGCTTCGAGCTCCAGGATCGTCGCCTCCAGTGCCGATCTCGCGTCTGGGTCTCCCGTCTCGCCGAGATCCTGAAGCTCCTTCTTCTTCGCCTCCACTTCTACCGCACGCTCGTAGGTAGCAGCCCCGAGAGCTTCGAAGGTAGTCTGCCGCTTCTCCAGATCGAGTCGCACTTCTTCGAGCTTGACCCGATCCAGATCCATGACTCTCTCGTGCCTGAGGAGCCGCTCGACGTCCGAGACGAGATCCACGGTCTCCTCGGATAGATTGTCTGCCGATTCGCTTCGCTGAGATTTGGCCGACGGCACTTCTGTCTGGGCGGCGGTCGAACGCGCCCAGGGTGCAAGAACCGCGGGAATCAGAATGAGAGCTGTAAGTACAGGCAGATTTCGGAATGTCACCGTCTACACCTCCAGCCGGGGCCTCAGCGGGCGGGATCTTCCCGCATCGGAGCACCTGACGCAATCCGGCCACTGGTCATCCTACCCGCTGTTCAGCGGCGGAGGCCCTGCAAGCCACTCCTTGAACGTGGAGAGCCCAGGGATCTGGGAGACGGAATGAAACTGGATTACTTCTGGCGGCGACGGAGCCACATATCGAACAGGCTCGACTCGAGGACCGCGTAGCCGACTCCCACCGTCAGCCCGACAGCGATCGCTATCGCCAGCGCCAGTCCATGCTCCTGGGCAAGGCCCGTGAAGTGGCGAACCGTGGCCCACGTCAGGGCGAAGGTGCACACGCCGATCGACAGACCCACCAGACTCGATCGTATTTCCATCAACTCCTCCCTTCTGCCGCCCAGAGGCCGACTCTCAGAAAGAACCACAGGAAGGCCGAGCCGACGAGGACGAACATCCCAGCGACCGGGGTCAGCAACGATTCGGACAGGCCGTAGACCACCATATCAGGACTGACAAGTCCATGCTCGACCATCACCGTGAGCATTTTCATCACTCCGATCCACTGACCGAGGAAACCGATCAGAGCCGCGACACACCCCCAGAAGAGAATGGCATCGATGCTGCTGCGACGTGCCACTGCTGTCCCCTCCCTACCCTTCAGGGCCAAGGATTTCCCGATCGCGAGACCGCTGATCACCAGTATCAGCAAGATCACCAGAAAGCTCAGGGGCCCGGCTTCCATCAGAATCAGAACCGCGACAGATCCCCAGAAGAGAATGGCAAAGATGCTGCTGCCACGTGCTACTGCGGTCCCCATCTTGCCCATCAAAGCCAAGGCGTTCCTGGTCGCGAGACCGACGATCACCAGAACCAGCAAGATCACCGGAAAGATCAGGGGGCCGGCTTCCATCAGAAATCGTTCCATGACCTCCTCCTTGCAGCCTTCAAGCTGGCACGGCAAGCAGAGCTTCGACTTCTCGCCTCTCCGCTCGCGACACCAGATTCGACAGGACGAACCAGATCAGGGCGGTGAGCATCGCAACCAGCAGGCCCAGGATCATCATGAAGGAGATCGTCGCCATCCAACCGGCGAAGTTCATGAAGAGGGACTCGGCAGCCGATTCGTAGTTGGCCCTGAAGAAACGCTGGATGTGAAACAGGAACCCGCAGGCCGAGACCGCCAGTGAAGCGCCAGCGAAAAACAGCAGGGCTCCAAGACCCGACCGCAGTTGCCGGACATCGGATCCTCTCCCGAAGAAGATCTGGTAGAGCTTCCACGCGGTGAAGACGAATGCGGTCAGTGCGAGCGCGCCGATGACCCAGACAAAGGGGCTCAAGAACATGAAGAAGGCCTCATGGGAGACGACCTTGGCGGTCGCGAGGATCTCGAAGGCGAATATGACCAGCAACAGGACCTTCTCCCAGGGCCGGCCGAACTGTCCAGAGAGTCGATTCTGCATGCCGCCCAGGCCCGACTCGTGAATCCGAGTCAGATGCTTGAGGGCCTCCTCGGAGGTACCAAAGGCCTCCTCTGCTCGCCGCGCGGCTTCGGTTTCGTCACACCCCCGCTCCAGATGGAACTGGTAGCTGTCCTCCAGATCGGAGGCCATCTCCAATAGGACCCTGGTCCGGGAGGGCTCGGGAATCTGTAGTTGATCATGGGCTTCACTGAGGATCCGCGCGAATCGTTTCATCGTTCAACTCTCCACGACGATGTTGAAGAAGCACTCGAAGAACTCACTCCATTCGACAACCTGTTCGCTCAAACGGCTGCGGCCGGCGGCGGTCAGCTGATAGCGCTTTCGTTTCCGTTTGCCCTCTTCCTCGAGCCAATCGCCTCGAATCAGTCCGTCGCTTTCCAGCTTGTGCAGGATCGGGTAGAGGGTGCCGTGCTTGAACCGGAACGCACCACCGCTTTTCTCTTCGATCTCCAATGCGAGCTGATAGCCGTGGTGAGGCCCCGAGGAAAGGGTCGAGAGAATCAGGACCTCGTTGCAGCTCCGGCTCAGGCTCTGGATGTCCATCGCCGCCGTCGTTGGGGTTGGAGCCGCTGGGGATGTCGGTGACTCGTCAGCCATGAGTCTCAGCTTTACTCTGATCTTCTATATATCGACTATCTATATATAGCAACGCTATATGCATTTGTCAAGTTCGTTCGCCCTACACCGCTCAGAGTGGCTGACGTAGAATCGACGCGCGTCAGCTGGCAGGCCGGGAGGTGATGAGAAAGTCAAATGGCTGAAAAACGACCAACAACCTCGTCGCTAGGGCGCATTGTCAAGATCGGCAGTCTGATGGGGCGGGTTGGCTCCTCCGTGGCAACCGAGCGGGCCATCGACTTCGCATTCTCGGGACCCACCAAGCAGCTGCGCCGCACCGAGAACCTGGTCAAGAACGCGCTGCGCATCGTCGAGACCCTGGGCGAGATGAAGGGCGCCGCCATGAAGGTGGGTCAGATGCTCAGCCTGCACGAATCGATGCTGCCACCAGAAGTGGCAGAAGTGTTGTCCCTGCTCCAGCAGAAGGCTCCGAGCGTGCCCTCCGAGGTCATGCGTTACGAAGTCGAAGGTGCCCTGAAAGCTCCAATCGGAGAGCTCTTCGCAGACTTCGAAGAAGAGGCCTATGCCTCGGCCTCCATCGGGCAGGTCCACCGGGCCACTCTGAAAGATGGCAGCCCCGTGGCCGTCAAGATCCAATATCCGGCCATCGACAGGATCGTAAGGGCCGACCTCAAAAACCTGAAGCGCCTCTTCCAATCGCTCTTCAGCATGCTGTTCAAAGCTGACTTCGAACCGCTTTGGGGCGAGGTCCGGGATCGACTTCTCGAGGAGCTCGACTACACGCACGAGGCCGAGAACATGCGCCAGATGGCCGAGCTCTACGCCGACGTACCGGAGATCATCATCCCTCAGGTTGTCAACGAGTTGAGCACATCGAATGTGCTCACCATGGAGTTTGTCGGTGGCATCCGTCCTCGGGACGCGATCTCGGATCGTTACTCCCAGGAGCTCAAGAACGAGTGGGGCCGCATCCTATTCGAGCTCCAGGTACGGGGACTGTTCCACGACCGAGTCCTGCACGCCGATCCGAATTTGGCCAATTTCGCCTTTCTCGACGATGGCAGGGTCGTGGTCTACGACTTCGGCTGCATGAAGCGGATCCCCGAGAAGATCGCCACGGGCTATACCGCTCTCGTCCGCGCTCTTCTCGAAGACCGAAGAGAGGACATGCCCGAACTGCTTCTCGAGTTGGGATTCTTCCGATCCGGGCCGGTCCCAATCGCCCAAGAGCTCATCGATCCCTACTACGACCTGATCCTGGAGATGATGCGGGAGGACCCGCCCTACGTCTTCGGCGAGGACGAGCAGTTCTACGAGAAAATCATGGAGCTCGGGGCCGCTAACTGGTCGCAGTCCATCGACGCTCACTTCCCTGAGGACATTATCTTCATCAACCGGTCTTTCGCTGGCCATTTCGGCAACCTCACCGCGTTTCGTGCCCAGAGCCCGTGGCGTGAGATCGCAGACAAGTACACCAAACCCAAGCTTGACTAAGAAAGAAGAAGGCCGGAGCTCGAGCTCCGGCCTTCCGATGCGTCACTGTACCTGTTCGAGCTAACTCTTGGCGAGAGAATCCCGAATCTCGGTCAGGAGTGTGACCTCCTCGGACGGCGCTGCCGGAGCCTCCTCTTCTTTCTGTCGCATGTTGTTCATCGCTTTCACCATCATGAAGATCACGAAAGCGATGATCACGAAATCGATCGAGCTCTGAATGAACGCGCCGTACTTGAAGACTGCAGCTCCCGCTTCTTCTGCGGCCGCCAACGACTCGTAAGTGTTGCCGTCAAGGGCTGAGTAAAGATCGGCAAAGCTCACCCCACCCATCGCCAGGCCGACCACCGGCATCAGAAGATCGTTCACCAGTGAGGCGACAATCTTGCCGAAAGCGCCACCGATGATAATACCGACCGCCATGTCCATCACGTTGCCCTTGAGGGCGAAATCCTTGAACTCCGACATCATGCTCATCATTCCTCCTCCCAAATAGTTCTACCTTGCTTCCACCATCGACGTTTGCGAGTCGAGGCGTTGCACGGGCTCTCGTT
>JBATEX010000009.1:0-3225 GCA_049664225.1 Thermoanaerobaculia bacterium
CCTACATCCAACGATGCGCGCGGTCCTTGCGCACGATGGGTACCCTTTCGTGGTGACCGCCGCAGCCGTTCTTCAACACGCGTCCTTCTCCGGTGAAGTCGCTGTCGTGCAGTCGTCTCACGTTCCCCCTGGACGTCGTTTCGAACCCAGCCGCGAGGCCGCCCTACACCCCCACATGTACGAGATCGCCCAGACACTCGGCGACGAACAGACAGATCTCATTGCCGTTCCTGAGTTCGCGGGTCCCTACGGAATCGCAGACCTAGCGGTGGTCGCCACGGCGTGGAGCCGACTTGCCGCACGCATTGATGCTCAAATCGAGCCCATCGTTCACGAACTCGATGCGGCCATAGTGGCCCACTTGACAACCCGACGCGGCAGGGCATTGCATGAATTGACTCAAGTGCTTCCGGTGCGTGAAAACGAGATCGACCGCCGAATCGCGCATCTCGTACGAGTCGGCGCCGTCCAGCGATCCGGGAGCGGGCGACTAACACGACACGAGTCGCTTTCGCCACTCGGCCGCATCTACGCCATCGAATTGAAGGTCAGAGCTTGGCGCCGGGCTATCGACCAAGCGCGAGCATACGCCCTCTGGAGCGATCGCTCGATCGCAGTCCTCGGAAGCTTGCCCGCCGATCGAAGCAACGTGATGGGAGAAGCTCGAGCCGCTGGTGTCGGCCTCGCTGTCGAGAGCGAGTGGCTGGTTCGGCCGAGGGCGACTGGCCAACCTCAAGCGCGTCGATTGTGGACATCGGAAATCTTCTTCGCAGCCATTTCGCGGTCGCAGCCCTAGAGCCGTTCCGACCGGGCAAACATTCCGAGTCCATCGGCGAGCGGTGTGATCCACTGCGCCTCCGTTGCCTCGAGTGGACGCGCATAACGAGCCACGGCAACGAAGTCCCCGGCTGCCGTCGCGTAGGCATCTTGAAGCTGCGCCACACGATCGCGAGGCGTCGCTCCACCTCCCACATCGTGGGCGATGTTCGCCATGACAGACAGGTGGTGCCTCCAATGACCATTGAAATCAAGTGGCAACGTGCCAGGAACGAGCCGGTCAGACAGGCCGCTATCCCCGGCTCTGAGCTGCTCGGCCTCTCGGCGCTTGAGCGAGGCGAACAGACCGATGTGTGAGACGCGCTGGCTCTGACGCCGGATGCCGGGCGATGCCCGAAACAGTTCGGCGCTAAGAACTCGCTGCTTCAAGTCCCACCCAGTGCCGATCTTCGATGCGCCAGCCGCCGCAGCGGGCAGCCCAGCGAAATCCGAGCGCGCGAGCATCACAGGCATGCGAAGGGACAAGCTCCGAGTTGTCCGACATACCCCGGCAACCTCCTCGGCAGTCAAGTCACTCCACGGGTACTGGCCGGTAGCCCGAAGCACGCTCAGGATCGCCTCTTCGGGTCGAAGCGTGGCAATACGACCAATGAAGGCATCGAGCTCTGACCCAGCACTCCAGAAGGAAGGCGTACCGACGATCGCCGCAGTCCAACCCGCAACTCCAGTGAGTGAGCGCATCTGCTCAAAGACCTCGATCACGAGGTCGGCGTCTCGCCCGGCCGGTGCCTCCAAGCATACCGTCGGAGCGATCAACGGCGCACCGAGCGAATTCTGAATCTCAACGACTCGATCCAAGTGGTGCGAGAACGATGCCGCGTCCTTGGCCGGACCACCAGATGGCCACAGATGCCATTCGTCGTAAATGGCCATTCGGTCTGCGCCGCGAACGAAGACGCCATGGGACTCGGGATCGAACAGTGTGACCGCACCGATGTCTCGCATCTGGTTAGTGATATCGGCCGCTGAAGGCCGCCTCGGAGCTGCCGAGGGCGGCGTCTCCCATGGCGAAATAGCCATTCCGGATGCAACCCCCGATTGCACGACCTGCGTGGCCCACGAGACCTTCCCGGATCGTCCACTGTCGTGGATCACGATGTCCGTCATGAGATCTCACAATCGAGAGCGGCGGCAAGCTCGCCACCATCCAGAAACCGCCGAGCTGGCTGGAGATCCAGACAACGGTCAACGATCGATACACCCTCGGACGGGATGTCGGGCCTGAGTGCACCGATCCTTGGCGCGGGTCTGCTGCGAAGCGCACCCTGATAGCCCGCGATGTCTGCGGTTAGGGGGTATGGCAGATCGCCAGTCAACGCAGCGAACATCAGAATCCCTACACAGAACACATCTGAGGCAGGCAGCGGGCCGTTCTGAGAAAGATGCTCCGGAGAAAGGAATCCTGGCGTACCTGGTTGGCCAAACACCGTCAATGTCGATCGTGAGAGATGTCGAGCATAGCCAGGATCCATGATCACGTAGGATCCACTCGTCAAGCATCTGACATTGTTCGGGCTCAGATCACGATGAACCACGGACCTCTCATGCAAGGTCTGCAATCCGCGCGCCACCTCAAGGCCGAGCACCTGAACATCGGCCCAAGGCCATGGGACCCCCAAACGATCCGTCAGGTCCTCTCCTCCGAGGTACTCCTCCAGCCATGCCACAGCCACGACGGGATCGCCGACGTCTGTTAGCGACTGTCGAATTCCAACGAGATTCGGATGGTCCACGTCGGCCAAGAGACCCACTTCGCGTTTGGCCCGCTCCAAGACCTCGTCCGCATTGCCGATACTCTGCAACGACACGATCTTCAGAACCGCGTCGCCATCGGTCGCACGACATCTAGCAACGTACTTCTGGCCGCCTTCGCGTAGGCGCACGAGATCCTCGACGCCGAGTTCATCCGCTGCGAGATCTATGACCGCCTGGTCCAACGACGTTCACCCCTTCTTCGGCCGAGCACTCGATCGTAGAACCGAGCGTCGAGTAGAGCCTCGCCAAAGAATAGCGAGAGCCCTGATCGGAGTCGCGCTCGCGACCGTCGGCCAAGCCCTTGAGAACGCAACCTTCATTCGCAAACCCGGACGGACCGTTAGAAGATCCGTTAGAAGCTCGACGTCGCAGCGCGAGAAAACCCTCGGGATATGTGGGTGTCCCAAGGGTTCTCTTCGTAGCGGGGGCGGGATTTGAACCCGCGACCTTCGGGTTATGAGCCCGACGAGCTACCAGACTGCTCCACCCCGCGTCGTTGTCGAAAGCTGAGTATACGTAGGGACAACCCCTAGCGCCACGGTCTCCAGCGCGTCCAAATCGAAACCTACAACCCATTGGGCCCGCGAGGACGGTTTGTATGGCGCCGACCGTTCGGCCGACGCCGTACCCAGG
>JBATEX010000010.1:0-13546 GCA_049664225.1 Thermoanaerobaculia bacterium
ACTCTCGAGATGCTGCGCCATGCCTACGACCGGGGTACGCGTGCCATGGTGGCTACTCCTCACATGTTTGCTTCGCTCGGCGACACGGATGTCGTCCGCGTCTCCGACTCCTACGTTGCGATGGAAGAGCGCCTGCAAGAACTCGCCAGGAGTAAGGAGAACAGGTTCCTCCGCGAGATGGCTCTTTACCTCGGGGCTGAGAACCTCGTCTCCCCAGAGTTCTTGCAGGCCTTGCAGAAGCGCGATGTCCTGACCCTCAACGGTAGTCACTATCTGCTGGTGGAGTTTCCTCCGTACCTACCCTTCGACATCGCCGAGTCAGCGGTCGACAGAATTCTCGAGAGCGGGCTGACCCCGGTGCTGGCCCATGTGGAGCGCTATGGTTTCCTGGACCGCAAGCCTGGTCGTCTCGCGGGCTTCAAACAGAAGGGCTGCATCGTCCAGGTCAATGCGGAGTCCATCGTCGACCGCAGGGGTCGAGGAATAGCCAAAGCGCTGATGCCCTGGTTCGAGAGTCGATGGGTGGACGTCGTGGCCTCGGATGGCCACAACGGTCACTCGCGCGCTCCCAATCTGGATGCAGCCTATGGGATTCTGGCTGCTGAGTATTCAGAAACAACCGTCGCCACCTGGATGTGGCACAATCCGGCCAGAATCCTCTGCGATCAGCCCATTCTCAGCCCAGACGCGTGAGAGTTGCTCAACAACTGAGACAATCTTGGATGTTCCACAATGCGCCTCGAAATACGGACCGCTGGCGACTGAGACCCAGATGAATTTCGAAGAGCTCTTTGGACTCAAGACTGCTGTGCTCGTCGCCGTATGCTCGATTGTCTGGACCCACGCAGCCGAGGCCCAGTTCACTCAGTTCACACCTCCCGGCACGTTCATCGGCCGCACGATCTCGCGGTCCGAGACCGTCGAGCGGGCGATGCAGGGCGCCAGGTGGAAACTGGGTCGAGTCTACTTCGACCCGTGGGCGGCGATTCGCAACCTGTCCTACACCGACACGACAGAGAGGGGGGAATCTCAGCTCACCGCCACTGTCGGTGCGGGTGTGCGCGGGTATACGGCGGTGGGCTCAGAGATGATTCTGGCCCTGCATGTGCTGCCCGAGTACGTCTGGTGGCAGGACGATTCGGAGCGCAACCGCTGGAACGGGCGCTATGGTCTGGGGCTGTTCGGGGATCTCGGCCGCACAGGCATGGAGCTGAGCGCTACACGGCAAGACGATGCCGTCTTCTTCAGCCAGGAATTCGAGGAGAAGGTCAATACCCGACTCGACGAGGCGGAAGCCGTCTTCGACATCGAGGTGGGCGGGGGGTTTTCTGTCGTTCTGGGAGGCACCCTTCGGGCGATCCGGTATCTGGATAGTCCAGAGGGGTTCGTAGATCTCAGCGTCGTGGACCGGGACGAGCAGTTTTTTCGCCTTCTCGTCGATATTCCTCTTCCCAGGGGATTCAGGCTGGGAGTCGGTGCAGAGGCCTCGCAGGCCGAATTCGACCCGGGCATGAGCGACCGCTCGAACTCGGGGACTTCGCCGGTTCTCACCGCTGACTACGAGACCTCCAGTTTCTTCTTCAGGGCCAATCTTCTGTATCTCGACCTGTCACCGGATGGCCCGGACTCGCGCTTCGTCGACTACAGCGGCCTGGCCGGTAGTGCCGAGCTTGCCTGGCGCGCCTGGAATCGCCTGGAGCCGCAGATCTACGCTCGCAACAATCTCGTCTACTCATTTTCCGAGGAGTGGGCCTACTTCGACAGTCCCACCGCAGGATTGGCATTGCGGATCGCCATGACGCGGTCGATCTGGGTGCGAGTCTTCGGAGAGACGGGTGTCAACGACTATACGCCGTTCGAGGTTTCTGAGGTGGATCGAAGCGACGACTTCAACACCTACGGAGCGGACATCGGTTTCGCCTTCGGCAAGGCCAGATTCTCGGTGGGTGCCTGGTCTACGGACTACGATTCCAATATCCCGATCTTCGACCGGACCACCAACGGCATCAGGGCCAACTTCGGTATCAGCACCGGCGGCGGGCCGTGGGGCTGAGTGGCCCTCGATCTTCGGCTACACTGAGGCCGGGAGTCTTTGAAGAATGAATCGAAACTGGCAGATTCTCGGGTTCTTGGTAACGCTCCTACTGTCGCCGCAGCTCAGCGCCCCTGTTCAATCGCAGACCTCCGAGACTTTGACCGTTGGCCCAGGAGATGTTCTCGAAATCAGCGTGCTCGGCATCGAGGAACTGAGCCGCCGGGTTCGAATCCTGGGGGACGGCACTATCACCATGCCGTTACTGGGAAACTTCAGAATCGCTGGGTTGACGGTGAAAGGTAGTGAAGAGTTGATCGCCAGGATGCTCTCGACCAAAGAACTGGTCAACGATCCACAGGTCTCGATCTTCGTCGTCGAATCGATCAGTGGCACGGTTTCGGTGCAAGGAGCAGTTCAGACGCCTGGCTCGTACGATCTTGTCGGGGGCGGCACCCTGCTAGAGGTCATTGGGAGAGCAGGGGGTGTTACTCAGAACCGGGGGGGCCAGATCCTGGTCGTGCGTGGCAGTGAGACCCCAAACCAAGAGACCCTCGAGATCGATGCCACACGACTTCTCGATGAGGGGGACGTCACCCAGAACGTCAGTCTGAAGCCGGGCGATATCGTCGTGGTGCCACCCGCCCGAAACCTGAGGGTCTACGTGACCGGTGCGGTACGCGGCCCCGGTGCCGTCGACTACCTGAGTAGCGAAGGGATTACCGTTCTGCAGGCCATAACCGCCGCAGGTGGACCGACGGAGAGGGCTAATCTCAAGAAAGTCACCATCAAGCGCCGCTACACCGACGGCACCGAAGAGCTCATCCCCGTCAACGCCAAGCGCATCCAGAATGGCAAGGACCCCGACCTGCTGTTGGAACGCAACGATACGGTGGTCGTAGGGGAGTGGCTGCTCTGATCGAGACCGTGAAGCCCATCGTGCGTTGGGCCCTCGATAGGCCGCTTCGTACAACGGTCTTTCTTACCTGTGTTTCGATTGTTTGCCTGTGGGTGATTTCTCAGCCGAGCTTCTTCGAGACGGCTACGAACTTCACGGCGCTGGCTCCGGACTACGAGCCGCAAGTGCGGTCGCTACTCGCAGGAGAGGGTTTCGGGTCGTATCGCTATCCACCGGTCTTTCCGCTCATGTTGGCTGGGCTCGAGTGGATGAGCGAGGCCACCGGTCTCGATGATGGTCGGCTGGGGGCGTTGCTCCTTCTGGCATGCGCCATCTCAGGGTCGGTTCTGATCTTCCTCCTGGGGAATCGAATCTGGGGCCCTCGATGGGGCTTGTTCTGCGTTGCCGTGTGGCTGGCGTATCCGGTGTTCTGGCGGCTGTGGCTCCAGCCGCTCTCTGAAGCTCCTTTCGTCGTCTTGTTGTTGGGCGCCTTACTCCTCCTTCTACGCTCCGCTGTGCCCGGAAACGTCGGACATCGGCGCCTGCTGTTGACGGGATTGGTGCTGGGCTTGGCAATGTTGACGCGACCGAGCGGAATCGGACTCCCTGTAGTGTTCAGCTTGTATCTTCTGATCAGAAAAGGGGGGGAGTCTCTTCGCCCCAGACTCGCGTCGGCGTCGCTGCTGCTGGCTGGCGCGCTGTTGGCCATTCTGCCCTGGGAGATTCACGCATACCGGTCCACGGGTGAGATCATTCCGGTCAGCACAGAAGGAGTCGAGGCGGTGTTGGACGGCCTGACCTACGCAGTCGATCCCAGCGAGGATCGGCCTGTCTGGGTGCCAGAGGACGTGCGTCACCTGCAATGGGAGATTCATGAGCAGAGCTACCGCGAGCTGAGCAGCATCTCCTCGATAGCCGCTTACCTGATCGCGAACCTCCTGCAGAGACCCGCCGCCGTGATTCAGTTGTACTCGATCAAAGTGGCACGCGCCTGGTACGGCACCGACAGCGGCGTTCTCGACAGGTGGCTTCTCCTCTTTCAGATTCCCATCGTCACTCTGCTGTGGGTAGGTGTCTTCAAGTTGTGGCGGTGTGGCGGAGCACCTCGCGACGCTGGTGTCCTGATCACCATGATCGTGCTGTACTTCTGGGCGATCACCACGGCGGCACTCTCAATCGTTCGCTATATGGTGCCGGCGCTGGCGTTGATGCTGGTCACTTCGCCAGCACTCGCCAAGTGTAGGAAAGACCAGGTAGTCTGGCGATCCGACTAGCCTGCGGATCTCGAGATCATGCTGCGCAATCCAAAGCCTCGGACAGAATTCCGACTAGTGGGTGATCGCCTGGCCCTTTTTCACTCGGCCGACGATCATGACAGGTACTGGGAGGAGTACTGGGAGAGCTTCGATTACGAGTCCCTGTCCGCGAGTGTCGGGATTCCCGCATTGGGAGAGCTGGCATCCGTGTTCGGGCAATATCTACCCAGGGGAGAACTGGTTCTCGAGGCGGGCTGTGGAGCGGGCCGCATCATGGCCGCACTGCAAGCCGAAGGGTTCAAAGTCCTTGGTGTGGAGAGGTCGGTGAATGTCGTGGCCTCTGTCAACCGGAATGCGGCTTTCCTGAATGTGAGGCAGGGGGATGTCGAGCATCTCGATCTGGAAGGCGGTACGGTTGGTTCCTATGTCTCGCTAGGTGTCATCGAGCACTCCGTGAATGGCCCAGATGGAGCCCTAAGGGAGGCAGCTCGAGTGCTGCAACCAGGTGGTATTGCGTTCGTCAGCGTACCCTTCCTGAACCCGTTGAGAGCGCGTCATCTACAGCACTTGAGCCAGGCTGGCACGCACGATTTGAGCTTTCACCAGTTCTATTTCAGTCGTGAACAGTTGAATCAGCACTTGGAGAGAGCTGGGTTCGTCGTAAGAGACCATCTGCCTTATGCGGTCGCCGCGTTCATGACCCGCGAGCACCCAGTCTTCAGTCGATTCTGGGGCTCCGTTTTGTGTCGAGAGCGGATCAAGCAGATCTGGCGAAAGTGGTTCACGCGTGCGCCGGGTGGGTTTCGTTGGCGCTACGCTCATATGCTCTTGGCGATTGCCGAGAAGGCATGAGACCGAGATAGGTGCTGAAAGTGCTCGATCAACGCCTCTTGGCGTTTCTAGAATGAGCCGACACCAAGCGTGAATTGATCTAGCCTGGCTCGAGTTATGCAGGACTCGTCCGACAATACTGAACTCGACTCCGCAGGTCCCTCGTTCTCAGAACTTGGGGTTGCCGGGGCCGCTCGAACCGGTGTCAGGTGGCTGGCGGCTGAGAGCGCTGTCTCTCAGGTCATCCAGTTAGCGACCTCGATCGCGCTGGCTCGCCTACTCGTTCCCGACGACTTCGGACTCATTGCCATGGCGGTCGCTGTCGGTGGTCTCGCCAGGGCAGTCGGCGATTTCGGTATCTCCGCTCTGATTGTGCAACGTGAGGATCTGGATCCTGGGTTTCTGCCAGCCGCTTTTACCCTGAATGCCGCGCTCTTTCTCAGTCTGGCCGTGTTTCAGGTCCTCCTCGCGCCAATTGGTGGCTTGATTCTGGAAGATTCTCGCGTGGTCTGGGTCATTGCTGCGCTAGCTTTGGCGCTGCCTTTCCAGGGCCTCTCGTCCTTTGCTCAAGCGCTGCTTCGAAGAGATCTCGCGTTCTCGAAGATCGCCAAGTTGAACCTGGTTGCTGTGGTAGTGAGCTCGGTTGTGGCCTGCTCTCTGGCGGTACTGGGATTTGGTGTCTGGAGCCTCGTTGCTGCCCAGATCGCTGCTCCGATTGTGATTGCTCTGCTGGCGTGGAGAATGACCAGTTTCGGCGTGGGTGTGGATGTCTCCGCCGCCAAGCGTTGGTCTCGAGAGATTCTAGGCTTCGGGAGGTTCGCGACGGGGAACTCGCTCGTCAATTATCTGGTTCACAATTTGGACTATCTGCTGATCGGCCGCCTGTTACCGACGGCTCAGTTAGGGTTCTACTACTTTGCCTTCGAGAAGAGCCGCGTCTTCAGCCGGAGAATCCTCGGTCTCTATTCCAGCTTGTCGCTACCGGTCTATTCCCGCCTGAATCCCGATAGGGAGAGAATTCGACGGGCCTACCGCACCGCCACTGCTGCCACGGTATTTCTGATTGCACCGATCGTGACCTTCTTGGCTGTCCATGCTGCCCTAGTGATTCCTCTGGTGTTCGGTGAAAAGTGGACCCCCTCGGTCATCGTCTTTCAGATTCTCTCTGTCCACGTGGTTGTCAATGCTTTGACTTCGGGAATAGGCAGTGTGTTCTATGCGGTGGGGCGCCCTGATATCTCGTTCAGGATTGTCCGCTGGATTGTGATACCGCTGGGGATGGCGTATTTTCTTGGAGCTCGATTCGCGGGGATCGTCGGCGTCGCACTGGCGGTAACGGTGATCAAGAGCGCCTTTTCCCTGATCAAGCTGGAAGTGTGCTTTCGGTTTCTTCGCTGGAAGTGGCTACCTACGCTTCGGCCTGCCCTGGTGGTGATTGCTGGGGCCACTGTTGCGGGGTTGTCTTCTTTTGGCTTGGCCGGGCTGATGCCTCTTGTGGGTGGGTGGGCTCGTCTGTTGTTGGAAGCCGTGGTGTATGGCACAGTGTTTGTAGTGTCCCAGCTCA
This sequence comes from Thermoanaerobaculia bacterium, assembly GCA_049664225.1. Lineage (GTDB taxonomy): Bacteria > Acidobacteriota > Thermoanaerobaculia > Multivoradales > JAHEKO01 > JAUVRX01. Next base: position 6,582 of record JBATEX010000010.1, read on the forward strand.
CTCTGAATCGACTGGGCCTCACCATGATCTGGAAGGGAGTCCTCGGTCAGGGCGGTTTGCTGTGGTGTCAGAAAAGGCTGTCGCTGCGACTGCAGTCGATCCTGAGCATCCCGAGGGCCTGAGGTAGTCGATGACCGCCTTCGAGTGGCTGCGGGCGCGGGCTGACCGATTCCTGCCCGTGCCCCATGGGCAAGTGAGGAGAGACTTGGCGGACCTCGTCAGGGGATCGCAACGGGAGCGGCCGCGAATTCTGGATGCTGGTGGGCGCAGATCACCGTACACAATGGGCCTACCGGCTGCGATAACGATTCTCGAACTACCCGGTTACGGGGTGGATCAAGATTTGGGCGTAACGGAGGCGACTCTCGCTCATTTGAAACGACGACGTTCAAACATCGACGACATGGTCCTGGAGAGCATGATCGATTGCTCTCTGCCCAGCGAGTCCTTCGATGGCGTTGTGTGCGTTGAAGTGATCGAGCACGTGAGGGAAGATGACCGTTTCGTGGAGCAGGTGGCCAGAGTGTTGAAGCCGGGAGGATGGGCCTATTTCACCACCCCAAACGGCGACTACATCCGAAACGAGCCCCCCCACTTCAACCCTGATCATGTTCGTCACTACCGCCGAGAGGAGCTCCGAGACCTCTTGAGCTCCAGGTTCGGGAAGGTGGATGTCCGCTATGGAGTCAAAACGGGGCGGAACCGAGTCCGCGGGCTGAGGAGTCTCGAGTTGCGGCGCCCGGTCAGGTCGATAGTAACGGCTTGGAGCAACGTGATGAATTGGCGGGAGTCGAACGGATTAGAGCAGCAGTCTCAGCGCACGGCACATCTGTTTGCACTCTGCTGGAAGCGTGGGGTTGGCGTAGCCTGGGTCGGTGCAGAGGCCTCTGAAGCATATGGGAGTGACCTAATGCCTAGCCCGGGACGAAGGGCTGCTTCGCCAGGACCCTCAGTAGTGGGAATGACACTTCGGGCCGCCGGGCGTCCGCCAGGAGAGACAGCGACTCCATGATTCGGCCCAGACGGGTCCTCTACACTCTGCCGAATTTCGTCACCGCGGGTTCCGGGCAGCTGTTGGTCCACATCGTCTCGAACTTGGATCGAGATCGATATCGGCCCTCGGTTTGTGTCGCGCGCCTGGGAGACGTCCCTCTCGAGCATCACTTGCGAGGCCTTGGCGTGCCCCTTTTCGAGACCGCCTCTACTGTGGCAGGGAAGCCATGGTCAACCCTGTTCTGGCGGGCCCTTCAGCGGTCTCGAGAGTTTCGCGGCAAGGGCTTCGATCTCTGGCACTCCTTTCACTACCTCGACGACTACTCCGAGCCATTGATTGCCCGGCTCTCAGGAGCCAAGGCTTGGGTCTACACCAAGAAGAACATGAGCTGGAATCGAAGATCCTGGTGGTTGCGATCGCAACTCGCTCACGGCATCGCCGCCCAGAATCGGGACATGCTGAGAGACTTCTTCTCGAGTCCCAGCCTGAGGCGAAAGACGCAATACGTACCCTCGGGAGTCGATGTTGATCGGTACTGCCCGTTGCCCGAGGAGAGGGATGCAGCTGCAGACCTTCGCGCTGGCTGCGTGGCTCACCTTCTGCCGGTGAAGGGTCAAGACACGCTGGTCCAGGCCGCGGCCGAAGTCCCCGGCTTGCAGGTCCTGCTTGCAGGCCGCGCCGACGAAGGAGAGTACGCTCGGTCGATCGGGCAGCAGATCGAACGGCTGGACCTCCGCGATCGAGTTCTTACAGTAGGCATGGTGGAAGGGGTGGACGAGTTTCTCCGGCATCTCGATATCTTCGTGCTGCCGAGCCTAGGTCGGGGCCGTATGGAAGGCTGTCCTGTGGCTCTCCTGGAGGCGATGTCGACAGGATTGGCTTGTATTGCCACGGACATTCCCGGCAACCGGGACCTGATCGTCAACGATGAGAGTGGCCTACTCGTGCCGCCCGAAGATCCGGTGACCTTGGCTGCAGCTCTTCATCGCCTCGCGGATTCGCCGGTCCTGCGTCGAAGCCTCGGGGGAGCGGCTCGAAAACGGTGTGTCGAGCGATTCTCGACACGTCAGGAGGCGCAGCGATACATGGCGCTCTATGATGAGGTCCTGGGGACTCGAGAGTGACAGAAAGAGCCGGTAGGAAGCCCCTCTCCTGCGGGCGAGTTGTCGGTGGTCATCGGACTGCCCAGAGAAGTGGGAGAATTTGAAGGAAAGCTGGAGAGTCTGACCTCGATCACCGGTTTGTCGATGAATCACAACTCTCAAAGCCACGAGGCCAAAACCTGGGCTGGTGATCTGCTGGTTGTGCTGGGTGGGGACCAACCGCCTCGCTCCCAGCGAACGCAAGGTACATGGCTCACCGAAGAGTGTGACGGGTGGGAGCTGCACACTCAAGCGCCGACAACCGGCTGGGCGGGCTTCCCATTGGCCGAGGCGAGTAGCCCTGACTGTCGGGCTTGGCTTCTTGGAGAGCTCCATGGTCCACCAAGTTCCACTGAGACTCTCGTCGAGGTCTTGCAGGGCCTGAAGTCACCGGCAATGCTGAATGGCCACTTTCTGCTGATCGGCTACGACACCAGGCGTCGAGAATGGAGCTTTGTCACTGACCGTTTCGGCACGGTTCACGCGTATTGCGGATCGCGAGGGCGTCGAGCGGCAATCGGCACGTTCTTCCCGGCTGTGGCAGCAGCGGTGTCTCGCAAGCAGCTCGATTGGATCGGCCTCTCCGGGTTCTTCGGAATGGGCTTCTTCCCTGACGACAGGACCTTCTACGAGGATGTGAGAATCCTCAGGCCAGCCAGCCGCTACGTTTTCGATGAAGGTGGCGCCCTGGTTGTGCAGGAACGCTACTGGTCCTGGCCACGGCAGTCCCGATACTTCGCTTCGCCTGGTGAAGCCCTTGAGGTCTTTGGAGAGACGTTTCTAGAAGTGATGCACGAGATGCTGGACACAGGTCGGATTGCGATTCCGATCTCCGGTGGTCTCGACTCGCGAAGCACCGTGGTACCGGTAGGTCCGGAGCTGGCAGAAGATCCTCGGATCTGGTCCTTCTCCTATGGCTACGGCGATCGGTCCTCTGAGACGGTGATTGGTAGCCAAGTTGCAGACGCAAGGGGACTGTCGCACGCGACCTATGAGATTCGCCCCTATCTCTTCGACAGACTCGAAACAGTTGTCAACAGCGTCGAGGGTCTTCAGGACATCACGCAGTGTCGACAAGCGACGGTCCTGGAGGAGCTGATTCGGCATGCGGATTGGTTGATTGCGGCGCATTGGGGTGACGTCTGGTTGGATAGCGCGGGCGTGAGCTCGGGGGTGCAATCGGACGAAGAGCTCGCAGACCTCGCGATGTCGAAGATGCGGAAACGGGGTGGAGAATGGCTGGTGCGGCACATTTGCAGACCTCAGTCAGCGACGGATGAGCCTGGGCAGCATCTCCAGGCGATGTTGGCCGCGCAGCTTGCACAGATTCCCCAGGAACACGAACCCGATTTCCGGCTCAGAGCCCTCAAGACGGAGACCTGGGGATTCCGCTGGACGCTAGCAAGTCTCAGGATGTATCAAGCTGCGGTGTTTCCTCGATTGCCTTTCTTCGACACGCGGGTGACCGATATCGTGAGTGCGGTCCCGAGCTCGATGCTCGAAGGACGCCGGCTGCAGATCGACTTCCTCAAGCGCTATGCGCCGGATCTGGCCCGGATCAAGTGGCAGTCCTACGATGCGAATCTATACGCCTACCATAGATTCGACTCCTGGCATCTGCCCAGGCGGATCGTGAAGAAGGCTATGCGAACCCTGCGGAGAGAGCGGCCGATCGAGCGCAATTGGGAGGTCCAGCTTCTGGGAGACCGTGGTGAGCAGGGTCTTCAGCATTGGCTGTTGCGAAAGGGACTGAGACTCCACGATCTGCTGCCGCGGCGCGAGATCGAGATCCTGCTGGAGGAGTTCAGCGCACCCGACCGCGATCCGGCACTGGGCTACGCCGTATCGATGCTTCTTACATTTTCCGCCTGGCTCGAGCTTCATGGATAGCGCTCGACCGCTCAGACTCTTGGTGGCGGGCCTCTCGTGGCCGGCGGAGACCTTTCTAGAGCGCCTACTCGTCGGACTCGCCCTGTCTGGAGTCGAGGTGGTAGTCGCATCACCCAGGCGGCCTAGCGGTATGCCGGTACAGTGGATCTCAGCCCCATCGTGGAGAGGACCGAGTCCCGTGAGGCTGCTTCGGTCGGTAGGCTCTGCCGCCGCGGCCTGGGTCCGCTCCCCGGCGGAGACCAAGATGGCGCTCGATGGAGATCAGCGGGCCGGCGCCAGGCGCCAAGTCAGAGCGCTGCATGACCTGGCGCCTCCGATCGGTCGAGATTGGGACGTGCTGTACTTTCCGTGGAATTCGGCGGCGGCGGCACACCTACCGCTGTTCGGGATTGGAAAGCCGGTGGTCGTGAGCTGTCGAGGCGCGCAGTTGAACATCGCCCCACACAACCCGAGACGAAGAGCCGACGTTGCTCGCTACTTCACGGCGCTCGAACGGGCGACAGTCGTCCATTGTGTCTCCGATGACCTCGAGAGAATCGTTGTGGGACAGGGCATCCCACGAGGCAAGGTCCGCGTGATTCGTCCCGCCGTGGATCCGAGCTTCTTCAGTCCGGGCAGAGTCTCCGTGAACCCCGAGCAAGGCCTTCGCCTGGTCACGACGGGTTCCCTGATCTGGAGAAAGGGGCACGTGAGCCTTCTTCTGGCGCTGCGAGCACTTCTTGATACCGGGAGAAGAACACACCTCCGAGTCATCGGCGATGGACCTGAACACCAGCGACTCCTGTACACCATCGGTGACCTCGGATTAAGCGATTCGGTGGACCTGCTCGGTCGACACGACGAGACACAGGTGAGGAATGAGCTGCGGCAGGCGGATATCTTTGTCCTTTCCAGTCTGTCAGAAGGGATCTCCAACGCGGCTCTGGAGGCGATGTCATGCGGGCTTCCCGTCGTCTCCACGGACGTGGGTGGTATGGCCGAGGCGATTCGGGACGGCGTGGAGGGTCGTCTCGTACCGCCACGAGATCCGGAGGCCACGGCCGAAGCGCTCGCCCAACTCGGCGGAGACCGGCAGCTGAGACTCCAAATGGGTGCTGCCGCAAGAGAACGGGTGGTGAGTCAGTTCAGCCTGGAACGGCACATCGCCGCGTGGCGAGAGCTGCTCGACACAGTCCTGCAACGGCACCGGGTCGGAGCGATGCCATGAGGGTGGTCTCGGTTGTGCCGACGTTTCCAAAGCTCTCGGAGACGTTCATCGTACGCAAGTTCCTGGGGCTTCTCGAGCGTGGGGTCGATGCTCATGTCGTCTGCAACCGCAGCGACCGATCGGTATGGCAGCAGTTTCCTGAGGTCGACAGGGCTCCTGGATCGAGGCGCCGCGTGCATCGAGTGACGCCGGTTCGACCCCGGTGGAAGCCACTCCTGGGAGGTCCCATCGACATAGCTCGAGCGCTGGCTACAAACCCGGGCTCGGTATGGCGGTACGGTGCATCTTCTGGCAAGCGTCTACTCCTCGACGCTCCTTTGATCCGGCTGAATTCGGACATCGTTCATTTCGAGTTCGGTGCCCTCGCTGTGGGCAGGATGCATCTCCGAGAGCTTCTCGGTAGCAGCGTAGTCGTCAGCTTCCGTGGCTACGATCTGAACTTCAGTGGACTGGACGTCGATGGGTATTACGATGAGGTCTGGGAGCATGCGGATGCGCTCCATTTCTTGGGTCGGGACCTCTGGAATCGGGCCATGGCTCGTGGTTGTCCCGGAGACAAGGAACGCCGGCTGATCCCACCCGCAGTTGATCTTCAGTTCTGGGCAACGGATCGCAACCCGTCGAAGGAGGTACTAGGCACGACTGAGCACCCGCTCCGCATCCTCAGCGTCGGAAGGCTGGAGTGGAAAAAGGGATACGAGCATGCGCTGCAAGCGATTCGCCACCTCGTCGACGATGGAGTGGTTTGTCGCTTTGAGATTCTCGGCGATGGCAGTGCCTTCGAGTCGCTCGCTTTTGCCCGGCATCAACTGGGTCTCGAGAAAATCGTGCAGTTCGAGGGCTTCGTGTCGCCTGATCGTGTGCGCGAGAGGATGAAAGAGGCGGACGTCCTGCTGCATGCGGCGGTGTCGGAAGGGTTCTGCAATGGGGTCGTGGAGGCGCAGGCCATGGGGCTGCCGACGGTGGTCACCGATGCGGATGGCCTGCCAGAAAACGTCGCTGACGGGGAGACCGGCTGCGTTGTGCCGCGGCGAGACGCTCGGAGGATGGCGGAGAAGCTGGCGCTTCTCGCCGGAGACGCGGATCTGAGATCTTCCATGAGCCGAAACGCCCGGCGCAGAGCCGAGGAGAACTTCTCGATCGACCGGCACATCGATGCCTTTGTGGACCTCTATACGGATCTGTGCAAGGAACGGGAACGGTGACGACGCCTCGTATCGACTTGCTCTGGTTGGGATCGACGGAGTGCCCCGAGTGGGGACTCGGCGCTGCCGAAGCCTGCCGAGCGGAGCCGAGCGCTGTGGCCGCTGCCGTAGACGATGTGGTGGAGAAGGGCCGATCGGAGGCGGTTTTGATGTGGGACTCCGAGCTGGAGCTTCCAGATCCCGAGAAGATCTCGAGGGCTGTCGAGCGCCCAGGTGATCTCTGGCATGCGGGACTCGCCTTGGGGATGGGTGGTCTACCTGGTCTGCTCGACTACGTGAGCCCCACTTGGATGCTCTCCGCAGATCCATCGATCGAACGCGAGGCAACCTCCTGGCGGGTCTCCATGCGCGCCTGTTTGATTCGATCGGAGGTGGTTCGGCAGCTGGGTGGTCCGGAGGGCGACTTCGATTCGATCGCGGGGTGTTCTCTCGAGCTCGGACACCGTTACGCCCTGTCGGGTGCCTTGCCGCGCCATTTGCCCTGGTTGATCGAAGACAGACAGCAGATCGATTCACAGGTACTGCCG
>JBATEX010000011.1:0-20843 GCA_049664225.1 Thermoanaerobaculia bacterium
CCGGACGGACCTCCCATTGACATCTTCCTTGAAAGAGGATGATCTCTTGCCCAGGACCCCAGGACCCCAGGACCCCAGGACCCCAGGACCCCAGGACCCCAGGACCCCAGGACCCCAGGACCCCAGGACCCCAAGCCCCCAAGCCCTCAAAGATCGGCCGGAGCAAAGCTCCGGACGCCTCAACCCCTATTCGAGGGAGTCGAGAAGGTGGGCGCTCGTCTCAACCACTTGATCGACGCTCAGATCCCGCAGGCAGCGGTGGTGGATCAGGGGGCACCGTTTTCGGAAGCAGGGTGAGCACCAGCGGTCGGTGTAGAGCACCTGGTGCTGATGGCCAACGGGTCGGGTGCGAGTAGGGTCGGTGGGACCGAAGAGTGCGACGCAGGCAACTCCCAGTCCTGCCGCCAAATGCATCGGTCCCGAGTCGTTCGTGACGAGCAGGTCGAGTTGGTCGAGTACCGCAGCCAGACCGGCCAGATCCAGGTCGGGTCCAACCACGGGGTGGATTTTGCCGGTCTCCTCGTGGATTCTGACCGCCAGCCAGAGCTCCTTGGGACCGGCGATGAGAACGATTCGCACCTCAGGTCGGGTGCGCCGGAGATCGCGCGCCAGCGCCACGAAACGCCGCCACGGCCATCGCTTGCTGGGGCCGAACTCAGCGCCGGCAAAGAGTCCAACGACGGCTGCCGGGCCTGGAGCTACCTGTGCCCGAGCGAGCAGGTCCCGCCCGGTCGTCTGTGCCTCTTTGGAAAGGGTAAGATGTGGCTGCCAGATGTTCGGCACCGGGGCGTCCATCGCTTCCAGCAGTTCCTGGTAGTCGGCCGACTGATGGCGACCAGAGACCTTGGGTCGCCTCACCGAGGGTTTCAGAAGTGGTGACCGGAAAGACCAGGAAGGGAATCGGCCGCCGTAGCCCCATCGTGCGGGTACTCTGGCCCGGAATGGCAGCCAAGCAGAGCGAAAAGAATTCGGCAAGATCACGGCCTCGTCGAAGCTCCGTGCGCGAATCACCTCGACCGTTTGCTCGTCAGACGTGCTACGAGTCAGCGAGTCGCTGACGCTGGGCATCAGACTCAGCAGTGATCGCAGGTGGGGTCGGGCCAGGACCGTCACCTTTCTGCCACTGGCGGCGAGGGCCTCGAAGACGGGCTGGGCAAGCACGGTGTCGCCCACCCAGTTGGGAGCGATGACCACGGTTTCCATGGTGGTAGAGGTCTCTCCGGGCACCGCAGAATAGTACAGGAGGTCGAAAGTCAGCTCATGGCCGCTATCTGCTGGTCGAGGCGCATGTCGAGCCAGGTCCAGAACTCCTCCTCTGGATCAGCCCGGACAGGCAGGCTGGCAAGAGGGCTATCCAGACGCCCCAGGAGCTTGACCTCGTCTTTGGTAGTCGTCAGCACCGCCACCGCGCGAGAGTCTTCGAATGCCTCTTCGATGCTGCTCAGGCTGGAAGAGGGGTAGTCGTGGTGGTCGGGAAAGGTAAGAGTCTCTGCGACTTCGAGGTCGAACAGCCGGGCTGCTTCGAGAAAGCGCTGGGGTCGGGCAATCGCAGCGACCAATAGCACCCGCGATCCCTCCGGCAGCGCTCCTCCGGCTGCCAGTCGAGGTGCCTCGATACGAGTCGGTGAGCTGAATCCGGGGCCCTCGAAGCCGAAGTCCCGCAAAGCCGTCGCGATATCAGAGCCGGCCAGTTCGGTATCTCCAGTGAGGATGACCGCATCGGCTCTGCGGACTGCCGACAACGGTTCGCGCAGCCGTCCACCAGGAAGCAGTCGCCCGCCAGCAAATGGGTCGTCAGAAGGAAAGGCCAGCAGATCGATATCTCTGAAGAGTCGCAGGTGAGAGAAGCCGTCGTCGAGAACGAAGACCTCCGGAGCGGGGTCCAGGCGTTCCAGTGCGTGCCGACCGGCTTCGAAACGATCAGGGCCGACCAGTACCGATACGCCGGGCAGAGAGCCCGCCAGCAGCACGGGTTCATCTCCGGCAACCTTGGGGCCGAGCAGCGGCCCTTCGCCAGCGCTGACGATCCGCACCCCTCTGCCTCGGCTTCGATATCCCCGCGAGAGAATCGCAGTGCGCATTCCCCGATCCCGTAGATGGCCCGCAATGGCGGCCACCAACGGAGTCTTCCCGGTGCCTCCCCAGTGCAGATTGCCAACGCTTACCACCGGTCTCGGGAGCCGTTTCGAACGTCTCGCGAACCATCGCCAGCGAGCGGAGTGAGCGGCGCCATAGAGCAGCTGCCAGGGCGATCGGGATTGTATGGGTCGGGGCAGAACAGTACTCATGGGGCCTACCAGCCTTCAATCCGTTTCTGCCTTGTCGAGCGCCATGAGCGGCCGAAGAAAGGCCAACGTGTTCTCCAGTGCGCCCCTGTTCTCGGTTACGACCTCGGCGCCTCGTCGGCCGATCCGGCGTGCCGCCTCGGGGTCATCCAGCCATTGCTCCCAGACTCTGGCCAGCTGCGCTGCATCTGCGGCTCTTTCCCACGCGGCAGCGCGATCGAAGATCTCCGCGATCTCTCGAAAATTCTCCATCGATGGACCGACGACGGTCGGTACTCCAAAGCGAGCCGCCTCCAGTGGATTGTGACCCCCGGTCGGGACCAGTGTCCCACCGATGAAGGCAGCATCGGCCACCCGGTACAAAGCTGCCAGCTCACCGAGGCTGTCCAGGAGAACCACATCGGGTCGCTCACCCGAGGTCCACTGCGAGCGGCGTAGCACCTCAAGGTCCCTTCGCTTCAGAAGATCTTCAACTTCGTTCCATCTTTCTGGATGGCGCGGAGCCACAACCAGGAGGGCGCGTTTTCCACCGCCAAGCTGTCCAAAACTGTCCAGGACAAGGCTCTCTTCGCCGTGCATCGTAGAGCCAGCGATGAGAATCTGTCGCCCTGCGGCGAGCTCGGTGAGTCTGGATTCCAGTGATGGCTGCGGCTCGACCTCGGAGGGTTCGAACTTCAAGTTGCCGGTGCGTCGTACGCGTTCGGCGGAGACCCCGAGCTCGATCAAGCGTCGCCGGTCCTCATCGGTCTGGACCGCGAATCCGTCGACCCGCCCCAGAAGAGGGCCGAGCAGCGGTCGCAGGCGTTTCATCCGTCGGAAGCTGCGGTCGCTGATTCTGCCGTTCACCACAGCCACCGGTAGACCTCTTCTTTTTACCCGTGCCAGGAGCAGTGGCCAGAGATCTCCTTCGACCAGGATCAGAGACCGGGGTCCGAAGCGCCTCAGGAAGGGCTGAATGGCGAGATCGGTCTCGTAAGGTAGGTAGGAAATGGCGGCCCGGTCTCCGAGCAGGTCTTGTGCGCGCATCTGGCCGGTGGGCGTTATTGTGGTCACGAGCAGCGGTTGTTCGGGGGGCAGCGCTTGGATCAGGGTGGCTGCCACCCCGACTTCTCCCACCGATACGGCGTGTAGCCAGACAGGACTGTGCGGGACTGGGCCTCCGTAGAAGGCCAGACGCCCCGGTATGGTCCTCAGGTAGTGCCGACCGCGTTGCATCAGCAAGAAGGGTGCGGCGAGGATCATGGCCAACATGGCGACCAACTGATAGACAATCCACATGGCTACTTGTCGCTACGACCCTGGACGCGGCATCCAGTCCTATAATTCATCACTACCGGCGGCGGTGTCCGACATGCCTGCGAAACCCCACAGTCACGAAATCAGAGGCCGTCGTGGCATCGGCATTCTAGCCCCATTCCCGCTAGGACCCTGTGAGAGCTCCGCGGATTTGGGAATGCAGCGGCAAATGGAGAGTGATCCACCGAACCGTTGCGTCCTCCGGTGGGCAAAGTCAGGGCCGCGACTAGATGCTGACGGACTTCCGCTCGTAAGAGTATAGGGACCTGACCATGCCTTCTCTCGTCCGTACTTCACCCGACAAGCGACCCTCCTGGCAGGAGGTTTCGGATCGACACCTCATGAAAGCCCTCCAGCAGGATGAAGAGGGGGCTCTCGATGAGTTGATCGCTCGAAAATCACCGGGCCTAATGAGCGTGGCCAGCCGCATGTTGGGTGACCCGGAGGAGGCCAGGGACATCGTACAGATCACCTTCGTCAGGGTCTGGGAGCACCGACACGAGTTCCGGGATCGATGGAGCCCAAATACCTGGATCTACCGGATAGCCACCAACTTGACGATCGATCATCTGCGGGCCCGGCAACGACGAGAGCGAGCCTTGGGTCTGGCCGGTTCGTCACTGCGGGCAGTGGACAGCGAGAGGAGAAGCCTGGCTGAGCTCGAGCAGCGAGAGGTCGAGGAGATATTCCTCAAGCTCGTCGGCTGCCTCAGCAGTCGCCAACGAGTCGTATTCGTGTTGCGAGCGATTGAGGGCTTCGACACCAAGGAAGTTGCGGCCATGGTCGGCTGCAGAGCCTCGACAGTCCGCAATCACCTGTTCGTGGCCCGACGCAAGCTGAAGCGAGAGCTCGAGGCCTGTTTCCCCGAGTACTCCCCGGGCTCACCGATCGATTCGATGAGAGAGGACCCGTGAAGAGTAGCTGCCAGTACCTGACCGACCGGGGGATCCTGGGGCTTTCTGTCGACAGCCTCGCCGACCTCGACCTCGATCTCCGACAAGAGCTTGTCGAGCACCTGCGAGCTTGTTCGTCATGTCGGCGAGCCGTCGTCGAAGAGAATCCGACGGTCGTTTTCTCACTCCTCGAGACCGACTCGATCGGTGAGGCCGAGATCGCCGAGATTCAAGCCTCTGTCAGGACTCTGCGCCGGTCGAAAGCCATCGAAACGGCTGAGAGAATCAGGCCCAGAGGTGGCAGGAAGACTGCTATGGTGGCGGCGAGTCTGGTTTTCGCCCTTGCGCTGCTGCCGCTGGCTGGTGGGCGGCCGCTCGAGGATGGCGCGGAACCGCTGGTGGATGCGGTCTCCGAGCGCCAACCGGAAGCGCGGTCTGAATGGCAGTCGTGGGTCGATGACAGGAAGGTGCCGCCAGTCATCGAAGAGTTGAACCGCCCCGAGGCGAGGGTGTATCAGCTCACCGAAGAGGACCTTGCCGTGGTAATGATCGTGGACGAGACTTTGGATCTCTAGAGGCGTCTCAGGTGTTCAAATCTGACATGGTCGTCGAAGGGAGGAAGAGACAGTGAGTGGCGGGTCCTCCAACCCCAAGCTCGCCGACGAACTATCCAGTGACTTCGAAGTCTTCATGCAGGACTCTCGCCTTGGCGGTTTTCATGGCGACAATTCTGGTCTCGCCCGCGGTGGTGGCCAACGAATCGGGTCCGATAGTGACGGGTACCTTCACCTTGCAGCATCGGGCTGCATCGGAAGCCATCGATCTGATCCACCCCCTGCTCACAGCCCGAGGCGCCGTGGAGCTGCGCCCGGTAGACAATACTCTGGTGATTCGAGACGTATTCGAGACGGTCGACCGAGCCCTCGTGCTGCTCGCAGAGTTCGACCTTCCTCCGCCAACTCTCAGATTCGAGGTCCGCGTCGTTCGGGCGGGCCTGGACCGAACCGACAAGGCAAACCAAGTGGCCGAGGGCTTGCCGCCCGCTCTCGTCGACCGGTTGCGGGAGTTGCTTCGCTACGACAGTTTCGAGCTGCTTTCGGCAACCGACCTGGCGGCGCCCGAGAACGAGCAACTCGAAGCCTGGATCGGTGCCGATTTCCAGATCCGATTTCGAGTCGGCGTCGTGCAGGTCGACAGGCGGGTCAAACTGTATGGCTTCCAGGTGGCGCGTCGGGAGCAGGACGGCGAGGTGGAAGTGTTGATCCACACTAATCTGAGCCTCTGGTTGGACAAACCGATGATCCTCGGATTGGCGCGCACCGAATCGAGTGAACAAGCACTCATGGTCGTCATCCATTGCACCTTGGAAAAGCCCCTGAATAGGGCACGTGCGATGGCAGGCGACAGGGACTAAAAGGCGGCGAGGAAGAGAATGCAGTTCCTTTGTAGAGTCGGCACATCGGACGGGCGCATCCTGGAGGACGTCTTCGAAGCCGCCGACGAGGCGACGCTGAGGCAGCAGCTTACCCAGCGTGGCTACCACCTGTTCGACCTACGCCGCCGTGGGGCTCTGGGCAAGCTGCGGCTGCCCGGCCGGAAGCGCACGGCAAGTCGGGTCAGCCCCAGGGCTTTGACCATCTTCAACCAGGAGCTGGCAGCCCTGCTGCGCTCGGGCCTGCCGATGATGCAAGCCCTGGATCTGGTGCTGGGGCGGCAGCGGGAACCGGTCTTCCAGGCCGCTTTACGTGACGTGCGGGACCGGGTAAAGGGCGGAGAAGACTTGTCCGCGGCTATCGGAGCCTTGGGCGACATGTTCCCTCCGCTCTACGCTGCAACGCTCCAAGCAGGCGAACGCAGCGGCGAGATGGAGCAGGTCATTCGCCGATTCATCCGGTACCAGCAGCTGGTGACAGAGACCCGCAAGAGGATCGTCTCCGCCCTGGTCTACCCAGCCGCACTGGTTGGACTGTCTGTGGCCCTCATTGCAGTCATGATGATCTGGGTAATGCCCAGATTCACGGAGTTCTTTTCGAATTTGCGGGTCGATCTGCCTTTGCTGACACGCATGACCATGGGTCTGTCGCTCTTTGTCAAAGACAACTTCGTTTATCTGATCACCTTTCTGGTCGTGCTGGTCCTGGTCGGTCTCCGCATGAGCCGTTCAGAGTCCGGACGTGGTGCCATTTCGCGGCTGCAGCTGCGGATTCCGCTGCTCGGCCCTATTTTTCACCGCCTCGGACTGTCGGAGTTCTGTCGATCGTTGGCCACACTGCTGGCCGGCGGAATTCCGATCGTCACCAGTCTCGAGGTGGCGGTCGGAGCGGTGAGCAATCCCTCCTTCAGGCGGCGTCTGGAACCGGTGATCGACAATGTGCGTCAAGGCCAGTCCCTTTCCATCAGTCTGGATGAGGCCGGAGTCGGATCGGATATCGTCATCGACATGGTCGAGGTCGGGGAAGCCACCGGTTCGCTGGATTCCATGCTGTCGGATGTGTCGGACTTCCTGGACGAAGAGGTGGAGACGAACCTGCAGCGCATTCTGAGCCTGCTCGAGCCGGTGATGCTGGTGCTGATGGGGATTATCGTGGCGACGCTGTTGATCTCGGTCTATCTGCCGCTGTTCAGTCTGCTCGGACAGGTGCAGTGATGCGGCCGCTGTCGGTGTAGTGCATCGCCAGAGAAAGGTGAGAGTCGAGTCGTGAGCGCAGAGCGATCGGAAGAGGGCGCAACCTTGGTGGAGCCGGCCGAAGGTCTGGGGACGAACCATCGCCGGGAGGAGCGTGAGGCGGTTGAGCTGGCCCGGAAGTACGGGCTGGAGCTGGTGGACATGGACCATTTCCGTATCGATAATGATCTTCTCCGGTCCATACCTTTCGACACCATGCTGCGGTACAACTTTGTCCCCGAGGCTCAGCGGGATGGCCGTTTGATCATCGTGATGGTCGACCCCGTGGACATCACCAAGCTGGACGAGCTGGAGCTGCTACTGGGCAAACCCATCGAGGCCAAGTTGGGTCGCCGCTCGGCGATTGAGGAGATCCTGAAGCGGTCCGAGGGTGCCCAACGCGTTCTCGATGAGGCATCCGAGGACTTCCGGCTGCAGCTGGTCCAGGAAGATGCGGACGGTGACGAGGTCCTGTCCCTGGACAGCATTACGGCAGACGGCAGTCCCATCATCAAGCTGGTCGACTCGACGATCTTCAATGCCATCCAGCGCCGGGCGAGTGACATCCATATCGAGACTCGCGAGACCGAGGTGATCATCAAGTACCGCATCGACGGTGTGCTCTACCAGGCTATGGAGCCCATCGATCGGCGGCACCATCAGACGATCATCAGCCGTATCAAGGTGATGGCCGAGTTGGATATCGCCGAGAAGCGGATTCCGCAGGATGGTCGCTTCAAACTCCGTTTCGAAGGTCGAAATATCGACTTCCGCGTCTCCATCATGCCTTCGGTCCACGGCGAGGACGCAGTGATCCGTATCCTCGACAAGGAGTCCATGAGCAAGGAGTTCCGGAGCCTGCGCCTCGATGTTCTGGGATTCGATCATGCGACCATCCACAAGATCCGGAAATTCATCCGCGAGCCTTATGGCATGGTGCTGGTGACCGGGCCTACGGGCTCGGGTAAGACCACTACGCTGTACGCCTGCTTGTCGGAGATCCAGTCCTCGGAGGACAAGATCGTCACCATCGAGGATCCGGTGGAGTACCAGTTGCGTGGCGTGACCCAAATCCCGGTCAACGAGAAGAAGGGGCTGACCTTCGCTCGAGGCCTACGCTCCATTCTGCGCCACGACCCCGACAAGATCATGGTGGGTGAGATTCGCGACGAGGAGACGGCGCAGATCGCTGTGCAGTCGGCCCTCACAGGGCATCTGGTCTTCACTACCGTGCATGCCAACAACGTCGTGGACGTGCTGGGACGCTTCCTCAACATGAGCGTCGACCTCTACAATTTCGTATCGGCCCTCAACTGCGTTTTGGCCCAGCGGCTGGTGCGCAACATTTGTGGGCATTGCAAGCGCGAGGTGCAGCCGTCGGAGGAGCTGCTCATGGAAAGTGGCCTCGACCCGGCGATCGTCAGCGATCTGACTTTCTTCGAGGGTGCAGGGTGCATCGAGTGCAGTGGGGCCGGTTTTCTGGGACGAACTGCCATCTCCGAGCTATTGGACCTGTCCGATCATATTCGTGAGTTGATCTTGGAACGGCGACCCGCGTCGGAGATCAAGCGGGCAGCCAAGGAAGAGGGCATGATCTTCTTGAGAGAGTCTGCCCTGCAGCGAGTTTTCGAGGGAGTGACCACACTGCGTGAGATCAACAAAGTTACCTTTGTGGAGTAGAAGCCTCCTGGGCCTCGAGCCGGTGGCGATGCCACCGCACGTCTTCGCGCTGGATGGTGCGCGGCTCCGCTATGGTCACTTTGTCGAAGGCGAGCAGAGTTGGAGCATGTCCGCCTACCGGGAGGTAGGGATGGGTGAGGAGGCCTTCGTGCCGGGGCCTCTTGGCAGCAGCCTTCGTGATCCGGAGTGGTTTCGAGAGCCGCTGACAGAGCTGCTGGGGACTCTGGACTCGCCAGTCATCGAAGCCTCCCTGGTGCTTCCAGATTCCTGGCTGCGGCTGGCCGTAGTCGAGATCGAGAAGCTCCCGAGGGGCGCCAAGGCGAGAGAGGAGATCTTGAGGTGGAAGCTGCAGCAGATCATCCCCTTCAAGGTGGAGGACCTGCGACTTCGCGAGATGGAGCTGGCCCAGTTGCAGAACCGTCAGGGTGCCAAGCGCGTCCTGATCGGCTTCGGGCTCGACCAGCCCCTGAGCCAAATCGAGGAGTTGTTCGCCGAGCAGGGAATCCGAATCGGTAATCTCGTAAACCAGAGCCTGGGCACGTTGAGTGCCGTGGGCCACACTTTGCGAAACGTGGAGCTCGGAGCCGTGGCCCTGCTGACCGACAATGGTTACAGCTTGTCGTTCACCTACCGCGGTGAGCCCCTGGTGCATCGCCACCGACCGCTGGCCGGTCAGTCGATCGCCGAGCTGCCCGAGGCAATGGTGACCCGGGACCTCAACCTGACCCGGGTATTTCTCGAGGAGCTGCTGGGCGAGGCGGCGCTGGAGCGTGTCCTGCTCGTCGGTCCGGAGGAGTCCCTGGCGCCCTGGTCGGGTTGGTTGGAAGAGAGCTTCGGTTTCCCAGCCCTGCCCTTGGAGGCCCAACACGTGTCCCTCGCAGGAGACCTGTCCGGGGCTTCGATGCACGAATTGGCGCCGGTGCTCGGAGCCGCGGTCCAGAGGATCCCATGAGGCCCACCGAGATGAATCTGGCCTCGAGGCCCTTCGTGAACGAGCAGCCGGTGATCCGCACGTCGGCGTTATTGTGGATCCTCGGCCTGGCTCTGCTGGCGCTCAACGTCACCTTGTACTACAGGCACATCGAAGGCACGGGCGAACAGCAGGAGTTGCTGCGGGAGGCGGACGAGCGCTTGATCCAGGAGACCGACGCGATCGAGCAGCTGCGTGGCGAGTTGGCGCAGCTGAATCTCGCGGGGCAGAATGAGCAGGTGTCGTTTCTCAACACCCAGATCGCCCTGCGGACTTTCTCCTGGAGCTCCCTGTTCGATCGGTTGGCCGAGGTCGTGCCGGCGGCGATTCAGATGAGGGGAATCTCACCCAGGAGCGTGGCGGCCGGTTCCGCCGACCGTCGTAGCCGCTCGTCCGAGGCTGCCGAAGAGATGGTGAAGGTGGATCTACAGGGAACGAGCCGCAGCCCCGAGGCTATTCTGGAATTGGTGGATGCCCTGTTCGCGCATCCCAGCTTCTTCGATCCGGATCTGACGCGGGAGTCTTTCGCCGAAGGGCAGGAAGGCAGTTTCGTTCTCTCCGTGCTGTACCTGCCGACTGTTGAAAGCGACGCCGAGCGCTTTGAGGGCGATGAAGAGGCTGGTCAGGCTCCGGCCGTAGAGAGCCTGGAGTCGATGGAGGGAGGCGAATGACCTCGTCGCAGGGTGCCTGGCGGGCGCGACTCAAGTTCTGGCTGCCGGCCCTGATTCTGGTTGGGCTGAACCTGGCGGTGCTCTCCACCTACCGCTTCCTGCTTGCCGGTCAGGCACAAATCCAGGCCGGGAGGGTCGAGCGACGGCAGGCTCGGGTGGAAGAGCTCGAGGCGGATCGACTTGCCCTCGAAGAGATCTTGACCGAGGCCAAGCGCAACCGGGAGCTCGTCGACCGGCTTTACAAGGAGTGGCTTACTCCGGAGAGCCAGAGACTGACCGCGGTGATCGCGGAGGTGAAGAGACTGGCTCAGATGGCCGGTGTCGAGTACTCGAGCTTCAGCTATCCCGAAAAGCTGCTGGAGGATCGGGGACTGTTGAAGCGCTCACTCGTCTTTTCTGTGGAGGGTAGCTACCCCGAGCTGCGGAGTTTCATCAACCTGATCGAGGTCTCCGATCTGTTCCTCATCCTCGAATCGGTTCGGCTGAGCGGTGGGACGCGGGATGGACCGTACATTCGGGTCTCGATGACGGTCTCGAGTCTCTTCGTGCCGGATGAACGGGACGAGCTTGGGAGAGACCAGCCGGGAGCGTCGAGCTGATGAGCAAAGACCAGCGGCAGAAGGTGCTGTTGGGGGTCCTCCTGGTGCTCATGCTCGTCGCCGTATGGCGGGTATTCGGGCCGCGCATCACGGCAGGCTCCGGATCGAAAGAGTCTGGTAATCGTAGTCAGGCTGCCGAGCGTGGGACGGTGCGATCGGTAGTCGACTCGCCGGGCGTGGTCGAGTTGCGACTCGAGGACCTCGAGAAGGTGGCGGGTCGATTCAGACCTGGCCGAGACCCCTTTCGCTTCGGAGAGGCCAGAACGCTAGAAGCGGAGCCTACCGAGGATGAGGACGATGAGGCCGCGCGGGCGGCCGCAGCGCAGGAGGCTTTGCGGCGGGCCATGGAGGCGCAAAGACGTCAGGAGGCCGCCGTGTCCGGCAGGCCCGTGCTGCCGGACTTCGATTTGAAGTTCCTGGGCAGTTTCGGATCTCGACAGAAGCGCCTGGCGGTCTTTAGCGATGGGGTCGAGATTTTCAACGCTCTGGAAGGTGGGGTCTTGAAGGGTCATTTCGTGATCAGGCAGATCGGTTTGGAATCCGTAGACGTCGGCTACCTCGACTATCCGGACGAACCCGCGATCCGTCTGGCGGCGGGAGGGTAGTATGCTGAAGATGGTGAAGATGCCAAGCAACCATACTCGAAGACTCGCGGCTTTGGGTCTCGCGCTCTTGATGGCGGCGTGCTCCGGCTATCGAGACGCGCGGGATGCTCAGATAGCCGAGCAGAAGGGCGACTGGGATACGGCGGTGTTGCTGTATCTCGAGTTGGCTGACCAGCACCCCGGCAATGTCTCCTATCGAACGGGACTACTGCGTGCCAAGATCAAGGCCTCCCAGATGCACTTCGAGCGCGGCAAGGATCTCTACGACGCGGGAGTGCTGGATCGGGCCATCGAAGAGTACCGCCAGGCGGTTCAGCTCGATCCGAGCAATCAGTACGCACAAGTCGAGTTGGAAAAGGCCATCTACGCTCAGGCTAGAGCGCAAGAAGACGGATCGCAGCCGGAAACCCTGGCCGAGATGAAGGAGAACATGCGGGGCAGCCGCGCCCAGCCGCCGGTGTTGAACCCTCGCTCCAACGAGCCGATCTCGCTGAGCTTTCCGAAACCGGTCAGCGTGACCAGTATCTACCGCGCTCTCGGCAGGGCCTTTGGCATCGATGTCCTGTTCGATCCCAAAATGAGGGAGCAAGAGATCAGCATCGAGTTGGAGGACGCTACGGCGCAGGAGGCCTTGGAAATCCTCATGCGGGCCTCCGGCCACTTCTACAAAGTCCTCAACGAGCAGTCGATCATCGTCATCGAGGACAGTCCACAGAATCGGCGGGCCTATGAGGATCTCGTCATCCAGACGTTCTTCCTCTCCAATGCCGAGGTCAAAGACGTAATGACAATGCTGCGCAGCCTGGTAGGGGCGAAGAGTGTCGCCGCTAACGACCAGCTCAACGCCATCGCGCTGCGCGACACGGCCGACAAGGTAAAGGTGGCCGAGAGCATCATCCGCACCAACGACAAGTCACGCGGCGAAGTTGTGGTAGACGTCGAGTTGCTTCAGATCAACACCAGCAAGCTGCAGGAGCTCGGGGTCCTGTTGACCGACTACACGATCACGCAATTTCTGGACCCGGCGTTGCAGGTCGGAGACTCCGGAGCCTTCCGGGTGTCGGACCTGGAATTCATCAATCAGGGCGACTGGCTGGTGTCCATCCCGGGTTTCGTCTACGATTTCGTCAAGACCAGCACCGAGGCGCAGCTGCTGGCCAGTCCGCAGGTGCGAATCAGCGATGGCGAACAGGCCACGGTCCACATCGGCGAACAGGTACCCATACCGGTAACGACCTTCAATACTTCGGGCACCATCGGCGGCAACATCGTGCCGATCACCTCGTTTCAGTACCAGGACATCGGCATTCGTCTCGACATTCAGCCGCGCCTGCACCACAACAAGGAGATCACTCTCGAGCTCAAAGTCGAGGTGAGCAACATCTCCGGGTTCGTGACCGGCGTCGGAGATCAGCAGCAGCCGATCATTGGCACGCGCCGCGTGGAGTCCACGATCCGCCTGATGGACGGCGAAACCAACTTCCTCGCCGGACTGATCCGCACCGACGAGACCGTGACCGACACCGGAATACCCGGACTGATGGACCTGCCACTGATCGGGCGGCTCTTCACGCACAAAAAGACCGACGCCAAACGCACCGACCTGATCCTGACATTGACCCCACACATCATCCGGACCCCGAATGTGGATGAGGAAGACCTGGCGCCAATCTGGGTCGGGACCGAGGCCAACATCACTTTCCGAGGCGGCAGTCCTCGGGTCGAGTCGGAGGTGGAGGGGCCCTTCGACGAAGGCGAAGACGAGGATGCCGAGCGGATCCGCGAGATGATCCGCCGCCGCATACAGAATCTGCCGCGTGGCTTACAGGATTCGGCAGGTGAAGGCGAGGCTGGGGCCGAGGAGCTTCCCGAATCGATCAATCTGACGCCGTCCGCGGCTCCGGGCGACATCTTCGATGGCCCGGTGGACCGCGAGACCGGGGACGGACCTCTGGGTGACGATCCACTTGACGAGCCACCGCCGAACGACCAGGCCTCGAGGTCTTCGCTGACGGGGCTCACGCCGACGATGCTGTCTGTGGCTCTTCAGGTCGAAGGAGACGGACAGGTCGAGGGCGCCGAGAAGGGGCCTCCCAAGGTGGAGCTCGAGCTCCAGCCACCCCGACCGCTGGTGGCGCCGGGTGCGGCGTTCGAAGTGCAGCTGGTAGCGAGCGCGAAGGTACCGGTCTCGCATTTGCCGGTGACGCTGGTCTTCGATCCGCGGGTTCTGGAAGTGATCCACGTCCAACGGGGAGGTTTTCTGGGCTCCGAGGGCCAGGCGAAGTTCATGGCTGACTCTTCCAGCCCGGGGCGCATCGTGTTGGGAGCCAGTCGCGTTGGGCAGCAACCCGGGGTCACCGGCAATGGCCTCGTCGCCAGCCTGCGGTTCCGGGCCCTGGAGGCAGGTCAGACCAGCCTGAGCTTCGAGAAGGGCCGGGCCCTGGACAAGCGACTGAAGCCGATCACTCCCATTGGCAGGGCCCAGGCCGTGGTTCGGGTCTCGGGAACCGCCAAAAGGAGAGATCCTGCCGAGAGGCCGACCAGGCCAGACGACTCCTCACCGCCCCCCGGCTAGTCGGTTGGTGGATGGAGCACCAAGAGATGTCCAGCGTCAGATCGAGGTTCGGCGTGCACGTGAGTCTTGGCTACACCATGGTCGAGCTGGTAGTCGTCTGCTCGGTATTGGTCATCCTCGCCGCGGTCGCCCTGCCGACCGCCAAGCACTCCATCAAACGCGGCAAGGAGATAGAGTTGCGCCAGGCTCTGCGCCAGATGCGCAACGCGATTGACGAGTTCAAACGATACAGCGACGCGGGACTGATTGCCGTGGAGCTCACCACCGACGGCTACCCGGCAGAGTTGGAGCTCCTGGTGGAAGGTGTCGAGGTCGTGGGTCAGATCGACAAGTCGGTCAGATTTCTGCGTCGCATACCGGTGGATCCCATGACCGGGGAGGCCGAATGGGGCCTGAGGAGCTATCAGGACGACTTCGATTCAGGTTCCTGGGGGGGCGAGAACGTATTCGATGTCTATTCGCTGAGCGAGGGGATGGGCCTCGACGGAGTGCCCTATCAGGAGTGGTGAAGATGACCTGTCGAACAAGAAACTGCAGAGGTGCCGGGTTTACCCTCCTCGAGCTGATCGTCGTGGTTGCCATCGTGGGTATCCTGGCCACCATGGCCATGCCGGCGCTCAAGAACGTACCGCGGAGAGCTGCCGAGGCGGTGCTCAAGTCGGACTTGAGGACATTTCGGGACGTCATCGACCAGTATCATGCGGACAAGGGCTTCTATCCACCGACGCTGGAAGCCCTGGTTGAAGAAGGCTACTTTCGCGCCATGCCCGTAGATCCGATCACCAAACGGTCCGACACCTGGGTGGAGATCTATGATGAGCCCGATCCAGATTTCATACCGGCCGAGACCGACCTGCCAGAGGATGGACAGCCTGGAATCGTGGATGTGCGATCGGGCTCCATGATATTGAGCGTGTCAGGAACTCCATACTACGAGTGGTGAGAACTCGGCTCTTGAATCAGCAGCGAGGCAGAGGGTCCCGTTCGCGGTCAGGGCTCGCCGACCAGGGGCGGCAGGGCTTTACCCTGGTGGCGTTGGTCGTGATCACGACCGTCATGACGATCCTGGTGGCCGCCGCGATGCCCATGTGGAGCCAGATCGTGCAGCGTGATCGGGAGGCGGAACTGGTGTTTCGGGGGCTCCAGTACGCCGAGGCGATCCGAGTCTTCCAGCAGCGGTTCGGGCGCCAGCCCGTCAGTCTCGAAGAGCTATTGAGCGCCAAGCCGCGCTGCCTGCGCCAGCTCTGGAAGGACCCCATGACCGATAGCGGGGAATGGGGTCTCGTCGTGGCGCAGGTGGGAAGGCCTGCCGGCAGGGGGCGCCGCGGTCGAGAAACTCGAGAAGATCGGAAAAACCGGCTCAGGGAAGCTCAGGATCAGGCCCGCAAGACCGGCGGTCTCACCACAGGTCAAGACCCGGGTGATCTCGCGGGAGGCAGCGCGCCTTCGGGGCGAGCCAGCTCGCGGCGCGGCAGACAGGCCATGGGCCCCATCCAGGGTGTCAAGAGCCGCAGCACCGAGGAGGGTGTCCGGACGTTCTTCGGTAGCGACAAGTACAGTGAATGGAGGTTCACCGTCAATGTTCTTCCGACTCCCGCGGTGGTGCCGGGGAGTTTGAACCTCCTGAGGGCGAACGCTGATCAGGTAGGCCGCGCATTTCCGCCGGACCTGCAACCCCAGCAGGGTTCGGCACCTGGCTCAGGACAACCGCCACCTGGTTCCCGCCGCCAGAACCAGCAAAGCCCAGGCAGGAGACCCGGTGGATGAAGTGACTCTCCGGGTTCGACGCTTGCCGCACGCCTCTGGTCTACCGCTGCCAGAGCAGGCCTCTCCTGGCAGCGCAGGCCTCGATCTTCGAGCGGCTGTTGCTGAAGACCTGCTGCTCGATCCGGGGGAGCGGACCCTGGTCCCGACAGGACTCGTCTTCGAGCTGCCTCGAGGGTGGGAGGGGCAGGTCCGGCCCCGCAGCGGCCTCGCTATCCGACACGGCATCAGTCTGCTCAATTCGCCTGGCACCATCGACAGCGACTACCGGGGCGAGGTGATGGTGGTGCTGGCCAACCTGGGAGGCGAGCCGTTTGCCATTCGTCGTGGCGATCGCATTGCCCAACTCGTGGTGTCACCTGTTACCAGGGTGGTGGTGCGAGAGGTGTCGGAGCTGAGCGCTACCGACCGCGGCTCCGGGGGCTTCGGCTCTACCGGAGTGGACTGAGCGGTCACCGCGCAAGCCACAATTCGACCTCTTTGAAGCCTCTTCTCGACCCTTCGGCCGGCTTAAATTCAACGGGCTCAAGTCGTTGCAGGTTTATTTGAAGATCGTCAAGAAATGCGTGTCGAGAGGGGGTTCGTCTGTAGTAGACTCACAACCACTCGAGAGACTTTTCCTCCCTCCGAAGAGCCTTCGAGAAGAGTGTCGGAGCCGACCGATTCATGAGTACCGAGAAGCAACTTCGGCTCCAGTGGATTCAGGCACTCCAAGTTGTCTCGGGAACGGGTCACCGAGTTCGACGAGCAGGCGTCAGGGAGAGCCGGCAGAGGCCTCAGGGCTGTCACGGCAGACGATCTCCAGAATGGAGATTCCGGCTTGACGCCGGATTGTAGTCGCGGGAGTAGGCAGCGTGACCAAGCTTGATCGACACCACGCAGCACCCCCCTCAAGTTTCCATAGCCGTATCACGGCTCCCGTCAGCGGAGCTTTCGAAGCCCATTCATTTTCACCTCGTCGAAGAAGAAGGAGGACACCGATGAAGTATCCGACTAGAGCCTTGGTCTTTCTGGCCCTGGCGCTCTGCGCCGGCATGGCCTTCGGGCAGGGACTCACAACAGGAGTCCTGTCCGGCGTGGTCACCGATGCCGACAACGCCGTCCTGCCTGGCGTCAGCGTCGAAGCTGTTCACGCCGACACCGGCACCCGCTATTCAGGTCAGACTGGAGCGGATGGTCGCTTCAGCTTCCAGAATGTTCGGCCCGGGGCGTACATTGTCACCGTAACCCTCGAGGGCTTCCACCCGCAGGAAGTCACAGACCCGGTGGTTGCTTTGGGTGAGGCGACGGTTCTCTCCTTTCGCCTGGAGCTCGAGACGGTGACCGAGACCGTGACGGTGGTCGGCGAATCGAATCCACTGATCACCGCGTCGCGAACCGGCGCCTCCAGTAACATTTCGACCGGCCAGATCGAGAATCTGCCCAACATCGACCGGGGCTTCAATGATTTTGCGCGTCTGAATCCGTTTATGGTCCCATCGGCGGAGAACGAGGATCCGGAGGCCATCAGCGTCGCCGGTCGCAGCACCCGCTTCAACAACATCCAGATCGATGGTGCCGTGAACAACGATCTTTTCGGCCTGGCGGACTCGGGGACGCCCGGTGGTCAGACTGAGACTCCTCCCATCAGCATGGACGCCATCGCGGAAATGAAGCTGGTGGTCGCCGATTTCGATGTCCGCAACGGTGGCTTCACCGGTGGCAGCATCAACGCCATCACCCGGAACGGCACCAATGCCTACAAGGGGTCGGTCTTCTACTACTCCCTCGACGATTCCCTTGTGGGTGATGGCAAGGACGAGCTGGGCGAGCCCGGAATCTTCGATGAAGAGCAGTACGGCTTCCGCATCGGCGGACCCATCAAGAAGGATAAGGTCTTCTTTTTCGCCAATGGCGAGGTCAGCAGCCGAAACACCGCTACAGGATGGTCGCTCGACGGCTCGAGCGGACAGTGCTTCGGTGGTTGCGATCCTTTCGTTCAGGAGCAGGCCGCTCGTTTCAAGGCAATCCTGCAATCCAGGTACGCCTTCGATCCGGGTCCCTTCAACGAACTGGTGCGGCCCACCGACTCCGACCGGTACTTTCTCCGATTCGACTTCAACGTCGGTCAGCAGCATCAGATCACGGCCCGCTGGAACTATGTGGACGCGGCGAATCTGATCAACCGGCCCAGCTCGAGCACCTACGAGTGGGACAGCGAGGCCTACGACATCAGCGACAAGACCAACTCCCTGGTGGCTGCGGTCAACAGCACCTTCGGCTCGAACAAATTCAACGAGTTTCGAATGACTTACCAGACCATCGAAGATCGCCGGCCGCCGGTCTCGACTTTCCCCTGGATCGAGGTGGAGGACCTGGATCGTGCTCTCGGCTACTCCGAGGAGTTCGAGGCCGGCAGTGAGCCCTTCTCGGTTCGCAACGCCTTGGACCAGAACGTCCTCGAGCTGACCGACAACTTCACCTGGTTGATGGGCAACCACACCCTCACCCTGGGAACCCACAACGAGTTCTTCAACTTCGACAACCTGTTCATCCAGAACGCCTACGGCTCATACCAGTTCTCGGACATGGCGGCTTTCGACGCTGGAATCGCCAGGCAATACGACTGGACTTTCGTCAATCCGGGCCAATCCGATTCCCAGAAGTTCGACGTCAACCAGTGGGGTTTCTACGGTGGCGATCAGTGGGCGGTCAAGTCGAACCTGACCCTCACCTACGGCCTGCGCCTGGACATCCCGTTTTTCCCCGACGAGCCGAGCTCCAACCCGTTCACTGTCGATACCTACGGTGTGTCGACCTCCAATATGCCGGATGGAGAGCAGCTCTGGCAGCCCCGCTTCGGATTCAACTGGGACATCGGCAACGACGGCCAGCAGCAGCTGCGCGGCGGTCTTGGTGTCTTCGCGGGCCGGACCCCCTACGTCTGGATCTCCAACCAGTATGCCCGCACCGGCATCGAGCAGACGTTCGTGCAGGCTAGGGGGGCCATCTCGTTCGAGCCGGATCCTTTCGGTCAGCCGCCCGAAGACGCCATCGGTAGCGCATCGTTTGGTGAGTTCAATCTCATCGATCCGAACTTCAAGTTCCCGCAGGTGATGCGTTACAACATCGCCTATGACCGGCAGCTCCCCTGGTGGGACCTGGTCGGCTCGGCCGAGCTCATCTACACCGACAGCATCGAGGAGATCAACTACCAGGATCTGAACCTCACCGAAACCGGTGAGACGCTCCCCTTCGACGGTCGACCGCTCTTCACCAGAGTCGACAGCGCTGTGAGCGGTGCGTACTACATCACCAACACCGACAAAGGAGAGTCGACCAACTTCGCCCTCAAGCTGGAGAAGCCTTACAGAGGCGGGGTCTGGGGCTTCGTATCTTACGCCTACGGAGACTCCCAGGTGGTCAATGACGGCACGTCGAGCCGGGCGGTCTCCAACTTCCAGTTCAACGAGACGCTCAACCCGAACGATGCTTCGTTATCGACGTCGGACTTTTCGGTGATGCACCGCTTCAACGCCTCCATCGCTTACCGCTTCAACGACAATAGCCGGTGGCCCACCACGGTGTCGGCCTTCTACAACCTGCAGTCGGGTCTGCCCTATACCTACATTTTCGGCTTTCAGGCCCCCCGTGGAGGCATCAATACGGACGGCTACTTCAGTAACGACCTGTTTTACGTCCCGTCCGGTCCCGACGACGTGGTGATCACGAATGGTACATGGGAGCAGTTGGACGCCTTTATTCGTTCGGAGGACTGCCTCAACAACAAGCGCGGTGGCGTCGTCGAGCGGAACGACTGTGAGGCGCCCTGGTTCCATACCCTGGATATCCACTTCGCGCAGGACATTCCCATCAAGGGGACCAACCTGCAATTCACCTTCGACATCCTCAACGTAATGAACCTGCTGGACAAGGAGGCCGGTTCGAGAAGCTATGCCAACTTCAACACCCTGAGCCCCGTCGGTTACGATGGAGTCACCGACGACGGCAAGCCGATCTACAACCTCGACCGGGTCATCACCGATCCGGACAACAACAACAAGTACGATTTCCACTCGCTCCTTTCCCGTTGGAGAGCGAAGTGGGGCATCCGCTGGACGTTCTAGTAGCTCGACTGAGGATGAGAACTTGCGGGGACCGCCTGGCGGTCCCCTTTTTTCGTCCTCTCCTTTGGAGAGGCCTGAGGGCTTGGGGGTTGAGGCGTCCAGTCGTACCTCCCGGCCGACCCTTGAGGGCTTGAGGTTGGGGCGGCCCGCGTTCCTTGGGCTGGCCTCTGAGGGCTTGGGGTCCTGAGGTCCTGGGCAGGAGACCGCGATCTTGCTGGGGTCCGACGTGGGGCCCCCAGGGGGCTATCCTCCCTTCCGCTGCAAGAACCCCCATGGAGGTCCCCACGCCGAACCCTGAACACCCGTTCCAAGCGACAGCCGCCAGTGGTATTGGGCCACGCCCGAGGCTCTCCCCCGTCGTCCTGGGCCTCCGGCTGGAGACCTCGAACGCGGCCTTGCACCGCTGTTGCCCTAAGCCCTTACGCCCCTATGCCCCTATTGCCTTCAACGGTGTCAGAGGTTCGTTCGGGTGGTTCGACAGGAGGCGCCTCGTCGAGCGCAGCGCAGGAATCGTGGAAGACCAAGACAGACGAGGCGCGATGACGAGACGAGGTGGCGGCCCGCCCGCCAAAGTCTGAGAAGCCGACACCGTCCTCCTGCGAACCACCCGGACGGACCTCCCATTGACATCTTCCTTGAAAGAGGATGATCTCTTGCCCAGGACCCCAGGACCCCAGGACCCCAGGACCCCAGGACCCCAGGACCCCAGGACCCCAGGACCCCAGGACCCCAGG
>JBATEX010000012.1:0-2854 GCA_049664225.1 Thermoanaerobaculia bacterium
GGGGGATTTTAAGTCCCCTGCGTCTGCCAGTTCCGCCACTCCGGCCTGGCAAGGATTGTAACAACGGAGGCTAGGGTAAGGACGAGGACCAGGCGGAGGTGTTGCCGGTCTCGAAGCCGTCGGTGAAGATCTGCGCGGACAAGCTGAAGTGGGTATCGGCACTCCAGGGGCCGACGTCCTGCGGATTCCTGCCCCTCACCCGCCAGCTGTAGCTGCCGAGCGACAGGACTACGCCGGGATCGTAGCTGCACTGGCCGGAAACGCAATAGTCGCTCATCTTCAACCACGCGTCTTCGATCGTGCCACTGCCGTTCTCGAGCTGAAAGCGGTACCAGGTGGCCCCCCTGGGAGTCTCTCGGTTCCAGACGAAGACGGGCGACGTATCCTGCTGCGATCCTGAGGGCGACACCGGCACCGGTGCCTTGGGCGTGGGTTTGGATACGATGACGCTGTAGAACTCGTCGGCCACCATGTCGTAGCCCCAGCCGTTGGGATGACCCCGGTCGTCGTCCGCCGGCACATTCGGATAATGCAGGTCGAAGCACTGACTCTGTGTGTGGCCGTGAACGTCGAGCCCGACGGGACAGAGCACGTTCCAGATGTCCACGAAGTAGCGATTTTCGGCCGCTGACGCGCCCTGCATTTCGTCACGCAGGTCCTCGACCTCGCCATCTTTGGAGGTGCCGTGTGTCCCGTCCGGGTGGTACCAGATGATCGACGCGTGGACCGCGTCGGTACCCCGGTCTTCGGCCTTCCTCGCCATCTGCTTCAAATTGAAGACCATGGTCTCGAAGGACCAGTCCGGGGGGCCGCTGTAGTTCACGAAGATGTCGTTCGTGCCTTCCATCAACAACAGCACATCGGAGGGGTTGTTGTTCAGCACATTGTCGATCCGGGTGAGGCCTTCCGGGGTCTTCTCCCCCGATTTGCCCTTGTTGATCACTTCGCAGCCGGTCGTCGGGCAATCGAGGCGCTTGGGCTCGTTGGCACCATCCTCGAGCCCAGCCAATCGCCCGGGGTATCCATGGGCAGGGTGACCTACGTCGTACTCGTCGTCGTAGTTGCCCAGAGTGATGCTGTCGCCAAAACACAGGTAGCGTAGTTGTGCCTCACTGCCGCCGGCGCCGAGCACCACGCTCACCACAAGCAGCTGAACGGCCAACCACGGTTTCATGGCAGCTCCTGCCAGGCCGCGGCCCGATCCCTCTTCGGATCGAAGCCCTCCTCGCTGTCCGCCCAACGCAGGAGCGCTCCCCGTTCCTCGTCGATCGCCACGAGTGGCCGCTCCTCGACATCGACGCGTACCACGGCCTGTCGGCTCGCAACACCCTCACGATCGAAGGCGATCACGGTCCAGGAGGCCGGCTCGACGGTCTTGTAGAGCAGCAGCCCGCCGTCGGCCGTCTGCATCACGCTCGGATAGAGAGACCCCCTCTCACCGAACGACGAAGGGGGCAGCCATCGGGACTCCGAAAAGCGGGAGGTTCTCAGTCTGTAGTCGTTACCGTCGTACCAGCTCCAGGCGAGCAGGGCTTCCCCGTCGATGCGCACCAGTCTCGGCGTGATGTCGGGGACCGCGTTGTCACCGGCCACACGCTGCGGCTTCGTCCAGGCACCCTGGCTGCGCCGACTCCAGAGGATCTC
Source organism: Thermoanaerobaculia bacterium (assembly GCA_049664225.1). GTDB lineage: Bacteria > Acidobacteriota > Thermoanaerobaculia > Multivoradales > JAHEKO01 > JAUVRX01. The sequence goes on from JBATEX010000012.1 coordinate 1,645, forward strand.
GTCGTCCTCGCCGTCGAAGGCAGCCCAAACCACCAACCAGGTGCTGTCCTCGAGGACGACCGCGCGAGGCGAGAGCTGACTGCCAGGACCCCTGGGTGAGACCAGCTCCGGCTCGCTCCACTTGCCGTGCAGCCATTGCGCGGCCCAGATCTCGAGGCCACGAAGCTCGTTTCCGGCTGCCCAGACGAGCCCTGTCAACGAATCGTCCTGGATCAGGAGAATCGGCTGTCCACTGAGCTTCGCACTGGAAACCTGGGGAACGGGCAGCGAGCTGATGGTACCCTCGCTCTGCTCGAGAAGCAGGAGCTCGGTACCCTGGGGAGTCGGCGAGTGACCAGCGGCCAGCCAGCCGGAGCCGGTCGGCTCCAGATCCTGAACCGAGGCGCCAGCAGGTATCTCGACCTCCTCTTCGATGCCGCCGAGCCGGCCGATTCGAAGAGTCTCCCGACCCTGCACGGCATAAAGCTCGCCACCCTCTCGCGTTGCCTGAAAGACCCCGGCGGCACTCGCCGAGGCAACCAGGACAGCTACACCCAGCAGGGCGCTGATCTTGTCTGAAGTCCTCATATCTACCTTCATGAATCAGCCAAGGGGGTGCTACGGGGGCAGATCTCCAACGACCAGCCCGGGATCTTACTATGCCGGCGCTCTCTTCTCAAAACAACCGAAAGGGTCGCTCGATTCCATCCCTAATCGAGAGCCTTCAAGGCCAGACGCCGCAATTCGGCCAGACCCTCGCTGGGATTGCCACGAAGGTGGATGCGCAGCGCCCGCCTGCCCCGCTCTTCCAGCACCACGAGATCGCCGCCGGCCTGGGCTGCCTCCACGATTCCGAAGGTGTATTGCCGCCCTGGAATCGGGAGATCTTGCCGTTCGTCGCCGGTAATCTGAAGAAAGACCCCACTGTTGGGCCCTCCCTTGTAGGCCTGCCCGGTGGAGTGCAGGAATCGAGGGCCGAAACCGAGACAGGTAGCCACCGAATAGCGGTCCCGAACAGTGTGCCGAATGGCCTGCAGCTCCCGCTCGTGGTCCTCGTTCATCTCGAGATAAGCCAGGAGTGCGAAGTAGTCACCAGGTCCCAGACGCTCGAAGTGAGCTCGAAGCCACTCGACTAGCGAATTTCCACCCGCCTGAGCTCGCAGCGCTTCTCGGTTTTGGTCATCCGCGTAGAGGATCAAGTCGCTCCGCTCGTCCCTGAGAAGGGGCTCTT
>JBATEX010000013.1:0-14362 GCA_049664225.1 Thermoanaerobaculia bacterium
GTCGAGCTCGAGAGCATTCCGAGCGCGCGTGACCCGTGGGCCATCGTGCAGCAGGCTCCCGGTGTCATGACCGACCGCATCAACGTCGGTGGTAACGAGAGCGGCCAGCAGGCCGTCTTCCGTGGCCTGGCCAACAACGGCGACGAGAACGACTTTCTCGTCGATGGTGTCCAGATCACGGACATGAAGGCCATCGGCTCCTCGCCCACCTACTACGACTTCGACCAGTTCTCCGAGATTCAGCTGGCTACAGGTGGTCCGGACGTCAGCAAGGGCGGCGCCGGTGTCTCGGTGAACATGGTGACGAAGCGTGGTACCAACGAGTTCCGCGGCACGGCCCGCTTCCTGTTGACCGATGCCGGTGGTTACTTTGGCGCCCTCGAGGCCGCCGATCCGGGCTTCAGCGAGAGCGATCTCGGACCGGGGCAGACCGACTACCAGGGTGACACGGTGGATCGTATCCAGGAGTTCGGCTTCGAGGCCGGTGGCCCGGCGTGGCGGGATCGCGTCTGGCTGTGGGCTTCGTGGGGCCAGAATGACATCAACAGGATCACCGGTAGTGGTCAGTCCGACCGCACGATCCTCGAGGGCACCGCGATCAAGCTGAACGCTCAGTTCACCGCGGCCAACTCCTTTGTCGCCTCGTTCAACAACGGCGACAAGAAGAAGGTCGGCCGTGGCGCGTCGCCGGACAAAGATCCGTCCGCGACGTGGAATCAGCGCGGTCCGACCGGCATCACCAAGGTCGAGGACACGCATGTTTTCGGCTCCAACCTGTTCCTGACCGGTCAGTACTCCTTCGTCGACGGCGGCTTCTCGCTGACGGCACAGGGTGGCGCTGGTCCGGACCATCCGGCCGATCCGTTCCCCGGTGGTGAGCAGTACACCGATGCCAATGGCTTCCAGACCAATATCCAGAGCGGCGGCAACAGCCGTCCGACCGAGGAGATCAAGATCGACGGCTCCTATTTCTTCACCACCTCGAGCCTGAACCACGAAATCAAGTTTGGTGGTCGGACCCGAGAAGCGACTACCGAAACAGCCTGGTCCTACCCTGGTCGGAATATCTTCCACTACGACGGCACCTTCGCCGGCGTGGCGGGAGATGCCGAGCTAGGTGCGGCTTTCGGACTGCCTCCAGGCCGGGCCGACGACTATGCCATGGTCTACGCCTATCGCAATCAAACTCCTGGAACCTTGACGAGCTACGATTCGCTGTGGGTCCAGGACACGATGACGATGGGCTCCTGGACGTTCAACGCTGGCTTCAGGTACGACGACCAGTCCGGCTCGAACAAGGGCGGCACGGTCGAGGCCAATCTTGGCTTCCCCACGGTGATGCCTGCGATCGAGTACCCGGGTGACGACGGTGGCGGCCTCAATTGGTCGAGCATCACTCCACGCCTGGGCGTCACCTACGCCCTGGGCGAGGAGCGCAAGACACTCATCCGCGGCAGCTTCTCGCAGTTCCCGGATGTGCTCTCCTTGACCAACATCGATCGTCTCAACCCTCTCGGCTCGAGTCTGGCTGGCATCCTGTTCGTCGATGACCCAGGTGGCTTCCCAGGCTTCTACGACGAAGGGGAGCAGTGGGCCGCAATCGCTGGTTACTGGGGCTTCAACCTGCTCGACCCGACGTCTATCGAGAACGCCAACGTCAACGATCCGGGGATGGATGCACCGCTCACCAACGAGCTGATCCTCGGAGCGGAGCATGCCCTGCTGCCGGAGTTCGTGATAAGCGGTACGGTTACCTGGCGCAAGGTCACGGACGTGCAGGACTTCCAGAGGCTGTTCCAGAACAACGACACCGGCGAGATCACAACGATTCCGGCCAGCGAGTACATCCAGCACGGCACGATCGACATCGAAGTGCCAGGTATCGGCGGACCGGCCGCCACGCACTCGTACCCCGTCTACTCGGGGGATCCGGACAAATGGTCGTACACCGGTGGTCAGCTGTTCACCAACGGTGACCGCGAGATCGACTATCTCGGTGCAACCCTGGGCTTCACGAAGCGACTGGCGAACCAGTGGATGATGCGTGGTTACGTCCAGTACAACTTCGACGAGTCCTGGAACGTGCCGAGTAGCTACTTCAACAACAACGATCCCAACCGGGTGCTGCCGGGTGTAGCCGCCGGTGCTGTCATCGACGGCTCGAAGTACGTCGTGCAGTCGACCGGCTCCGGCCGTAACGAGTCCTGGCTGCAATCGAATTGGGGTTGGAACCTGAACGGCATGTACCAGGTGGCGCCCGACAGGCCCTGGGGCTTCAACGTCGCCGCCAACATGACCGGTCGTGAGGGCTATCCGATTCCGTACTATCGGAACAACACCGGAGTGGACGGAATTGGTCGGCAGATCCAGGCCGCTCCGAACATCGAGGACTATCGTCTCGATGATCTGTTCTCCATGGACATGCGGCTCGAAAAAGAGTTCAGGACGACGGGTAACCTCGGCCTGACCTTCTCGATCGATGCCTTCAATATCTTCAACAACGGTGTCGTGCTGGATCGCTTCCGCAACACCACCTCCGGCAATGTGGGGTGGATCAGTACCTCACTTGCACCTCGGGTCTTCCGACTCGGTGTCCGCTTGAATTGGCGGTAAGCGTCTAGCTTCACTGCAGTGTTTTCCCGCCGGGGGCCTCGCGCCTCCGGCCTTTTCCTGCCCGGCCAGCGGCCTGGGCAGGAGGGGTTGAAGAGTCCGGGCGTTCCTTCCGGACGGTCCTCCACCACCAGGTTTCCGGATAGGATCAGGCTGACAACTCGGCGTCTCACAGACTTCCTCAGCTCACTGCCCATCCACCGAGGAGCCACCCCATGTCCGACCCACGTCACACAAAGCTGGCCGAGATCCTCGTCCAGTACTCTTGCGAACTCAAGGAGGGCGACAAGGTCCTCATCGAGGCCATCGAGATCCCCCACACTTTCACCACCGAGCTCATCCGGGTCGTCGGTGAGGCCGGCGCCCAGCCCTTCGTGACCCTCAAGAACCAGTCGGTCTGGCGGGCCCTCCAACTCGCTGGCAGCGATGAGCAGATGCGGCTCATCGCCGAGATCGAAGCCAAGCGCATGTCCGAGATGGATGCCTACATCGGCCTACGGGGCACCGACAACGTCTCCGAGTGGTCCGACATCCCGACCGACAAGATGGGCCTCTATGAGTCCACCGTCTGGAAAAAGGTCCACCTCGACATTCGGATTCCTGACACACGGTGGGTCGTGTTGCGTTGGCCCAGCCCATCGATGGCACAGCTGGCCCAGATGTCCACCGAGGCCTTCGAGAACTTCTACTTCGACGTCTGCAACCTCGACTACGACCGGATGTCGAAGGCCATGCAGCCGCTCAAGGAGCTCATGGACGCGACCGATAAGGTCCGCTTGGTGGCGCCCGGTACCGATCTGAGCTTCAGCCTGAAAGACATTCCGGCGGTCTGCTGCGACGGGCACCGCAATGTGCCAGACGGCGAGGTCTTTACCGCCCCGGTCCGGGACAGCATCAATGGCACTATTCAGTACAACACCCCGACCCTCTACCAGGGAGTTACCCACGAGGACATTCTGTTCGAGTTCAAGGATGGCAAGATCGTCGCCGCCTCGAGCAATCAGACCGAGCACCTGGAGAAGGTCCTGGATACCGACGACGGCTCACGATACGTCGGCGAGTTCGCCATCGGCTTCCATCCCAGGATCCTTCGGCCCATGAAGGACATCCTCTTCGACGAGAAGATCGCCGGCTCGATCCACCTGACGCCGGGTCAGGCCTACAAGGAGGCCTGGAACGGCAATTCCAGCCAGATTCACTGGGACCTGGTGCTGCTCATGGACCCAGAGGCGGGCGGAGGAGAGATCTGGTTCGACGACAAGCTGATCCGCAAGGACGGCGAGTTCGTCATAGCAGAGCTCGAAGGCCTGAATCCTGACCGTCTGACAGCCTGAATCCTACTATGGGGACAGGCACATCAATTCGTTGGGCACCGGTCCTATTCACGCTTCAGGAAATCGGTGCCTGTCCCCAAATTCGATACACTATGCGCGCCGCCGAAGCGGCTGCACTGAGTCTTCCGGAGGGATCACTTGGCCGAACCCGTCACCAGCAGCGGCAAGCCCATACGTTACGGTCCGTACCCCGAGATCACTTGGCCCGCAATCTTGGTGGGCTACGGCCTCGGCATCCTCATCGCCCTGAGCATCGGCTATGCCTCGCTGATCCTCGGTTTCTCCATCGAGGGCTCTGAGCTCGCCGCCATTCTCGGCTTCGGCATCCTGCGCGGCCTGATGCGCCGCACCTCGATCATCGAGAACAACATCAATCAGACCATCGCCAGCGCGGTCAATGGCGCCTCGGCTGGAATGATGTTCTCGGTGCCAGCCATTTTCATTCTGGGCTACACCGACTTCAACATTCCGCTCATGGTCATCGCCTGTATCGCCGGCGGCGTGATGGGCATCGCCTTCATCATCCCGCTGCGCAAGCAGATGATCGACTTCAACCGCCTGGCCTATCCGGGCGGCATCGCGGTGGCAACCATCCTCAAGTCGCCCGGCGCCGGCGTTCGTAAGGCCCTGCTACTGATCGGTGGCGCCCTGATCAGTGCCCTGGCGCATCTGGCCAGCCAGATCAGCGGCATCGAGAACCTGGCACTCGGCAGCTATCTGGGTATGCCGGACTACATGAACGGCGTCTGGTACCTGTCGCTGCTGACGATCGGGGTCGCCTATCTGGCTGGCAAAGGCGGCTTCTTCTTCATCGTCGGAGGGTACGTCTGTTACTGGTTCCTGGCCCCGGTGCTCTCCGCGAGTGGCCTGTTACCAACACCGGATCAGCTCGTCGCGATGGATCTTTCGATGCCGAGCTACCTACGCGTCGCCCTGTTTCGACCCCTCGGAATCGGCATGCTCATCGGCGGAGCACTGACTGGAATTCTGCTCGCGCTACCCTTGATCGTGGGCGCCATTCGCAGCATGCAGACTGCCGCCAAGATGAAGACCGAAGCCTCTCGCGACGAGATGCCGATCCGTCTCCTCTATTGGGCGGTGGTCGGGGCCTTCGCGGTCTTGATGGTGACCGCCATCTTCTCGACGCCGGAGATCAACTGGGTGCGAGCCGGCTTGATGGCCCTGCTCGGCACGCTGTGGATCTGGGTTGCCGGGGTCATTCTCTCGGAGTGCATTGGCCGCACCAACTGGTCGCCACTGTCCGGCATGACCCTGATCGGGATCACCATTCTCATCCTGGTTGCGAGTGGGATGAGCAACGAGGCGACAATCGTCTCCTCGATCATCGTGGGTGCCGCCATGTGCGTTGCCATGGCTCAGGCCACCGATCTGATGCTGGATCTCAAGACCGGGTACCTGGTTGGAGCCACGCCGCGCAAACAGCAGATCGGCCAATTCTTGGGCACCTGGCTCGGCCCCCTGGTCATCATGGCGTTGATCCTGGTGCTGCATCGCGCCTACGGATTGGGAAGCGACCGACTCCCGGCACCCCAGGGACAGGCGCTGGCCAGCATGATCAGCGGCATTCTGGGGGGAGAGGTCCCGGTGCAGAAGTACCTCGCCGGAGCCGGAATCGGCGCCATCCTGAGCGCCAGCGGAATCGGGGGACTCGGAATTCTTGTCGGGCTCGGTTTCTACTTGCCCTTCAACATCGTCCTGACCTACACCATCGGGACAGCTCTGCGGTTCGCCACCGACTGGCGACCTGGAAAGCGGTTCTCCGAAGAGGTTGGTGTCCCTGTCGCCGCTGGGCTGATCGTGGGTGAGGCCCTGATTGGAGTCGGGGTGGCCCTCTTCCGTATCTACGCCGCGGCGTCGGCTGGTGGATAGGACTGAAGAAGAAACTGAAGCCATGAAACGCACCGCCTACTTTCTCATTACCGTCAGCTTCCTGGCAGCAGCCTACTTCTCGGTGATCGACCCAGAGTTGGTGCCCTGGCCGAAGGTGATCCCCGCCCTGCTCGTCGGTCTGGCTGGGGTTGCCATGATCCAGCTTAGCGCTCGCAGCAAGGAAAGAGCCGTAGATACTGTGCGGACCAACATCGAGAAGCTCGAGGAGAGCCTGTCGAATATCGTCGCCAACGCGATTCGACTCGACGAGGCCAAGGACAGCATCGACCCCTATGAGATCCGACACCGGATCGACGAGCTGTTCATGGACGATCTGGACACCTTTGTCGACAACCGCGAGAGCATCAGCCACGCTTTCGGTCTGCAGGCCTACGCCAACGTGATGACCAGCTTCGCCACCGGCGAGCGTTACCTCAACCGTTGCTGGTCGGCTTCCACCGACGGCTACATCGACGAGATCCACACCTATCTGACCCGCGCCAAGAACCAGTTCGAGGAAGCGCTCGAACTGCTGCGCACCCACACCGCCTCCACCCAACCCACCCGCACTGGGGGTTGAGGCATCCGGTGCGTTGCACCGGCTGATCCCTGAGGGCTTGGAGGTTGAGCTGTCCGCACTTCGTCGCGGCCAGCCTTTGGGGGCTTGAGACCTGGCCCTCTAAACAGGGTCCGCTAGAATGCGCCCATGAATTACGACCTTCAGGCTCTGATGGAGCGATGGGACGGCCTTGGTGTCGTTCACCGATACGACCAACCGACCCAGACCTGGGTCTTCATCTGTATGCATGACAACACTCTCGGCCCCTGTACCGGTGGTACTCGCATGAAGGTCTATTCGAAGCCCGGAGAGGGACTTTTGGATGGCATGCGGTTGGCCGAGGGGATGACGAGTAAGTGGGCCGCCATCGATGTCGCGGCTGGAGGTGGTAAGGCAGTCTTGGCAGTGGAGAAGCCCTTGGAGGGCGAAGAGCGTCGGGGACTGCTGCTGCGATACGGGAGGTTGATTCAGTCCCTGGGCGGCGGGTTCCGAACCGGCGAAGATATGGGTACCTCGACCGAGGACATGCAGGTGATTGCCGAGGCGGCGGACTACGTGCATGGATTCCACCCCGAAGACGGCTCCAAGATAGACCCCAGCCCCTTTACTGCCCGAGCGGTATTCGCCGGAATCCGAAGTGCCGTGGCACAGGTCCTCGAGGGAGAGGGACTACGGGGTCGAACGGTGTTGATTCAGGGAGTAGGCAGCGTTGGAGCCAATCTCGGCCTGTTTCTGAAGGAGGCCGGCGCAGAACTGCTGGTCAGCGACATCGACGAGCCGCGCTGTCAGCGCGTCGCCGATCAACTCGGGGCGAAGCTGGTGCCCAACAGCGAGGTCTACGCAACACCCTGTGATGTCTATGCGCCCTGCGCCGTGGGTGCAACCCTGAACCCAGAGACCGTGCCCCAGCTCCAATGCCGCATCGTCGCCGGTTCGGCCAACAACCAGCTCGCGGCTCCGGGCGATGCGACGCGCTTGATGGAGCGGGGCATCGTCTACGTGCCTGACTACATCATCAATGCAGGAGGTGCCCTGGCATTCTCACTCCTCGATCAGGGTATCGGCGACACAGAGGTTCTGCTCGACAAAATGGATGTCATCGGTGAGTCCGTCACGGACATATTGCAGGAGGCCGCTTCCAAGAATGAGTCCCCGGTCGTTGCAGCGCAGCATCGCGTCGACCGCACCCTCGCCAAGGCACGCACCTAGATCTGACCAACTACCTGCAGAGGCCCGTCCGGATGGTCCGCAGTGGGACGGCGTCGGCCGCTTCAAGACCTCAGGACCCGGGTCCCAAGCCCTCAAGGAATGCCCGGCGGTGAGCCGGGCGCCTCAACCTTCAGGGAGGGTGGGCGGGCTCAGTCTCCCCAGACCTCGGTGTCGGGATAAAAGCCGTACCAGCCGAACCAGAATGCCACGTGCCCCGGAAGGCGCCTCAGTTGCTCCACCTCTCCGGCTTCGTTCGTCAACGCCAGAGCCTCTTCTGTGAGACTCCAGGCACGCGCGCTGTCGTCCACCAGCCGATCTTCTTCGCTCCACCGGAAGCTCCTCTCACCCCTCTCATAGGCCCTGATCGAGCCACTCCTCGAGTCCGCCACCAGCACGACCGGATAGGGCCCCACGGCATCGTTGACGACGCCGGCCGAAAGCGCGGCTTCCACGACGAACGCCTTGGCGTGCCCATCCACTCGCAGAACGTAGACCTCTTCGTTGCGCTCCAATCGGTTGTCTTTCTTCCACACCGGGAAGGACACACCGGACCGCGCTTCATCGGCAGCCCCGGGTTGGTAATCGAACGGGTAGTAGAAAGCCAAGGGCTCCAGATCCAACACGGTGGTCGTCGGATGGCGCCATCGCCACTCACCCCATGTGGTCAGTGTCAGCGGTAGGACCTCGAGCTGAACGGGTTCCTCTGCCAACCGACCGATGACCGGCTCACCCGTCAGGTTGCTCCACAGAGACTCCGTCTCGTGATCGAACATGAGCTTGTTGCTGCGATAGAGCAGGCCAGAGGTGCCAAAAACTACTCGCTCTCCATCGGGCGCCCGTGTGCGAAACAGCACTCCCGAGCGGCAGAGGGTGCAGTAGGACAGGGCAACGGGCTCGCCACCAATCTTGTCGTTGAGCAGCTCGTGCCAATCCATGATCCGCAGTGGATAGGCGCGATATTCCCCGTTCACAGCAGCTCCGAAGACGAGCTCGCCGTCGCCGAGATACTGCTCCTCGCCCGCGGAGATCGTATCGGGGTTGATGAGTGCTGGAATCTCGTCGACCCGCACACCTCCCCACACGACCTCCGCCAGTCGCACTCGCGCAGGGGCACCTTCATAGAGGATCTCCGCGTAACGAGGATCGATGCGTGACAACAGCTCCGCCTTGAACTGGGAGTAGCCGTGAAAGGGCTCGATCTCCGGATGAGCCCCGACCCACTCCACCCAATCGAAGTACCGCACCCCCAGGTCCGCGCCCGTGAGCGATTCGAGCACCTCCAGGGCCTCGGTGCGCTGCTCCCGGGGAATGAAGAACAGACTGTCGACGAGACCGGGCACCAGTGATCGATCGCCAGCCTCGACCAGTGCCTTCTGGGCTTTCTTGCGCTCTTTCCGCTTTTCGGATTGAAGCTGTTCGATCGTGCCGTAGTCTGGACCCTCTCCACCTTCGGCCACGAGAGCACCACCAGGAACAAGAAGGACAGCTAGAGCGAAAACGACGGACAGTCCGACGAAGCGGAGAAGTGGCCCAAAACACATAGGCGTTCGCAGCTCCATCATCCTCTAGAACCAGGGTCGTGTCGGCTCCTCGAGGATCTCGAGCAGCTCCACGTAGTCGATCCGCCAATCACCTGCTTGCTCCACCCAATCAATCCGGAACCGGTAGGCCTCCCGGCCGGTGATATCCCTGGCTTTGGTCACGAAGTCCGCGGTCAGAATCGTGGAAGCTCGCCGATGTTCCTTGTCGACGGTCAACTCCTTTTCCTGCACCCGCATGGCGATTGCCTGGCTGAAGGATCGGTACTGATGAACTCCGGCCGCCAGCCGCTGCCGATCGCGGGTGTAGAAGTCGAATCCCTCGGCTCGGAACTCGAAATTGTCGGCAAACATCTCGCTGATCTTTCGAGCCTTGCCCAGCGCGACGAGATCGCTCTCGCCCGGAGCCTTGGAGACGAGCTTCTGAATCCTCTTGATATTCCTGTTGACCTGTCGCTGGGGACTCACCCACCAGCGCACCGCGAGCCAGCCTCCGATCAGCAGCGCGACCAGAGCGACTATCGCCTGTAGCCCTCTACGGCTCAAGTTGGCACCTTCTGATCTCCGTACCTCACCGGGTCACGCCCGGTTCCGAATCAGCCGGCCACTCCCTGGTTCTCGATGAGGGCCTCGACCTGGTCCTCCAGAACCGTCAGGGGAACCGGGCCATTCATGAGAATGACCTCGTGGAACTCGCGGATGTCGAAGTCCTCCCCGAGCGCCTCCTCGGCACGCTGCCGAAGCTCGCGGATCTTGATCTCTCCCATCTTGTACGCCAGAGCCTGCCCCGGCCAGGAGATATAGCGGTCGATCTCGGTCGTGATCTCGTGCAACGACAGGGCGGTATTCTCGGTCAGGAAGTCCAGCCCCTGTTGTCGACTCCAACCAAGATAGTGCATGCCTGTATCGACCACCAGCCGGGAAGCTCGCCACATTTCGTAGGTCAGCCGACCGAAGTGCTCGTACGGGGTCGTGTACATCCCGGCTTCGATCCCGAGGCGCTCGCAGTAGAGGCCCCAACCCTCGCCGTAGGCGTTGATCCCAGAGAAGCGGCGGAAGTTGGGCAGGCCTTCCAACTCCTGTCGGAGGGCGTTCTGCAGGTGGTGCCCCGGGACGGCCTCGTGGAGGGTGAGCGCCGGTAGTGCCCAAAGCGGCCGGCTCTCCAGGGCATAGGTATTGACCCAGTAGTAGCCCGGCTGCGTGCTGCCGAGAGGGGCTCCGACGTAGCGGCCCGCCGTGTACTTCGGCGCGATGTGATCCGGCACTGGCGCGACCCCGTAGGGCAGCCTCGGCAGCGTCTTGAAGTAGGTGGGCAGCTTGCCGTCCATGGTCTTGGCGATGAAGGAGGCCTCCATCAGCAACTCCTCGGGGGTGTCGACGAAGAACTGTGGATCGGTGCGCAGGAAGTCGAGGAACTCCGCGAAGGTTCCTTCAAATTCGACCTCTTCGATGATCGCTTCCATCTCGGCACGTATGCGAGCCACTTCCGCCAATCCGATGTCGTGGACCTCCTGGGGCGTGATGTCCAGGGTCGTGTGATGGCGGACCAGAAATTCGTAGTACTCGCGGCCGTTGGGTAGCTCGGAGGCGCCGATGATCGGACTGGCGCTGGGAACGTATTCGTCGAGGATGAACCGATACCAGGCTTCGTAGGCCGGAATCACGTCGTCGACGATCGCCTCCAGCCCCGCTTCCCGGAGTCGCTCGTGCTCGGCTTCGGGCACCGAGTTGGGAAAGCTCTCGAACGGTTTCCAGAAGACGCTCTGACTCGTGTCGTCGACCAGGTGAGGCTCGATTGTGCTCTCGTAGCCCTCCAGCACCACCCGGGGCAACACGTAGCCATTCGCAATCCCCTCCCGCATGATCTCGATGTGCTGCTCGGTGTAGAGCGGAAAGGCGCGCAGGCGCGCGATGTAGTTCTCATAGTCCTGAGTCGTGCGGAGGGGCACGCGCTCCGGGAGCCGGGCGAATCCCGTATGGAAGCCCGATTCCGCGGTGATCGGAATCAAGTACTCCTTGAACTCGAAACCGGTGAGCCAATCTGTCAACCGGCGCTCGAACATCTCGTAGTTGATCCGCTCGGTTGCATCCAGCCCGTCTCGATCGATGGCGTGCAACCGGTCAAGCACGCCCTGGTAGTACTCGGCGCGCCGCTCCTCGTCGTCGATGGTGAGTGAGGGCAATTGATCGTTGTATTCGTGGAGCCCAACGGCGGTGGCCCACAAGGGATTTTCCTGCATTTGGAAATCCCATGCTTCATCGAATAGGGCCTGCAGCTCGTCGACCGAGCTTTCCTCCGGCTGCGGAGCGCACGCGACGACCAAGACGGTAATGCAGATCAAACCCGCAAGAATGAGCTGTTTCATAGGACTCCCCCCAAGAGTGACGGCCCAACAGGGCCAGTAGGCACAACGTGGACTCGGGGATCCTACAACAGGCCGGGCACATTGCTGACGCTATACTCCGAGGCCGAGAGCAAGAGCTGAAGAGGAGGAATGGCCCATGATCTACGACAACATCCTGCAAATCGTCGGTAACACGCCGGTCGTCAAGCTCCACCGAGTCGGTGACGAATGCCCAGCCGAGCTCTACGCCAAGTGTGAGTTCCTCAATCCCGGCGGCTCCGCCAAGGACCGCATCGCGGTTCGCATGGTCGAGGGGCTGGAGAAGTCCGGCCGCGTGCAGACCGGCACGACGCTCATCGAACCTACGAGTGGCAACACGGGTACCGGGCTCGCCATGACGGCGGCGGTCAAAGGCTATCCCCTGATCATCACCATGCCCGAGAAGATGAGTCAGGAGAAGCAGGTGGTCATGGAGGCCCTCGGGGCCGAGATCATCCGAACGCCCACGGAGGCGGCACACGACGATCCGGAGAGCCTCCTCGGAGTGGCAAAACGCCTCAATGAAGAGATCGCTGATTCCGTGATCCCCGACCAGTATGAGAATCCGAACAACCCCGACGCTCACTTCTACGGCACCGGGGCCGAGATCTGGGAGGATTTCGGCGACTCCCTGGACATGGTGGTCATCACCGCCGGCACCGGAGGGACCATCACCGGGGTGGCTCGCTACCTGAAGGAGAAGAACCCGGAGATCCTCATCATCGGTGTCGATCCAGAGGGCTCGGTCCTTGGTGGAAGAGAGGACGTCTTCACCTATCAGGTCGAGGGCATCGGCTACGACTTCATCCCTGGAGTGCTAGACAGGGGTCTCGTTGATCGATGGATCTACGTCAACGACCGGGACAGCTTCCGAATGGCTCGACGCCTGATTCGGGAGGAGGGATTGTTGGTCGGGGGCAGCTCCGGTTCCGCCATCTGGGCAACCCTCGAGGCGGTGAAGCTCTACCCAGAGGCGAAGAAAGTCCTCACGCTGCTACCGGATTCGATCCGCAACTACATGAGCAAATTCGTCAGCGACGAATGGATGAGGGAGCAGGAGTTCCTGGAGCCGGAAGCCGAAGCCTGATCCTCGGCGCGACTCTACTCCGATACCTCTAGGCAAGGTCCCCCTACCTGCCCGTCGAGCTTGTCGAGAGCTCGTTCCACCAGGGTCTCGTTCATTCCGGAAGCAGAGTAGGGCCTGCCCTTCCAACCGGTGCCACCCGTGACCTTCTTCTTCCAGGCCAAAGCCCCTTCCGGGGTATAGCACTCGACGACAACCTTGGCGAGGCTCTCGAAGTTGGAGGTGACCAACAGGAGTCCGCTTGCACCCTCCTCCTCTGCTTGACGCAGCAACGCCGGTATCACCAAGGCAGACTTCTCGACCACCGGTACGCCTTTGGTGGCGGACTCGGCGGCGACTCCTAGCGACTGCAGGTGCTCGATGATCGCCTCTGCCGCCCTCTGTGCACCGTCGTGGGGCTTACCGCGGCCTGCAACCAGAACCAGATCCGATCTTGTGGGCCGCTGTTTGGGGGTGGCCGGGGCAGCGGGCTCTGCAGGTTCGGCCTCCTGCGCAGGCTCGGCCTCCTCCATGGGCTGCGAGGCGACCTGATCGGCCGGCTTGACAGCCGGCATTGGCCCCGGTGCTGGGGCTGTCTTTTCCGCTTCGACCGGAGCACCGTCCCTATCTGCCTCTGGCGCCGCCGCACGAGCCTCACCTAAATCCGTAGCCAGCGAGAGCTTCGTTTTGGCCTCTGTTGCCTCTGGCGAATCCGGGAAGTCACTGATCAGCTTCTTCCAGACTGCAGCTGCCAGATCCAGGTCGCCTTTGTCCACTGCGATCATTCCCACGAGATCCAGAGCCTGGGCTCTGACAGTTTCATCCGTCTCCAGAGCCAGAATCTCGATAAGCACCCCCCGGGCCGCGAGTTCGTCGCCGTTCTGGTAGAGCTGGCGAGCCTCCTCAACCGAGGCCGCCTGGACCAGAGCAGCGGTCGCCCAGTAGAGGGCCAGGACTACGAGAATCTTGCTTCTGGGCATACGGAGTCTCCTTTACCGCCCTGAGTATATGTGCGATGCCGGGGAAGAGACTCGCTCTGAGGCTTGAAGACAGAACTAGGAGAACGAGACGTTCTCAGTAGCCGCCGTGACCACGAAGACCTTCTCGTTGTTGCTTTCCGGGTCCGAGGGAAAGACGAAAAAGCCTATGCGATCCGGTGAATAACCCGAGGTGTAACCGATCAGCACCTCGCCATCCTTGAACTTGACCTGGATTCGCTTGCCCATTCCAGCCCTCTCCATCTCCTTGCGCTCGTGGCGCGTTCGATTGCCCTCGAATGTCTTGACGAAGAAGACCCCTTTGAGCTCGGCAACCTTGATCTCACGCGTCTCCTTTGAGTCCTTCTCCGTCATATGGAAGGTGTCTTTGTTTGGGAAGAAGTCGGTTGCCTGGCCCTTCACGAGCCTGCCGTCTGCGTAGTGGACGACGACCTGGAATTGCATACGGGTACCCCCTCTCGAGGCTGCTCGATTCTCTTGATTATGCCCCGAGTGGCCCTCCTTGGCTATGACCCGCACCACCGAAGCCTGTCCTGGGGCTTGGTCCTGGGTCCTGAACAGATGACCATCTTCTCGTAGAGGTTCGTCCGGGTGATCCGCAGGGGGACGGCGTCGGCATTGTAGGGGAGCCCCTTGCGTGTACGTTCTCACGACATCGGTAACACCCGTGTATCAGGACATCGGTAACACCTGAGACAAGCTAGTGCCTTCTGTATTGGGAGGTGCTAAATGCCTTGGAAGGAGACCGATGTGGCGGGTGAGCGGATCGAGTTTGTC
>JBATEX010000014.1:0-11725 GCA_049664225.1 Thermoanaerobaculia bacterium
GGGGTTGCTCTCTCCAAGGTGAGAGCAGACCGATGAAGCCGTAAGGCACGCCGACAGTCACTGCTGCGCTATCGGAGCCACCATTGCCATCGAGTGCCTCGTAGCTGAAGCTGTCCGAGCCGAAGAAGCCCGAATTCGGCGTGTAACTGAACCCACCGTCGGCATCCACTACAACGGTTCCGTTGGGAGCGGCCGTCACCAGTTCCGCTGTCAGCGAATCACCGTCGACATCCGAGTCGTTGTCGAGAATTCCAGGCGACGCAACAACCAGAGAAGCTCCCTCCGCCTTCAAGTAGGAGTCGTCATTGGCCACCGGATTGTCGTTGACCGGCAGCACGGTGATCGTGGCCGTGGCAACTCCCGAGGGCAGCTCACCATCGGAGGCGGTGTAGGTGAAGCTGAAGGCACCGAAGATATTCTCTGGAGGAGTAAAGGAGAACGAGCCATCATCGTTGAAGTTGAGCGTACCCTGCGCTGGTGCAGAGATCAGCGTTGCGGTCAAGCTCACACCGTCGACATCGATGTCGTTGCTCAGGACTCCAGGAGCGCCTACCGTCAGCGGCACATCCTCGTTCGTGCCGAAGACGTCATCGACCGCCACCGGATTGTCGTTGATTGGACTGATCGTGATCGATACGGTCGCTTCGCCGCAGAGCACCGGAGTCGGCTCTCCAAGGTCGCAGGCCTGATACTGGAAGCTGTCGACACCGTTGAAGTTCTCATTGGGTGTGTATGTGATGACACCAGCGGGACCCACAGTGGTGTTGCCATTCGAGGGAGGTCCGGTGATGGTCACGGATCCAGGATCCAGACTGCCGTTATCGGCATCGTCGTTGTCGTTCAGCAAGACCGGGATCGTCAACTGAATATCTTCGTTCGTGGAGGTGCTATCGGCACTGAGTACCGGCGGGTCGTTGACCGCGATCACTGTAATCGTCACCGTCGCCGTGTTGGACAGGTTGTTCTCCGATCCGCCGTCGTTCGCCTGGAAGGTGAAGCTGTCCGTGCCGTTGAAGTTCTCAGCCGGCGAGTAGGTCAGGCTCGGAGCCGTACCGCTCAGCGAGCCCGAGGACGGACCGGAGACGACCGCGAAGGCCAGACTGTCTCCACCCGCATCCGAACCCGTGAGGGTGATCCCGATCGCCGTATCCTCGTTGGTCGTCACAGACTGGCTGTTCACCACCGGCGCGACATTCGCCACTGTCACCGTCGCAGTGTCGCTGGTGGATCCGCCATCGTCATCCGACACCGTCACGGTCACCGTATAGACGCCATCCGCTGCGTACGAGCGACTCAAGCTGAAGGTCTGGTCAGTGTTGAGGGCCAGCGATTGGACTCCCGAACCATCACCGTAATCTACGGTAGCCGTCCACGTATCGGCTCCAAGGTCGACGAAGCTGCCGAAACTGGTGAAAGTACCTCCTTCATCAATGGTCACATCTGGCCCAGCATCGACTGTGGGCGCAACGTTGAGAATCTCGACCTCGACCGAGCCAGTTCCGTCAAGCCCACCGCTGTCGATGATGGTCACTGTGAGGGTGTAGAGGCCATCTTCCTCATAGATGTGGACCGTAGTCATTCCGCAGTCGTCAGGAGTGACACTGGAATCGCAAGTCGTCCCATCGCCGAAGTCCCAGACATAGGTGTAGCCCTCGCCAGCGTCGCCAGGATCGTCGAAGGTCACCGTCAGCGTGACGGGCTCCCCCTCCCTCGCGTCGACAACTGTTCCGAACTCAATGTTGCCAGGCGGCTCGTTGGCCGGAACCACCGTGATCGGTCCCCCACGGATGAAATTGTTGTCCTCGTCGATCTCGGAGACGACTCGCTGATCATCGACGTAGACCCAGACATAGTAGGTGCCAGTGCCGTCATCCGGCCTGGGGATGTCGAGCGGAACCGTCAGCTCGGCCGAACTCACAGTTGCGGGGTCTTCCGGCTGCAAAGCGAGCGCAGCCACCGAGAAGAGAAGTTCTGTTTCAGGGCTGCTGGTGTCGATCGTGCCGTCAGTGTTGCGCGGCAGGGCGCTCACCGAGTCCGCAGTCGAAATGTAATAGCCGATTCGGTGCTCCTGAGCCGCCTGGGTTCCAACATTGGTGTAGCCGAAGTCACTCAGCGGGAAGGTCACGGTCTGCCCGACTCTCACCGTCTCCGGGGCTACACCAGCGGTAACCACATCGGGCACCAGCTCGGGTCCATCCTGGGCGAACGCGCAGCCATCGGGCGAGTCCGGACCGGTGCACCAGTAGTCGGCCACGATGACGCTAGGGAGGGTCTGCGGCGCATCTAGGTCGCCGTGCGGATTCCAGACCGGAAAAGGCTCCTCATCGATCTGGTAGGAGCGGATGGTGATCGTGAGCTGGCCCGGCTCACGCGGCGCGAACAGGGTGCACTCGCCGAAGCGACCGCCGCCCGTCACCGGATCGCAGCCCTCGGGCTCCAGGAAATCGAGGGAGAGCGGTTGGCCACCTTCGGCAGCCGTCGTATCGGAAGACAGGGTGAAGGTCGTGTTCTGGATGAGCGTGTCCGACAGCGTCGCGTTCCGCGGCACCGGGTTTCTCGGCACCGGATTCCGCGGCACCGGATTCCGCGGCACCGGGTTGGCCGGGTCGCTGATGTGCCCGATGAGCGTGCCGAGCGGCAGATTGCTCGGATCGCACTCTCCCGAGACCTGCCGCAACGCCGAAGGCTTGGTGATGAAGACCTGGAAGATGTAGTCATCCTGGAACGCCTTGTCGATGTTCGGGATGGTGAGGTAGGTCCCGGTATCGTCCGCACTCGCGGTCGTCACGGTCCAGGAGTAGTCGATGACGTCTTCGACCGTGCTGTTTCGCGGCACCGGATTCCGCGGCACCGGGTTGCGCGGCACCGGATTGCGCGGCACCGGGTTGCGCGGCACCGGGTTCACCGCCACCGCAGAGGACTGGTACTGGTAGATCGGCGTCGCCGTGCCGGGTGGTGCGTAGGCCGGCGCGTTGAAGGTCATCGAGCCCGTGAGCCCACCGGGAAAGGGAACACAGGCGAACTCTGTACACGACTCCACTTCGACGACATTGACCGTGAGGGGAAGGTCATCGAAGGCGTAGACATTGAGCGAGCTGCTCGAGTAGGGCACGATCGTGACCGCACCGGACAAGACCGGGAACACGTAGTCACCGAGGGCATCCTTGGCGAAGGAGGGCTGGTCCACCGAGCTCGGATCCGGCACGATCGTGAGCTCGAATTGCCGCTCCTCGCCGGTGTTGTTCCAGACGGTCATCGGGAATTCGATGACCCCGGCAACGGGGTCGAAGGGTTTGTAGTTGGTCGGGGCGGTGACCCGAAGACCCAGGCTGATTTTGGCGGTCAGGACGTTCTGATCGCGGGATCCCGGGTTGAAGCACGACCCGAATACCGGCTGACCGTCAGCGTCGAGCTCGAATCCGGCCGGGGTGTAGATCCCGAAGGCCTGCCAATCCGTGCCGGCTGGAAGCGGACTCCCATCCCAGTTCTCGAAGGGCCGCTCCACGTTGCGATTGTCCGGAAAGGCGGTGATAAAGGCGGCGCCGTACGGCGAGTCTTCAGGCCTCTCCGCAACGCGCCACACCCCGGTCTCGGCGTCCTTCACATGGGTGACCAGGGGATCGTTCGAGAGGTAGTCGTGGAGGAACGGAGAGGTACCTCCGCCGGTGTGGGGGTAGCCACTGTAATTGAGCGACGGGTAGCAAGCTTGCCCTGGCGGACAGATCTGCTCGACGTAATCGACCGTCTCTCCGGTCTCTTCGCCATTGAGCAGCGGCCGATAGGAGTAACGCGAGATCTGGAAGCTCGGGTTGAACAAGGGTGCGGCGTTGAACGGAGCCTCGATCAGGACTCCGCGCACATCCATGACCCGGTCGTAGCCACCGACGAAGCCGTCGGCCGAGAGGCCGTTGGGAAGAACATCCGCCGGATTGAACGGATTGGACCAGGGCCCAGCGTAGGGTCGGGACTCGAAGAAGATCACCAGGCACTGGTTGGGATCACCCGGGCCGCAGCTCAAGCGCGGCTGGATCTGGGGGCCGACCGGAAAACCGTCGGGATTGAAGAATCCCAGTCCCGCAGGGGAGGAACCATGGTTGTCGGCGACGACCACGCGATCCGACCAGCTGTTGCCGCCGTCCTTGGAATAGATCATCACAACCTTGGGCGCCTCGTTGGCATCCGGAACCCCGGCCAGGCTCACCCGTTCGTGCCACGCCAGCATGAGGGTCCCACCGTCGGGGGTGATCGCGGCGGTCGGGAAGGCGTTCGCCCTGGGGGCGATCTCGTCCTTGATCGAAGCGCCGAAGGGCAGATCCAGGGTGGAGACCGTGGGCATGTCGAACGGCGCCATGGGTACGTCTTCCAGGAGGTCGACGGGCTTCGACCACTTGACGCCGTTGTTCTTGGACTTCGTCATGACCATGGCGGGAGGATTGAACGAGCGGAAGAAGACGTAGATGTCGTTGGTCACGGGATCGACCACCGTTGCCGTGCCGGAGGTATCGGTGTAGTTGTCGTCTACCTTCTTAGTGTCGAAGGTCTGGGCCCGGTCGACGGACTTGCCGAAGAAGAGCTTGTTCTGAAAGTTCGAGAGATTCCCTTGGCCGGTGAACTGGGTCCACGTAACGTTAAGCTCCTCCGTGATCTCGCTGCAGTCGGTCGCGCCGGTCAGGCTCAATGAACCTTCGGGCTTGTCCACGAAGGGACCGTTCGTTGCGTTGTTCGCCTCAGCGATTAGCGTCGTGTGCTCCCAGGTAAAGGTGTGCTCGAGGTCGCTGTCGTTGTTGTCCTGGATCAGGGCCGCCATCAGACGGCTGACGTCGCCTCGGATGAACTGCAGCCAGACGAGATAGAACCTGCCGCACGGGGCCGCGAGGAGGATCGGGTCGCTGCCCCCTTCCAGTCCATAACCTGGTGAGGCCAGCGATGCCGGCGTGGTATCCCCTGGGAACTGGCCGGGCACGAAGCCACCCACCCAGGTGATTCCGCCGTCGTAGGAGACCGACATGCCGATTCCCGCCTCGACTCCGGCAGCGTGAGTTGGCTGTTCGAAAGCCGAGGTAGGTACTCCGAAGTACCTCTGCAGCGCCCAGTGCTTCTCCTCGGGCAAGCTGGCCAGCAAACCCGGCAGCGGAGGATCGTCGGGGACGTCCACCAGGCGGAAGTCGTTGAAGACCGCCAACATGTGATCGGGGTTGACCGTCGAGACTGCGACCTTCGGCTCGCCCTGACGATTCCCATAGAGGTCCCCTCTCGCGTAGTCGAGGGCATCGATATATTGAACGCCGTCGTCGGTCTTGAAGACGGGCAGGACGTTGATGTTGTCTCCGACCTGCTGGGCATGGCCCACCTGGCCGATGGCCAACACAACCAACAGCATCAGCAACAATGATCTCTTCATGGCTTTCCCCCGTGGCTAAGACTGCCGATCCGACTTTCCCCAAGCCGGACAGCGCGTGGTCTCCAGGTCTCCCTGGGTTCAGTCAACCTTGGTTGGCAAGGTAACGAGCTTGTATAGCAAGATTGCGACCGTCGACGAAATACCCGGAGAGGTTGGTTTTCACCCCATCCAAGCAGGTAGGAATTATTGATTCTCTGCAATATGACAATATCCACTGACCTAGATCCAAGCCTCCTTAGAGGCGATGACCAGCGTCACTGATATCGAGGCCGGCACTCGGCCCGATATACACTTTTCCCCAAGTACGAGGGTTGGTTCAGCACCCTATCTGAGGAGTTGGTTGCCGAAGAATAGCACGGAGGGCCGGCGGCAGCCCTCTTATTCGGGATTGGCTATACGTGAAGGCGAGTCAGTCTTTCTCGTCGGCTGCCGCAGGGCCCTGACAGGGCGGACAGCCGGCGTCGAAGATGACCTTCCAACTGCCGTCCGATTGGCGTTCCCAGACGGAGTTGAAGAGGCCGGACTGAGACACGACCGCTCCATCGGGACCGACCTGCTCGATCGTGAACGGCCCTTGCGTCATACCCAGCTCGCCGTCGTCTTGGATCTCTACGACTTCGGGCTTCCAGCTGAGTTTCGGGGCACCCTCTTGGAAGAACACAGCCCAACCGTCCAGGATGGCCTGCTTGCCATGCTGCACGGCACCGGAAACGAAGATCGCTTCGTCTGCAATGAAGCTGGCAAACTGATCCCAGTCCTGGTTGGCAACGCTGGCTGCGAAGGCGGTCTCGGTCTCCCGCAGTGACTCCTGGAGACCCAGCAACTCCTGCTCTGAAGGCATGGGTCCCGCCGGGCTGGCTGGCGCTGCATCAGCGCCAGCGCGCAGGGTAGCCGGGGCCTGGATCAGTAACACTGCCAGAAGAAGGATCAGACTGAAGGTCTTGGCTCGCACAGCTTCGAGCCGCCCTTACGACTCCACTTCTTCGGTTTCGTCGAGCTCAGGGATAGGGAAGTCCGACTCGCTGACCTTCGTCTGGCGCACGGCCGCACTCCAGTCGATGGTGGGATCGTCCATCGGGTTGTCGGTTTCTACCTCGGCGTCCGGCTCTTCCTTCTTCAACTCTCGCCGCTCGGCTCGCTTCGCCTGCTTCTCGCGCCGTTTCTGCTGGCGAGCTCTCTCCCGCTGTCGGCGGACCATCGATGCTTGATTTCTAGCCATAGTCCCTCTCTTCTGGAGACCGGTAGTCCGGGTTGGTCTCCGCTGGGCCCTTCGGCAGTGCTGTCCTCCAAGTTCCGATGTGACAGCGCGGCCACCGAGGTGAGAAACCCTCGACAGGCCTGGAAGCGCAAGCTCTCACCAGGAGTGCCGCCGCAGGGCGCTTGAGAAAAAGGGTATCACGAGCTTGCAGCGATCTTCTGTGAAGCAGCCCGGGGATCGCTCCACAGAAAGAAGTTACTGTAAGCTCTCGCCCCCTGAGGTGGTGTTCATCGAATCCAACGCGATCCTCCGAGCCGCGGCTGTTCACATGGATGTATGATCCCCGGCGACAACCCAAGAGCGATCCATCTCCCGGAAAGGGGCAGGCATGGGCGGCAGCATTCTGATTCTCGGAGCCGGTTTCGGTGGTCTGGAGGCCGCGACCCGTTTGCGTGGAGCTCTCGACGAGAGCTTCGAGATCACCGTCGTAGACCAGTACGACTTCTTCAACTTCGGCTTCACGAAATTCGATCTCATGTTCGGTCGACGAGAGCCGGAGGAGTGCAAGGAGAAGCTTTCGGCGCTCGACGACAAGGGCATCCGATTCCACCAGGCAGTCATCGAGTCCATCGACCCGGAAGCCAAGCGGGTCGAGACTTCGACGGGTCCGCTGACTGCCGACTACCTGGTCGTAGCTCTCGGAGCCGAGCTCGCCCCCGACGCGATTCCGGGCTTCCTGGAGTCGGGCGGCCATCATTTCTATTCCTTCGCCGCGGCCCAGTGGCTCTGGCCCCTGATCGACGAGTTCCAAAGCGGGCAGATTCTGATGGCGATCTTCGACAAGCCCTACAAGTGTCCGCCGGCCCCCTACGAAGCCGCTTTCCAGCTCGACGACTTCTACCGCGAACGGGGCATCCGCCAGAACGTCGCCATTGACATCCTGATTCCCGGCCCCATGCCGCTGCCCATCTCGGAGACGGTTTCGAGAGGCATCGAGGAGTTGCTGACAGCCAAGCAAATCGCCCTCCACAAGGACCATAAGGTCGTCGAGGTCGACTACGAGGCGAAGCAGGCAGTGGTTGCGAACGGGACCCGTTTTCCTTACGACCTCTTTCTGGGCGTTCCCATCCATCGCCCGCCGGCGGTTGTCCTCGAATGCGGCCTGGGCGACCAGGGTTGGATTCGAGTCGACCCGGCCACCATGCAGACGCGTTTCGAACGAGTCTGGGCCATGGGGGACGTGGTCCAGATTCCGATCGGCGACTTCGCGGTGCCCAAAGCCGGTGCTTTCGCAGAAGATGCCGCCGCCACCGTCGCGACAGACATCCTGCGCACGATTCATGGGCTGGGTGAGGTGGAGCCCTTCCAGGCTCAGGGCGTCTGCTACTTCGAGTTCGGCGAGGGCAAGGTGGCGCAGATCGCGGCCAACTTCCTGGGTGGACCGACCCCCGACCTGGCCCTGAACGGCCCGTCCCTCGAGTTCCGAGCCGACAAAGTAGAGTTCGAGCGCAGCCGCATCGAGAAGTGGTTCGGCAGCTAGAAACACCTTGGCTCGTTCCATTTGAAACATTCCTTCCCCATTGAAGGTAGGGAGAGGGGAATGAAGAGCTCTGGAGGGAATCCCCATGCGCAAGGTCTCGAGTTGGCTTCTGGTTTTCGGTTTCGTCTGGCTGGTCGTCCCAGTAGCAATGGTGGCGCAGCCGGCCCCGTCGGACAGCTTCGATGTCGAGGCGGCTACTAACGCCTACCTAGCTCAGCTCACACCCGAGGAGAAGATAAGCTCCGATGCCTATTTCGAGGGCGGGTACTGGCTCCAACTCTGGGGCATCCTGTACACATTGGGAGTCGCCTGGCTGCTTCTCGGGACCGGCCTATCGGCACGGATGCGCGACCTGGCAGAGCGCCTGACCAAGCGCAGTCCGCTGCAGACTGTCTTCTACAGCGTTCAATACATCGTCACGGCGACGATCCTCTTCTTTCCGCTGACCGTGTATCAGGGCTTCTTCCGCGAGCATCAGTACGGGCTCGCCACCCAGACGTTCCTGCCATGGATGCGGGACCAGGCCGTGGACCTGGGTCTCACCGTGGTCCTTTTCCCGTTGCTGCTCATTCCCCTGTACGGGGTCTTCCGCAAAGCCCCCAAAACCTGGTGGATCTGGGGCTCGGCCATTGGCGTCACGTTCATGATGTTCGTGATTCTCATCGCCCCTGTCTACATCGATCCCCTCTTCAACACCTATGTCCCGCTGGAGGATGAGTCCGTCAAGGACCCGATCCTTTCCATGGCTCGGGCCAACGGGATCGACGTCGACAACGTCTATCAGTTCGATGCCTCGCGTCAGACGACCCGCGTCAGCGCCAACGTCAGCGGCTTCCTGGGCACGATGGCCATTCGACTGAACGACAATCTGCTGAATCGATGCTCCCTGGCCGAGATCAGGGAGGTCATGGCCCACGAGATGGGTCACTACGTACTAAACCACATGTACGAGACGATCGTCTTCTTCGGAATCGTTCTGATCTTCGGGTTCGTCTTCATCCGCTGGAGCTTCGAATGGGTACGGAAGCGATGGGGAAACCGCTGGTCCGTGAGTGGCATCGGTGATCTTGCCGGCATGCCACTCCTAGCCGCTTTGTTTGCCCTCTTCTTCTTCCTGATAACGCCGTTCATGAACACTTTCATTCGGGTCAACGAGGCGGAAGCCGACCTGTTCGCGCTTCACGCCGCCAGGGAACCGGATGGCGCCGCCGAAGTCGCTCTCAAGCTGGCCGAGTATCGAAAGCTGGACCCGGGGCCGATCGAGGAGTGGATCTTCTACGACCATCCGAGCGGCCGTAGCCGCATCCACATGGCCATGACCTGGAAGGCTGAAAATCTTCCCGAAGCGACGGAAGCCGTCCTCGAGTGACAGCTGGCTGGATCTCAGCGAGTCTGTGGCGGACTCTGAGGGCTCGACAGGCGAATTCCAGGGGGCTGTCCTCCCTTCCGCTGCAAGAACCCCCTGGAGTTCCCCTTGTCGAATCCCTGGACACCTGGGAACCCCAATAGGTATTTGGCTCAGGCGTGACTTCGTCAAGCTGATGGCGACATCTAGTAACGAAAGTGGCGAATCGCTTCGCCGCTGTCGTCGATCTCGGTCATCGCCTCGATGCCGATCTGCAGGTGAATGTCGGCCCAACTCTCGGTCACGGCCGCGTCGGACTCCTCGGTCTTCACACCCTCCGGCGTGATCGGAACATCCGATACCAGCAGCAGGGCCCCGCGGGAAATCCGGTTGTAGTGCCCGACGATGAACAGCGTCGCGGTCTCCATATCGATGCCGATGCACGTATTGCGCTTGAGCCGATCGAGGAATTCCAGGTCGTGCTCCCAAAGCCTGCGGTTCGTCGTGTAGACGACTCCCGTTCGATACTCGTGTCCCTTCGACGCGATCTTCTCGGAAACGAATTTGTGGAGCTTGAACGAAGGCAAGGCCGGGACTTCGGGCGGGAAGTAGTCGTCACTCGTACCCTCGCCACGGATTGCAGCGATGGGCAGGATGAAGTGACCGATCTCCGAGGACTTCTTCAAGCCCCCGCACTTGCCCAGAAACAGGACTCCTTTGGGCTGTCGGGCGCTCAAGAGATCCATGATGGTGGCGGCGTTGGCAGAACCGATGCCGAAGTTGACGATGGTGAGACCTTCGGCGTTGGTCGCCGCCTGCATGGGCTTGTCGGCGCCCCGGATCTCGCAGTTGAACTGCTCGGCGAACTTACGCGTGTAGTCGTGGAAGTTGGTCAGCAGGATGTAGTCGCCGAACTCATCGAGCGGCATCCCCGTATAGCGGGGCAACCAGTTGCGGGCGATTTCGAGGCGGCTGGGCATGCGGACATTGTAACTTGGGGCTTAGGGGCTTAGGGGCGTAGGGGCGTAGGGGAAGCTGGCCGTATTCGGTGGGGGTCCGACGCGGGGCCCCCAGGAGGCTATCCTCCCTACCACGGCAACCAACCCCCTGGAGGTCCCCACGCCGAACCCTCAACCGTTGGAGAGACCTCACACCGAGCGATGTCCTGAGGTCGAACTGTCAACCATGTCTTGGGGTCTTGAGGTCTTGAGGTCTTGGGTCCTGGGGCTTGGGTCATGGGCGACAGCGAGGTCAACGCCGGTGGTCTCAGGCCGACTCAGCCCCACTGCCCCAAAGATCAGCCGAAGGTACGCCGGCTGCCTCAACCCTAAGCCCTCAAAGATCGGCCGGGGCGAAGCGCCGGTCGCCTCAACCCTCACTGCCTCAGTTGCAGATTTCCCAGTCTTCGTGGCCCGGCTCCGACCGAATCAGATCGCGCAGCTCTGTCCTGACCGGGGTGGACAAGAAGGGCTCAGGACAGGTCTGCTGCCAGTTCTCCCAGATGCCGAAATGGACGTGGGCGTACGCCTGGCCCTGAACGAGTCGGCCGATGACGTCGCCAGGCGCAACGACCTGGCCGATTTGGACGTCGATATTGGCCAGCTGCAGATCGCGGTCGGCAGTGCTCGACGTCATGGGCTCGAAGGCGTAGATCAGTCCGTGCCTTTGATTGTCGGAACAGGACATCATCACGTTGACCTGATAGAAGCCGTTGCCGCTGTTCAGGAAGTCAGTCACGTCGGTCACCTGGCAGGGGGCCGATGCTTGGAAGGGCACCAGATCTTCGTTGGGAGTGAAATCGAGCCCATCGTGGGTCTGCAGTGGCGGGGGGCAAACACCACTGTCGCAGTAGGGCCACAACAGGCCGGCTATCTGGGACTGATCCACGTAGGGCGGCAGGGTGAGGATCGGCTGTGTCACGCTCGACCAGCTAGTCAGATCACCGGATTCGAAGCCATCGGCAAAAAGGGGTGTGTTTCGGAAGTACAGGTCATCGAAGTGGGCCACCAGTGACCCTCCGGCTTCGACCTTCGAAGGAAAGGCCAGGAACAACACGCTGGCGGCTCCAGCAGGAGCGATTTGCTCGGTCGACGAAAGCTCGACCCATGTTCCAAGCGTTCCTGTCTCCCGCCGGGGCTGATTCCCCACCGTGCTGCCTGCACAGCCGGGGCCGGCCAGCCAGCGAAGTCCGACCTGCGCCGAGCCTGTCCTCGCTTGAGCGTCGGGGATCAACGCCTTACC
>JBATEX010000015.1:0-1653 GCA_049664225.1 Thermoanaerobaculia bacterium
CTTGTCATCGATGAAATCGATTTCCGGCAAACGAACCAGGGCCGGCTCACCGTCACGAACTTCGTACTCCACCTGGATGCTGGAGCCAACGACCTGTTCCGAAGGAATGCCGTAGATCTCCTCGACCTGTAAGGCCAGGCGACGCTCTTTACGTTCCTCCTCCTCCCCGGGAAAGCGCTTGTTGCTCTCGCCGCTTCGCAACCCGTGCCAGACGTTGTAGGTCAGCGCCCTGAGGGTCGGTCCGGCGGCCTCCTCAGCGCTCAGGGCCACTGGTGCCAGCAGGAGCGCAGTCAGCAATAGGCAGATCAGAGTAGTAGCTTTCGGGATGGTGTCACCTCGGTTTCTAAGTGACGAGGCCGCAGGCTACATGCCCTTCTTGACCTGCTTGTGCAGCTTGTGGAACTTCGCCTGCAGATCCCTGGCGTGATCACACTTGAAGAAGCCGACATCGACCGTCTTCGTGGGCTGCAGATCGAGCGCCTCGTAGTCAACCGTCAGTTTGCCGTTGGCGACCTGACCCTCGACGAGCTTCCCCCAGCCGAAATCGGGATCTTTGGCGACCAGGTGGACGGTGCACCCACGGCTCAGGCGAGTGAAATCGCCAGTCGAGGCGTCATCGGGCCCATGACCCATCTCCACCTGCTTGCCATCCTTAACGGTCACATCGCTGTTGGAAGTGACGTCGACGACGTTGATGGAGGCTATGGGGACGCTGTAGATCGCTTCCATGGTGGGATCGAAATGGCCCCCGTCCCGGGCGGCGAAGTACAGGATGTTGTCGGAGTCGTCGTAGTCCACCGCGAGAAAAGCGTAGTCCACCTGCTTGATGATGTTCGCGTCGACCATGCCGTCCATCACGGCCTCGGCCTCGGGTGGTTGTGCCGTGGCAACCGCGGCAAAGAAGCTGGCTACCAGCAGGCAGCTCAGGACGATTCCGAACCGCTCGATGCGACGTCTTGCGAGATGGGTGGATGCGTGCATGGTCTCTTCTCCTCGTTTCTGTTTGTTGAGGTGGCCGCCACCTCCATGGTGGCTCGAGCCGAATGAAAGGCTCGATCGGCTCTATGGTGTCTACTATCTTACCGCCAGTTGTTTCATTGATGTTCAAAGGTCCAAGCCTTTACCGGGACCAGGCCGAATGGATCCGCGCAGGACCCCTGCCCTTGGAGTTGCTTGGCAGGAAAGAAATGAGCAGCAGAGCCGACAGTACGGCCCTGCTGCTCATGGTCCTACGCGCGGACGAATCCGCGATTCGAAGGGCGGCCTCTAGCCCTTCATGGCCTTGCGAAGTGCCTTGATGTCATCCTCGTCGAGATCGGTCTGGATGATTTCGCCACCGAAAGGCGTGACCGCGGAGACGAAGTCGGCCAGAGCAGCCTCTTCCCCGACCAGAATCACAGCCGAGGTGTTATTGACCAGGGCCGCGGCGAAGTCGTCGAGCCGTGGGTCATCGAACGCCAGATCGGCGGAGGCACCGATGAGAAATCCCATCGATCCACCGGCTGCTGCTCCAGCCAATGCACCTGCTGGCCCCAGCAGAAGGCCGATCAGACCGCCGGTGATCGCACCGAAGGCGGTGCCGCCGCCGACGGCGCTATCGTCCTGCGCCCAGGTGCTGTGGACGCGGATGGAACCGTGCTTGCTCTTCGTGAC
>JBATEX010000016.1:0-23654 GCA_049664225.1 Thermoanaerobaculia bacterium
GGGGACAAGCCCCTCCCCTACATGACAGTCGATCCATCGCCCAAGACTCGAGCACGCCACTCCCCTACGTCGAGCTTCACGCCGCCTCCGCCTTCTCTTTCCTGGATGGTGCTTCGCTGCCCGAAGATCTGATCCAGAGGGCCTGTGATCTGGATCTCGGCGCCATCGCTCTGCTGGACCGCAACGGTGTCTACGGTGCACCCCGCTTCTACCAGGCAGCCCGTCAAGCAGGAATCAAGGCCATCGTCGGCGCGGAAGTGGTCGTGGGTTTCACCCCCACTCCACCAGGTCCTGGGGTCCTGGGGTCCTGGGGTCCTGACACTCCTCCACCGACTAAAACCCCAAGACCTCAAGACCTCAAGACCTCAAGACCTTCCCCTGAAGTCCGTCTCTCCCTTCTCGTCTGCAGTCGCATTGGCTACCGCAACCTTTGCCGATTGCTGACCCATGCGGCCCGAGGACGACCCAAGGGTGAGGCGCGGGTCGATTGGCAGGATCTCGAACAGCACAGCGCGGGGCTCCACTGCCTCACCGGCGGAGACGGAGAGCTGCTGGCACATACCTTGGAAACCGGTGGCGCCGACCCTGCCAGGCGCGTGCTCCAGCGCCTGTCTCATCTTTTCGAGGGCCGCGTCTACGTCGAGCTCCAACGACACCGACTGCGGCACGAGGAGCATCGAAACCAGGCACTCGTCGACCTGGCACGACGTCTCGACCTGCCCCTGGTGGCCACCAACGGCGTGCGCTATGCCCGTGACGGAGACAAGAGACTGCACGACATCCTCACCTGTATACGCCACCACACCCATCTCGATGCCGCCGGACAACGGCTCGCCGCCAACCGGGAGCGACACCTGAAAGGCGCAGCGGAGATGACTCAGCTATTCGCCGATCATCCAGAGGCCCTCATCGGCAGCTACGAGCTGGCTCAGCAGCTCGACTTCACCCTGGCCGATCTCGGCTATCGATTTCCCAACTACCCGGTTCCACCGGGCGAGACCTCCATGTCCTACCTGCGGCACATCACCTGGAACAGTGCCCGGAGTCGCTTTCGTCCACTCACCGGCCGCAGCCAGGACCAGATCGAAAAGGAGTTGGCCATGATCGACAGGCTCGATCTGGCTGGCTACTTCCTCATCGTCTGGGACATCGTGCAGTTCTGCAAACGGGAGGGAATTCTCGCTCAAGGGCGGGGCTCGGCCGCCAACAGCGCCGTCTGCTATGCCCTGTCGATCACCGCCGTCGACCCGGTGAAGATGGAGTTGCTGTTCGAGCGCTTCTTGTCCGAGGAGCGGGGTGAATGGCCCGACATCGATCTCGATCTGCCCTCCGGGGATCAGCGGGAGAAAGTGATTCAGTACGTCTACAAACGCTATGGGCCTCACGGTGCCGCCATGACCGCCAACGTCATCACCTACCGAGACCGCTCGGCGGCGCGGGAGGTGGCCAAGTCCCTGGGCTACTCCACGGAGCAGGTGAATCGCCTCGCCAAGCAGCTCGGGACCTGGCGATACGACACCAGCCGGGGCGACCCCAAGTCGCTCTCCGTCGAGCTTTCGTCCGCCGGCTTCGATCCCGAGGAGTCACGCATACGGCTCTTCGCCGAGATGTGGCGCAAGATCCAGAACCTGCCACGGCACCTCGGTCAACATTCGGGGGGCATGGTGATGGCCGCTGGGCGCCTCGACGAGGTGGTGCCCCTGGAGCCCGCCGCCATGGAGAACCGGGTTGTGGTGCAATGGGACAAAGACGACTGCGCCGACTTGGGGATCATCAAAGTGGACCTGCTGGGCCTCGGGATGCTACAGGCGCTGGAGGAGGCGATCCCGTTCATCCGCCAGCACGAGAAAGTCGCGATCGACCTCGCCCACCTGCCGCCCGACGACCCCGATACCTTCGAGATGCTGCGCAGGGCTGACACGGTCGGCGTGTTCCAGGTGGAGAGCCGGGCCCAGATGGCCTCGCTGCCCCGCAATGCTCCTACCCGCTTCTACGACCTGGTGATCCAGGTCGCGATCATCCGACCCGGACCCATCGTCGGCGGCATGGTGCACCCCTATTTCGAACGCCGGATAGGGCGCCAGAAGGTGACCTACCCACACCCCAGCCTGAAGCCGATCCTGGAGCGTACCCTGGGAGTGCTGCTTTTCCAGGAGCAGATTCTGCGGGTCGCCATGGTGGCCGCCGGCTTCAGTGGCGGCGAGGCCGAGGAGCTGCGCCGAGCCATGGGGTTCAAACGCTCCGCCGAGCGGATGCAGAATCTGGAGGACAAGCTGCGCCGGGGTATGACCGACAAGGGCATCGTCGGCGAAGCTCAGGAACAGGTCGTCCACGCCATCACCTCCTTCGCGCTCTACGGCTTCCCCGAGTCCCACGCCGCCAGCTTCGCCCTGATCGCCTACGCCAGTGCCTACCTCAAGGCCCACCACCCGACCGCCTTCCTGATCGCACTGCTCAATGCCTGGCCCATGGGGTTCTATTACCCCGCCACCCTGATCAAGGACGCGCAACGCCACGGAGTCGAAGTCCGCCCCATCGACGTGAACCATTCGGGGTGGCGGTGTCGATGGGAAGAAGGTCCTGGGGTCCTGGGGTCCTGGGGTCCTGAAGCTATTGCCCAAAACAAGACCTCAAGTCCTCAAGACCTCAAGACCTCGAGACCTGTCGGTGCTGCCCGACTCGGGTTGCGTTTCGTCAAGGGTCTGCGCAAGGAGGCTGGCGAAGCCATCGAGTGGGCCCGAGAGCGTAGAGCTTTCTCCAGCGCCGATGATCTGGTGCGCCGCTGTCGGCTGCGTCGCGAGGAGCTGGACGTTCTGGCAGAGATCGGAGCTCTCGCCTCGCTGGGCTCGACCCGACGCGCCGCTCTCTGGCAGGTGGCCCGCGCAGCCCGTCCCGCCGGCCCCCTGTTCGAAGAAACTCGTCCTGGGGTCCTGGGGTCCTGGGGTCCTGGAGCCAAAGTCGCAAACAAGACCTCAAGACCTCAAGACCTCAAGACCTCAATCACTGCCTCACTGCCTCGCTGCCCCACTGCCCCACTGCCAGAGATGTCCCCCTACGACGAAACCCTCTCCGACTACGCCGGCACCGGGATGACCACCGGGCCACACCCCCTGAAGCACCTGCGTTCGAGCCTGGACCGTCAGGGAGTCACCCTGGCCTCCGATCTCCACCGCGTTCCCAACGGCAAACGCGTTCGTACCGCAGGGGCGGTCACCGTACGCCAGAGGCCTGGAACAGCCAAGGGCATTCTGTTCCTCACGCTCGAGGACGAAAGCGGCATGTCCCAGGCCATCGTCATGCCCGACCTGCTCCAAGAGCAGCGTCAGCTCATCGTTCGCTCTCCCGGCCTGGTAGTAGAGGGGGTATTGCAAAAACGAGACGGCACTCTTTCCATCAAGGCCGACAAGCTCTGGCGTCTCCCGGACCTTGCCGCAGCCCCCAGCCATGACTTTCGATGACCGCCCCGCCCACCCGCCCTGGGGTTGAGGCGTCCGGGCGTTCCTTCCGGACGATCTCTGAGGGCTTGGGGGTTGAGGCGCTCGGCGAATTCGCCGAGCGGTCTATGGGGCAATGAGGGAACGGGGCCTAGGGCAGTAGGGGCGTAGGGGCATAAGGGCTCTGAGGTCCAATCTCAAAGACCTCGCAGGTATCCTCGAGCCGCCTTCGGCACCAAGCTCTACAAGCTGCGTCAAGATTCCTGTCAGGGAGTCGCCCCCTATGCCCTTGAGCCCCTAGACCCCTAAGCCCTCGATGCCTCACTGCCTCGAGTGATCGACTTCACGGAACGCTCCGAGCTCGGGTGGTATGCTCCAAACGAGCCGGGGGCGGAACTCGAACCGCTCGACGGTGTGTAGGATTTCTATGAGTCGGAGAAGACATGAGCCTTGTCGGAAAGCTGGATGAAGTCGAGCTGCCCGAGCTATTACAGGCCATTGCCGACGCTCAGAAAACCGGCAAACTCAAGCTGACGCGACGCGATCGCGAGGGGATCATCGTCTTTCGTGAGGGGATGATCGTCTACGCCGCCTCCAGTTCGGCTCGGCAAACGCTGGGCAACCTCCTGCTCTGTGAGCAGTTCATCGACAAGGCGCAGCTCACCATGGCCCTGGAGCTCCAGCACCTGTCTCAACAGGAGCAGCGCCTCGGCACCATCCTCCGCGAAATGGACGCGGTCGACGAAGAGACTCTCGAACGGATCGTCCACCGGCAAACCGAGAAAGTCATCCTCGAATTCATGAGCTGGAAGATCGGCTTCTTCAAGTTCGACCAGGTCGAGCTGACCGACTATGGCGAGATAGAGGTCGACGCCGCGGACTTTCTGATTAGGGAAGGCCTGCAGACCGACAGTGTTCTCTCCGATCTCGCGGCTCAGTTGGAGGAGGTCGAGTTCGAGGAGCCGGACGAAACGGAGCCGGAGAGAACCGATGGCGGCACCGCGAGTCGCGATCTCACTTCCCTGAAATCCATCATGGGGGAGATCCGTTCTCCCGAGTTCACCGGCGAGATCACACAGAAGATCCTCAGTTTCGCCCAGGATCTATTCGGCCGCGGGGTCTTCTTCGTAGTGCGTCTGGATGGCTTCGGA
The DNA here is from genome assembly GCA_049664225.1 of Thermoanaerobaculia bacterium. Lineage (GTDB taxonomy): Bacteria > Acidobacteriota > Thermoanaerobaculia > Multivoradales > JAHEKO01 > JAUVRX01. The sequence continues at coordinate 4,586 of JBATEX010000016.1, forward strand.
GTCATGGGTCAATTCGGCATGGACCTGAGCGACACCCAGGCGCAAGCGAGCTTGCGGCAATTGATGGTTCCCCTGGACCAGCCCTCGATTCTGAGCGACGCGGCGGAGCGCAAAGAACCGATTCTCGAGATCCTTCCCGACACCGAGTGGAACCTGGCGATCCTCTCGGCACTCGGCGGACCGGCCGACGGCGAATCAGTAGCCGTGCCCCTGACCGTCAACGACCAGGTCCTGCTGGTCCTCTACGGCGATCATCTGGCGGATCGAGCCAGCAGCGGATGGCTGGAAGAGCTGGACCTGCTCGTGCTCCAGGCGGGTCTCGCCATGGAGAAGAACCTCCTCGCGAAGCGCATCGAGCACTATGAAGCGCTGCGCAGAGAAAGATGATTTGGAGTCTTGAGGTCTTGGGTCTTGAGGTCTTGGGGTACTGAGGACGTGGGGTCTTGCTACTCGCTGGGCAGCTCCATGCCCATCGTGTGGAAGCCGGCGTCAACGTAGACTACTTCACCGGTGATTCCCGTCGACAGCGGAGACAGCAGGAAAAGGCCGAGATGGCCCACCTCCTCATGGGTGATGTTGCGGCCCAGAGGTGCCACCTCCGCAAAGCGCTTGAAGAGCTTCACGAAGCCCGGAATACTGCGCGCAGCAACGGTTCGAACCGGGCCGGCCGAGACAGCGTTGACGCGCACGCCTTTGGGGCCCAGCTCGTAAGCCAGGTAGCGGACACTGGCCTCCAGGGCACTCTTGGCAATCGCCATCACGTTGTACTTCGGGACCACCTTTTCGGCGGCGTAGTAGCTCAGGGTTACGATACCCGCTTCGTCGCTGAGCAGTGGCTCGGCCTTCCTCGCCACCGAAACGAGTGAGTACGCAGAGATCTCCAGTGCTGTCAGCCAATCTTCGCGGGTGGTATCGATGTATCGACCTTCCATGGCAGCCCGCGGCGCAAAAGCAATGGCGTGAACGATGCCGTCCAAGGTGCCCCAACTCTCTTCGAGAGACCTAAACGCCGCATCAAGCTCCTTCTCTTCGGTCACATCGCACTGAGACAATAGCGTCCCAGGCATGTCGGCGGTCAGCTTCTCGAGCTCACCTCGCAGCCGTTCGGCCTGATAGGTGAAGGCCAGCTCTGCGCCGGCCTCTCGAAGTTGCTCGGCGATCGCCCAGCCGAGGCTGCGTTTGTTGGCGACACCCATTACCAGGTAACGTTTTCCGGAAAGATCGATCTTGATCATGGCAGGCGATATCCTATCTCACGGTTGGCGCAGCTCGACTCAGACACTCTCCGCCAGTTATGAGAAACTTCGGAGATTCGACAACCGGATTCGAGAGGGCTCTGGCAAGCGGACCCGCCCCAATGGACTGAACACTAGACCTCTTTCTGACGTGCGACGAATTTTCAACTTCTCCATCTTGTTGGCGATCTGGGTCGGGACCCGGATCTTCTACCGATTCGACTTCCGCTGGATCGAGCCCGTACCCGAGCACCCATGGGGGCCCTACAAGGTGCTCACGATGCTCAATCACACAAGCCTTTTCGAATGGTTGTATGCAGGTGGAGTCCCACTCAGCTTCCTGTGGAGAATCTCGGGGCATGCCATGGTGCCAATCGCCGAGAAGACCATCAATCGACCATTTGTAGGTCGGTTCTTCAGGCTGTTGGCCCCGCACATGTTGCCTATCACCCGTCAGGCGGATCGCACCTGGAAGGCGGTTCTGGACAGGGTCACTGAAGACGTCATGATCATCATTCTTCCCGAGGGTCGAATGAAACGAGCCAACGGTCTCGACCGGCATGGCAACCCGATGACCGTCAGGGGAGGTATCGCTGACATCCTCGCCGCGATTCCCGAAGGCAAGATGCTCATCGCCTACAGCGGTGGGCTGCATCACGTCCAAGTACCGGGTCAGCACTTGCCCCGCCCCTTCAAGACACTGCGGATGAATCTCGAAGAAGTGGACATCCCAACCTATAGGGGAAGCTTCGAATGTAATTCCGATCCGCAGGAATTCAAACATCGCGTCAAGCTGGATCTCGCCGATCGACGAGATCGTCACTGCCCGGATGTCGAGGACGCCTCCTTGGAGTGACGGCCGCCGATCAGGCTGGCTGCCGCAGTCGCCGAGAGAATCAGCAGCCCCCCGAGACGCGCACCGAGGCCCGGAGTCTCGCCGTGAGCCAACCACGCCCACAAGGGATTGAGTACTGGCTCGATCAGCAGCAGGAGTGAAACCTCCAAGGCCGGCAGCCTGCCAAGGGCTCGTGTGAAGATCACATAGGCGAGACCCACCTGGACTACACCAAGGTAGGCGATCATCAGCCAGTCCACGGAGCTGTTGGTGCCCACCGGCAATGCCATCGGCAAACAGACCAGGGCAGCGATGAGATTGCCAGCCACAACGGCCGCCACCGATCCACCCCGGGTCGAGTGCTGCCCGCGGCCAAGCCAACGCAAACCGACCACGACCAACGCCCAGAAGAACCCCCCCAATGAAGCCAGAAGATTTCCTGCAAGGGGCCGCGGCGCGCTCGCCATGACGGGATCGACATCCAGAAAGAAGAGGCTCATACCGGCTGCCAGGGCCACCATGACCATCAGGTCTTTTCTACGTACCGGCTCCCGCAATACCAGCGGCCCCAGAATCAAGATGTAGAGCGGTGCCGTCGAGTACAGGAAGATCGTGCTCGCTGCGGTCGTGAGCTTGTTCGCCAGAACGTAGGAGATCAAAGCCCCGGAGTAGGCCCCTCCCACCGCCAGGGTCCTCCAGGTCCACCCTCTTCGAGCCGATGGCATGACCAGCAGGAGAAAAGCCGCTGCTACCGCGGACCGAAACCCTGCCACCTGCCAGCCTGTCATCGACACCGCCTTGATGACGGCCCCACCCGTCGAAAAGAGCAGGGCGGTGAGAAAGACCTCGAGGCGACCGATGGAGGTGGATTTGAGCATGATCGAGGCGCGGCGCTGGCTTGAATCGAATCCGGCGCTCAGACCCTAGCTGCACCGGAAGCGTCAGTCCAGTAACGACTGCCGACTGGACTCCCAAGAAGACTCGCCCAGAACCCCTGTTTTGTGGTACAAATTGGCGACTCCGGGACCATCGAGCAGCGGTTTCCAAGTCACCCAAAAAACCAGCCGATCTACCCACTGGGCGCGAGGAAAGAGCCATGCCGACGACAACCGCCGATTATGTTGAGCTCGAAGACCGTTACGGGGCCCACAACTACCATCCACTCGACGTCGTCATCAACAGGGGCGAGGGCGTCTGGGTCTGGGATGTCGAGGGCCGCCAGTACATGGATTGCCTGGCTGCCTACTCGGCGGTGAACCAGGGCCATTGCCACCCGAAGATCGTCCAGGCTCTCGTCGACCAGAGCTCCAAGATGGCTCTGACCTCGAGGGCCTTCCGCAACGATCAATTGGGCCTGTTCTATCAGAAGCTGACCGAGCTGACCGGGTTCTCCAGGACCCTGCCCATGAACACAGGGGCGGAGGCCGTGGAGACCGCGATCAAGGCCGCCCGCAAGTGGGCCTACACGGTGAAGGGTGTCGGCTACAACCAGGCAGAGATCCTCGTCTTCAGTCAGAACTTCCACGGCCGAACGACCACCATCGTCGGCTTCTCCTCCGAGGAGCAATACCGCCGGGGTTTCGGACCCTTCGCTCCCGGCTTCACCCTGTTGCCATATGGCGATATCGAGGCTGTGGCGAGCGCCATGAACCCCAACGTGGCGGCAGTGCTGATCGAGCCCATCCAGGGTGAAGGAGGCATCATCGTGCCGCCCCAGGGTTACCTGGCGCAGATCGCAGACCTCTGCAAGGAGCATCGGGCTTTGCTCATGATGGACGAGATCCAATCCGGTCTCGGTCGCACCGGCAAGATGTTCGCCTACGAGTACGAGGACATTCGACCCGACGTGCTGATTCTGGGCAAGGCCCTGTCCGGTGGTCTCTATCCGGTGTCGGTCATGCTGGCAGACGACGAGGTGATGGACGTCTTCCAACCTGGTGATCACGGCTCTACCTACGGAGGGAACCCGGTGGCCGCCGCCGTCGGCCGAGCCGCCCTCGATGTGATCGTCGACGAGGGCCTGGTAGAGAATTCGGCCGCCCAAGGTGAGTACCTCATGGAGCGGCTGACGGCCATCGATTCGGAGGTGGTCAAGGAAGTCCGCGGACGCGGGCTGTGGGTCGGGATCGAGCTCAACCCCGAGGCGGGCGGCGCCCGGCGCTACTGCGAGGCCCTCCAGAAGGCGGGCCTGCTCTGCAAGGAGACCCACGAGCACGTGATACGGATCGCACCGCCCCTGGTGATCAATCGGCAGGAGCTGGATTGGGCAATCGACAGGCTGATCGGGGTTCTCGCCGGCGATCACGAGCTGCAAGCCATTTCCTGAGTGCCGACTACCATTCCACCGGTAGCTTGACCTTGCGGTCGCCGCGATCGACGTATAGCACGTGGCCCATGCGGCGACCGAACAGGAAGAGATCTCGCAGGATCTCCACATCTCGCCTGCAGTACTCCTCCACCAGGTCGAGGCGGCCCTGCTTGACCCACTCCAGGCTCTGCAAGCCGTCAGCAGACTTGCTCACGCCCAGTGTTGCGTTCGCCAGATGATCCAGGCTGAGCCGGAATCCCAGCTTCTTGTGGATTTCCTCGAGTAGGTCGAGAGTCTTCAAGGTTCGTCGGTAGTCGACCCCGGTGTAGCCGGACAGCACCCTGTAGTCGAAGCGCGCGATGTTGAAGCCGACGACCAGATCGGCGCCCTCCAGCCGCTCGACCAGGGCGCCGACCTCCGGTTCACCAAAACTCTCGAGTCGCCCCTCTTCCAGAAAACACACGACTCCGATGGCCACCAACATCCGGTGGGCGTTCTGCCATCCACCGACGTCTGCGGCCGAGAGCTGGGTTTCGAGGTCGAAGAGGACCGTTCCTCCCGTTGATTCGGCTCGAGGAGAGCGCTTCGGTGGGCTTGGCTTCACCTTGGGTAGAGTTTCGTGAGAGGGGCCGGATAAAGGTGCGGGTTCCCCTACTGCGCCGCCGTCGGTCTCGGGGTCCGACTCCTTCGAGGTCTCGGCGACCGGCTGCAAGTCGATCTCGACGGCCTCCCCGGGCCGCTCGCCCTGCTCTGTCGCCAGGAGTCGGTTCAGCATGGCCAAGGCGCCCATCTTGTCGAGAGGCCGATTGCCGTTGCCACACTTCGGCGACTGGACGCACGACGGACACCCTTCCTGACAGTCACAACCCTCCAGGAGACCCACCACCCGGCCCAGGAGCAGCCGAATCTCCTGGAATGCCCGGGCCGAGATCCCCACACCGCCCGCGTGGCCGTCGTAGATGAAGACGGAACCGGCTCTGACCTGATTGTGCAACGGTATGGAGATGCCACCGATGTCACCCCGGTCGCACACCACCGTCAACGGCATCAGCGAGATCGCTGCGTGCTCTGCCGCGTGCAAAGCGCCCATGAAATGCCGTCCCGCCTCCTTGAGCTCAGTCTCCAGGGCCCTGGGAACTGCCCACCAGAGGCCCACCGTCTCGAACTGCACTGGAGGTAGATCCAACTCATGTCGGTCCAGCACCTCACGGCTCTGGATCCGTTTGCGCTCGTATCCCACCACCCTCTCGGTGACCCTGAGACGCCCCAACCAGACCTGCAAATTGCCTTCATGGCTGGAATCCAGAATTTCGAGGATCTCGGTCTCCTTGTTCGCGAGTGGAACGGTGAAGTAGTCCACCCGGGTGGGCTCCGCCATCACCCGGCCCGCCTCGAGATCCAGCCCCCTGACAAGGTACTGGCGTCCGGAATGGAGGTAGATCGCACCGGGATGGCACTCCCTCAAGGCCCGAATTCCATCCACTGTACCGATGACCTTCTCGGTTTTGGTGTCCAGGATCGTCGACCCCCGGTCTACCCCCCTCAGACTCACCTTTCGCTGCGGCCGCCGGCGACGGGTGTAGAGCTCGCTGCCATCGGCGGCCTCGACCAACTCGCGTTCCGCCAGAAGCTCTCCGACGAGGGCGGCCCGGCGCTCCAGATACGCCGCGTCGTTCTTCCGACTCAGGGGCATCTCCGCGGCAGCACAAACCAGATGACCGCGACCCACGAGCTCGTTGTCGGGGTCCACAATCAGTTGCTCGCAGGGCCTGCCTAGCAGCTCCTGGGGATTCTCGATGAAGTACTGATCGAGGGCGTCCGGCATGGCGATCATCGCGGTGATGGACTCCCGGCCCGCTCGGCCGACCCTCCCTGAGCGTTGCCAGGTGGCCATGACGCTTCCCGGGTAGCCAACCAGGATGCACGCATCGAGTCCACCCACATCGATTCCCATCTCCAGAGCCGAGGTCGAGATCACCCCGTCCAAGCGCCCTTCGAACAGATCGGCCTCGATCTTCCGCCGCTCCTCAGCCAGGAAGCCCGATCGGTAGCTTGCTACCCGTTTGGCCAGATCCGGTTCTTGCCGGCGCAGCCACGAGTACAGCAACTCGGTAATCCGTCGCGCCTTGGTGAAGACGATGGTTTTGAGCCCGGCCCGCTGAAGCGCTGCGAACAGTTGCAGAGTTGTCGTATAGGGACTCGACTCCGGCTGCAGCAGGAGAAAATGTCGCCCTTCCCTGGGTGCTCCTGACTCCGAGAGCCACCGGAACTCCAGGTCTGTGAGGCTGTGGCCGAATTCGTCGGCGTTGGCGGCCGTGGCCGAGGAGGATACGAAGATCGGGTCGGCCCCGACCGACCGACAGATTCTCTGCAGCCTTTGGATGACGTGATGGAAGTGGCTGCCGAAGATCCCTCGATAGGTGTGCAGCTCATCGATGACGACCCATCGAAGGTCCCTGAGAAACCCCTCCCATTGTTGCCAGTAGCTCAGGATCCCCAGGTGCAGCATGTCGGGGTTGGAGACCACCACGCGCGGAAAGTTCTCCTTGATCTTCTGCCGTTGGCCTCGTGGCGTGTCGCCGTCGTAGATCTCGCACTTCGCCACACTCTCAAGACCGCTGGCAGCCGCCAGCTCGTCGAACTTCCCCTTCTGGTCCTGTCCCAGCGCCTTCAAGGGATAGAGAAACAGAGCCCGACCCGGGCCACCGATTGCCGCCTCTTCCAGCACTGGTAAGTGGAAGACCATGGACTTACCCGACGCCGTCGGCGTGGTGATCAAGACGTTTTCGCCACGCCGTACCGCCTCGAGGCCCGCCACCTGATGGGTCCAGAGCTGCTGGATTCCCTGGGCGGCGAGGGCTCCGGCGATCGGGTCCGGCAGAGGAGGGCTCAGCGCTCCGTACTGCGGCGCTGCCGCCTCCAGGTAGAGCGTGTCCGTCACCTGATGCGCCAAACGACGGTTGGATTGCAACTGCTCGACAACCTCTGCCACCGAGACAACCATGGAGGGGGATCTTACCTCTCTGATGTGATAGAAAAACCCGTCATGTACACCTCGAAGTCACGCTGCGCCAAGTTGGTCGTCAGCGCCCTCGTCCTCGCTGCCGTAGTTGACGGAATTGCCGGCCCGGTTCTCGCGGCGAACCCGGCTCCCGACACTGCCCTGGTGATCCATGGTGGGGCCGGGACTATCGTCAAGGGTCAGATTACCCCGGAGCTCGAGGAGCAATTTCACGCCAAACTGAAGGAAGCCCTGCTCGCCGGGCAGGCAATCCTGCAGGCAGGAGGCACCAGTTTGGACTCGGTGGTGGCGGTCATCAAGATCCTCGAAGACTCCCCCCTGTTCAACGCTGGCAAGGGGGCCGTCTTCACGGCCGACGGCCGAAACGAGATGGACGCTGCCATCATGGATGGAGCTACCGGCAAGGCGGGAGCCGTCGCCTTCGTGACCCGGGTCAAGAACCCCATCACCGCCGCCAGAGCCGTCATGGATCACACCGAACACGTGATGCTAGCCGGAGCTGGGGCCGACAGCTTCGCAGTAGCGCAGGGATTGGAGTTGGCTGAGCCCGAGTACTTCTACACCGACCGTCGATGGGACCAGCTGCAGAAGGCTCGGGAAGAAGAGAACGCGGCGAAGACCGGGAACATGTCGCAAGACACCCCACGCCCCTATCTGGGAACGGTCGGTGCTCTGGCGCTGGATCAACAGGGAAGGTTGGCGGCTGCCACCTCCACCGGCGGCATGACCAATAAGCGCCTGGGCCGGATCGGTGACACTCCCATCATTGGCGCAGGCACCTGGGCCGACCCAGAATGCGCCGTCTCCGCCACCGGACATGGCGAGTTTTTCATCCGTTTCGCGGTGGCATCCGATATCTGCGCGCGCGCCCGCTATCTCGAGATTTCCGTCGAGGCGGCAGCCGAAACAGTGATTCACGAAGTCTTGCCGGCCGCCGGCGGCACCGGCGGAGTCATCACCTTGGACGACCAGGGACAGATCTCCATGCCTTTCAACACGGCGGGCATGTATCGGGGTTTCGTGCATTCGGATGGCGAACCCACCGTCCGAATCTACAAGTAGGAAGTAGAATCGAGCCTGGTCAGAGACCGCTCTGACCACGACCACTCACAACAGGAGGAATACCATGCCCGTACGCAAAGCAAGTGCCGTCTGGAACGGCACCCTGAAGGAAGGCAACGGCACCATGAAGATGCAGAGCGGTGCCTACGAAGGAAAGTACTCTTTCGGCTCCCGCTTCGAGGAGAACCCCGGAACCAACCCCGAAGAGCTCATCGCGGCTGCCCACGCTGGCTGCTTCTCCATGGCCCTCTCAGGCGGCCTGACGAAGGCGGGTTTCACTCCCGAGCGGGTGGAGACTTCGGCCAAAGCCCACCTCGAGAAGGTCGGTGAAGGGTTCAAGATCACCCGGATCCAGCTTGCGTGCCAAGCGACCATCCCCGGGATCGACGATGCGACCTTTCAGGAGATCGCCGCAGGAGCCAAGGCCGGCTGCCCGGTCTCGCAGGCGCTGGCCGGCGTCGACATCTCACTCGATGCACAGCTCGTGAGCTGACGGCCTCGAAGCTTGTTGGGAATTGAAGGCACGGCGGGCACATGGCCCGCCGTGCTCTTCTTTTCAGTCCTCGCCTCGAAGATAGGCGTCGGCCCGCAACAGAGCACAGACCGATTTGCCGTCACAGATCTCACCGCGGTGCACCATCTCAATGGCTTCGGGGAGGGAGCTCGACTCGACGGTCAGCACCTCATCATCCTGCAGATCCTGTTGGGCCGGACTGAGACCCCGGCACAGGTAGAGCCAGATCTTCTCGTCGGTGAAGCCAGGAGTAGTCCAGATCCAGCCGAGGGGGACCAGCTCGGCCGGCTTCATGCCCACTTCCTCCTCCAGCTCACGGGCTGCGCAGACTTCTGGGGCCTCTCCGTCATCGAGCTTGCCTGCGGGCACTTCGAGCAACCAGCCACCCGTGGCATATCGGTACTGCCGCACCAGCAGCACATCTCCCGATTTCGTTAGAGGAACCATAGCTGCAGCCCCGGGGTGGCGGATGACCTCCAGCTCGGTGGTCTTGCCGTTCGGCATCCTGACTCGGTCCACCGAAAGATCCACGACACGACCTTTGAAGATGCCTCGACGGTCCAGAAGCTCGACTTCGTTCATCACTGCCTCCGTGTCGGTGAGTCTGAGCTGCTAGAGGACCCAGGCGTAGCCGATCTTGAAGAAGAACGTGCGGTTCGTTTGAGTGAGGTCTATGTTCTCCTCCCCCAGGTAGTTGTCGGAGTACCCGGCGAAGAGGACGGTTCTGGCGTTGAGCTTGTAGGAGAACAGCAGCTGGGTGAACAGCGTCTCGGTCTTCGGCTCCACCTCGAAGGAGTAGAGATCCGGATCACGCTCGAGGTCCTGCCATTGGAAGATGGCGCGGACGAACGAGCGGACGTTGAAGTTGTAGATCAGCCTCGCTTGACTGAGATTGGCTTCGAAGAGCTTGCCGCCCTCGACGTCCAGCCTTTGCATCGTGTGGTCGAAACGCAGGTTCACGTGACGCCCCAGCTTGGCCTCGAGGGCGGGGTTGAGCAGAATCTCGTCGGCCGGCTGGCTGTTGGAGAAATCGATGGAATCACCGGTGACACTGAAAAACTCCAGTTTCACGGCGCCACTCGGCTGGACTTCGAAGAAGAACTCCAAGAAGTCGAGATCCTCGTACAGGACCCCATCGTAGTATTCCTTCCGTCGACCTATGGAGCCGTTGACAATGGACTGCAGGGGTCCGAACAGCCTCCCCAGGATCTCGTAATGCTCGTCCGTCAGCTGCCCCTCATGGTCCTCGGTTCGCTCGCCGATGACGATCACGTCCCAGCGGTCGTACCAGTCGTCTTCCTCCGGCGCCCAGAAGCGGCGCATGACGAAGAACTCGGCCTCCTTGGTGTCGACCCGTGGAATAAAGCCGCTGTCGACCCGGAAACCAGGTCCACGATCTTCGTACTCGGCCTGCCAGTACCACTTGTTCGAGTCGTGGACGTAGTTGAGCCGGAAGGCGTCGTCGGTGAACGCTCCGGTCGGCTGATCGAAATCCTCTGCCACCGTATCGTCGTACTGGGTGTCCGAATACAGGTACTGGAACTCGATGGTATCCCGGTCGCCGACGCGAAACAGCCCATCGATGCCACCCACGCGGTTGTGGTAGGCATCTTCTCCTTCCCTTCCGGTATAGATCACCCCGAGAGAGGAACTGGCGCCGACATCCCGGCGGTATCGAAGCACACCACTGCTCACCGATTCGTTCAACAGAGTCGAATCGGTCCTCTGATTGGATGGAAAAAGGAGAAGGTTGACGGTGTCGTCCGCGGCGAAGACACCGACAGAGTTTCTCTGTTGCTTCCCCGTGAGCTTCAGACCCCAGTCGGGAGCCACCACCGTTCTGGTGTAGACGGAATTGAACGGGGTCGAGAACACATCGATGCCTTCGAGAAAGAACGGACGCTTCTCCTCGTAGAACAAGGCGAATCGCTCGTTGACGGCCAGCTGCGCGACATCCGCCTCGACCTGGGAGAAATCCGGGTTGACCGTGCCGGTCAGTACCAGACTCGGGGTGATGCCCCACCGGGCGGTGAGTCCGGCCTCGACGTCGCCTTCGCCGTCTTCGATACTGCCGTCGGGGAACTCGCTCAGCTCATCGGTGCGAGCGGCGGTCACCGTCGGGTCGAACTCCAGGTTGCGGCCCGGTTTCAAACCCTGCAGACCCGTCACTTTGTTGAACTGGCAGATCCAGCAGCTCAGATTGCGGTCACGGCCGGCGTTATTCATCCGGTGTCGACTGCTGCGGGGATACGATCTGCCGACGTCCATGCCCCAGGTTTGAACGGCCTGGGTGGCTTGAAAGCGAAGCTGGTTGAAGGGAAAGGCGATCTCCACCTCGTAGCCTTCCGCCGTGATGCGTCCCTTCGACTGCCAGATCATGTCCCAGGACCAATCTTCGATTCCTTCCACCTCGCTGCTGAAGGCGTCGGCCTGAACACCGAGGGGGTTGATGCGGAACTGAAAAGCCCGCCGCCCGTCGTTGAAGGTGTCGAGCTGAACGATCACGTAGTCGTCCTGGACCAGGGTGTTGATCTGGTCGCGATCCATCAAGTGGGCCCGAATCTGCTCGGGTTTGGGGTCGTAGGCACGGAAGGCGACATAGAGCGCCCTCTCACCGTAGGTGACCAGCGCCTCGGTCTTCACCGGCGGTTCCGTGTTGTCTCCAGGGAACCACTCGAATCTCACCGGCATGACGGTCGCATCCCGCCAGGCCTGCTCGTCCAGGAGCCCGTCCACCTTGACCTCGGTTGTGGCTGGGCGCAGCTCGTACTCGATTCTCTCCCCGATGACGACCGCTAGGGCTTCGGGACCCTCCTGCCCCGCTAGCGGTGCCCAACTCACCAAGAAGGCGACGATCAGGGGAAAGTGACAACACCGAAACATGGAATTTCCCTCCGATGAGCCTCCTCCACCAGCTACATTCCGCCTCGAAACTGTATACGTATCGCAGCTGCAATTGTTAGGTCCTAGTCCACTTCTGCCATTCACCGAACAACCGGCTGCCAGTCCGATAGCATGCGCTCATGGCGGAGCCAGCGGACAAGAGCGATCGAGACTCCTTGGCCCTCGCCCTGCGCTTGTTGGCGAAGGAGATCGGCAGGCGGCTCCGGGTCCACCCTTCCGGGCATTTGCTGGAAGGCGGCGACGAGACTCTCGAAGTGCGGCTCCGTGTTCCGATCCACCAGCACGAGGGATGGTTGGAGAACGCCCGCGAGGAGGCCTCCTCTTCGCTGAACAACGGACTGCACCAGGTCGTCGTGCACCGCGCGGTCTTCCATCCAGGTCACCTCTATTGCCTGCGCTGTGCCAGTCCTTCTTGCGAGCATTCACTTCCTGCAAACGGCAAGGAAGTCTTCGCGGGCTACGGCCCCAGTGGACTGCCTCGATTTCTCGACCTGGGCCAATGGCTGTTGGAGCAGAAGGACCCCAGGGTCGATCTGCTCTATGCGACGCCGCGTCGGCTCATCGCCCACACCACGATCGGTTCCCAGCTGACGGATCAGCTATTACCGGCCTTCCGGGACGCCGACTCGGGCTATCACATTCATGGCCAGGTCACAGCAGGGTGGTATTCCTTCCCCACCGTTCAGGGTTTCAAAGAGTCGCTGGCCCTGAGCTTCCAGGTTGTTTCCTCCAGACCTCCAGGAGGGCAGCGCCGCTTCGGGCTCAACCTCATCGGCGTCGCGCCAGAGGATCAGCCGCTCGAGAATCTCTTCGATCGAATCGGCGAGCTGCCGTGGATGCCGGCGGCTCGGTGGGCACAGGACGCCTTGCGCCAGATCGAGCGCGCCGCAACGACAACCCAAGATATCGACGAGGAGAAATTGGAGAAGAGGCTCCAAGGCCTGCTCTCCGGCCTGGCCCGTCGCCTGGAGCGACACCATCGCTCCCGCCGACGACGGACCAGCCACGCCCAGCAACGTCACCGCCAAGGGGACAGACCGACCTGGAAGGCCCTCTCCGATCTCGCCTCAGCCAAGGACGACGACCTTCTGTTCGACACACGCAAGAAGACACTGATCGTCTTGGGAGATCGGGGCCGAGCTCATGTGTTCAATCAAGCCGGCAAGCTGGTGACTTCGATTCGCTACTCGCCATCCTCCATCGAGCGGCGACGCGAGCGACACCTTTGGCGGTCTGCTACGGACGAAGAGATTGCCTCCCTCCGTGAGGTGGCTCTCGCCAGCCTCGAAAATGAGGGGCAGGCCTCGAAGGAGTAAGCGACGTGCTATCTTTTTGTGACCTCGTCTTGGAGGCGCTCAGGGCCGCAATAGCCGGTATTCATGGCTGACGACGGAGCCCCGATCGCCCCTCTAGTGATGCAGAAAATTCTCGACAGGCGACAGACCAAGCTGCTGACCGAAGAGCGTCGCCTTCTCGGCAGTCTGCAGGCCACCCTTGCTCGCTGCGCTGCAAGCCGGGAGGATCAGACAACTCTCGAACGCTCCATTCGGCAGCTGGACGACCTGTTTCTGCTCGTCGTCGTGGGCGAATTCAATGCAGGCAAGAGTACCTTCATCAATGCCCTGTTGGGACGACAGGTTCTACCGGATGGCGTCACTCCGACCACCACCCGCATCCATCACCTCAAGTACGGCGAGGCCAACGGCGCCGCGGTTGGAGAAGACGGAATCGAGGAGATCACGGCCCCTGTCGAGATCCTCGACGAGGTGCACATCGTCGACACTCCCGGCACCAACGCTCTCGACCGCGATCACGAGGCCATCACTGCCGATTTCGTTCCGCGAGCCGACATCGTGCTCTTCGTCACCTCTGCCGACCGCCCCTTCACGGAGAGCGAGCGAAATTTCATGAACGGGATTCGTCAGTGGGGTAAGAAGCTGGTCTTTGTCGTCAACAAGATCGACATCCTGCAGAGCGAAGAGGATCTGAATCACGTGGTGGCCTATGTGGGTGACAACGGCGAACGACTTCTCGGGTTCCCGGCAGAAGTCTTCCCGGTCTCCTCTCAGCAAGCCCTGACTGCAAAGATGAGACCCCAACTGGATCGGGAACTTCTCGATCACAGCCTTCTACCACCCCTGGAGCGCTTTCTGTTGGAGACCCTGGACGAGTCCGAGCGCATCCGGCTCAAGCTCCTCAATCCTCTCGGGGTCGGCAGGCGTCTGGTGGATACCTACAGCGACGCTACAGACAGCCGTCTCGAGGTCCTGGCCGAGGACTTCGCAGCCATCGATCATGTCGAGCGCCAGCTCAATCTCTATCGTCAGGACATGTCTCGGGAGTTTCGCTACCGCCTCACCGACGTCGACAACATCCTGCACGAGTTCGAGCGCCGGGGCATGGAGTACTTCGATGAGACGCTGCGGCTGGCCCGTGCCTTCGACCTGATGAACAAGGCCAAGATCAAGGCCGACTTCGAGCGTCAGGTCATCGGGGAGGCACCACGGGAGATCGAAAGGAAGGTCAACGAGATCATTGACTGGATGGTCGAAGCGGAGCTCCGACAGTGGCAAGGGGTCTCCGACAGCCTTTCGAAGAGGCGAATCGAGCATGACAGCAAGCTGGTGGGTGAGATCGGCAGCTTCGAATACGACCGCCAGAAACTGCTCGAAACCGTCGGCCGCGCTGCCCAGGAGGCCGTGGATGGCTACAGCCGAGCCGCGGAGATCGACCGCATGGCGGAGTCCGTGCGCACCGCCGTGGCCGGCACGGCAATCATCGAGGTGAGCGCGCTCGGGTTGGGAGCCATCATCACCATGATGGCGACGACACAGCTGGCCGACGTGACCGGATTGATGGCGGCTGGGACGCTCGCCCTGCTGGGTCTGTTCGTGCTACCCGCCCGCCGCAAACGGGCCAAGAAGGAGCTCAGCAAGAAGATCCTTCAGCTCCGCGAGAAGCTCATGAGCTCCCTGACCGAGCAGTTCGAGCGGGAGATCGAGCGCAGTCGGCGCCGCATCGAGGAGGCTATCGCCCCCTACACGCGATTCGTCAAAGCCGAACGTCAAAAACTCGAAGAGTTGACTGCGGAGCTCGAGATCTCGAAGGACTCCTTCGCCGTTTTGCGGGACGAGATCGAAAAACTGTAACTCTCGACCTACAGGTGAGCCTGGATCGGGGCCGATTCACCAGCCCGGATTCCCACGCCCATCGCCTTGACCGTCGGTAGCACTCTGAAGGCGTAGTGGATGGCTACCTGGATCTTGTTGTGGTAGAAGGCGGCCTCCTCATCGTCGCCCAAGAGCGCCGCGAGAGCTTCCCCATCCTCCCCATCGACGCCCTTGGCCTGCAGGAGCTCTCCTAGCTTGCTCTTGGCAAGATTGGCCTGCTCCAGCAAGAAGTTTCCAGCCAGCGTGGTGCCGATCATGTCGAGCATTGGCACTGCATTCAACATCAGTGACTGCATGACGTCGGGCCGTTGAGCCACCTCCCCTACGGTCTCGTCGACCTGCTTGAGGGCTTTGCCGAGCCGCAGCGCCGGCCCCCCGAGCAGCGAGTCGCCGCCCAGGTTCTTCACCGTGCTGCCGACCCGGCCCAGGAGCTCGCGAAAGGGCCTGCCGTCATGGGACGGAATCTTCCGCGCCACGAGGTCGAGCGCCTGGATACCGTTTGTGCCTTCGTAGATGGAGCCGATCTTGGCGTCCCTCAGATACTGTTCCGCCGGGTAGTCAGTCGTGTATCCATAGCCGCCGTATACCTGGAGGCACCACTCAGTCACCCTGAAGCTCCAGTCGGTGCACCACGCCTTACAGATAGGAGTCAGTAGCTCGCTGATGGCCTGAAAGCCGGCCGCTTCCTCACCCTCCAGGGCCCTCGCCATGTCTTGATACAGCGCCGTTTGCAGCAGCAGCGCCCTCATCCCCTGGACGTAGGCCTCGGACAGCAGCAGCAGACGCCGGACATCGGGGTGCTCGACGATGGCAACCGGAACCGCGTCGCGATCCCCTGCCGCGCTCCAGTGCCGACTCTGGACCCGCTCCCGAGCGTAGGCCAGGGCCGCCTGATGAGCGGCTCCCCCCAAACCTACGCCCTGCAGCCCTACCTCGACCCTGGCGGCGTTCATCATCGTGAACATGAGCTTCATCCCAAAGTTCTCCTCGCCGATCAAGAAGCCCTCACAGGCGCCCTTCTGCCCGAAGAGCATCGAGCAGGTAGGTGAACCATGGATGCCCATCTTGTGCTCGATGCTGGCGCACTGGACATCGTTCGCCTCGCCCAGGCTGCCGTCCGGATTCACCCGGAACTTCGGCACGATAAACAGGGACAGGCCCTTCGTTCCCGGCGGTGCTCCCGGCAGCCGGGCCAGAACCGCGTGAATCACGTTGTCCGTCAAATCGTGATCGCCATAGGTGATGAAGATCTTCTCGCCGGAGATGAGGTAGCGGCCGTTGTCCTGGGGCTCAGCCTTGGTCGTCGAGGCCCCGACATCGGAGCCTGCCTGCGACTCGGTGAGGCACATCGTCCCGGTCCATTCACCCGATAAGAGCTTCTCGCAAAACAGCCCTCGCATCTCGTCGGTACCGAATTCCTCGACCAACTCGCTGGCGCCGCGCGTCAGCATCAGGACCAGCGCCAACGAGAGGTTGGCCCCGGAGAAGAACTCGTTGACGGCGGTACCGACCACGACTGGCATTCCCAGGCCACCGAACTCAGGAGCGCTGACGCAGCCGATCCAGCCTCCTTCAGCCAACGTCTTGTACGGCGCCTTGAAACACTCCGGCACCTTGACGACTCCGTTCTCCAGCACGCAGCCCTCGCGATCCCCATCCTCGTTGGTCGGCGCGATCTCCTCCTGAGAGATCTTGAGTGCCTCCGCCAGAACCATCTCCAGACTCTCCCGGTCCCAGTCGGCATACAAACCCTTGCCCAGCAACCGCTCGGTCGGCAGCCAGTCGAAGATCTGAAACTTCACATCCCTGAAATCGACGTTGTAGTCCACGATCACCTCCACCTCCGAGAGCACCCCTCGCCCCTCTCGGACGACCGTTCATGCCCCCGCTTCTGAATTCGATTCTACCCTCTTTCGCTGCAGTGCGGCATGACGAGTTTCACTCGCCTCCGCCTCTACAGCTTGCATCTTTCGACCAGGTATGAGACAACACTTTTCCGTGCGCCGGTAGCTCAATTGGATAGAGCACCAGACTTCGGATCTGGGGGTTCGGGGTTCGAGTCCCTGCCGGCGCGCCACTCAAGTCCCATTAAATCAGTCACTTAGGCCGATCTCGACGATCGGGTTCTTGAGCCCGAAATCGAAGAATGGTGCGCTATTGGTGCGCGGGCCGGGGTCGGGGTGCGCTCGATGATGCAGATCCTGCAGGCGGAGAAGTGCCCTCCCGATCGATTCCGCGGCATCGATTCCCGAGATGTACATGAGGCGGGCGCGCTCGGTTTCATGCCGAGAATGTTCGTTCTCACGACTCTTCCTCACAGCAGACCTACCTCCCATCGATTCGAAAGACTGAACGGTCGGTACTCGCTGCGGCTTGAAGCCCGCCGGTCGGTCGGCCTCCCGTACGGCATCTATCCCCGACTGATCCTCACCTACCTGACGACCCAAGCTATCCGTACCAAGAGTCGAGAGATCGACCTCGGCTGGACCCCGAACGACTTCGCTCGGATGCTGGGACTCACTCCTATCAGCGGACCACGAGGCACTGCCAAGCGACTGCACGACCAGCTTCAGCGGCTCCTTTCCACCCGATTCCGCTGGCAATACTCCAAGGACTTCCGAGCGCAAGAGAGCGGTGACGGCCTGATCACGTCCGGCAACCCCACTTTTGAGCTCCTCAAGGCTTGCTTCCAAAGGGGACAGCCAACCTGGAGTCCTACCCTCGTCCTCAGCCGGCAGTTCTTTCAGGAGATAAACTGCTCCGCCGTTCCGGTCGATCTCCGAGTCATAGAGCTCCTGAAGGGATCTCCACTGGCCATCGATACCTACATCTGGCTCACCTACCGGATGAGCTACCTCCGGCGGCCATGCCTGATTCCATGGAATGCCCTGGAAAAGCAGTTTGGTGCAACCTACTCTCGGTCTCGGGATTTTCGGCGGAGTTTCCACACCCACCTTCGTGAAGTCGTCGGCGTCTACCCCGGTGTCCGCCTCCGACAGACTGACTCTGGTCTCTTGCTCTTCCCTTCTCCACCCCACGTTCAATCCCGACCTCGCACGAATGTACGGAGCAGTCTTCGGCAGCTCGCTACCGGCTGCTTCAAACTCTCACTCTGATCGCGCGGAAATGGGGGTCAGGTCAGAACGGCTTCTACTATTTGCTCTGGGCGCGTTGTGACAGAATGTCACTCCCGACCTCTAGAGGAACTATGGACCAGTACCCGCTGAACCCCAACGCACGAAACTTGGAAGAGGAGTTCTTCGCGAAGGAGAACCGGCGTCTGCTCGAGCGCCTGCGTGAGAAGCGGGATCGCGAGGCCCGGCGCGCGGCACTGCGCGAGGTGATGCCCAAAGCCGACGATGCTTTCATCGACCACATGCTTGAGCTGGGCATCGGCCCGGAGACGGCGCTCGCGGTCGTGCTCCTGCCGCTTGCGATGGTAGCCTGGGCCGACGGAAACGTGGCCGAGCAGGAGCGCGAGGCGATCTTGCGCGCCGCCGAAGAGCGCGGCGTGAGCGCGGGCACTCCAGCCGGGAAGGTCCTCGAGTCGTGGCTCGTGTACAAACCCGGACCCGGCCTCGTGGACGCCTGGAAAAGGTACGTCGCCTCCATCCGGTCCGACCTAAGCGAGGAAGAACGCCAGCAGGTTCAGAATCGGATGTTTGAGCTGGCCCGCGAGGTCGCAGAAGCGGCCGGTGGCTTTCTCGGCCTGACTTCCCGGATCTCGGCCGCGGAGCAGACGGTCCTTGACGAGATCGAGAAAGCGTTTGAGTAGACTCTCGTCTAGTCGCGCCCTCCCAATTGCTGCGTGTCCCGGCAGCGGTCCAAAGGCGGTGCCAGCGGCCGTTCAGCGCGGTTCGAGTCGAAACCGTAGGACCACTCCTCGGTCGCCGTGAGCCTGTGACTCAGCCGAGCCTGACCCGCCCCCAGAGTTCGGACCAGGCGAAGCGTGGATCTGGCGCTTCAGGTTGTGGCTCCCTGCGGGCGCCGTCCAAGCCCGCCCCGCCCACCCCCGGGCG
>JBATEX010000017.1:0-1848 GCA_049664225.1 Thermoanaerobaculia bacterium
CGGTTCATGCCCCGTCCGAAGTGATTGGACAGCAGCTTGAAGTCCAAGACCGCCTCATAGCTTCCTTCGCCGGCTTCCCCTTGAACGGTCACCTGGATCGGGTTGATCTCGTTGCCGTTGACCGAGACCACGTGGGCTCTCGAGAGCTGCCCTTCGGGCACATGAAGGATCAGCGGTAGCTGCTTGATCTTCTTTGTGAGATCGAGGTCGGCGTAGGAGACCTCGACCACCAGGCCTGGCTCACCTTCGACCTTGATTGGCAGTGGTGCGTCGGCCGGGACTTCCACAGCGGTCGTCGCGCGAACCACTGCATCGAAGATCGTCCCCGACTCCAGGAAGACGTTCTTGCCCTTGAGGAAGACGAAAGGCCAGGCCAGGGCGACCGCCAGACCGATGGTCACGCCCATCCGCCCCCTTCCCGATCGGTCATAGCCTCCATCGAGCGGCACGTCCTTCCTGTCGACTGAGGGAGCACTCAAGACTTCGATCTCGAGAAATCCCTTCTGGCCGGCCATCCGCGCCTTCTTCATCCTCTCGACCTTGGCGAAGACCGGCGTACCGGCGGCGAAGACTCGGTGACCATCGACCCACACGTCCTTCCAGACGTGGGCCTGGACGATGTCACCCGTCTGAACAGCGTAGGCCTCCTTCTGCCGGGTCGTGATTTGCTGATCCAGCTCACAGAAGACCGTGGTCCCGAAGGGAATCGTGACCGTCTCTGCCGGCATCGCGGCGGCAGGCATCAGGAATGCGAGACAGCAGCAGAAGAATTCTCTCATTGGCTCGACCCTCCTCAATGACCCAGAATGCAGTTTCCATGCCCTCGATCTCATGATTGGCGGCAGTCGGCCGCCTTTGTAAGAGAAGGCGACAACTACGAGAAAGCTCCGCAGTAGGATCAGTAGAGGTCGAATAGCAGAATGCGGGCATCCAGCGGGCCATTGCGGACCGGGATCCGTCGACTCGGCCGCAGCCCGATGTGCTTACCCAGGCCCTCTCCACCAGCCAGCACCACGGCTCTCCACCCCGCATAGCGTTGCTTCATGAGGTCGCCGAGCCGGGGCCACTGATCCCGGTTTTCCTCCAGACGCTCACCGTAAGCCGGATTGACAACCAGCAGACCGGGGCCTGCCGGGGGCTGGAAGACATAGCCGTCTCCGACCTCGAGAGAGGACAGTCCAGCCAGGCCGGCTTTCCGCAGGTTTGCGCTTGCCGCCTCGACAGCTGCCGGAGATAGGTCCACTCCAAAGAGTCTCAATCCGGTCTCAGGCAATCGAATCCCGTCCCGTCGAAGAGACTCCCAGGCGGCCCTGTCGAAGCCGGGCAGCCGCTCGAAGGCCCACCTCGTCCGGAGCCGACCAGGCGCCAGGTCGAGCGCCACGGCCGCAGCCTCCGTCAGCAGAGTTCCCGAGCCACACATCGGATCCACTACGGGACCCTGACCATTCCAGCCGGAAGCGAGAATGCACGCCGCCGCCAGGTTCTCGCGCACTGGAGCCTCACTGGTCGCCACCCGGTAGCCCCGCCGGTCCAGCGGGTCGCCCGAGGTGTCCAGGAGCAGCGTAGCCTGATCGCGAGACAACCAGACCCTGAGATGGGTGTCGGGATTCTGTCGATCGATGGAAGCGCGGCGCCCGAATCTTCGCCGCTGGGCATCGACGATTCCGTCTTTGACCTTCAGGCCGACCCAGCGTGTGTCACGGATGTGCGACCTTGACGCGGTGGCACGAATCGCAAAGCTCCGACGGGGATCGAACAGCTCAGCGGCCTTCACACCATCCCAGACTCGGGAGCTCTCGACCAGCCGGCCCGCACCCGCCTCGAGGGCCTCGGCGCTCGACCCATCCC
>JBATEX010000018.1:0-1632 GCA_049664225.1 Thermoanaerobaculia bacterium
GACATCCAGCCAGCGGTTCCACCACCGATGATCACGACTTAATTGATGTTTGTTTCCATGAGACTTTACCTTCCATAAAAAAAGCCCTGCCAGCATCGCCGGCAGGGCTTTGATTATAAACCAAACACTGTTACCAGAATTTATAAATTGCCGTCAGCAGGTAGTTGGCACCAAAGGTCTGGTACTGTGTTACCTCGCGGGGATCATCATTGGTCTGGGTTGTATCTTCGTTCGTCAGGTTCTGACCTTGCAGGGCGATAGATAATCCACCCAACCAGCCATCATGCCCGGCGAGGCCAAAGTCATAGCCGATCTGTGCATCCAGCAAGTCGCCGCCCTGGTCTACAGTCGGGCTCAGGGCAAGACTCAAACCACGGGTTTCGGTTGTAAACTCGGAACGCTTGGTCCAACCGACACGTGCTTCGAAACCACCGATCTCGTAGTACATGGTCAGGGAGTAGTTCCTGTCGGACAGACCCGGAACAGCAGAGCCGTCGTCCAATTCACCATCGATAAACGTGGCGGTAGCGATCAAGCCGAGTCCGTCAAGTTTGTCCCACATCATGCGGAATGGGAATATGGTCTGCACCTCCAGTCCCTTCACATCACCTGTCAGGCCGTCTTCACGGTAGCTGACCAGGCCTTCAAAGGTTGCCGGTGTAATCGGGTTACCGTTTTCATCATCCACCTGGTGGTAACCGGGAATGTAAAATTCGCTGAAGTCAGCCACGAACTGGCCGGCACGGTGCCAGTTGACCAGGTCTTTGTAAAAGAACGCCGCTGAGAACAGACCATCGTCGGCAAAGTACCAGTCCCACGCCAGGTCAAATTGGTTGGCTTCCAACGGACGCAATTCAGGGTTACCTGCACTGCCGCTCCAGGCGCTATTACGCGGATCGGTTGAGCTGATGCTGGACAGGTTGAAACCAAATGACACCTGCTGGTTTGGCCGCATGTCATCCATACGTGGACGACTGACCGTTTTGGATGCCGCGGCCCGCAAGAGATGACCATTGCCAAAATCATAGGTCAGGTTCAAAGATGGCAGCCATTCATTGTAATCGTCACCACCGTCAATCGGTGTGGCCAGTACATAGAGATCAGGACCGGTATAGGTGCCGTAGCCGGTCGCGCTCTGGTCTACATGCTGGTACTGCAAACCAACATTACCAAGCAGCATACCCGGGCCAAACTCGTAGTCAAAGTCCAGCTTGGCATACAAGGTGGTCAGCTTTTCCTTGATTGTGTAGCTGTCACCAAGACGGCCGGTTTCCAGCTGCTGGGCGTCAGACGCGATGTAGTAACCATCTTTGTACATACCCAGGCCGTCGTATGCGACTACGCCGTCGATGCCGATAAAACTCATGTTGGCCACACCCACCCGATACTCTTCGGGAATTTCAGCATCATATGGCCAGGACGGGGCGGTCAGATAGAAGCCGCGGTTGTCCTTGGTCTTGGAGCGGTCCGAGTAGTTCACACCGAAGGTGATATCCCTGAAAAATGAGCCACCCAATGCACGGGTGAAATCGAGACGCAAAGTGGTCAGGTCTTCTTTAAATTTGGGCTCGTTAACAAAACCGTCCTGCGACTGCGGCGGTCCGATGACCGAACCGTCGGGCAGTGTTACGT
>JBATEX010000019.1:0-5340 GCA_049664225.1 Thermoanaerobaculia bacterium
TCGGACCTGCCTCGATCCTGTAGACAAAAAGCGGGCTTAGGTTCGTCATGATATCTCCGGTTGGGGGAAAGTGCTGTCTCGGGCCACGGTAGTGGTCAGAGACAGCACCCCAGAGGTCCCGCCGGCCGCGGACGCTGAGAGTGCAGCGCGGCGCTCGGCTTCGAGGGGTGTCTGGTACTCGATTCCGGAGTGCAGACGGCGTGTGTTGTAGAAGCCCTCGATGTACTCGAAGAGCTCCTGGTGGGCGAGTCGTGGCGTGGCAAAGCTACGCCCGAGCTCGGTCTTGATCGTCTTGATCAGGCTCTCCGCCATAGCGTTGTCCCAGCAGTCTGCCTTGCGGCTCATACTCACCGCGATACCGGCCGCCTCGAGCGCGTCTCGGTAGCTGTTCGAGCAGTACTGGCCTCCTCGATCGCTGTGATGGATGACTCCACGCGGCGGTTGACGCAGCCGCAGTGCACGACTCAGGGCTTTCAGCGTCAGGGCTTCATCCATGCGCTCACTCAGTGCCCAGCCGACGATACGGCGGGAGAAGACATCCATCAGGACCGCCAGGTACAGCCACCGAGGCCCCGCCGTGAGAAACGTGATGTCTCCCACCCAGATCTGATCCGGGCGGTAGGCCTCGAAGCGCCGAGACAAGAGATTCGGCGCCACCGGGTAGCTGTGTCTGGAGTCGGTCGTCTGACGGTACCGTCGCGTCGACTTGGCTTTCAGGCCGAGCTCGCAGCGCAATCGCGCCACCCGCCTGCGGCTGGTGGCCACGCCCTGGCGGCGCAGCTGGCGCTCGATGCGTGGCGTGCCGTAGCGACCGCTGGCGGCTGCGTGCACGGCAAGGATCTTCTGCTTGAGGTGGCGATCTTCCTGGACCCGAGCCGGCTCGGGGCGTCGGCGGCGAGCGTAGTAGCTGCTGCGTGGCACGCCCAGGACCTGGCAGACCCGACGCACGCGATGCTCGCCACGGAGCCGCTCAACGAGCTCCTGGCTCACCGCCGTCGATCCGAGAAGATCGCCAAAGCTTTTTTTAAGATGTCTCGCTCTTCGCGCACCAGCGACAGCTCGCGCTGCAGACGCCGCACCTCCTGCTCTGCGGCGGACCCCGCGCCCTTCGCGCCGCCGCCGAACTCTCGGCGCCAGCGACGGATCATGTCCGGACGCAGCTCCAGCTCCCGAGCCACGTCCACCAAACGGCGACCGCTCTCGTACGCCAGACGCACCGCCTCGCGCTTGAACTCCTTGGAAAACTCCCTGCGTTGCTCTCCCATTCGTAGACTCCTTCCTGCCCATTCTCGGGCTTTCAACGGTGTCTACAAAATCGAGGCAACTCCAATCCTCCCATCCACGGCAACCAACCCCCTGGAGGACCCCACGCCGAACCCTCACCCGCTGGAGAGACCTCGCACGCGGTCTTGTACTGCTGTGACATTGGGAATCGCCCCTAGGCCCTTACGCCCCTAAGCCCTCTGCCCCACTGCCTCAAAGGTAGGCCGGAGGCACGAAGGACTCCTCAACCCCCAAGCCCTCAAAGTACGCCCGAAGGTACGCCCGGGCGCCTCAACTACGGAGAGGGCGGCTTTTGGAACAGGCGCTCGTTGGCGATCAGGGGGGCGGTAACAGCGTCGGCGTTGTCGCGGGCGAGCTGAATGCGCTGGTCGCGGTCGGGCTCGCCGAGCAGGACGCTGACCTGGGCTCGCTTGAAGAGAGCTAGGGGGTAGGCCGGGTGGGATGCGGTGACCCTGTCAAGGCTCGCTGCCGCTTCGGTGAGCTGGCGGTCGGCCAGCAACAGGACTCCCAACTCGAGGTGGTGGTCGAAGTCGTCCTCCTGGATGACACGAGCGCGCTCGAAGGCTCGGATGGCTCCCAGGGTGTCGCCAACCGACATCTTCATTTCGCCCAATTTAAGCAATTCGGCTTGCGGGTCGCTCTTGAGGGTTGTGATGCGCTCCAGAAGCGAGCTCGCCTCCTGGACGCGACCCTGACGCTCACGGATCTGAGCCAGACATTCCAGGGCGGGCAGCCTGTCGGGGGTTGCCGCCAGGACGATCTCGAAGAGGGGCTCGGCCTCGTCCCACTGCTGGAAGCGGAAGTGGTGCATGGCCAGGTAGTGCTGCAAGTCGACGGAGTTCGGGTTGATCTGCCTGGCCCGGGCGAAGTACTCGAGGGCCCTGTCCTCCTCGCCGAGGACCGAATGGGCTACGGCCAGATGAAGGCAGACTGCAGGATTGTCTGGATCGGCAGCGAGGACGCGTTCATAGAGCGGAAGCGCCTCTTCGTACTCACCGCGAATGAACAGGACCGAGCCGATATCGAGGTCATGGAACAGTTCGACCATGTCCTTCGGATTGGGTGCTCCGTCGCGCAGGACGGTGCGTCCTTCGGAGCCGATATAGCCCAAGCTCGCCAGACGGTCCTTGGCCTCCTGGTCCAAAATGGCCCCGGACTCCACAGCTCCGGACAAAGCCCGCTCCCAATGCTCTCGAAGAGTCTTCATCACCTCGGGATCGACTTCGATGCGATCCGAGAGATCCGTCGCTTCCGCCGGGTCCGTGGCCAGGTCGAAGACTTCCAACTCTCCCGAGAGGATGAACTTCGTAGATCCGTCGACGGCCATGACCTGAGGCTGCCATCCGTATTGCAGATAGGGCTTGAAGGACTCGCCCAGCACGGTCTCCGGGGCTGCGCTCAGAAGACCTCGACTGCCGCCTCGATTACCGGCCCAGCCGAGGATCGTGTCGAAGATCCTGCGGGTGCTGACGGCAACGTCGACGCGGCCAGCAGGGAGCTCAGATCCCGCCGCGATGAGCGGTACGCGGACCACGCCCTGGTAGAGCAGATTGCCGTGCAAGGCCTCTCCATGGTCGCCGAGGCCCTGGCCATGATCCCCTGCCACGAGAATCTTGTAGGCTGTGGCCTCGAAGCGCGCTTCGAACACCCCAATCAAGCGACCCAACTCCCGATCGACGAAGGCGATCTCGCCGAGATAGGGATCCTCCGGGTACTCCGATCGGTAGGGCTCTGGAGGCTCATAGG
The DNA here is from genome assembly GCA_049664225.1 of Thermoanaerobaculia bacterium. GTDB lineage: Bacteria > Acidobacteriota > Thermoanaerobaculia > Multivoradales > JAHEKO01 > JAUVRX01. Next base: position 3,031 of record JBATEX010000019.1, read on the forward strand.
GCTCGTGCGGGTCGAAATAGTGGACCCACAGGAAAAGCGGCGTTGCTGACGTCTGCTCCAGGAACTCCAGAGCCCGGTCGGTCGTCTCGTTGGCCGGCCGCTCGGACTTGTCGCGGGGAAGCTCGTCGTCGTAATGATCGAAGCCCGAAGCCAGCCCGAACTCGGCCGCGAGGGGAAAGGCGGAGACAAACGCGGCAGTCTTGTATCCCAGGGGTCTGAGCTTCTTCGCCAACAGACGGTCGGTATCGGAGAACCGCCTGCCGTTTTCGTGAATGCCGTGCTCCGTCGGGTAGAGACCCGTGAAAATGGAGGTGTGGGCCGGCAGGGTCATGGGAGCGGTGGCGTAGGCCTGGGAGAAGACCTGGCCGCGTTCAGCCAGGGCATTGAGGGCGGGAGTTTCGACTTTGTCCGTCTCGAGCCCCAGGGCGTCGGCTCGAGTCGTGTCGAGGGTGATCAGGAGAATGGAGGGTTGCTCCAGGACAGTCGGATCTCGCACGGCAGAAGAAGTAGATTCCGAGGTCTCGGAGCCACAAGCCAGAAGCGCGAGGCCCGTTGCCAGGAGGCAGGTACGGTTGAAGACGAGGGCACGCATGATCCAGAGATTGCCTGAAGGTCCCCTAGTGGGGCAACCCGCTGTGTATAGCACAGCAGTCGGGAAGTCGCTGCTGCTGGCCGGCTCGCGGCTCCGATATAAGATTCCTCGATTGCCCACCGGGAAGAGGCATGCGATAAGTGCTTGAAACCCTAGCCAACGCCGCGACCTGGACCAGCAGCCTCGTCTGGGGGCCATGGACCATTGCGCTCATCTTCGGAACGGGGCTGTATCTGACCCTGAGATTCGGCTTCGTCCAGTTCCGACGGTTCCGCGAGGCGTTCAGAAACTTCAAACCGGTCTCCAAGGCGGATGCCAAAGGATCCTTGAGCCCGTTTCAGGCCTTCATGATCGATTTATCCGGCGTCGTTGCAGCCATGCTGAGGGGCACTCCCCCGACCGGGTCGGAGAGACTGGACACCCAATCATGATTACCCTACGGCACTATCGACAGGAGCTCGAGCTTACCCACACCTTTCGCCTGGCGCGCGGAGCGAGTGATGTTCGTCAGACTCTCGTCCTGGAGTTGGAGCACGAGGGCCTGGTGGGCCTGGGAGAGGCTGCCCCCATCGACCGCTATGACCAGGATTGCGCCTCGGCCGCCAGAGCCGCGGAAGCGATGGCGCAGCATTTGACCTCGCCGTTGGCCTACGACTCCGCGGCATCGAGCGTGGCCGTGCCTGGCGAAGTGGCCGCCGAAGCTGCCATGGACATGGCAGTTTGCGACCTGGCGGGCAAGAAGCTAGGCGTGCCCCTCTACGAGTTGATGGGGATTGACCCGCGCCAGGCGCCGGTAACCTCCTTCACGATCGGCATGGATACGCCCGAGGTCGTGGAGGCGAAGGTCAGAGAGGCCGGGGAGTACGAGGTGCTCAAGATCAAGATGGGCTCCGATGAAGATCGGCAGATCCTGGAGGCCGTTCGAGGGGTAACGGATCGCCCGCTGCGAGTGGATGCCAACGAGGGTTGGACCCTGGAGGGGGCACAGTCTCGGCTCGAGTGGCTCGAGTCCATGGGCGTGGAACTGGTGGAGCAACCGTTGCCGGCCGGGCAACTGGAGGAGATGCGAGAGCTGCGTCGCCTGAGCCCGCTACCGTTGTTTGCCGATGAGAGCGTCTACCGTGCCGCGGACATTCCGCGATTGGCCGGGGCCTTCGATGGCATTAACATCAAGCTCATGAAGTGTGGCGGTCTCGGGGAGGCCCGGCGAATGATCGCCGTGGCCCGAGCCCACGGGATGCAGGTCATGCTGGGATGCATGGTGGAGTCGTCCCTGGCGATTACCGCCGCCGCCCACCTGTCGCCGCTGGTCGATTTTGCCGATCTCGACGGCAACCTGCTCATCACCGACGATCCCTTCGTGGGTGCCATCGTGAAGGGCGGGCGACTCGTCCTGCCCGAAGAGCCGGGGTTGGGCGTGCGACCCCGCGCAGAGTAGACAGTCCTGTAGTCTCATGACCCTCGGGAGGAGGGATGATCTCTTGCGCTATGTCGTCGGCATCGATTCGGGTGGTACCAAGACGGTAGGTCTTCTGGCGGACGAGACCGGCGAGGTGCTCGCCAAGGCCAGGGGAGGGGGAGCCAATCTGGTGATCCACGGCGAGCTGAGCGTGGAGAAGGTGCTCTATCAGGTCATGGAGGATCTGGAGCCTCCGGGCCCCATCGACGCCATCTGTCTCGGCATGGCCGGCGTGGATCGACCCGAGGAAAAGGAGCTG
>JBATEX010000020.1:0-4356 GCA_049664225.1 Thermoanaerobaculia bacterium
GTGCAGGACATCCAGGACGTGGCTTCCCATGGCATGCGTCGGCCGGAGAGGATCCAGGTGACAGGTGTCGCCGGTGGCACTGCCTTCGACACCGGGCTCTACACCTATGACGGCGCCGGAAACATCGCGGCCATGGGCCTGGACAGCTTCGAGTACGACAGCTCGAGCCGGCTCTCGGCTGCCGAGGTGCACGGCTACGCTCAGTCCTTCACCTACGACTGGTACGGCAACCTGACCTCTTACATCACCGACGGTGACGTGACCTCGATCCCCACCGACCCGATGACGAATCGCATTGCGAATCCTGCCTTGGCGACGTACGATGCGGCCGGGAATATGACCAGCCTGTCTGGCCACACCTACGAGTACGACGAGCTCAACCAGCTTGTCAGCCGAGATCCCGATGAAGAACCAGAGCCAGGATGAGCCAGCGCGTACGGGATTCGAACCCATCACACGGGCTCGGGCTCGGGTCTCGGCGTTGGGCGGGTGAGATAGGCTCGGCGGGCGATCCATGAGCGTCCATACGACCGCCTGTCCACGAAACTGCTACAGCACCTGCGGGATGCGGGTGACCGTCGAGGAAGGCAGGCTGCGCCTGCTCGAATCTCATCCTGAGAACATTGCCACCTCGGAGGGGCTCTGTCTGAAGGGTCAGAGCTACATCGAGCGGGTCTACTCCGCCGATCGGCTCCTCTATCCGCTGCGTCGCACGCCGGACGGGGGCTTCGAGCGCATTTCCTGGGACGGAGCCCTGAATCTCATGGCCGAGCGGCTTGGCAGCATCCGAGATCGGTATGGGCCTCAGAGCCTCCTCTTCTACGCCGGCAGTGGCACCAAGGGTCTGATGAACGATGTCGCCCTCGACTTCTGGCGCCTGTTCGGAGGTTGCACGACGACCTATGGCGATCTGTGCTGGCCGGCCGGGCTGGAGGCGACGCGCCTGACGCTCGGCGACAACCGGCACAGCGCCCCAGAAGACCTGGCCAACGCCAAGCTGATCCTCTTCTGGGGCAAGAACCCGGCTGAGACCAACATCCACCAGATGCGCTTCGTCGAGCAGGCCCTGGACCGAGGCGCCCGCCTGATCGTCATCGATCCCAGACGGACCCAGACTGCCGAGGGGGCCGAGCTCCTGGTTCAGGTCAAGCCGGGAACCGATGGTGCCCTGGCGCTCGGGATCGCTCATCTGCTGATTCGGGATGGAGCCGTCGATCACGACTTCATCTCGGCACATGTGCTCGGCTACCAGGAGTTCGCGACACTGGCGGAGAAGTATCCGCCGCCACGAGTCGCCGAGATCACGGATGTACCGGAATCCGTGATTCACCGACTGGCAGAGGCCATCGGACAGATCCGCCCGTTCAGCCTCTGCGCCGGATTCGGAATGCAGCGCTACACCAACAGCGGCCAGACCATGCGGGCCCTCATCTCCCTGCTGGCGATCACCGGGAACCTGGGCAAGCCGGGGGCAGGCTGGGTCTATGCCAACCTGCAAAGCCATGTCTTTCACCCGATCAAGGAGCCCATGGCCGTGTTTCCACCGGAGCAGAGTTCAGGCCCGATCCGCGTTTCGGTCTCCACGGCCCTGCTGGGTCGGCACATGCTAGAGCAGCGGGATCCGCCCTTGAAGGCGGCCTGGATCGAGCGGGGAAATCCGGTGACCCAGAATCCGGACACTCACCGAGTTCTCGAAGCGCTTCGGGCTCTGGAGTTCCGCGTGGTCGTCGATCAATTCCTCACCGACACGGCGTTGGAAGCGGATCTCGTCCTACCCGCCAAGACCTTCTTCGAGCAGACCGATGTGATTGGCGCCTATTGGCATTCCTACATCCAGATCAAGGACAAGCTCATCGAGCCGCCGGGCGAGGTCAGGCCCGAGTCGGAGATCTACTACCACCTGGGCAGGGCCCTGGGGTTGGATGACGAGGGGCTGAGGAGCTCGATTCCGGAGCCTGGAGACGCGGCGGTCGAGACCTATCTGGCCAAGCGACTCGAGCCGTTTCCAGACCTCACCCTGGGCCGGTTGAGGCAGGGGCCGGTGCTGGCGCCTGGAAGCGAGACGGTTGCGTGGTCCGAGAGGCGGTTTCCGACGCCATCAGGGAAAGTCGAGCTTGCTTCGGAGGAGGCGGAGCGACGATGGGGGCTCGACCGGTTGCCGAGCTACCGGCGACCCGAGGAGATGCCGGGGTCAGACGGTCCAGGCGAGGCGCGATTCTCCTTGCAGCTGCTGACCCCCAACACCAAGGATCGGATTCACTCCCAGTTCAACAACCTGCCCTCCATCAGGAAACTGAACCCGAAGACTCTGGTCCACATTCACCCGGCAGATGCTCGCGCCCGCGGTGTTGTTCACGGCTCGCGTGTCCGGGTTTTCAACGACCGTGGCACGGTCGAGCTCGAAGTGAAGTTCGACTACGGTCTCAAGCCGGGCTGCGTCTCCGTCACGAACGGCTGGTGGCTGGTGGAAGGGGGAGGAATCAACCAGCTTTCTGCGGCCCGAGAGACCGACATGGCCCACGGAGCGGCCTATCACGACAACGCGGTCGAGGTGGAGGCCCTTTGACGGAGCAGGCCCTCTTCACCCTCGATCTCGATCGCTGTACCGGCTGCTCGTCCTGCTCGATCGCCTGTCGCACCGAGAACTCCGTCGATGAAGCGATCGACTGGCGCACGATCCACACCTTCAACGAGCAGCACCTACCCGATGCTGCGGTCTTTCACTACTCCCTGGCCTGCAATCACTGTCTCGAGCCCGCCTGTCTCTATGGGTGTCCAGCGAGTGCATACACCAAGGACCCGTCAACCGGTGCTGTTTTGCTCGACAGTGACAAGTGCATTGGTTGCCAATACTGCACGTGGGTCTGTCCCTATGGTGCTCCGCAGTTCAATCCGGCGACGGGCATCGTTGAGAAGTGCACCTTTTGCTCGCATCGTCTCGAGGAGGGGCTGGGACCGGCCTGTGCCGAAGCCTGCCCTGTCGATGCCCTGGGCTTCATTGTGCAGGGCTCACCCGACGGTGTGATCCCGTCGGGATTTCCTGACGTCGGTCTGGGGCCGGCGATCAATTTCAAGCGCAGGAGAAGGCTGGCCCTGGCGCCCGAGATGACGGCGCCCGAGATGCACGCTCCCTACGAGCAGGACGAACCGGCCGAGACAGGGGAGAGCAAGCTCCGCTCTGAATGGCCACTTTTGGTCTTCACTCTTCTCGCCACGGGGCTGGTTTCCTATGTGAGCTCACGGTTGATCCAGGGACAGGAATTCTTCTGGCCGGCGACCCTGGCGGTAGGACTTCTGGCGATGATGTTCAGCACCCTGCACCTCGGCAAACCGATGCGGGCATGGCGAGCGGTTCTGAACCTCCGAAGGTCGTGGATCAGTCGAGAAGTTGTTTTCTATTCCCTCTTCTTGGGTGCCATGGGACTTCTTGGGACCTCAGACAGCCAGTCGCCGGCCATGGTCCTCTCGACGGTCGGTCTTGGGTTCGCCACCCTACTGTCAGTGGATATGGTCTACCGAATACCCGGCTTGAGAGTCACCACGATTCCCCACAGTGCGATGACCACGCTCACCGCGGCCTTTCTCGTGGGGCTTCTGATCCGCAGCCCATGGATCGCGCTACCGGCAGCAGTGGTGAAGCTGGCGCTCTACGTTTCGCGGCCTGGCAATCTGGGGCCGGGCAAGAGAGCCCTTGCGACTCTGAGAATCGGTCTCGGACTCGTGGCGCCGATGGTTGTATGGTTATCGGGCAGCTGGTCCATGCCGTTGCTTCTTGCCGGACCTCTTCTGGGCGAGATCATCGACAGGGCGCAGTTCTACGAGGAGCTCGACTTCCTCACCCCTCAGCGACAGATCAGCGTCGATCTTTCGACCATGCTCGCTGCAGATAGAGCCTGAGAGCTCCTAAGCTGCGGCTAGCGCCTACCCCATGGAGGCGAACCACTCTCTGGCTCGCTTCCCCATCTCCTCTTCATTCAGCTGTTCCGTCTGGGTGGCGAATCCCCATTGAAGGCCGAAGGGGTCCTTCACCTTGCCGTAGCGATCACCCCAGAAGGCGAGAGAGCAGTGAGGCAGTGAGGCAGTGGGACCCTGAAGCAGCCGCCGTCCCTGCCGGCTGTTTCTTTGTCTTTCCAATACAGCTGTGGGGTGAAGGTCCGTCCGGGTGGTTCGCAGGGGGACGGCATCGGCCTTGTAGGGGACCCCCTTGCGGGCTCCCGCGGGAGGGGTCGAGCCCCTCCCCTTCTATGTGGCCGACATTGTCAAGCTTCCTGGGTACGCGTTCTCAGATCCTCCTTGGCTGTCGTGTTTCACACCTACTGGCTGCTTCCTCGTGGCGTCGGGCCTGATGGCCTCGGA
>JBATEX010000021.1:0-46054 GCA_049664225.1 Thermoanaerobaculia bacterium
CTTCGCTTCCGAAGGAGCCCGCGTTGCGGTCTGGGACGTCGATAGCGACTCGGCGGAGGCCCTGATAGGAGAAATCCAAGAGAAAGGTGGCGAAGGGCACTTCGCCACGGTAGATGTCTCGCAGGCCGACCAGGTCGAAGCTGCGGTGGCCGATGTGATCGACCGTTGGGGCCAGATCGATGTGCTGGTCAACAACGCGGGCATTCTGCGGGACTCCCAATTAGTGAAATGGAAGGACGGTGAAGTCGCCTCCACGATGACCGACGAGGCTTTCGACGCCGTGATCGGTGTCAACCTCAGAGGCGTGTTCGTCTGCACGCGAGCCGTCGTGCCGCACATGATCGAGGCGGGCGGCGGAGCCATCCTCAACGCCTCGTCGGTCGTCGGTCTGTATGGCAACTTCGGCCAGACCAACTACGCCGCCACCAAAGCCGCGGTCATCAACATGACCCGCAGCTGGTCGCGTGAGTTGGGCCGCTTCAATATTCGCGTCAACGCCGTGGCGCCGGGCTTCATCGCCACCGAGATCTTGCAAAGCATGCCGCAGAAGATTCTCGACGGCATGGTCCAGCACACACCCCTGCGACGGATGGGAACTCCGGAGGAGCTCGCCGAGGTCTATCTCTGGCTGGCTTCGGATGCGGCATCCTATGTTCACGGTGCGGCACTTTCGGTGGATGGGGGATTGGTCGTCGGCACCTAACGCGGTTTGGAAGCGTCGCAGCCACGGGCCGGTGCCCGACCGGCTCGACCTTCCTCATGCCGAGAGCTCGAGAGGCCCGAGATGGCAGAAAAGAAGAAGAGCATGGTGAAACGCCTGCTGGTGGCAGCGGTCCTACTGCTGTTCGTCGCCGGCGCGCTCTGGACCTACCAGATCTACAAGCACCCACTGGCAGCGCATGTGGAAAAGACCCGCCGAGCGCTGAAAGCGGCAGGTCTCGAAAGAACGGAGGCACAGCTCGCAGGTGACCGTTTGGTCTACTGGCAGGGCGGTGAGGGGCTGACGCTAGTCCTGCTGCATGGCGCCGGTGATCAGGCCGGCACCTGGTCGGAGATCGTCCCAGCTCTGCTCGAGGAGTATCGGCTGCTGATTCCGGATCTGCCGGGGCATGGCGAGAGCGAGCCGGCTCAAGGCCCGTTGCCGATGGATGAGATCTTCGCCGGTCTGGAAGCCCTGCTCGCGGCGCAAAACGGGGACAGTCCCTTCATTCTGGTGGGCAACTCGATGGGCGCCTGGCTGGCAACACTTCAGGCCCATCGACATCCCGAGAGTGTCAGCCGCGCGGTGCTCGTCAACGGCGGGGCCTTGAGCGGCGATCCACAAAACCCGAGTCTCACGCCGGTAGATCGCGAAGCAGCCCGTCAGCTCATGGACCTGCTGCGCGACCCGGCCAGCCCCAAGATTCCCGGCTTCGTACTGGACGACATCGTTCGGCGGTCCGCTTCGGGACCGATCGGCCGCATGCTGCAGGATATGGATAGCCTCGTCTCGAACCTCATGGACGGCCGATTGGGCGAGATTTCGACGCCGATGGACATGGTCTGGGGCGAATCGGATCGGCTGATGAGCCTGAGCTATGCCGAGCGGATGCTGGCCGAGCTTCCCCGAGCTCGGCTCACCGGGGTTCCGGCCTGCGGACATATCCCGCAGAGCGAATGTCCGGAGAGCCTGACGGAAGCTCTCTTGTCGGTACTCGAGTCCGAGCCACCGGTGGCCGAGACCATCGTCGAGCCACCCGATGAAGCTGGCCAGACCGCAGAGGAGGAGACGACAGACGATGATTCACGGTGATGTTCTGGGAGAACGGAGCCGGCTGACCCCGGAAAAGACGGCGCTTGTCGTCGTGGCCTCCGGCGACCGGCTGAGCTACGCCGAGCTCGACGAACGTGCACGCCGCTGCGCTCAGGTGTGGCGCCAGAAGCTGGGACTCGAAAAGGGCGACAGGGTGGGCATCCTCGCCCACAACCGTGTCGAATATCTCGATACCTTCTTCGCGGCAGGGAAATCGGGTGTCGTCCTGGTCACGCTGGGCACTCGTCTGACGCCGCACGAACTCCAGCACATCGTCGAAGACTCCGGAATGCGGGCGCTGATCTATGGTGGCGCCTTCGCCGAGACCGTCAGGGAGCTGCGCCAGCAGGTCGAGGTGGAATCCTGGATTGCCCTCGATGAGCCCGTCGACGGCTCCGACCAGGTCTACGCCCAGTTGGTCGCGGAGGTCGACCCCGATGCCTGGGTTGGTCCCGACATCGATCCGGAAGACACCTACTGCCTGCTCTACACTTCGGGGACCACCGGTCGGCCCAAGGGCGTGATCACCCCGCATCGGATGGTGGCCTGGAACGGTCTCAACACCGTCTCGAGCTGGCAACTGACAGAGGACGACGTCAGCCCGATCTTCACCCCGCTCTACCATGCCGGTGGTCTGATGGCCTTCTTGACACCGCTCTTTACCATCGGTGGATCCATCGTCCTCCACCACGGATTCGACGCAGAGGAGATCTGGCGCACGATCGAGCAGGAGAAGTGCACCGTCGTCCTCGGAGTGCCGACCATCTGGAAGATGCTGCTCGAGGCACCCGAATTCGAGACCGTGGACCTGAGCCACGTGCGGGCCTTCTACAGCGGTGGAGCGCCCTTGCCGCTCTACCTCATCGAGGCCTACCAACAGAAGGGCGTCGTCTTCAAACAGGGCTTCGGCATGACCGAGGTCGGAGTCAATTGCTTCGCAATGTCCGTCGACGACTCCTATCGCAAGGCGGGCTCCATCGGCCGCCCCATGATGTTCACCGAGGTGCGCCTGGTCGATGAAGACGGCAACGATGTCTCCACCGGCGAGGTTGGCGAGATGCTCTTCCGCGGGCCTCACGTCTCGAAGGGGTATTGGCACAACCCGGAAGCGACCGCAGCTGCCCTGGATGGTGACGGCTGGTTTCATTCGGGGGATCTCGCCCGGCAAGACGAGGAGGGCTTCTTCTACATCGCGGGGCGACAGAAGGACATGATCATCAGTGGCGGCGTCAACATCTACCCGGCCGAGATCGAGGCCGAGCTGCTGCAGCACGAGGACGTGGAGGATGCTGCGGTTGTCGCCGTACCGAACCCACAATGGGGGGAGGTGGGGGTCGCCTTCGTCGTGCCGCTGGCCGGCAGGGAGATCTCCCCGGAGGCCCTGACCGAGCACCTTGGCACCAGGCTCGCGAAGTTCAAGATCCCCAAGATCTATCGAGTCGTCGACGAGCTACCGCGCACCGCCTACGGCAAGGTGGTCAAAGGCGAGCTCCGGGATCGTTTTCTCGAGGAGGAGTCGTGAGCGGGGCGACCCAGATGCTCACCCATCGTCTCGAAGGTGAGGGCGAGACCGTACTGCTGCTCAACGGCGGTTTCATGACCCTCGCCTCCTGGGGGCCAGTGACCAGCCATCTCCAAGAGAGCTATCAGCTCCTGTTCTGTGACCTGCGCGGCCAGATCCTGTCGCCGGGTGCGTCCCACGCCGATCTCGAGGGCAATGTGAAAGATGTCGAGGCGCTGTTGGACGAGCTGGACATCGAGAAGGCGCACGTTCTGGGAACCTCGTTCGGGGCCTTTGTGGGGCTGCGTCTCGCGGCCACGCGACCGCAGCGAGTGCTCTCGATGATCGCCGCGACCGCCACTGACATCGCCACACCCTCCATGCTTCGAGGTGTGAAGAACCTCCGGCAGGTGCTGGCCGACATCGCCGACGGCGGAGATCCCGGGCGGTTCCATGACCTCCTGGTCGAGGACGTGTACTCCCGCGACTACGTCTCCAGCCACTTAGTCGAGCTCTCGGCCCGGCGCGGCCTGATCGAGAAGCTGCCCAGGGCCTGGTTTGCAGGACTGGAAGGCATCGTGACCTGCACCGGGACACTCGACCTCCGAGCGGACCTCGGCAAGATCCACTGCCCGACACTGGTGGTGATCGCCGGCCGCGACCAGGTCATACCACCCGAGCAGTCTCGCGCGCTGGCTGCCGCGATTCCCGGCGCAAGATACGTGGAGCACCCGACCAGTGGCCATGCCCTGGTGGCCGAGGATCCGGCCTGGCTAGCCCAGGAGAGCCTGGCGTTTCTCCAGAAAGTAGTGGCACAGTCGCCAGCCGCCCACTGACGAGAGCACAACGGACAACCGCTGCCAATTCGCGAGCTCGAGGAGTCAACATGTTCGACAAACCGATCTACATCGCCGCCTATCACCAGTCACCGTTCGGCAAGCTGAAAGCGATGACCGTGCCCGACATTGTCCGTCGCTCCATCGAGGGCGTTTGTGATGAGATCAGCGCCGATCCGGCGGCAATCGACGTCGGCTCGATCGGCGCCGCCTGCGGCTTCACCTTGAACGATCAGGGCCTTCTCGCCGGACTCATGGCGATGGTTCCGGGGCTCGCCGGCAAACCCATGGAGTCGGTCGAGAACGCCTGCGCCTCCGGTGGCCAGGCCATCCTCTCCGTGACGCACAAGCTGCTGCTGGGTCTCGGCGAGGTCGGCATCGCTATCGGCTACGAGAAGATGCGCAACGACGAGGGCAAGATGGATGGCAAGCTCGTCGGCCGGGCGTTGGGCGTCTTCTCACATCCCGAGGAGCGTGAGGGCAAGGCCTACATCTTCCCGCACCTCTTCGCCGAGGTCATGCAGGCCTACATGAATACCTACGAAGTCACGGAAGAGGACCTGGCGCGAATCTCGGTCGCCGAGTACGCCAACGCCCAGTACAACCCGGATGCCCAGATGCAGGGGGTCGAGCTGACCCTCGCGCAAGCGCTCGAGATCGGCGGCATCAACCGCTACATCGTCGAGGGCCTGCCGCTCAAGACCTACGACTGCTCCCAGATCACCGACGGCTATGCGGCGATGATCCTGGCAACCGAGGAGGGCCTTGCGCGGCTGGGTGTCGACCGGAGTAACTGCGTAGAGCTGGCAGGCTATGCCCAGGCTACCGACCCCCTGATGAAGGGGGGTCGAAACGTGCTCGAGCCCGCCGGCGCGCTGCGAGCCATGCAGACGGCCTACGACATGGCTGGGGTGACGTCTGCCGAGGTGGACGTTGCCGAGATCCATGACTGCTTCTCGGTGATGGGTGCCATCGGCGTCGAGGTGCTGGGCAAGGCCGGGTTCGGCGAGGGAGCCAGGTACTGGAAGGAGGGCAAAGCTGCCGTCGACGGCGAGTGTGCCATCAACACCTCCGGGGGCCTGATAGCGAAAGGGCACCCGATCGGTGCCACTGGAGTGGCCATGGTCGGATGGTCCGCGAGACAGCTGCTGGGCAAGGCGCCCGAGGCGCTCCAACGACCCAATCCGACAGTGGCGGCGACCTTCAACATCGGGGGACCCATCTGTGCCTCGGTGTGTACAGTCCTGAAGCCGGCGGCCTGATCGAAAGGAGAGAAACGGTGGGTGACATCAGCCCGGACAAGAGTGGGCATCTGCAGTTCGAAGATAACGAGATCTGGTGGGAGTACTTCGGTCAGGGCGACAAAGAGGCGGTCTGCCTGCTCAACGGCCTGGCCATGCACACCAAGGCGTGGTACTGGTTTCTGAAGCAGTTCCAGCCCGACTACGACGTGATCCTCTACGACTATCTCGGCCAGGGACTATCGTCCTGCCCGGACGAGCCGCACTTCATTCCCGAGCAGGCCCGGTATCTGACCGGGATCATGGATCACTTGCGTATCGACAAGATCCACCTGACGGGGATCTCCTACGGCGGCTTCGTGGGACTCGACTTTGCGCGCCTCTACCAGGATCGGCTCTACACGAATACCCTGTCCGGCATCCTTCTCAGTCACGAACGCCACTTCCAGATGTATCAGGATCTCTCGCTGCGCTTCTACGCTGGCGGGCCCGAGGCCTTCGAGATCTACACCCACTACCTCTACGAGAAGATCTTCGGCGAGGGGTACCTGAAGGCCACGCCTCCCGAGACGCTCGAAGACATGCGACAGCGCTTCCACGATCGGTACAAGCATCGGGTCCACAGCCTGGTGCGTCTGACCGAGGCACAGAATCCCTTTTTCGAAGGCCTGGACGAGCGAATGGACGAATACCGTGCCGTCCAGACGCCGACGCTGCTGATCTCCGGCTCGCAGGATCGATGCCTGCCGCTCTGGCAACAGGAGAAGCTACTCGACGTCTTCCCAGACATCCGCTACCTGCTGGTCGAAGGGGCCGGACACGTGGTCTATCTGGAACGGCCGGAAATCTTCTTCCCCGTGCTTCGCGCTTTCATGAAAGCGAAGTCGACCGACTTCGAGATGCCTTAGCGTCGTGGATCCCAAGACTCTGGCGAGCTGGCTGCTGGTCCTGGCCTACGTATCGATCATCCTCGTGTTGGTGGTCCGCGGAGCGCGGCGAAACCGGAGCGTCGCCGACTATGCCCTGGGGAATATCGCCTTCTCCCCCATCGCAGTCGGGCTGGCCTTGGCAGCGTCCACGACCAGCGCCGCGACCTTCATCATCAACCCGGGAATCGTCGCCTACTTCGGCCTGAGCGCGGTCTTCGGCCTGTGCGTGGTGCTGCCGATCTCCATGTTCATCTCCTTGGTGGTGCTGACCAAGGGCTTTCGCAAATATGGCGATTCAGTCAGGGCCTTGACGCTGCCGCAATGGGTGGGTGAGCGCTTCCAGAGCAGGGGGGCCGCTATTCTCTTCGCCTTCCTCTCCCTTCTGCTGGTGACCTTCATCGTGCTGATTCTGGTGGGCCTGACAAAGGTCCTCGCCACCTCTCTCGGGTTGAACGAGACGGCTGTCCTGGCGGTCCTGGTCGTCTTCTCCTTCGGCTACATGATGTTCGGCGGCGCCAATTCCATGGTGTACACGAACACCGTCCAGGCCGTGATCATGATCTTCGTGGCGGTGATTCTCCTGGGGTCCGGGTACGAGCACTTCACCGACGGCTGGAGTGGCTTCGTCGACCGGTTGCGCAGCATCGATCCGAATCTGGCAAGCCTCTACAACACACAGAGCCCGCTGTTTCGCGATGGATTCGAAGTCATCTTCTGCACCATCGTCGTGGGCATCGCGATCGTCTGCCAACCCCACATCATCACCAAGTCGCTGCTGCTGAAAAAGGAGCGGGATGTCAATCTGTACCTGGTGGCAGGGATCCTCGTCCAGATGCTCTTCTTTCTGGTGGTCATCGTCGGCCTCTATGCCCGCTTGGACATCCCCTCTCTCGAGTACCAGGGACAGACCATCCTTCCCGACAGCGTGACCTCGACGTATCTGGTAACACGATTTCCCTGGTACATCGGGGTCATCGTCTTCCTCGGCCTGATCTCCGCGGGGATGTCGACCCTGGAGGGCTTGATCCAGTCGATGTCGATCATCATCACCAACGATCTCATCAACAACTTGCGCAGGCTGTTCACTGGCCGGGAGTATGCGGACCGAACCCTGTTCATCCTGAATCGGGGAGTCATCGCGATCCTCGCGGTCATCTCGTTCGCCCTGGCCTACTGGCAGCTCGTCGCCCCCAACTTGAGCGTGATCATCTTCGCCCAGCTGGGCGTCTACGCCTATTTCGCCGCCGCGTTCGTGCCGGTGCTCTTTGGCACGTTCCTGAGGGACACCCCGCGGGTCGCCATCGTGAGCGCGGCGATCACGGCCATCATCGTGCACTTCGGGCTCTACTACACCGGTCAGTACTACTTCCCTTACTACATGGGCGTTTCGGTGAAGAACCCGGCCATTTCCACTGCCCTGGGGATCGTTGCCGCAACCCTGGTCGGCACGGCGCTGTATCTGATGCATCGAAAGCGGCAGCCTTGAATCGACTGCCTACAGTGACCGAAAGGACCCTAGATGACGATCACGCTCTGGTTTCTCGCCTACGCGATCATCCTGTCAGCTGCGCTGGCGCAAGCGGGATACCGATCACAGAACGTTGACTCAGAAAGCGCGCCCCACAGCCGTCCCGTGCGGGTCTTGATCGTTGGAGCGACGGGCGGAACGGGTCGTCAGCTGGTCGCGCAAGCACTGGAGCGTGGTTATAAGGTGACGGCGTTCGTGCGCAGCCCGTCGAGACTTCAGATCGACCATCCAAGACTCGCGGTGCTGCAGGGTGATGTGCTCGACGCTGCCTCCGTCGAGGCAGCGATGCGAGGCCAGGAGGCAGTCTTCTGCGCCCTTGGTCACAAGAGGTTCTTCTACCCAACTCGCATCCTGTCCCAAGGGACTCGAAACATCCTGCAGGCGATGGAGACTCACAACGTCCGGCGATTCGTGTGTGAGACCTCTCTCGGCATCGGCGATAGTGCTGGGCGAATGGGCCTCTACTACACACTGTTCACCATCCCGGTAATCCTCCCGTTCTACTTCTGGGACAAGACAAGGCAGGAACGATTGATCGCTGAGAGCGACTTGGAGTGGGTGATCGTTCGGCCCGGAGCACTCAACAATGCCGACAAACGGGGCCAGGTTCGCCATGGGCAGCATGTCGGCAACTTCCTTTGGACGGTGCGGATTTCTCGTGCAGATGTGGCAGATTTCATGCTGAACCAGGTGGAGTCCGACACGTACCTTCGCTCCGCACCGGGAATCGCATGGGAAAGCAGATGATCTCGCTTCCGCCCTGCAACGTGCTCTAGTCCCGGGCGCTCTGCTCCGCCACGCACAGCCGTGTCACCGGGCAACTCCTCAGCCGAGTCTCATGATCCGGAAGAGGTGCCAGCCGTTTCTTGTGACTGGCGGGTGGCCTTCCACAAGAGGGCCATGCTGCCCCCGACCAGGGTCGCTGCCAGCACGAAGGCGGCGCCGGGGAAGTGGACCGGCGCGTCAACTGCGGTGAAGCGGCGGAAGAGCTGCGTCATGACTGGCGGTGCGATGAAGGAGCTCAGGCCGTAAAGGCTCCCCACGGCGCCTTGTAGCTCCCCCTGGGCGTCGGCGGCAACGCGGTGGGTCATCAGCGACTGGATCGACGGCATTACGAGGGCGCCAAGTAACCACGTCAGGAGCCAGGCGAACATCATCCAGCCTTCGGTGGCGAAAGCGTAGCCGAGATAACCGGTACCAGCCACAACGAACCCGATCAACGCCGTCCGTCGCTCGCCCAGTCTCGGAATCACGATTCGTGGCAGCGTGCTCTGCCCCATGACCATGATCGCCCCGACGAAGGCGAGCGAGGCGCCCACCATCGCCTCGGACCAGCCGAACTTGTACATCGTGTAGAACGACCAGGTGCTCGGCATCGCCTGATGCGCCAGCTGCCAGAGGAACAGCGACCCCAGAAGACCCATGACCAGGGGGTGCTGGCGAATCTGCATCAGTGTCCCGACCGGGTTGGCACGACGCCAATCGAAATTGCGTCGCTGAGCCGGATCGAGGGTCTCGGGCAGCACGAAGAATCCGTAGGCGAGGTTCACCAGGCTCAGAGCCGCGGCAACGAAGAACGGTGCGCGCGGACCGAGCTCACCGAGTAGTCCACCGAGCGCCGGCCCGAGTATGAACCCGGCCCCGAAGGCAGCTCCCATCAGTCCGAAGCTCTGGGCCCGCTTCTCCGGAGGCGTCACATCGGCGATGTAGGCGTGGGCGGGTGTGAACGAGGCGCCAGCGATACCTGCGATCGCACGACCTACGAACAGCCATCGAATCGTCGGCGCCAACCCCATGACGATGTAGTCGATGCCGAGCGAGCCCAAGGCGTACAGCAGCACCGGGCGACGCCCGAAGCGATCGCTCAGATTGCCCAGGATCGGAGCGAAGACGAACTGCAGACCCGCGTAGACGAACCCGAGCCATCCACCGTAGACCGCGGCGCGGCTCAAGCCCTCGCCGGTCAGCTCCATGATCAGCTCCGGGATGACCGGAATGATGATGCCCATGCCCATCGTGTCGATCAACACGGTGATCAGGATGAACAGGAGAGCCCGTTTCCCGGGCTGGCGGGAGATCATCGACGTATCTTCCTGCGATTCCAGGATCGTCAGAAGATATCAGGATGGGAGAGAACGAGCCCCCAAACGTCGAGCCCTCCCCGGTCCCAGAGTCCCGCGCGGGAGGACCTCAGGGGGTTCTTGCAGCGGAGGGGAGGAAAGCCCCCTCGGGTCCCCCGGACGGGGCTCTGAACGGCAATCCTCTCGGACACAGCAACCTACGACCGGCAGGGGCGCCGCCGCCCGCTCTACTGCTTCGTAGCGTGCTCTTCGATGAGGGTCTGGTATCGCGGCAAGTCCCGCAAGGAAGACCAGCCCGGGTCCTTCTCGAGCCAAGCAGGAGAGATCCAGGACGGATTGCTGAGCAGGTACTCGATCTGGTCGAGGGCCGCGTCGTCTTCGCCGAGGATGGTGTAGATGTGGGCGAGATCGATCACAAAGGGGAGGTAGTAGAAACCGTCGTCCTCGCGCGTCAGCAGCTCGGTCGCGCGGATACCCTCGCGGATAGCGTCCTCCTTGCGTCCGAGGGCGGCGTAGGCGATTCCCAAAGAGCTGTGCAAACGAGGATCCTCGGGTGACGCCGTCACCTCGGCCTCCAGGAGCTCCCTCGAGGTCTGGTAAGCCGCTGTAGCCATCGCTGGCTCGCCGAGCAACTCGTACGCCTGGGCTGCCAAGAGTGCGTTGGGCCGGGCGACGATCTTGATTCGGATCCATTCGTCGGGTGCCGCCTCGAGGCGGTCGAGAGCGTCACGGTATCTCGCTTCGAACATCTCCTGCCAGTACCACGCCCAACATCTCCAGTCGCCCGCCGCGTCGGGCAGAGATTCGAGAAGGGTGCGTGTCTCGATGGCAGATCCTTTCCAGCTCCAGAGTGCAAAGGTCTTGTAAAGGTAGGGCCAGACGGAATCCGGAGCCAGGGTGATCGCCTGATCGGCTGCGGCGACAGCCTCCGAATAGCGTCGCATGACCCATAGCGCCCCCGAGGCCTGGGCGATCAGGTCTGCGTCACGAGGACTCAGCTCGAAGGCTTTCTCGAATGCATCGAGGGCTTCGTCAAAGCGTCCTTCGAGCATGAAGACGTTGGCCATCGCCTCGAGAACCTCGGCGTTGCCGGGCAGGCCGGCCTCGGCAAGGGCGAACTCCTCGAGCGCCTGCTCCACGTCCCGATAGGCCCACAACCAGTAGTAACCGAGGGCGAGGCGCACGCGGGGCGAGCCGGGCGCCAATTCGAGGGCCCTCGCCGCGGTGGCGTCCGCAGCCTCGAGCCGCTCCGGCGTCAGATCGTGGCGAAAGTAGTGGGCCAGCGCGTGTCCTCTGGCGAGCTGCGCATGAGCCAGGGCGAACTCGGGGTCGAGCTCTACCGCCCGTTTGTAGGCCGCCATGGCGTGGTCCCAGTTCTCGTAGGTGAAGTGGGGTCGCGTCGCGTAGTACCGCCCTCGAAGATAGGCCTGGTAGGCGTCGAGGTTGTCGGTCGGCTGCTGTTCCACCGCTTCGAGCTCCGTGCCAACGAGGGCCACACCCAGCTGGTCGGTGACCTTCGTGGCAATTTCCGACTGCACATCGAACACGTCATCCACAACCCGATCGTAGGTCTCGGCCCAGAGGTGGGTGTCGTCTTCCACCCGAATGAGCTGCGGCGTAATCCGGATACGACTCGCCTCGTCGCCGCGAGCCCACCGCACGGTCCCCTCGAGAACAAAACCGACGCCCAGCTCCTCTCCCATCTCCTGAATCGACTTCTTCGTGCCCGCGTATTTGACGGCGCTCGTCCTCGAGATCACCCGCAAGCCTTCCATCGAGGCCAGCCGCGCGGTGATTTCCTCGGTGATGCCGTCGGCGAAGAACTCGTCGTCCGGGTGGCCGAGGTTCTCGAACGGCAGGACCACAATCCGCGGCGGCGCGCCTTCTCCAGGCCGCTCGGTCGGACGCTCACCCTGCGGAAACGGTACGAACAAGAACGCGATGACCGCGGCGATTGCCACCGCGACGACAACGGGCCAGTGCCAGCGGGTCGGTGATTTCCGAGAGGCCGGTGGCTCCTGGGCCACCGAGTCGACCGCGCCGAGCGTCAGCGACAGATCGTGGGCCGATGAGAATCGATCCCCGGGCCGCTTCTCGAGACACTGGGCGACCACGCTCGCCAACGCCGGAGGCACCGTGGGTGAGACCGTCGAGATCGGTGCTGCGTCCTCCTTGAGGATGGCCGCCGCGGTTGCGAGCGATGTCGAGCCACCGAAGGGGCGATGCCCGGTGAGCATCTCGTACAAAACGACGCCGAAGGCAAAGATGTCCGATTGCTCCTCGGCAGGCAGACCCTGCACCTGCTCGGGCGCCATATATGCGACAGTGCCGAGCAACCTGCCGGGCTGGGTCTCGAGAGTAGCGGTCGGAGTCTCGGTGGCGAGATCCTGTTCCGGGAGATTCAGCTTGGCAAGGCCGAAGTCGAGGATCTTGATGCGGCCGTCGCGGGTCAGGAACACGTTCTCCGGCTTCAGATCGCGATGGACGATCCCTTTGCCATGAGCTGCAGCCAGGCCATCTGTGATAGCTCGTGCATACTCCACGGCCTTGGTCGTGGTGAGCCTATCCCTCGAGATCACTTCGCGCAGCGATTCACCCTCCAGCAACTCCATGACCGCGTAGGCGACGCCGTCCTCGGTGCCGAAGTCGTGAATGGCCAGAATGTTGGGGTGGTCGAGCTTGGCCACCGCTTTGGCTTCGCGCTCGAACCGGGCAAGACGGTCTGGATCGGCGGCAACTTCCTCTGCCAGTACCTTGATCGCCACGTCGCGGTCGAGGCGTTCGTCGTGGCCGCGATAGACGACACCCATCCCGCCAGCGCCAATCTGCTCGACGATACGGTAGTGACCGAGCGTTCGACCGACTAGGTCTCGCATTCGCCTGAACCTTCTCGCGTTGATGCTAGCACCTTCGACAGCCGAGACCTTCTCCGTTGCATTCGTCCGAAGAGGTAGGGCAGGTGATCAATCGACGAGTGGATTGCGCACTCTCAGGCCTCTGAATCGACCAAAATCACGATCGGCTGTCCAGAGCTCGCGCACACCGTGGTGCCGACAGAGAGCCACGACCCGGGCATCGTGTATTCGAGCGCCGGTAGCCCGGCCTTTCTTCACGACCTCTTGCAACTGCTCCCAGTAGCTGCCCGACTCTGCCAGCAGCCTCAGGCTGGGCGACTCGAACCAGGCTTCGACCTGTTCGATTGCTCGTGTCACAGGCGTCGGAGGCTCATAAATCCTCGGGTGGGTCACGATAGCCAGAAACTCGTGGATGCAGGGCCAGGGGATGGCCCACGCCTCGGTGCCTTCCGCCAGCGACTCGATCGCCTCACCGGCTGCTTTGTGCCATGGTGAATCCTCCCGGTGGGCGTAGACCAGGAGATTCGTGTCCAGCGCAATCATCCGCCCCGCCCCTCGTAGGAGATGTCCCGTATACGCTCCCAGGAGCCGTCCCTTACATCCGGGCGCAGGCCCTTGCCCTTGAAGCTGGCCTTCCTGAGCCGGAACTGACGTCCGGCGCCGCGCTCGTCGAGTACCCGGCGCAGCCCCTCCTCCACCAGCGACCGGAGCGTAGAGCCCTCGGCCGCGGCAATCTGCTTCGCCTCTTCTGCGAGGGCATCGGCGATGTCGATCGTCGTCTTCATATGGGTACCCATACTATCACCCCCGTACTTATGTAACTACTGAATTTCCTCGCCTGGCATCACCCCTGCACTATTTGGCGGAATCGAGCATGAGAGACTCGCACCCACAGGCATTGAAATCGAGGATAGGCAGACGAACTCATGCCAGACGAGCTCGAGTCAGACCGGCAGGACCATCGACGAAGGCTGACTCTCGCCCAGTACATCGAGAGGCGCAACGGCGTGCCGCTGGGCGCTTCCGGAGCTCTCCGCAACATGCTCCACCGCTCTTTGGGAGCAGGCTCCTTCGCTGCCTTCTGGCAGTACTGGAACCCGATCTTCGGGTACTACCTGGCGAAGTATGTAGATTCGCCGCTGCGACGCGTCTTGCCTCGATCGATCGCACTGGCTCTGACGTTCGTCATCTGCGGCGCCCTGCATGATCTGGCCGCGATGGCCGTCCGGGGGTCGGTGGCATTCTTTTGTACGACGCTGTTCTTCTTCCTCGGCGCGGGGGTTCTTGTCGGCCGTTGGGCAGGGCTGGACTTCTCGGGCCTGCCTTGGGCTGCCCGGGCCGCCATCAACATCACCTACATCGTCACCTGCTTTGCTCTGGCATTCATTGCCAGGCAGGCCTTCTCAATACCCTAGTCGGAGCCAGCTCGGCGGCCACCTCTACGGCACAGTACTCGACCAGGCCGAGGTGACGCCGGACTCGAAGCCATCGAAGAACACCTCGTTCCGGGCGGACGGCACCAAGAATACGTTGTCGACTCTGAATCGACTGCCAAGCGTGCTGTCGTTGGTGCCAACGAAAATTCCGACACTCTTGACCTCCTTGGGCACAGCGAAGCTAGTCGAGAAGCGCTCCCACACGCCGACCTGCTGAACATTGGCGTCCGCAGCTGCCTGAGTGATGAGGGTACCCCCGCAACCTGCCTCCGGGTAAAGGAGGAAGGCGGCCACGTAGGTTTCCGCCACATCCAACGCTTTGAACTCCCCGCTGCCAAAATAGAAGGGTGTTCGAGGCGCCGTGTCGAGATTCACGCACTTCGAGAGAAATGCACAAGAGTTCCCAGCTCCACAATCCGGAATATCCACCACAACTTCCGCCGATCCCAGAGGAGTACCGAGGCCGTCGGCGGGCTCGTGAGACCAGCTGTACGGGCCCGCCTCCCAGCCATCCAGGTTGTCGGTGAAGTCGGGGTTCGGGGCCAAATTGTCGGTAACCGACACGAAGTCGAAGAGCGTGATCTCACCGGCGCTCGTGGCGTGAGCTGTCACCCAGGCCCGCACGCTGAAGACACTGCCGGCGGGCAGACTGTTGACCACGTTGATTTGGGTCCAACTAGCCATCGTCGGGGAATCCACCTGGCGGTGATAGGTTTCAACGGCTCCACCGGTGCAATCCGTGGTCGTAAAGACCTCCAGGCTGACCTGCACCGGATTGGTGTGGTTTTCGGCGCGGGCGAAGGCCAAGAAGCGAAGGCCATCCCCTGTGGCCAGCCCCTTCAACTCTGCGCACTGACTCAGTGAATTGGCCCCCACCACGGAGGCGACCTTGGCGGCACCGAGGCCAAGAAAGCCCTGCGAAGGTTCGTGAGACCAGGCACCGCTCCCGGGTGTCCAACCGGAAAGATCGTTGGGAAACTCGAAGTTCTCGAGGAGGTAGGCGTCGCCCGGAGACACCCCACAAACAAGAAGAATGAGTCCCATCGCAAGGGTGCTGATCGGCATGCGTCGCTTCATGGTGTCTCCTCCAGTTCAGTCCTTCGTCGTCTCTTTCACTTCGCGATCCAAGTCGAGGATCGGGGAAGTCTGCGCTGCCCAACGTCGAGTGTTGGCCGAAAGGTACCACGAGATTCGCGATTGTGGAAGGAGCTCACGCCCCTAGGGCTGTTAGCATCCCTGTCGGCAATCCAGGACTGCAAAAGGAGCGAGATCATGAAGGTCGGAACGTCCTATAAACATGCCGACATCGGCGGCGACTATGACGCCATTGTCATCGGATCGGGCATGGGTGGGCTGGCGACGGCCGGCTGGTTGGCGAAACACGGTGGCAAGCGCGTCCTGGTTCTCGAGCGTCATTACACTGCCGGCGGCTTCACGCACACGTTTCGACGGCCGGGGTACGAGTGGGATGTCGGCGTCCACTACATCGGCCAGGTCATGGATCCCGAATCTCCAGTGCGCCAGGCCTTCGACGACCTGACCGACGCGAAGCTCCAATGGGCCGACATGGGAGAGGTCTACGACAGGATCGTGATCGGTGATGACTCCTATGACTTCGTCAAGGGCCGGGAAGAGTTTCGGGCTCGCATGCACGGGTACTTCCCTGCCGAACGGCTGGCCATCGACCGCTACCTGGACCTTCTCCGTTCGACCTATCGCCGCGCTGGCCTCTACTTCGCCGAGAAGGCCATGCCGCCCTTCTTGTCCAACCTGGCGGGAGGCCTCATGCGCCGTCCACTCATGAGCCGGGCCCGGAAGACCACTCGCGTCACCCTCGAGGAGCTCACCTCTGACCAGCGCCTCATCGGTGTGCTCACCGGACAGTGGGGCGACCATGGTTTGCCGCCGGCACAGAGCAGCTTCTTCATGCATGCTCTGATCGCTGGGCACTATCTGAAGGGTGCTGCCTATCCAGTGGGAGGATCCTCGCGGATCGCCGCAACGATCGAGCCCGTGATCGAGGCTGCTGGAGGCGCCGTCGTGACCAGCGCGGAGGTCAGCGAGATCCTCGTGGACGAGGGACGCGCCGTAGGAGTCCGGATGTCCGATGGCAACGAGCTCCGCGCCCCAGCCATTGTCAGCAACGCGGGATTCTCCAACACCTTCTCCCGACTCTTGCCGACGGAAGTCGCCTCGCGTCTCGGGCTGCGGCAAGTGGCGGAGCGCAATCAGCCCTCGACAAGCCACCTGTCTCTCTACGTCGGGCTGCGGGAGACCGCTTCCGACCTGGGTCTGGAGAAGACCAACCTCTGGATCTATCCGCATCACGATCACGACCGCAACGTCGAGCGGTATCTGGCCGACCCGGACTCCCCACTACCTGTGGCCTACATCTCTTTCCCTTCCGCCAAGGATCCGGACTTCGAGAGACGCTGTCCGGGACGTGCCACCATCGAGGTCGTGACCCTGGCGCCGTACGACTGGTTCCGGCAGTGGGAGGAAAAACCCTGGAAGAAGCGAGGCGAGGACTATGAAGCCCTCAAGGCGAGGCTCACCGAGAGGCTCCTCGAACCGCTGTACGAGCATTGCCCCCAGATCAAGGGCAAGGTCGACCACGCGGAGCTTTCGACTCCCCTGTCGACGCGGCATTTCGCCGGGTACCCCGAGGGCGAGATCTACGGGCTGGCACCGACACCGGAACGATTCACCGAACGCTCGCTGAAGCCCAGGACCTCGGTACCGGGGCTCTTCCTCACCGGCTCCGACGCCTCCACAGCCGGCGTCGCAGGGGCCCTCTACGGCGGCATGTTCGCAGCGTCAGCCCTCTTGCGACGTGACCTTCGAGGGGCCGTTGCCAAGGGTGCTGAAGCCGCTCGCTCGGCTGCCTAGAGGTAGGGGTGGGGAACGGATCTAGGTCGCGACGACTTCCTCCACCGGCGCCCGCTGACAATTGAGCCGGTACGACGAGCTTGGTTACGGAACGGTACTCGACCACTCCGAGGTGTCGCCGGACTCGAAGCCGGCGGCGAAGATTCCCCCGTATTCATCCGCACCGATGTCGAATCCGGCACCAAGAGGTCTTATGTCACCGTCGATGTCATCGAGGATGCCGACATCGACTCCGGTGTCGATCGCGGCCGAGCCCACCTGGAGTCGATTATCGACGTCCACTAAGGGATTCCCAATCACGGGATCCACCGAGGTGAAGGTCGGTGTCCCAGCCACCGTCAGGTGTTGGTTCATGACATTGAAGAGCAGCGTGTTCGTGTGCTCGATCGTCGCCTCTCCATCGCCTACCTCTTCCCCCGCGAATCCGTTCTGGAAACCCGAGAGCAGCACGTTGGCCGCCGTCACCTGCACAGTCCTACCCGGGTTGGTGTCCGGCTTCGCATAGAGGAATGTCGGTGCCTGATTTGGCCCAGCAGTGACGTGCGCCAGCGTCGCCATCAGGCTGGTGAACTGGGGCGCAACAGCCAGCACCGCGTCCTCGGGCGCCGTCGGTGCGCCATCGACCTCGATGTTCTTGCTGAACAACACGTTCACCAGACTCGCCTCCGGCGTGAAGGAACCGGCGGCATCCAGATAGACACCCTTTCCCTGTTCCCAGGCCTTGTTGTCGTCGACCACCACCCGCTCCATCTCCAGCACCATGCCATTTGCCGACAGTCGGGCGTACAGACCGCCACCCTTGCCATCCACAGCGGTGTTCTCGATGAGCTCGCAATCCTGGACGCGCACAAGAGCAGAGATGTTGGTTGCCAGATTCACGCCGCCGCCGTAACCCGACGTGTTGCCGAGGAAGGTCGTCTCGCGAATCGTCAAGGGCAGGTCCTGCTGCGTGACGTAGATGCCGCCCCCGCCATAGGGCGAACCGTTTTCCGCAACCCTCGTGCTCTCGATGGTGCTCTGCCTTGCATCCCACAGGTAGATCCCGCCGCCATCGCCGGCAACCGTGCTCGCGACGTTTCCACGCACCTCGCTATTGAGTAGATGGAAGGCGCTGTTGTAGACGTACAGCCCGCCCCCGCAATCCTCGTCCCCGCCACTCCGGCAGACGTGGTTCACGAAACCGGTTGGGTTGCCGAGGCCCGTGTAGTCCCCATCGGTCAGAAGTAGGCCGTCCAGCACCACCAGCCCATCCAAGGTGTCCACGACTGTGACCGGCCGACCGTCTGCTTCAGCGCTGATCTCCGTGATGTAGAGGTCCGGATTCGAGGTCGTCCAGTCGGTGACGTGGTAGCCGCCTTGCACGGTCAAAGCCTTGTCGATGAATACGACCTGCTTGTAGTCGTAGTCGGTGCTCAAGCGATTGACAGTGACCACGAACGAACCGCTGTAGGTCCCTTCCGCGACACGAATGTCCTCACCTGCCGTCGCCTCGTCGACCGCCGCCTGAATGGTCGCGCATGGCGTGCCGCTGTTCGAGCAGTCGTTCGCCGCATCCGACCCCGTGGTCGTCACGTACCGCGTGGCGAGGCCCGGCTGGGCACAGAGCCCCAAGGCGAGCAAAGCCAACTTCATCGATCGAGCGGACGGGCGAGAGAAGACGAGCACAGTTGGCCGAGGCATCTGGTGGTCCTCCTTGTTGAGACAATCAGCACTTCTCTATCAGGCCCCACTGGGTGGCCGAAACGGCAATTCGGGTAGGACTTCCCCACCCCTCCAGGCGGGCGGGGGATGTTGGCAATGGGGTGCCAGCTCAATCGAGCCGATGGGTCGCGGCGGTGGTGGTCGAGGTCGGCCGGTTCTCGATCTCGTCGAAGAACGCGGTCACTTCCTCGATGAACTCCGCCGGCTTCTCTTCCATGGGCGAGTGCCCTGCCCCCTCGATAGCCACGAATCGGCAGTCCGGCACCAGGCCGCAATGGAAGCTACCGACCTCCGGGCCCACAACTTGATCCTGGGCACCCCAGAGGACCAGTGTGGGGACCTCGAGGTCCTGGTAGCGAATCTCGCGCGGCCACTGAGAGGCGGGCAGCGGCCTGCTCAGGCTCCGGTACCCACGGGCAGCGCCTTCCAATCGCAGGCGATCGAGATAGGCTTCGACCAGCTCCTCCGTGACCAGGGCCTCGTCGTAGTAGGCACGTTCGAACGCGCGCTCGGCGGTGCCGGTCCGCAGAGCCAGCCCTCGGACATAGATCCAATTGAAGAGGCTGACTCGCGAGAACCACTTTCTCCGCAGCATGGGATAGTCGACCGCTGCACTGTCTACCAAAACCATCGACTTCACCCGTTCTGGATGGTCGGCGGCCAGGGCCATGGTGATCGAGCCGCCGTACGAGTGGCCGACGATGTGGGCCCTGTCGATTCCCAAGGCATCCATCACCCCCAAGACGAGCTCTACCTGGTCGTCCCTGGTGAATGACCGTCCATTCTCTGAGCGCTCGGTCCAGCCGAAGCCGAAGAGATCCAGCGCCACGACGCGGTACTGGTCTGCCAGCCCTGGCATTACCTTTCGCCAGCTGTAACTCGACGCTCCGAAGCCGTGGATCAGGACTACGGGCTCACCCTGGCCCTCCTGCTCGGTGAAGACGAGCCGCCCGTCAACCTGCACCAACTGCTCACCAAGCTTCGCTTGAGGCTGCTCCAGTGGCTGGACGGGAACGCATGCGGACAGCAGGCCGGCCGCGAGCAGGCTGCAGAGGAGCCCAAGAGGTCGGGTGCTTCTTGCGGAGCGGCATTGCATCGGCCGGGCATTCTACCCTCTCCCCCAATTGGGCTGGAGCCCACTACCCCGAAAGGGGTTGATTCGAGGCTCGCTCGGTTCTAGCATCGGTGCTGAGCCCCGATCACCCACACGGGCTCCTTTGCACCAGAGAGGAGAGCGCCTCATGTCCATCCGGTATTCGATTCTGCTAGTGGTAGTAGCCCTGCTCGCCATCGGTTGCTCGCCAACCGACGAAGTCGTTGAAGTCGTCGACACACCCCAGGCGGCGCCATCGATCGACGATCTCTGGGAGCAGGCGAATCTGCGGTTCAGCCCGGTGCCGACCACCGCGGACAACCCCGACAACCCGCTGACCGACGCCAAGGTCGCCCTCGGCAAGGCGCTCTACTACGACAACCAACTCTCGAAGGACGGCACGATCAGCTGCAACTCCTGCCACGACCTGGCCACCTTCGGCGTCGACAACGAGCCCACTTCGGATGGGGTCGACGGCCAAATCGGCGACCGCAACTCACCCACGGTGCTCAATGCCGCCTTTCACCAGTCGCAGTTCTGGGATGGTCGGGCCAAGGACGTCGAAGAGCAAGCCGGCATGCCGATCCTCAACCCGGTGGAGATGGCCATCCCGAGCAAGGAGTTTCTGGTCGACCGTTTGAGTGCGACCGAGGACTACCCGCTGATGTTCGCCGCCGCTTTTCCGGACGAGGACGAGCCCCTGACTTACAGGAACATCGAGAAGGCACTCGGCGCATTCGAGCGCACGCTGATCACACCGAGTCGCTTCGATCTCTATCTCGAAGGCGACCAGGAAGCCCTGACTCCGCAGGAATTGGCCGGCATGGAGAAGTTCATCCAGCTCAACTGCACTTCCTGCCATAACGGCGTCAACGTCGGCGCGCACAGCTTCCAGAAATTCGGCCTGGCCGGCAACTACTGGGAGCACACCGGCAGCGAGAACATCGACGAAGGCCGCTTCACCGTGACCGAGGATGAAACGGACAAGTTCGTGTTCCGGGTGGCTTCCCTGCGCAACGTCGCCGAGACGGCGCCCTACTTCCACGACGGCAGCGTGGAGTCCCTGGACGAGGCGATCCGAATCATGGTGACGGTCCAGCTCGGCGTCGATCTCACCGACGAAGAGGTCGAGAATCTGGCAGCCTTCCTGAGGAGCCTGACCGGCGAGGTGCCGGCGGAGGCGCTACAGGACGCTGGCTGATTCGTCCGACACGCATGTAGGGACACCCATGGGAGGGCGCAAGGCCCTCCCCTACTTTGTTTTGCGGTGTGATCCCTTGGGCGCCTTGCCGTAGGGCGCTTCGGGCTCGCGAATCATCGCCGCCAGTTGTTCGGTCGTCTGGCCGCGGCCGAGCTCCTCTCGCACCCGGTCGGCCAGGTACACCTTGAGCAACGACTGATACGGCACATCCATGCGGTTGGCGAGGATCTTGAGGTCCGCCAACAAGCTCGCCGGAAGACGCAGGGAGATCGTCTCCGTCGACGGCTTCAGGCTAGGGTAGGCAGCTCGGCGCGCCTTCGCCCAGTCGACATAATCGCTCGAGTCGTGGGTGGCCCAGAACTCTCGCTCTTCTTCCTCACTACGGAAGTCAGGAATCGATTTGCGCTTCGGCATAGCTCCTCCGCTCTCGTCGGCTCATGTCCCGAGCCGAGACGACTCGGATTCCGTCGCCGCGCTGGGTGAACGCCACACAGAGCCGTCGCCCAGCGTGCGTCTGGCCCAGAGCCAGATGTCGTGACTCGCCGGTCGAGTGCCGGGGATCGTCGTGCACCAGGAGCGGCTGATTGAAGAAGACCTCCTCACACTCTGAGGCTCGAACTTCGTGCTTCTCCCAGTTCTTGTCGACGTTGCCATCGTCCCACTCGAAAGCGACAGGCTCCGGCAGCGAATCCGAGCGCTCCTCCACAATAAGTGTATATTATAACAATATACAAACAATGACGAATTTGTGCGGGAGCGTAGGGGCGCCCCCTTGCGGACGCTCGGGATCCACACCTCAGGGCAGCTTGTGGGTGCGCCCCAGAAACCAGCGCATGCAGCGATGAACGACATCGGCCCCCTCACCGAACATCAGGGGACAGCCGCCGGGAATCACCTCGATGCCGTGCTCGCGGCCATACGCTGTCGCTGCATCTGAGACGCTGCTGCTCTTGGCTCCGAAGAGCGCGTTGTAGTGCATCCAGACATGGGAGACGCCGGCCTCGACACAGTCGTGCATGACGGTCTCGCTGATCTGTGGGCTGGTCACGATGACCGCGGCGTCGACCCCCTCGGGAATCGACTTCAGATCGGGATAGCAGGGCTCGCCGTCCACCTCCGAGGCCTTGGGGTTGACGGGCACCACCTCGTAGCCCCGCTTGCGCAGGGCCTTGAAGATTGCATTGCCGGTGCCCTGCTTGCGGGAGACGCCGACGACCGCGATTCGCTTCTGGGACAGGAAGGCTTCCGCCTGGGTCTGAATGGTCATGTTCCTCGACCTCCTTCCAGACTCCATCCTACACCTGGAAGGGCCGGCACAAAGGCCGGCCCCCCAACAATTTCCCTGTGGCTACGAAGCTGGGCCTGCCCTACTCGACCACTGCCGCCGGTGCGTCCATGTTCCAGATGTCGGCGTGGGCCTGCCACTTGCCATCGACCCATTTGGAGACACTCAACCACTTGCCTTCGGTCATCGTCTTGCCATCGGCGTCGAGTCCCTTGAAGGTCCCCCGCGAGACTCCCATCTCTCCACTGACCATCGACTCGACCAGTTCGATCTCGACTTTGGCCAAGCCAGCGTCCATTCCGCCCTGAACCTGGGCCTGAATGGCCGCACGACCCTTGGCGATCGGCATATCGGGAGGCATCCGCATCCCGTCCTCGAGGTACAGGGCCGCCACCGCAGCCGCACCTTCATTGTTGTATGCCGCTTCCCAGTTGTCAGCCAACTTTTCGTACTCCGCCTCGTGATGCTCAGCGAAAACCGCTGAGCTCGCCAACAGTGCAACCATCAACAAACACAATTTCACTTTCTGGTTCAAAACAAAACACCCCTCTGATTCTTCCCCACAGCGGAGCATCCGCTGTGCGGCCCCTCAATCCCAAATTCCTTCAGAACTTGGGGACATATTACTAGTTCCACGTAGGGATCGACAAGGTCCGAACTAGGCAGACCCCAGTTTGGGCCACCTCGCGGTGCGCCTTCCGGTGGTGACAGGCTGCGAACAGAGATTGCGGTCCCACCAATGTGTATTGTGTCCCCGCAAAGAAGGGCCTGCGCTAGGGGTATCGACGGTGATGGGGTCCAAGCTCTCGGTGCCGTGTATCCTCCGAGCTCGACTCGTAGTACACTCCGGCCACCAATCCGATTCACGCCCACGAGACGCGTTCTCGCTGTGGCAAACAAGAAGGGGTAAAGAATGCTGAAGCAGTTCCCTGTAGGTGTGGTCTGTCGAGGGGTCTCAATCGCCCTATCGATGGCGTTGGTCTTGGCCCTGGCGCCAGGACAGGCAGTGGCGGACACGGCTGAAGAGGTCCGTGCGACGATCATGGAAAACGCGCAATATACCAACAAGAATCTGAAGGACGCACCCGACACGGTCTCTAAGGACGGTGCACCCGAGTTCTGGTCGAGTGGCGGCCTGATGCAGTGGGTCCCGGCCGATGGTGAGCTTCTGGAGTACGAGTACCAGACTCTCGCTCCCAAACACATCGAGGTCATCACGCTCGTCGAGGACCAGGCGGCGGTCGCGATGTATTACACCGAGGGGAGATTCAAGGCCAAAGGCGGCGAAGCAGTCAACAACTACCTGACCCGCGCAACTCAGGTCTATGTGAAAGAGGGCGGCAAATGGAAGGTACGTGCCGCACACTGGTCACCCATCGCCGGGGGCTCGGGTACGAATCAGAATTCCCTCGACTGAAAACGGCCTTGCTTCAACCTGCAATCCTGGGGCACTCGACCTTCGTCGGGTGTCTCCTTTTTCTTGCCAGCTGGGGGCATCGAACAGGCTGTAGCGCCCTCTAGGCCGTTCGGGCAATCCAGACGTGATTCTCCGGGAGGATGTCCTGCCTTCGCTGGGACTTTCAGTCAGCGAAGCGGCACGGCAGCTTCGGGTCTCGCGGCAGACTCTGCATCGAATTCTCGCCGGCACCTCCGCCGTTTCCTTCGAAATGGCAGGCCCGCTGCGCAAGTCTTGCGGCAACGGAGCCGGTCTAAGGCTGCGACTGCAGGAGGCCTTCGATCTGTGGCACGCGGAGAGGCGCCTCGCCAAGGAGCTCGACAAGATCCCGGCCCATACCCCTACCTAAACGACACGGCGGCCCGCCCTGCACCCAATCGAGGCTCGCTGATTGCGGTAAGCTTCTCCTATCTCGTTGAAAAGGGGCCACATGATTGGCCAGACTCTCGGTCACTACCGAATTACGGCGAAGCTCGGAGAGGGCGGCATGGGCGAGGTCTACCTCGCGCACGACTCCGAGCTCGACCGCAGAGTCGCTCTCAAGGTGCTGCCCCAAGCCTTTGCCGACCGTGAAGATCTCCTGCAAAGGTTTCGAATTGAGGCCAAGACTCTCGCCTCGTTGAGCCACCCCAATATCGTCACCATCTACTCGGTCGAGTCCGTGGCCGGTGTCAACTTCCTGACCATGGAGCTTCTCGAGGGCAAGAACCTCAGCGCCTACATTCCGCGCGCCGGGTTGTCGGTCAAGGAGTTCTTCAAGATCGGCATCCCCCTGGCCGACGCCCTGGCCGCAGCCCACGAAAACGACGTTATCCACCGCGATCTCAAGCCCGCCAACATCATTGTGACCAACAAGGGCCTGGTCAAGGTGGTCGACTTCGGCTTGGCGAAGGCGAACCAGGAACTAAACCAGAGAGTCGACCCGACGGCCCCCACCGAGCCCCTGACCAAAGAGGGACTCATTCTCGGCACCGTGCCCTACATGGCTCCCGAGCAGCTCCAGGGTCACGACGCCGACAATCGCTCCGACATCTTCTCGCTCGGCATCATCCTGTACGAGGCAGTCACCGGCAAGCGGCCCTTCAAGGGTTCGACGCAAGCCGAGACCCAGTCCTCGATCCTGCGGGACATACCCGTCCCGGTGGATGAGGTCAAACCCGGCGTGCCTCATCACGTCGCCCGACTGATCGGCTTGTGCCTCGAAAAGGACCGGGACTCTCGGCTCCAGTCGGCCAAGGACATCCGCAACCAGCTGTCGGCCCTGCAGCAAGAGGTCTCGACCGGTACCTCTGGAGCTCGACCTATCGTCCCGCCGAGCCGGCACCGCCGCAAGCTCGCCATGGCGCTGCTCGCCATGGCGCTGGTCGCTATCGGAGCCTATGTCGCGTGGCGCATCCTCCGCCCGGGCCCCCCTGCCGACGATCCTCAAGTGAGCGTCGAAGCCCAGAAACTCCTCGATCAAGCGCAGAGCTACGAGCTGCGCGGTTTCACCCAAGAGAACTTGACGGCGGCCGAGGACCGCTATCGGAGAGCCCTGCAGCTCGAGCCGGGCAGCCCTGTGATCCAAGGACGTCTGGCATCAGTGCTGATCGACATTCATTCGATCCAACCCGTTGCAAGCCAGCTCCAGGAAGCGCGCCAACTGGTGGAAGCGGCACTCGCAAGGGATCCCAACAGTCTGGATGCCCTGCTGGCGATGGGTACCCTGGCACTGTCCGACAACGAGCTCGACGTCGCCGAGCAGGCAGCCCGCAGGGTCATCGACCTGCAGCCGGACAACCCCTTCGGCTATACCCTCTTGGGCAAGACACTGGCCAAGGCCGTCCAGATCGACCTCGGCCTGGAACAGCTCCGCCAGGGCGCAGCAAGAGCCGGCACGGATACCCGGCCCCGATTGGCGCTGGCTTGGGTTCTCTGGCAGCAGGGCCGCAACAACGAGGCCGCCGTGGAATACGAGCAGGTGCTGGAGTACTTTCCCGATTCGCCCAGCGCGCTCAACAACCTGGGGAGCATCTACGGTCAACAGGGGCGCTACCTGGAGGCGATCCCCCTCTTACAGCGCCTGCTACGTACGACGGACGATGCCGATGCGGCCTACAACCTCGCCAACTGCTATTTCTTCCTGGACCGCCTGGACGAGGCAGTGGAGACCTATCAGCGGGTTCTCCAGATCAATCCAGATTACATCTGGGCGCCGCACGGCTTGGCCGAAGCCTACGAGAAGCTGGGAGAGCCGCCGCAGGCGAAGCTCTACTTCGAGAAAGCCGTCGAGCGCTATGATCGCTGGCTCGCAGAGAGTGGGCCGGACGCTGCCTATCTGGGCGCCCGCGCCGTCTGTGCCGCCAAGCTCGGTCGGCAGGCGGAGGCCATCGAAAACCTCGAAGAGGCTGAAGCGCTCTCACCGAGAAACGGCGCGCTCCTCTTCAAGGGCGCCCAGGTCTACGCTCTTACTGGAGACCAGGCTCTGTCGTATCAGTACATCCAACGATCCATCCAGGCAGGCTATCCTCGCCAGGAGTTCGAAAAAGACTTGGCGTTCTCCGCCTACCTCGACGATCCCGAGTTTCGCCAGATTCTCGAGTCCGCCGACAGCCGCTAGCGGTTCAGGACGTCGCTGCTCTCATCCGGCAGCCCCTACCCTGTCGGCGGCTTGCCGGCCCAGGGAGGATCGAGGACGAACCGCACCCCGCTATCGTCTCTCACAGTCTGCTTGAATAGGATGAGTTGGATTCTGCTTTCCTCAACATCCCTGAAACTCTCTCTGCGAAGGATCAGAGTCTTGCTTGTCGCCGGACTTCCCGTGTAGAGGAAAGTGACCACCTGGTTCTCGAACTCCTTTCCCCCTTCATCGGTGGGTACGAGAGGGAAATTATCATCATCCCAGGTCCAGCTGACCCTGCGGTCTGCAAAGGCGGTTTCGTCGAAAGAGACGAGTCGAAAGTTCGAGAGTGTCAACGAAAGGCCCGGGGTGGGTTCGTCCCACCTTACCTCGACGACAAATGATGCATTAAACGGAACTTCGGGAACAGGATTTTCTTCCTTCCGCGGGTCGTCGATGATCCGCGGCCCGGCCTTGATAATCACGTCAGCCTCATCCTGGGGAGCTTCGGCCTCCTCTCCATTGACGGCCAACACCGCGACGCCAAACCAAACGAGAGCCAGCGTAATAGTCCAAACCATCATTTTCCGCATGCTCCTATCCTCCTTCTCTCAAAGCCTGCTCAGTCTTGACACGCCGAGCCATTCCTCGCTCGGAAGGTAGACACCCCACGCCTGCGGCGCGGGAAGTGAGCCTCGACTGGTTTGAGCTATCAATTGAGCCCGAGCCGGTTCAGCCCCTCTCCGACGAGCTCAGGTTGTCGCTGGACTCCCTCTCTTAACCCCAAGAGCCGTCTCAGCGGAATACCCCAAGAGGTGGGCCACCGCCTGCCCCAAGGCCCGGTAAAGCCTCAGACTATTGATGCAGTCGCCGCTCAAACCACCCTCCGTCCTGCTCTGCCGGTTGAAGCGGCCGGCGCGCTTGCCAGCCAAAGTCCGCTCGGTCGAAGCGGCCGGACCTGTGCCGGCCGATCGCACCGCCCAACGCAAGAAGTCCCCCTGAGAATCCGACCTTCCCTGCGAGGCCATGATGGCCTCCAGAATCAACTCGCTGCAGAGTGCTTGCTACCTCGCCTTCGTACACGCATAGGTATACGATCAAATGAAACGGAGGGACCTCGAGCGGACTTTGAGGAGGCTCGAGTGGTGGTTCCTCGGCACGGTGGGAAACACGACATCTGGACGGATGGCGAACGGATCGAGGCCATACCCAGACACGCGGAGATCAACGAGAGACTAGCGAGCACGATCCTGAAACAAGCCAAGCGGAAGTCTTAGAAGATGCGATTTTCTGGCAGAGTGTGGAAGGACGGGTCTCACTGGTTGGCCGAGGTACCGCTGTTCGAGGCCCTGACGCAGGGTCGCACCCGGCGGGAGGCGCTGGAGATGATCGAGGATTGGTTCGCCTCGATGGTGGACCGGCCCGGTTTCTCTGTCGAAGCTCTTTCAACAGGAGAGGATGAGTTCGAGGTCACGTCGACCGACCTCAAGAGCATGATCAGTCTGCTTCTCCAGAGACGGCGGCAAGAGAGTGGCTTGTCCCTGGCCGACGCCGCCGAGCGCCTTGGCGTCAAATCCCGTAACGCCTACGCCCGCTACGAACGCGGAGACTCTGTGCCAACCATCGAAAAACTGGATCAGCTCCTCAAAGCGATATCCCCAGACCGGGATGTCGTGTTGCACCAGAGCGCGCAGCGGTAGGTCGACGAGCCCGAACCCTGGTCGACATTTGTGCTACGTTGATGGCCTCGAATCGCGAGGTCACCCCCAACGATGACTACTCTCAGGTGCACGGCGAAGCTCCTCGAGCGGCTAGGCATCCGCGATCCTGGCGACCCGCCATCTAGAGATGACTCCTCTCGACTGGTCGCTGGATCTTGCGCCTGCCCCCTGTAGCCCGATAGGCATGAAGCAACCCGAGGTCGTCGCACCCGCTCTACTCATGAATGCCGCATCTTTCAAAGTCCTCGACGGTGAGAAGGCCAAGCGCCGCAGAGGATAAGGGTCCCGAGCGCCCCCTTCAAACAGTGAGGACGAGCTTGCCTCGCACGTGACCCCCCATGAGATAGCGAATGGCGTCGGGAGCCTCGGCGAGCGGGTAGTTTCGGTCGATGACGGGCGTCACCTTGCCGCTCTCGAGGAGCCCCTTCAGAAACTCCAAGTCCTCTTGGCGGGCTGCCGCGACGAACGACCGTAATCTCTGACTCACCAACGGCGACAACAGAGCGGCGCGAAGCTGGCGATCGGTGCCGGCGAGCCACTTTCCCCCCTCTTCCCCACCCACGATCACCAGAGTCCCCCGGGGGGTGAGAGCGCCTCGAAGGTTTGCCAGCGAACGGTTCCCCGCGGTGTCGAGGATGACGTCGTAGCGCTCACCGGTCTGCGCGATGTCCTCGCGTGTGTAGTCCACCACGTGATCCGCGCCGATGGAGCGCACCAGATCCATCTTCGGCGTGCTGCACACGCCGGTCACCTCCGCACCGAACACCTTGGCGAGCTGCACCGCGAACGTCCCCACCCCTCCCGAGGCACCGATGATCAGCACTTTCTGCCCGGCCGCGACTTCTCCCTTGTCGCGCACACCCTGGAGGGCCGTGATCGCAGAGGTGGGCACGGCCGCTGCCTGCTCGAAGTCGAGATTGGCCGGCTTGGCCACGATCTTGTCTGCTCGGGCACAGGCGTACTCGGCGTAGCAGCCTTGGCAGAAGCCGAACACCTCATCGCCTGGCTGAAAATGCGTCACATCCTTGCCCACCGCCTCGACTCGCCCCGCGCAATCGGTGCCCGGAACGCGAGTCTTGGGTGCCCGCAGCCCATAGCCCAGGATACGCACCAGGTAAGGCAGTCCGGTCATCAGATGCCAGACCCCCGGATCGACACCAGCCGCCTGCACCCGGACCAGCACTTCGCCATCCCCGACCTTGGGTCTATCGATCTCCCCGACTCGCAGGACCTCCGGCGAACCGTACTCCTCTTGAACGATGGCTCTCATGGTGCAGTTAGCTCAGCTGGATTCGAGGGATCG
Source organism: Thermoanaerobaculia bacterium (assembly GCA_049664225.1). Taxonomy (GTDB): domain Bacteria; phylum Acidobacteriota; class Thermoanaerobaculia; order Multivoradales; family JAHEKO01; genus JAUVRX01. The sequence continues at coordinate 29,448 of JBATEX010000021.1, forward strand.
TTGCCGGTCTCGGCGGCCGCCTTGAACCTAGCAAGGAATACCGCTTCGAATCCGTCTCCAATCAGGGGAGCTTACCCCTACTCGTCGAGAGAAGACGAGGCTACTCCTAGAAAGGGATCGCTTGTAATGTATAACGTTATTCGTTACAATCGCCAACGATTCGATCGTTCGCCAACCAAGGCACACGGGAGGCATTTAGTAAGGCCCGGAAGATGACGACTCTACCCAAGAATAGGCCGCCGACTCATCCAGGCGAGATGTTGCGTGAGGAGTTTCTCAGCCCTCTCGGCATGAGCCAAACGGAGCTGGCCCAGCGTATCGGGGTCTCATTCCCGCGGATCAACGAGATCATCAACGGCAAGCGCGGCGTGACACCCGATACGGCCTTGCGCCTTGCGAAGCTGTTCAGGACGACTCCGGAGTTCTGGTTGAACGGCCAGCGCAACTGGGACCTCTGGCAGGCCATGCATTCGCCCAAAGCACGGGACATTCAGCGAATCAAACCAGTCGCGGTCTGAAAGGGACAATCACCCTCTCACCAGGGAAGAGCTCGAGAAGATGCCCGCCGACTGGCCGGCCCGACCCTTGGAATGGCTCGCACTGCGCAGGCCGTTCCGTGCGAGAATCAACATGGGCGTGGCGCGCCTGCCACCGACGACCCATGGTCTCAGAAACCCAAGAGCGCTGGCGGCCGAGCACGAGGTTTCTGCTCGCAGGTGCCGTAATCTCGATCGGCATCGGCCTCCTTGTCGGCATTCTGACCCGATTGGGAGTCGGGGACCTGAACCTCGTGTATCTGGGGTGGAACGGTTTTGCCGGTCTCCTGGTCTTTCTGGTCATCTGCGGCATCCTGACGGCGGTACTTCACCGCATCCATTCGCTCAGCGGCCTGCGCAGGGCGTTGGCTTTGGCGGGAGTGTTCTTTGTCGGTGGTGCCGTGGCTTGGTTGGTACTTCATTCGCTGCTCGTGGTCAGCGGCCTGGCCCGCATCCCCACCTGGTCGCAAATCGCCACCAACATCGGGGTCAACGGCGTGCTCGCCATTCTCTTCGGATCCGGCTTCTATCTCTACGAGGCCATGAGACAGCAACTACTCGAAAGCGCATTTCGCCTCAGAGAAGCCGAGTTCGCCGAGAAGGAGCTGGCCCTGGCGCGTTCCATTCAAAATCGCTTGTTGCCACCCACCGAACTGTCGGGCGAGGGCTATCGCATCGCCGCGCGCAATCTGCCCGCCCGCTTTGTTGCCGGGGACTTCTTCGATGTCTTCTCCCTACCCGACGGAGCCCTGGGGCTGGTCGTCGCTGATGTCGCCGGCAAGGGAGTCGGCGCCAGCCTGATCATGGCTTCGGTCAAAGGTATGCTGCCCCTGCTGGCGGCCGGAGCGACGGTCGCGGAAACCCTGATCGCCCTCAATCACAAGCTCTGCGACGAACTGGAGAGCCGCCAGTTCGTGGCCCTCGCCTACGCACGCTACGAACCGGCCACAGGCGAGCTGATCCTGGCCAACGCCGGCCTGCCGGATCCCTACCTGCTCCGTCCCGGAGCGGGGCCCGAGCCCCTGAGCGTCGAGGGCCCACGCATGCCTCTCGGACTGAGGCGAGATCAAGCCTATCTCGCGAACTCGGCGACACTCTCCCCCGGGGAGGGGCTTCTGCTACTCACCGACGGCCTCCCCGAGGCACCCGACCCCAATGGCGAGCCTCTTGGCTACGAAGCCCTGGCCCAGCTCATGCCACCGATGGGATCAGAGCCTGGAGCCTGGCTGGACGACCTCATCGCACGCGTGCGTCAGGGGACCGCCTCCGAGCTCACCGACGACTGGACAGCGCTGCGGCTCGAGCGCAACCTCTGATTGGGAACAGGTCGACGTACTGGAGAGAAACCGATGGGTGATCAACAGGGAGCTCTCCAAGCCTTGAAGCGGCCGGCGCCCCTCCCGGCCGAACCCCCTACGCTCCTACGCCCCTACGGCGTCCAGATGCTGGATTTCTGTCGAGGTACCAGACGGTCGCCAGGCTAGGAGTACTTCTCGACGATCTCGCGGTAGCGGGGGTGGTCGCGCAGGCCGTCCCAGCGCGGATCCTTCTCTAGGATCGTGACCGAGAACTTGGAGGGGATCGAAAGCAGGAGGTCGATCTGGTCGAGGGCCTCCTCGACCATTCCGAGGCATGTATAGATGAGAGCCAGGTCGTCGACGAGCTGAGGCCCGATGTACATGTCTTTCTCGATCGGCATCATCTCGACGGCCTTCTTGCCGGCGGCGATGGCTTGCTCTTTGCGGCCAAGACCAGCCAGCGCCTGCCCGAGGCTGGCGTAGAGCCGGTAGTCGTCCGGCCGCTCGGCGAGTGCCGTCTCAATCTCTCCTCGAGCCACCTCGTATTCGACCCGGGCCTGCTCCGCGTCGCCATCGAGCTGGAGGGCTTCGGCGATCAAGAGACTCTTGGGATACGAGATGAGTTGATGGCCGATCCACTCGATCTGGTCCTGATCGTCGAGAGCGAGAATCGCGTCGTAGTCCCGATCCAGACGAGCGATCAAGATGGCATTGCCAATGCTCAGAGCATAGATGTCGTCCGCGCTGCCGATCGACTCGAGAATGCGCCGGGGCTCGGCCAGATCGCTCTTCCACAGCAAAAGTGTTCCCAGCTTCTGCGCATACGAGAAATTCTCGTCAGGTGCAATGGCGATCGCGATATCGAAGTGTTCGACAGCCTTGGGATACTCGCGAATCTGCTGCGCGAACTCACCGATATGAGCGGGAAGCTGCGGGTTCCGTGGGCTGAGCTCGAAGGCCCGCTCCAGCCGCTCGATGCCTTCTTCGAACTTGCCCTGCCGACGCCAGATGTAGGCGGTGGCTGCCAGGATCTCCGCGTTGTTGGGATCGGCCTCGGACGCCGCGAGAAAGTTGCTCAATGCGGCTTCGTAGTCCTGCTCGATGTAGTAGTGGTAATACCCAGCCTGATACAGCACGTCGGGTGAGTCTCGATCGAGCGTCATGGCCTTTTCGTACGCCTCCCCGGCCATCGTCCGGCGGGCTTCGGTGAAGTCGTAGCCGAGCCGGTAGTAGAAGGAATGCGCATGGGCGAGCGCGGCCCAGGCCAGGGCGAAGTCCGGATCGAGCTCGACTGCCGTCCGAAAATCCTCGATGATCCGTCGGCGGGTCGACTCGGTGAAGTCGGACGACTCCTGTCCGTAGTTGCCCCGCAGGTATGCCTGGTAGGCCTCGAGATTCTCGGTCGGCTTGGTTCCGAGCTGCTCACGCTCGGGCTCGAGCAGGGTCACTCCCAGCTGCGCGACGACTTCCGAGGCGATCTCCGCCTGCATCTCGAAGACGTCCTCGATGACCCGGTCATAGGACTCAGCCCAAACTTGCGCGTCGTCGTCGATACGGACCAGCTGCGGCGTGATGCGCACATGGCTACCGTCGTCTCCACGGGCCCAGCGCACCGAGCCGTCGAGCACGTAGTCGACGTCGAGCTCCTCGGCGATCTGTTCGAGCGGCGGCCGGTTCTCCTTGTACTGCATGGCGCTGCTGCTCGAGACGACCCTGAGGCCGCTCACCCCAGCCAGGCGGGTGGTGATCTCTTCGCTCATGCCATCCGCGAAGTACTCGTCCTCCGAGGCACCGCGGTTCTGGAAGGGCAAAACCACGATCGCCGGCAGTCGGGCTTCGGCTGCGCTGGCGGCATCGCCTGCCGCTGGTTCCTCGGCGACCATGCGATCGGCCTGCGGCTCCCTGTCGCCACCACGGCCTAGCCAGAAGGCGGAGGCTCCTACCAGGACGACGCCGACAGCCGCCGCGATCGGCCACCAGCGACGACTGGCTGCTGGGTGGACCGTGGCCTTCGCAGCCTCGATCTCCGCGCTAGTCGGCTGGGTGATCCCCGACGAGACGATTCCCGACTCCACCTCGCGGCGCAGCACGTCGAGCTCGTTGTAGACCTCGGCCGCCGACTGGTAGCGGCGTTTGGGTTCCTTGTCGAGACACCGATTGACGATGCGCGCCAGGTGATGCGGCAGCTCGGCGCGGACCGTGTCGACCGAGGGCGGCGTGTCCTTGACGATCGAGGAGATCAGCGTCACCGAGGTGTCACCCTGGAAGGGGCGCGCGCCGGTGGACATCTCGTAGAGCAGGATGCCAACCGAGAAGATGTCCGAGCGGGGGTCCAGATCCTTGCCCTCGAGCTGCTCGGGCGACATGTAGGGCATGGTGCCGAGGATCTTGCCCTCCCCGGTCAGCACTTCGGTGGGTGCCGCGGTGACCTCCGGGGCGGCAGCCGCCTGATGCAGCTTGGCGAGCCCGAAGTCGAGCACCTTCAAACGACCCTCCTCGGTCACCATGATGTTGGCCGGCTTCAAGTCGCGATGGACGATGCCCTTCTCGTGCGCCGCCGCTAGTGCCTCGGCTAGCGGGATGCCGAGCTGGAAGATCCGCTCCAGAGGCAGACCACCATCCGGGATCAGCTCGGAGAGCTGCCGGCCGTCGACCCGCTGCATGGTCAGGAAGTGGACGGTCTGCTCGCCGCTCCCGGACTCCCCTTCGACGGTGGCGCTCTCCACCGAGTAGATGTGCACGATGTTGGGGTGATCGAGGGCGGCCAGCGTCTTCGCCTCCCGCTCGAAGCGCGCCAGGCGCTCCGGATCGTCGGCGAACTCACGCGGCAGCACCTTGATCGCCACGTCGCGCTCCAGGCGCTCATCGTGGGCCAGCCACACCTCACCCATGCCGCCCTCACCGAGCTTGGCGGTCACTGTGTAGTGAGACAGCTTCTTTCCGATCATCAGTGCCGCGCCATTGTACTAGCAATCGTTCAAAGCGGCCGGTACTCCTGCCGGCCGAAACCCCTACGCCCTTATACCCCTGCGCCCCTAAGCCCTTACGCCCACCTTCCCTGCACCTAGGAAGAGGACACGAGGTTCATCCGCCGCAGCAGACCGGGATAGCGGGGATCGTCGCGGAGGCTGTCGAACATCGGGTGGACCGCCAGGTACCAGAGCAGGGGGTCGCGCTGATCGATGGCCTGCTCCACATGTCGGAAGGCGTCGTCCATCTCGGAGAAGGCGGCGTGCACGAGACCACGAGTCAGTGGACTCTGGTAGAGCCCGCCGCCAGCGTTCCCGGCGTCGTCAAGGAGCTGCCACGCCTCCTCACGCTCGCCGGCCACAGAGAGCGACACGGCCAGCGCGTGTAGCGGCGCCTTGCCGTACCCGTGAGTTTCGATCGCTCTCCGGCCGATCTCTTGCGCCTCTGCGAACTTCTGCTGAAAGGTCAGCGCATAGATGAGCTCGAGCTGCACGAGCAGCTGTCCGGGGTCGAGGTCGAGGCCCCGGAGGCAAGACTCCTCGGCTTCAGCAAACCGCCGTGAGCAGGTGAGGACCCGCCCCCGATTGCCGGCATACAGCGCTGACAGGGGATCGAGCTCTATGGCACGATCGAGCTCTGCAAGGGCCTCGGCCAGCCGGCTGGTTGGGAGCAGGCAGAGCAAACCGTACAGCTCGTGGATTCGCGCCGAGGCAGGGGCCAGCTCGAGCGCGCGGCGAAAGAGGCGCTCGCCGCTTGCCCAGTCCCGGTCCATCCAGACCGCCACCAGGGCCACCGTCGCCTGCGCCTCCCCGTGCTGCGGGTCCAGCTTCAACGCTCGCTCCGCAAGAGCCTTCGTTTGTGGAAGCTCCTCGCGAGGGTTGGCGAACATGTACGCCAACATCACGTGATAGAAGGCGTGCAGCACGAGGGCGTCAGGGTAGTCCGGCTCGAGGGAGAGTGCCCGTTGGAGGCTGGCAAGAGCACGCTCGGCGGCTTTCGGTGTGAACTGGGAGAAGTAGTGACGACCCTCGAGTAGGGCCTCGAAGGCCGCCAGGTTGGTTCTTTCCCGCGTCGCCGTTCCCGCCGCACCCAGGCTGAGGTGGAGCTTCTCGACGATCGCCGCAGAGATCTCGTCCTGAATCGCAAAGACATCATCGAGCTCGCGGTCGAAACGCTCGCTCCAAAGGTGAGACTGGTCCTCGATGTCGGTCAGCTGCGCCGTGATCCTCAGCCTCTGCCCCGACCTGCGCACGCTTCCCTCGAGCAGTGTCCCCACGCCCAGCGCCGCGCCCACCTTCCGCAGGTCCTGCTCGTCGCGAAAGCGGAACGCCGAGGTGCGTGCGATAACTCGCAGACCGGGGAGCCGGGTCAGGCCATTGATGATCTCCTCCGCCAACCCGTCACTGAAGTACTGGTTCTCCTTGTCGGCGCTCATGTTGACGAACGGCAGAACCGCAATGGACGGTGTCTCGTGACTTTCGGCACCGACTGGGGTGCCCATCGACGGGGCCATCTCCGTCTGGGCCGATGGCGGTGCGCTGCCCACGGCGGCCAGGGCTTCGCACAGGGCACGAGCCGACGGCATCCGGTCCGCGGTGCCCTTTTCCAGACAGCGCCCGATGACTTGCTCCAGGGGCTCCGGCAGGTCGGTCCGCAACTCGGCAAACGGCCTTGGCGTATCGCGCAGGATCGACGAGACGAGCTCGGCGGAAGAGGGTCCATCGAAAGGCCGCTCTCCGGTCGCCATTTCGTAGAGCACCACCCCCAGGGAGAAGATGTCGGTCGTCTCGTCCACCGCCCGGCCGGAGACCTGTTCCGGCGACATATAGGGCACGGTGCCCATCACCACCCCCGCGCGGGTGTGGAGCTCGGTCGCCATTTCAGAACCCAGCAGCTGGCCCGACTGCGGCGCGGCGAACTTGGCGAGCCCGAAATCCAGCACTTTGACCCTCCCGTCGCCGGTTACCATGATGTTGGAGGGCTTCAAGTCGCGGTGGACGATGCCCTTTTCATGCGCGGCGGCCAGCGCCTCGGCGATGGCCGTGCCAATCTCCAGGATCCGATCGGCGCCAAGACCATTCTCGGGAATCAGGCGGTCCAAGGGCTCGCCCTCGACCAGTTGCATGGTCAGGAAGTGGACGTCATCGGATTCCTCTACCGAGTACACGGTGACGATACCGGGGTGGTCGAGCGCGGCGAGCGCCTTCGCTTCACGCTGGAAGCGCTCGAGCCGCTCCTGGCTCGAGGCCATCTCGGCCGGCAGCACCTTGATAGCCACCTGCCGCCCGAGCTTGGCGTCCTCGGCACGGTAGACCTCGCCCATGCCGCCTTCACCCAGCTTGGCGATGACCGTGAAGTGAGACAGCTTCTTACCGATCATGTGTGGCGCGTCATTGTACTAGCAATCGTTGGAAGCGACCGATGCCCATGCCAGCCGCTCGGTCCGTGCAGCGCAAGAGACTCCCCGGCGAATCCGACCTTCCCTGCCCGGGTGCCACAGATCCCTCGACGAATTGATGACCCGGACTCGTGAGGCCATTGAGCTGTTCCTTGAAACAGCTAGCAGAGCTTGGACGCTAGGGATTCCTATGCGGGGAGCAGGTGGTACTGCCTGGGCTCGGGGATGGAGTCACCACTCTCACTCAAGTCCTCGAGATAGAGCGCGATAGCACCCTTGGCATTTTCAAACGCTTTCTGCTCGCTCCGGCCATGTGCAATGCACCCCGGCAGATCGGGGACCTGTGCCACGAAGACTTGATCTTCGGGACTCCACGCTACGAGGATCTGAAAGCTTCGCATCAGTCTGACTTCCCTTCTAACAGCTTAATGATAGCAATTCGGGCCTGCCTGACCTGGTATGGCTTGGCCATAGCCCCATCGGATTGAAGGTTGATTCAAGCCCCACTGTCGATATGACGAAACAGATGATGACTGCCACGGACCCGTTCAGCGAATCCCAATCGCAACAGGAGGTGTCTGAGATCTCTGAATCCGACCGAGGCGTCAGCTCGCCCCTCCAGGATCTTGTTCAAGAGCTTGTCGTACTTGCCCATTGTCCGAAACTGCCTCGAGAGGCCGATGACCAGACATTTGTCGCCACGTGCTCATCGCTCACGAGCCCAATAGATTCAGACGCGAGACAGTCGTCGAACCTTGCAGATTCAGAGGCGGCCACCACCCCTGCCTGCCGAGCCTCCCTACACCCCTACGCCCCTGCGCCCCTAAGCCCCTACCCCCCTACCCCCCTACCTCCCTACTGCCCTACTGCCTGCAGCCGGGAGATCCTTGCGAAACGGGATTCCCAACTTCTTCATCCGGTAACGCAGGGTGTTGGGGTTGACCCCGAGCAGCTCCCCCGCCCCACCGGGACCGTGGATCTTTCCGCCGGTCAGCCCCAGCACCCGTCGGATGTGAGCAGCTACGACGGTGTCGAGGCTCACTGGCTCCTCTTCGGTTGCCGCCGGCGTTGCGTCGCGCTTCGTCGAGAACCCGGGGCCAAGCTCCTCGAACCGGAGAAGCTCCCCACGGTGTCGCAGGATCATGGCCCGCTCCACCAGGTTTTCGAGCTCGCGCACGTTGCCTGGCCAATCGTAGGCCAGGAGGTCTTCGATGGCGCCGGGTGCTAGCTGCGGCGTCTCGCCGATCTTGAGCTCTTTGGCCTTGCGCTCGATGAAGTGGTGCAGCAGGGCCGGGATGTCGCTTCTTCGGTCGCGCAACGGCGGAACCTCGATCGGAAACACGTTGAGCCGGAACCAGAGATCCTCGCGAAACCGACCCGCGCGCACTTCCGCCACGAGATCTTCGTTGGAGGCGGCGATGATCCGGATGTCGACCGGGATCCGCTCGGTTCCACCTACCCGTTCGATCTCCCGGTGCTGGATCACTCGCAGCAGCCGCACCTGCGCCTCGAGCGGCATCTCGCCGATCTCGTCGAGCATGATGGTCCCTCCGTCGGCACGCTCGAACCGGCCGCGACTTCTGGAAAGCGCACCGGTGAAAGCCCCCTTCTCGTGCCCAAAGAGCTCGCTGTCCAGCAGAGTGTCGGGGATCGCGCCACAGTTGACCGGGATGAAGGGTCCGTCCCGTCGGGCCGAGCCGAGATGAATGGCGCTGGCGATCACGTCCTTGCCGACTCCGGTCTCGCCGGTCAGCAGCACCGGACTTTCGGTCGGCGCCACGTGACCGACTCGGTGCATCACCTCGCGCAGACCGAAGTCCGCACCGATGATCTCGTCCCCAGTAATCCACAATAGGTCTCGCTGCATCTGCCGGTAGTCCTCGGCCAGACGGTCGCGCAACCGAAGCACCTCGCGATGCTGCAGGGTGTTGGCAATTGCGATCGTGAAGGGATCTTTCAAGAGTCGTAACAGGCGCGCGTGCTCCTCCGTGTAGCGATCCGCGCCTTCCGCGGTCAGGACGACGCCACCGAGATGATCACCTTCGGCGGCGAGGTTGATCCTCAAAATGGACCAGCCTTCGATGCCATGGAAGCGCAGCATCTCCCCCGCCACTGGATTCCGCTCAGGGGAATCGATGACCACGACTTCGCTCTCCGGATCTCCGCTCCGCTCGCGAATACGGATCCGAGTCTCTGCTGGAATCGGAGTCAGCAGATCGACCTCCTCGCCTCGGTCTTCAGTGGCCATCGCCAGGGTGCGCATGGCGGCGAGATCCGGCTCGTAGACCTGCATGAACATGCGGTCGACCGGAATGAAGCCTGCCAGATAGCGCACACAATTTCGCATCGCCTCTTCGATGGCGAGATTGCCGCAGATCCTCAAAGTGGCGTTGCGGAAGAACTCGTTGTCATCGACCATGGCGGTCTCCCCCGGACAGTAACCTCAATTGTCAATGTTGGTAATCGTACTTCGAATTATCAAATACGACAACAAGAGTTGTCATTTACCACAATCACGACCCGTCAGACTTCTGTAAGCCTCTTGAAACAAAAGACTTCGTCTTCTGGCACAGACTTCGCTTTGCCTGATTGTGGGAAAGGAACTCATCCATGAAGAGCGAACTCGTAGCTGGCTGCACAGATGACCTCGGAAGAGTCGTCTGCCCAGAGCTCGAGACCCGAGGCCACTCCGTTCGCGCGCTTGGAGGGACGGGATGAAGCGGCTCGAGATCATCCACCTGCGCTCTTCGGGCAGGCCGCTCGACTCGCTGGGTGAACGCATCAGGGAGTCGATCCGCGCGGGTGGTCAGGAGGAGGCAGTTGTGACCCTGTATCGACGTCACGGGCTGGAGACCGACCTAGCCGTGCACGTCCGCCACAGAGGAGAACTACAGGAGACGGGACCGAGCGACCTCGCCCTGAAGCTCGCCTCCGCGCTGCGGGCCTACGGTCTGGTCGAGCACACGCTGTGGGAGGAGCTGCCATGAAGAGCAAAGGCGAGCCCGCATTTGTCGCTCGGCAGGTGACCAAGGTCTACCACATGGGCGAGGTCGACGTGCACGCGCTGCAGGGGGTCGACCTCGAGCTCTGGCCCTCCGAGCTGGTGGTCCTGCTCGGCCCTTCGGGCAGCGGAAAGTCGACCTTGCTCAACATTCTGGGAGGACTCGACGTGCCCACTTCGGGTATCGTCCACTACCTCCACCACGAGCTGACAGCGGCCGACGACAGCGAGCTCACCCGCTATCGCCGCGAGCACGTCGGCTTCGTCTTCCAGTTCTACAACCTGATCCCGAGCCTGACCGCGGTCGAGAACGTGGCCCTGGTGACGGACATCTCGGAAGATCCGATGGACCCGGCCGACGCCCTGCGGCTGGTCGAGCTCGGTGATCGCCAGGATCACTTCCCGGCACAGCTCTCTGGCGGCGAGCAGCAACGCGTGGCGATTGCGCGGGCCATTGCCAAGCAGCCGGACGTGCTTCTCTGCGACGAGCCAACTGGGGCCCTCGACATCTCGACGGGTGTCCTGGTGCTCGAGGCGATCGCTCGCGTCAACCGCGAGCTCGGCACCACCGTGGCCGTCATCACCCACAACGTCGCCATCGCCGCCATGGCCGACCGGGTGTTGCGACTCGCCGACGGTCGCATCGTCGCCATCGAGGAGAACGAGCGCCGAGCCGAGGCCCGCGAGCTCGAGTGGTGACGCCATGCTGACCCTGGATACAAAGCTCCTGCGCGATCTGCGGCTACTGAGGGGGCAGTCGTTGGCGATCGCCCTGGTGATCGCCGCCGGCGTGGCGATGTTCACCATGTACTTCTCCACCTTCGAGTCGCTCGATCACACCCACACGGCCTACTACGACCGGTACCGCTTCGCCGACGTCTTCGCCTCGCTCAAGCGTGCACCGCTGGCGACGGTGTCGCGGATCGAGGCCCTCCCCGGTGTGGCCCGGGTCGAGCCGAGGGTAGTGGTGCAGGTGACGCTCGACGTTGAGGATATGACCGAGCCGGCGGTCGGCCTGCTGCTGTCGATCCCCGAGCACCGGCGAACGATCCTGAACGACGTCTATCTGGTCAGAGGACGCTACATCCAGGCCGGGCGTCCCGACGAGGTACTGGTGATCGAGGCATTCGCCCTGGCGCATGGGCTCGAGCCCGGCGATGTGGTGGGGGCAGTCATCAACGGCCGGCGGCGCGAGCTCGAGATCGTGGGAGTGGCCCTTTCACCGGAGTTCGTCTACACCATTGCGCCGGGCGCCCTGCTGCCCGACGACAAGCGGTTCGGCGTCTTCTGGATGGGACGGCGCGCGTTGGCCTCGGCCTTCGACATGGAGGGCGGCTTCAACGACGTGTCGTTGGTGCTGAGCCCGGGAGCTTCCGAGGAGCCGGTGATTGCCGGCGTCGACAGGATTCTTAAGCGCTACGGCGGTCTCGGAGCGATCCCGCGCCGGCTCCAGGTCTCTGCCTGGTTTGTCGACAACGAGATGCGGGAGATGCAGACGATGGGCTCGGTGCTGCCGGTAGTGTTCTTGTCGGTGGCCGCTTTTCTCTTGAACGTGGTGCTCTCGCGCATCATCTCGGTGCAACGCACCCAGATCGCCGCGCTGAAGGCAATCGGCTACTCGAACGGGACCCTGGCGCTGCACTACATGAAGCTCGGGCTGGCGATCGCTCTTGCGGGAGGTCTCGTTGGCGTCGCACTCGGCGCCTGGCTGGGTCGTGGCCTGACCAGTCTCTACAGCGAGTACTTTCGCTTCCCCATCTTCCAGTACTTCCTGTCGCCGAGGATAGTGATGGCCGCTCTAGCGGTGAGCCTCGGAGCCGCCACCCTGGGAGCCTTCGGTGCCGTTCGTCGGGCAGTCCGGCTGCCACCCGCCGAGGCGATGCGGCCGGAGCCGCCGGCGAGCTTCAGGCGCAGCTGGCTCGAGCGGGTCGGCCTCGCCCGCCTGCTGTCGGAGCCGGCCCGCATGATCCTCCGCAACCTCGGCCGGCGGCCGGTGCGGACCTTGCTCTCGGCCACTGGAATCGCCTTCGCCATCGCTCTTCTGGTCTTCGGGTTCTTCTTCGTCGACGCCATCGACCTGCTGATGAAGGTGCAGTTCCAGGAGGTCATGCTGCACGACGTCACCGCCACCTTCGTCGAGCCCACCTCCCCGGCGGCGCGCCACGAGGTCGAGCGGATGCCCGGCGTACTGTCGATCGAGCCCTTCCGCAGCGTGCCGGTGCGTCTGCGCTTCGGGCCGCGCTCTCGTCAGACCGCCATTCTGGGACTGCCGGCCTCGCCCCGGCTCAATCGGGTGATCGGTCAGACCGCCGGAGTCGTCGAGTTACCTACGACGGGGCTGGTGCTCTCGACCACCCTCGGCCGAGCCCTCGGGGTGGAGGTCGGCGACCGGATGACGGTCGAGGTGCTCGAGGGCGCTCGTCCCATCCGCACCGTACCGGTCTCGCTGCTGGTCGACGAGGTCATGGGGACGTCGGCCTACATGGAGATCGATGCCCTGCGCCGCATGATGCGGGAGGGCGGCGTGCTCTCCGGCGCCTTTCTCGAGGTCGACCCGGCTCAGATCGAGCGCCTGCATGAGGAACTGAAAGCAACGCCCCGTGTCGCCGGGGTCGGTCTGACGACGGCGGCCTACGAAAGTTTTCAGAACACCATTGGCGAAACGCTGGGACTGATGATCGGCATCAACCTGATCTTCGCCGCCGTCATCGCCTGCGGTGTCGTCTACAACAGCGCTCGGATCTCGCTCTCCGAGCGCGAACGCGATCTGGCCAGCCTACGGGTGCTGGGTTTTACCCGCGCCGAGATCTCTTTCATTCTGCTGGGTGAGCTGGCGATCGTGACGCTGATCGCCATCCCCCTGGGCCTGGTGCTGGGGTACGTCTTCTGCCTCAGCATTATCGAGGCCCTGGCCTCGGAGCTGTTGCGGATCCCGTTGGTCGTCGAACCGGTCAGCTACGCCCTGGCGGCGCTGACGGTCGCCGTCGTGTCAGCCCTCTCCGGTCTGGCGGTCCGGCGCCGACTCGATCGGCTCGATCTGGTCGCTGTCTTGAAGTCGCGCGAATAAGGGAGGAGGAGATCATGAAGTGGAAAGACAAACGCAAGCTCACCTGGACGCTGAGCGGGGGCCTGCTCCTCCTGATTCTGGCCTGGGCCTTCTGGCCGCGACCCGAGTCGACCGACATCGCCGTGGTAGAGCGGGCGCCTCTCCTGGTGACCCTCGATGAGGAAGGCGAGACACGGGTGCGCGACCGGTTCGTGGTCTCGGCTCCCTTGGCCGGCCGGGTGCTGCGGATCGAGCTCGAGCCGGGTGACCCAGTCGAAGCTGACAAGACCGCGCTCGCCGTCTTTCAGCCGCAGGCGCCGACACTGCTCGATGCCCGCAGTCGGGCGGAAGCAGAGGCGGCCGTGCGGGCAGCTCGAGCGAGCCTCGAGACCGCCCGGGCGGAGCGCAACCGCGCCAAGGCCGAGGTCGAGTTCGCCGAGGCCGAGGTCGAGCGCATTCGACGGCTGGCCGGTGAGGAGATCGTCTCGGAAACGGAGCTGGACTCGGCGGAGCTCGCGGCGCGCAGCGGGGCGGAAGCTCTCGAAGCAGCCGAGTTCGCGACGCAGACAGCTCACTATCAGCTGGAGGTCGCCCGCGCCCGTCTGCTCGAAGGATCGGCGTCGACGGGAAATCCGGGGCGAGAGGAGATGGGTTCTCCGATCTCGCTACGGTCGCCCGTGGACGGCGTGGTCCTGCGGCGGATGCGCGAGAGCGAAGCGGTGGTGGCCACCGGCGAGCCGCTGCTCGAGGTCGGAGAGCCGGAGGATCTCGAGATCGTGGCCGATTATCTGTCGGCCGACGCGGTCAAGATCCACCCGGGGGACCGGGTGCTGATCGAGGAGTGGGGCGGCGACAGGCCGCTCGAAGGACGGGTGCGCCGGGTCGAGCCCTCGGGCTTCATGAAGATCTCGGCCCTCGGAGTCGAGGAGCAGAGGGTCAACGTAGTGGTCGACTTCAACGACCCGCCGCAGGACCGCAAGGGGCTGGCCGACGGCTTTCGCGTCGAGCTTCGGGTGGTGCTGTGGGAGGGCCAGGATGTGCTGCAGGTGCCGACCGGCAGTCTCTTTCGCGACGGTGACGATTGGGCGGTCTTTGCCGTCGAGAATGGCCGGGCGCGTCTACGCCAGGTCGAGATCGGTCGCCAGGGGGGCCTCTTCGCCGAGGTCCTGAGCGGCTTGGAGGAGGGCGATCGGGTCATCGTCCATCCCGGCGACAGCATCGCCGAGGGCCTCCGCGTCGAGTCACGCCCGAGCTGAGTGATGCCTGAAAGCGATTCCAAGGCACCGCGGATCATGGCCGAGGAACGACAATCCAGAAAACTCGCCGGTACCGGCTGAAACTTCTGGCGTGGCCTCGTCGACCTCCCCGACTCGCAAGACATCCGGCGACCCGTACGCCTCTTGCACGATGGCTTTCATGGTGGTCTCCCGGCCCGGCGAGACCCGTCCTATGGCGGCGGTTCAACTCGCCGACAGAGCTGCAGCGGTGTCCGCTGGCACGTCCACTGCAGCAAATAGCTCAGCCGGGTAAAGATAGTCTTCGCCGGTCTCGTCCACGACGCGGATCAGGGATTGAGCTTCCGCCTCCTCGTCCGCAAGAAAGCGGTAGAGCTTGCGCACAGCCAGCGAGGCCTCGAAGCCTTCGTTTCGAACGCAGATCACGTACGTTTGAGTGGGCTCGTTCGCCATATTCAACCTAGTAGTCGCTTGATCTTGAGCTCTTTCATTCCAATCCCATGGGCTTCGTACCAGTGTACCTCAGCATCGACGATCGCTCCGTTCGGGAGCCTGATAGTCGCAATCCCTCTGAGCTTCCGCCAGCGACCTGGACCATGAGCTGCAACCAAGCGAGGTAGCTCACGGATTCTCCTGCCGGTAGAGATGACCTCGGCTCGCTCTACAGGGCCGACGATCTCGATTCTGGGACCCTTCACAGTCCAAGAGACGGAAGTCCTTCCGTAGATCTGGTGAAGTGCCCAGCACTTGGTTCAGCCCCTCTTGCCCCTTTCCATTCCAGGCCCCGAGACCCAAGCCCCATACTCCCCTGCGCCCCTAAGCCCCAAGCCCTTGAGCCCCTACGCCCCTAAGCCCTTTCTGCCACCGACACCCCCTGACACAGCCACCAGTTAGGCTCTGCCCCACTTTCAAGACCCCAAGACCCCAAGACCCCATGTAGGCTCAGGTCTCCGTGCCCGCCAGAATGCAGTACAATCCGCCGTCTTGATCGGCACGACCCTCTCTCACTTCCGAATCACCGCCAAGCTGGGCGAAGGCGGCATGGGAGAGGTGTATCTGGCCGAAGACACCAAGCTGGGGCGCGAGGTGGCGATCAAGGTGCTGCCGGCTGCCCTGACTGCCGATCCGGAGCGCCGGCTGAGGTTCGAGCGCGAAGCTCAAGCAGCGGCGGCCCTCGACCATCCCAACATCGCCGTGATCCACGAGGTCGGCGAGGCCGACGGCCACCCGTTCCTGGTGATGCAACTGGTCAAAGGTCAGACCCTGCGCCAGATTCTGGACAACCGACGCTTGTCCCTGATGGAGTGGCTACAGATCGCCACGGCAGTCTCCGACGGGCTGGCTCACGCGCACAAGAACGGCATCGTCCACCGGGATCTCAAGCCAGAGAATGTGATGCTCACCGACGAGGGCCAGGTCAAGCTGCTCGATTTCGGCCTCGCCAAACTGCTCGAGCCCACAGCGACCGCGACGGGTGGCACCTCCGATCTCGACTCGAAGCTGCAGACCATCAGCCGCGAGCTGACGATGGCGGGCAAGGTCCTGGGTACGGTGGCCTATATGTCCCCCGAGCAGGCCCGCGGCGAGACCGTCGACCATCGCAGCGACCTCTTCTCATTCGGAGTCATCCTCTACGAGATGGCGGGCGGGCAGCGGCCGTTCCAGGGCGACACCGAGATCGAGAGCCTGCATGCGACTCTCAAGAGCGAGGCCCAGCCACTCTCAGAGGTAGCTGGTGATATCCCTGCCGAGGCCGAGCGGGTGGTGCGCAAAGCTCTGGAAAAAGAACGGGACCGACGCTATCAGGACGCCGCCGATCTCGCGACCGATCTACGCAACCTCGAGCGCGACCTCGACAGCGGCACCGCCCCGATCGTCAGCGGCCAAGCGCCCGTCCAGACAGCCCCTGCCACCCGTCGCTGGATGTTCCCGACGCTTGCCATCTTGGGCCTCGCAATCGCTGCTGCCATCCTGTGGTTCATGACCCGAGAGCCCAATGAGGACCCGACCGGGGTCGCCAAGGGCGCACCCGGTACGGTCGCAGTGGTGGGTTTCGAGAACCTCGCCGATCCGGCGGATACCGAGAAGCTCGGACGGATGCTGATGGGGCTGGTCACCACCGA
>JBATEX010000022.1:0-3124 GCA_049664225.1 Thermoanaerobaculia bacterium
CCCACCCTTGGGGCGTCGTCGCGAACGCGTTCAGTTATGCCTTCATCGGATCAGGCTTGGCGGTGCTCTTTTCCCTTGGGTGGTGGGACGTGCTGCTGGCGACACTCCTCAGCCTGGTCGTCTACGCCATGGTGTTGCTGTCCGGGCGTTTCGGAAAGCGGACGGCCGAATGGCTACCGCTTTCGAGCGCCTTTGTCGCGGCCTTCCTTGCGGGCTCCGCGAGGGTCTTTGTCCCGGAACTGAACACCCTCATGGTCACGCTCGCGGCCATCGCCGTGCTGCTCCCGGGCTACACCATCAGCCAGGGAGTCATCGAGCTCGTGGGGCGGCACGTCGTCAGCGGTACCGCGAACCTCATGAGCGGACTGGTCTACCTGGTCAAGCAGATCGCCGGGGCCTGGCTCGGCGTGGGGCTTGCCGGGCTTCTCTTCGCGGTACCGGCCGCAGCCACCGGCGCGCCGGTGGACGCGCAGTGGCTCTGGTTGTTCATGCCTCTGCTAATCCTCGGCTTGTGCATGGTGTTTCAGACCGCCCCGAGGGATCTCTTGGCGGCCGGCTTCGGGTGCGCCATCGCCTACGGTGGAATTCTGCTCGGCAGCGCCATGGTCGGCGGTAATCTCGGGAACCTGATCGGAACCATCATCGCGGTCGTCTTCGCAAATGGTTGGGCCATCAAGACGCGACGTCCCACCTCCATCGTACTGGTCCCCGCGATCATCCTGCTGGTCAGCGGCAGCATCGGCTTTCGCGGGCTGGCGGCGATGGCTGCGGGCCAGACGGCGATGGGCGAACAGCAGTTTCTCCAGATGTTCGTGGTCGCCCTGACCATCGCTGCCGGCCTGCTGGTCGGCAACACGATCGTCCGGCCGAAGGCCACGCTGTGAGTCGCTCGCCGGTGCGCGACCCCCCCATTTCCCCCCCCTTCTGGGGGCGGACTTCGGTCGTGGGGCTGACAGCCGCGCCGGGAGGGAGCTCAAGATGACCCTTTATTCAAAGCCTGCAACCGTTGCGGCCGTCGCGCTGAGCCTGCTTGTCCTCGGCACGACCGTCGCATCTGCGACCGAGTCCCAGCCTTCCGACAAGCCGCAGGAAGCCGAGCCGGACTGGCCGGGATCTTTCAGCCTCTTCGGCTCCCAGACCCGGCTCGCCGTCGGCGGGTTCGTCCAACTCGACGTCATCTACGACAGCGACGCCATCGGAGCGCCCTGCCAGTTCATCACCGCCACCATCCCGACCGATGGTGGCACTCCGGAAGAAGGGGCCGACGGCCAGACCAACTTCTGCGTCAACACCTCCCGCTTGACCTTCGAGTCGCGCACTCCCACGAAGCTGGGACGCCTCAAGACCTTCATCTCGGTGGATCTGTTCGGTGATGCTCTGTCAACCTCACCCGAGCTTCGCATGCGCCAGGCCTACGGCGAACTCTCCGGCGCGCTGGGAGGTGGCGATCTGTTGTTTGGACAGTCATGGGGGACCTATGTCGATCTCGATGCCTGGCCCGACATCCTCGACTTCGAGGGGCCCGACAGCGCGATCGCGGTCCGTCAGCCCATGGCGCGCTGGTCGAAGGGGGTCGCCAAAGCAGTCGATCTTCGAGTAGCGCTGGAGCAGCCCGGAGACGGCTCCGTACAGGACGCCGACCTGCTGACCCGCTGGCCGGACCTGGTGGGCACCGTGAGGTGGACGCACGGCGGCAGCCACCTGCGGGGTGGGGGCATCCTGCGCGATATCCGCGCCAGCGCCGCTGACGGCGCGTCGGTCGCCGCCACGGGTTGGGGCGTTGCCGGGTCCGGCAAGGTGATGCTCCCTGCAAAGAGCGACCTGGTGTTCGAGGTTAGCTATGGAGAAGGCGTGGGCGCCTATTACAACGACGGTCCGCCCGCCGGGGTCTACGACCCCGAAACCTCGAGCCTCGAGCTGCTGCCGCTGTTCGCCTACTACGCCGCTTTCGAGCACGACTGGAGCGAGACGCTGAGCTCGAGCCTGCTGTACGCGGCGCTCGAGGTCGACAATCTGGAGAGCCAACAGGGCGTCGCGGGCAAGAAGAGCGCGTATTTCAGCCTGAATCTCATCTGGCGACCCGACCCTCGGCTGATGTTCGGAATCGAGTTTCTGAGCGGCGGCAGGCGGGACAAGGACGATGCTGAGGGGACCGTCAATCGGCTCCAGCTCAGCAGTCAGTTCTCATTCTGAATCGGTCCAATGGTAAGAGAGTCAGGGAGGCATGCATGTTGACCCGAAAGGGTGTGGTTGGTTGTGCAATCGGCTATTTGCTGGCGCTGGCTGGTACCGCAATGGCGCAGGAAGAGGACGCCACCGCCGACACCCAGGTCCGATTCCAGATCAGCTTCCTGTTCCCGACCAAGAAGAAGTGACAGAGGCGTTTCTATGACAACTGACATTATCCCGTCACTTCTGGGGATGCGGCCTCCGGGGCCGGGCTACACAATCTGAACGTGCATCGGTCTCTGGAACTTCAGCAGCAACATTCAGCGAAGTCCCGGAGACCGAGTCCCCTGGCACTACAACGAATCGCACCACAACGAATCCACAATAGGAGATCGACCATGAAAGCGAAAATGACTGCCGTTCTGATGCTGAGCGGCCTGCTGATGGTGCTGCTGGCGCCTTCCGCTTGGGCACAGGACAAACCCAACATCGTTCTAATCAATATGGACAACTTCGGCTACGGCGAGCTGGGCGTCTACGGCGGGGGTATTCTCCGGGGTGGCGCCACGCCGCGCATTGACGAGCTGGCCACTGAAGGGATGCGGCTTCTGAATTTCAATGTCGAGGCACAGTGCACGCCCAGCCGTGCAGCGCTACTGACAGGCCGTTATGCCGTACGCACGGGGAACGGTACGGTACCGCTCCAAACCGTGAATTATGGCTTGACCCAGTGGGAATACACCATGGCTGAGATGCTGAGCGATGTGGGTTATGCCACCGCCCATTTCGGCAAGTGGAACCTCGGCCAAGCAGAGGGTCGCTACCCCTCCAATCAGGGTTTCGATGAGTGGTATGGCATCCCCAATTCGACCGACGAGAGCAATTGGCCGACGAATGAGATGTTCCTGAAGTGGGCGAAAATAGCGGAAGAGACCGGCAAAACTCCGATGATCAA
>JBATEX010000023.1:0-4717 GCA_049664225.1 Thermoanaerobaculia bacterium
GCGAGGTGCCCAGGTACCGTCGCCGCAGGAGATTTACCAGTCCTCCTCGCATCCGGTCGAACACGCGAACATCGTAGCCGGACTCCGCCAATCCCACCCGCAGGAGTTGCCCGACAAAGCCGCTCCCTCCTGTAATCGTGACGACTTTCGCGCTCATACCGGTTTGGACCAGCCTGACCACCGCACCGTCGGTATCGAGAGCCCGCGGGTCGAATCGAGCCCGAGCCCCGCCCGAGCAGAGTCGGTCATTGTCAACTCTCTGAACACGCGGGTAAGCATAGCTGCATACTTTGCGGGAGTCCAAGAGATCCAGCACGCCCGCCAAGATCTTGCCACCTGATTCTTTTCAGGCGATCCCTGAGCACAACCCGGGATTCGTTCAACAGGCTCGGGTGTTGGCGCATCGATTCACGACGATCGACAGATCTGGATCGCTGGACACAAACCGACGAGAGAGTTACTGGGATTTGATCTGGGAATGGAGCTGCTCAGCCTTGATTTGGTGATGCAGCCGGTCAACCTCGGTCGAGGTGATCACCGATTCCAACGCCGCCGACAACTCGAGTGATTCGATGACGGGGGCAAGGTCTCTCCGGTGACTGGCTGGACATAGGATCCCCAATCCATGCAGAACCGGGAGATGTACATAGGTCAACTCCGTCGGGACCGAGCTGACGAAGTCTTCGACAGCGGTTAGCACGCCGTTGCGTGCACCACCCTCATGGTTCGCATTAATAGACTGCGAGTTGAGGCCTCCGCCATCTTCCACTAGTTCGGACTGCCCAGGTCTCATACCCTTGCGCGAGCTGAATTGTCGATACTCGACTGGAACAGTCGAGGGGTCCCAGTATGAGTCCCGTCTGCCGTAGGGCCAGCCCACGTCGTGGAGCATCACTACTGGAAATGGGTGACTGTCTCTCTTGGCGTTGGCGGCCAGAATTTGAAGCTCGCCACGGACGGTGTAGTAATTATGATCGCCGTCGATCAGGGCCAGATCGATCCGAGATATTTCAGGTAGCGCATCGTGACTGAGCGCGCGGTGGAATACGAAGGATGCTACTTCACGTCGTTCGAACTGAGGCTCGGGATCAATACTGTGCACGACGGCGCCATGCTCAATGCCATAGTCGATGAGCTTATTCGTCATCGCACCCGCCAAGGCGCCTATCTCCACGATGACCTTCGGCCTCAGCGCCTGCAATGCAGGTGCTACCACTGCTTCAAAGAACCGGTGCATGAGCCGAACAGCCTGTAAATTGAATAGATGGACCTATCCTGCCTTGAAGCGATGGGCCGTGTGAATCCGGCCACCTGCCGGCGCTCGACCTGAACCCCGATCCGGATCTCGGGACCCGATTCGAAGATACTCCCGACAATCCCCGTGTTCCCTTCGAAGGGCATTGGTTCGCGAAATATATCACCGCACTCGCCGCCAGACCGGTCAGGTCGAAGTCGCTCTCGCCGTAGGGCAGCATCTCGAGCGCTACCACCTATTCGAGCATTGACGTGAGCGCTCGCCGTGGCCGGCTGTCGGCACGAGCCCCCTACAACCGCTTTACTTCCAGTGGATCCTGAGGGAGATCACAGGCAAGTGCAAGGTCAACTCACTAGCGAGTGAGGCTCCGCAATCCTTCCACCTGGAGTTGGATCACGTACGGCGTGACACTCTCCAGATCGAAAACCGTGGTGACGCCGGAGTAGTGAAAGGCACTCAGATAACTTTGACAACCAAGCAGCTTCAAACCGATTCAGGCGCTACGGCGTGTACCAGATCGGTGCGGTGTAGGCACGCTCCTGGTGGACGGTTTCAGCGCCTTCGGGTATTTCGACGCCGAAACGAAACGCGTCGTAGACAATCCAGCGTGGCGTCGGGATTTCCAGCACGCGTGCATAGTAAAACGCGCGCTGCTTCGGATCGAAGTCCGGATCGGTCCAGACCGTGCCAAGCTCGGAGGCGCCAATGGTGTTGGTCCAGTTGGCTGCTGCTATGTCTACGGTGTTGCCCACCGACGGCAGCACGCCATTGGCATCCGGTTCGCGTCCGAGTGACCAGGCGACGTTATAGACCTTCTCGTGCGTATTGCCCTTCGCGTCCAGCCAGCCTTTCACGATCTGGATGCAGTCGAGATTGGCGCCAATCGCATCGCGCAAAGCGTAGACCATGAAGGTGGGAGCACCGCCGGCGTTGTGTGCCCGCAAATCGCCACCCATCGGTACGCCTTTCTCGTAGCCCCGGAAGGCGGGCGCGCGGCTGTTCAGATCCTCCGCGTTGAAGTCCCAGCCGCCAAAGAAGCGGACGGTGATCCGAGGGCCCGTAGTACCGTAGACCTCCTTGCGTGCCATCGCGTCCCAGATCGCTGTGCGGGTGTTCTCTTGAGCCCAGACGCCGGTATACCCCGAGGCGACCAGTTCGTAGCCTTCGAAGGCACCATTCTCGGTTCTCGTGAAGGGGTGCATCATGCGCTTGGGCGAAGGTTCGGCGTTGGTCGCCTTGCCGAAGAAGTTCTCTTCCTCGACAGCGGATAGCGCCGTATGGCTGTCGGTCGATCCGATAAGGCCGAACTTGTAGGGATTGGTGCCGAGGTTGTTTTCGAGCAAGAGTCCGTTCTTCAGGGCCTCGCGGGCATACTCGTACTGCAGCATCTCATCGGTCTTGGCTTCGGAAAGATCGAGATTACCGGCGTCCCAGGTCTCGTAGTCAGCGAAGGCATCATCCGGCGACAGCAGCGGATGGGTCTCACTATCGCCCTTGATCTGGGTGACTTCGTACATCGGCTCCCAGCGGGCACGCTTCTCGACGTAGTTCCGGTCGATCTTGCGGCCGGTGTACTGCGCGTCAACCGGGAACATGATGCCGTTCGACAGATTACCGTTGTGGGCCAGGGCGAGCGCCGCGCCTCCGGTTTCGGCCTCATAGCTCTCCAGATATGCATAGAGGTCGAGTGGGTCTGTCGAACCGACCGGTGCCTGGGTGGTGTAGGGCACGACCAGGCCGGCCTTGTCGCCATTGTCGCGGAAGATCACGTTGCGATGCAGGTTGTTGCCCTTGACCAGCGAGGTCCATTCGAAACCTATGAAGGTGGTGAACGAGCCCGGATCGTTGAAGCGCTCAGCCGCATCGACCACCCTCTCCCAGATCGACGCATAGGTCTTACCGCCTGGCGAGTAGTCGGCCATCATTTCTGGATTGATCTTGCCTTGCGAGAAGGTGGTGATCAGATCCAGCGCTGCTGCAACCGAGGACTCGCCACCGGCCTGCAGTCCGTCGTACCAGCGCCTGCCCTGTTCGTACTGGATGATGTCGGGCTCGCCTGCAGCCATATCGTTGAAGAAGCCCATGCCGTCGGAATGGTCGGCGATCACCAGCCAGTCGAGCGGGCGACCAAGCTTGGCCGGCTGGCCGCTCGAGGCCGTCACTTCCTCGCCGCGGGCGAAGCGGTAGGCGTCGTCCAGGCCGAGGCGTGCGCCGAAAAGACCGGCATCCATGGAAAGGCCGGTGTGCAGGTGTGTGTCACCCCAGAACACCTGGTCGGGAAAGCTGCGCTGCGCATAGGGTGAATAGACCTTGCCGGGATAGAGACCCGACAACGAATCCTTCGAGGGAGCTATCTGCGCGAACGCGGTCGTCGCAGAGCCAGTAAGCAGAATCGAACACAAAAGACTGAAGGTCAGGACGAAACGGAAACGTGAGGGAGCCACCGAGGCCAGATGGGTCAGGAACATCGCTGGTTCTCCTTGCGGAAGTGAGATTGTGCCGCTCTGCAGTATCGGACGCATCAATATGGGCGAGGTCGCCTTTGTCGCTCCAGTTACCCTTGCCTCCTTCATACATCCCCCCAAGAGGAGCGACATCTTGTACTCCAATTGATAACAAGCAAGATATCGCAGATGCAAATCGGTTATCAGCGGCATGTCGGAAGGACTCACTGACACTTCCACGATCTCTCTCGACTGATTCTGCGCTCTCCTGCGGATTGACTCGAAATGGACCGCCCGTGGACCACGTGAGCGGTCGCCGGTCTTCAAGACAGGTGGGATCCGTCAAGCGACAACAACGCACCACAGCTAACCCAAAGGGTCTCAGCGCGCTAGACACGCCTCGTTGTTGATCGCCGTTGGTGTCGATGGTCCAGTTTCTGGAGTCAGTGTGCCATGAGTGTGCCGCGGCAGTGAGCATCGTCTACTCACCCGAGAAGCCAAGCCGGCCAACTGCTCACTACGCGGCGTCCGCGAGATCACAAGCTCGTGATCCCGAGCCGGAAGGGAACATGATCTACTACAACCTGGCGAGCGCCAAGTAGTGCGCTGTCAGACCGGTGGGGGCCTGCCTAGGGGAAAGACTTTTGAAGCTGACCAGAGCGACGACCGGTACCCTCTCGACGTGACCAGTGGAGTCCCAGAATGGGAGCTCGAATGAACGCCACCGACACGGTCATCGTCGCTCCAGTCCCGTGGGATGAACCGATCCGCGCCGAGCTCTTCAGCATCGAGCGCCTCGAGCAGCACGCCGCGAGTCTGGCGGCGGCACAACGCACCATCGAAGGGCCCTCCAAAGGACGGAATCTCCTCCCCAGGGTCCGCGACAACGGTCAGGCGCTTCTGGCCGCGTACCGAAGCATCGCCGAGACGGTCCGGGAGAAGGGCGAGATCACGCCCGCAGCGGAGTGGCTCCTCGACAACTTCTACATTGTGGAGGAACAGATCCGTGGGATCCGGG
>JBATEX010000024.1:0-11053 GCA_049664225.1 Thermoanaerobaculia bacterium
GGCCGGAAGACCGCAGGACGAAGGGCAAGACTCTATTCATGCGTCGAAAAGTAGCTATCGAGGTCCAGGGGGCCAGGACCCACAACCTCAAGGGTATCGACTGTCGAATTCCACACGGCAAAGT
Organism: Thermoanaerobaculia bacterium; assembly: GCA_049664225.1. Taxonomy (GTDB): domain Bacteria; phylum Acidobacteriota; class Thermoanaerobaculia; order Multivoradales; family JAHEKO01; genus JAUVRX01. Next base: position 125 of record JBATEX010000024.1, read on the forward strand.
AACTGTCGTGACGGGCCCCTCCGGCGCCGGCAAATCCTCGCTGGCGTTCGACACCATCTTCGCCGAGGGTCAGCGCCGCTTCGTGGAGTCGATGTCCACTTACGCCCGGCAGTTTCTGGATCTGATGGAACGGCCGCCGGTGGAGGAGATCCGCAACATCCTCCCGGCCGTGGCGATGGAGTCCTGCAACGCGGTGCGCAATGCCAGATCGACGGTCGGCACGATCACCGAGGTCTACGACGTATTGCGCCTCCTCTACACCCACCTCGGTGAAGTCTTCTGTCAGAACTGCGAGGAGCCGGCTCGGACATTCACGGTCGCGGAAGCGGCGGCTGAGATGGCGGAAGGTGCCGTAGGCGAGAGGTTTCTCCTCGCAGTCCGCCTACCGAGGCCGTCGGGTGAAGCGGATCTGGCGCTTCGGGAGCTGATACGACAGGGCTTCGGGCGACGTCTGGAAGGCGATGAAGTGATTCGCATGGAGTCCACTGAAGGCTGGCCCAAGTCATTGGATCCCCTGCCGCTTGTGCTCGGCAGGTTCCAGGCCAAGGGAGAGGCCACTGCGCAGGTGGCGGCGGCTGTCGAAGAGGGCTACCGCCTCAACCGGGAGCGCGTGGAAGCTCGCGGCGAAGCAGGATTCAGGTACGTGAAGTACTACGGCCCCAGCCTGATGTGCTCCTCCTGCGGTCAGCTCATCCGCAAGCCGGAGCCGGCACTGTTCTCCTTCAATTCGCCGCTCGGGGCCTGTCCGAGCTGCCAGGGCTTCGGGAGAGTCATCGGGATTGACCGCCAGCGGGTCATCCCAGATCCGGTCTGGACGCTGGAGGAGCGTCCCATCGCCCCATGGAACACCCCGGCCTACGAGGAGCTCTACAAGGAGCTCTTTGCCGCCTGCACTCGAGAAGGCATCCCCCTCGACGTCTCCTGGCGCGATCTCCCAGAGGAGGCTCGAGACTTCATCTGGTCCGGCAAGGGTGATTTCGTCAATCTCGAGGGCTTCTTCTCCTGGTTGGAGCGCCGCTCCTACAAAGTGCACGTGCGGGTGCTGCTGGCGCGCTATCGCGCCTACGATCCCTGCCCGGACTGCGGTGGTACCCGCCTACAGCCCGAAGCATTGCGAGTCCGCGTCGAAGGCCAGACCCTGCCACAGCTGGCCCAGCGAAGCATCGAAGACCTGAGAGTCTGGCTGCGAGCTCGTCAATGGACCGAGCGCCAGCGGGAAGTGGCGGGACACCTGCTGGAGGAGCTCGACGAACGGGTCGAGTTCCTCCATCGTGTCGGTCTGGACTACCTGTCCCTGGATCGACAGGCCCGAACCCTCTCGGGTGGTGAAGCACAGCGCATCCATCTGTCGGCGGCGCTCGGCTCGGGATTGACGAGCACTCTCTACGTGCTGGACGAGCCGACCGTGGGTCTTCATCCCCAGGACAGCGGGCGGCTCGTCGATCTTCTTTCAGCCCTTGCCGAACGCGGCAACACAGTGCTGGTCGTCGAGCACGATCGCACCCTGATCCAGGGGGCCGACCACGTCATCGATCTGGGCCCCGAGGCAGGCGAGCACGGTGGAGAGGTGATTGCCGAGGGAGATCTTCAGACCATCCTGGAGTCCGCAGATTCGGTCACCGGGGCCTATCTTCGCGAGCGTCCTGCGACGCCCGCCCGCCGTCATCTGGCACGTTTCCGCCGGGAGCACGGTCAGGTGTCTCTGGCCGAAGAAGCCGCAGCGAAGCCTCGGATCACGATACAGGGCGCGCGAGCCCACAACTTGCAGGGCGTCGACGTCGAGGTTGCTCTGGGGTCGATGGTGGCCGTTACCGGTGTCTCGGGTTCCGGCAAGTCGACTCTGATCAAGAACGTCCTCCACGACAACTACCAACGTGGCCGCGGAGTGGTCGACGTGGACCCAGGTGAGTGCGAAGAACTGGTCGGGCTCGAGCAGGTGTCGGATGTCGTTCTGGTCGACCAGCAGCCTCTGGGCCGCTCGGCCCGCTCGATTCCGGTGACCTACATCAAGGCCTACGACGAGATCCGGAAGGTCTTCGCAGCGTCGATGGCGAGTCGCAAGCTAGGCATCACAGCCGGGCACTTCTCGTTCAACGTCGAGGCGGGCAGGTGCCCGGTCTGCAAGGGCACCGGCTCTCAGGAAGTGGACATGCAGTTCATGGCCCCGGTGACCGTGGTCTGCGACGGCTGCCAGGGGCATCGATTCAAGCAAGATGTGCTGGGTGTCACCTACCGGGGACTGAACATCGCCGAGACGCTCGACCTGTCCGTGGAGACAGCGCTGCGCCATTTTGGCGACCGCAAGCGGCTCTGTCGTCGCCTGCAGAGTCTGGCCGATGTCGGATTGGGCTACCTGCGATTGGGCCAACCCACCTCGACACTGTCCGGTGGAGAAGCCCAGCGGCTCAAGCTGGCGAGCTTCCTGGATCGCCCGACATCAGGTAAACCACGCCTGTTCTTGTTCGACGAGCCCACCACCGGTCTGCACATGTCGGATATCGATTTGCTTTATCAGACGCTTCGCAAGCTGGTGCGAAGAGGCGACGGCGTAGTGGTCGTGGAGCACAGTCTCGATCTGATCTCGCGAGCCGATTGGATTATCGATCTGGGGCCCGGAGGTGGTGTGCATGGCGGCCGGCTCCTCTTTTCGGGCCCGTTGGAACCGTTTCTGGATGAAGTCGAAAGTCCCACAGCCGACGAGCTGAGGAGCCACCTGCAGTGGCAACCCCGCGCATTGAAGGTCGCGGAGGGGGCCGACGAGGAGCCCTCCTAGCGGCCGTGTGTCAGCGGCACGAGCCTTGCACACTGTTTCGTGTAGATCTTAGGATGTGAGATTGTGATGACGACTGAGCCATTCGACAGCAGTCCAAGTCAGCCTTGGATCCGAGTCCTCGGTATCGCCGCGGCGGTGTTTCTGGGTTTGGTGTTTCTCGTCGCCGCCTGGGGCAAGGCCCTGGATCCGGTCTCGTTCGTGGAACAGATCAGGGCGGAGAAGCTCGATTTCTTCGGCCTGGCCGAGGCAACGGCCTTCATGGCCCTGGGACTCGAGATTGCGCTGGGTCTGGCTCTCGTGACAGGCCTGCGGCGCTGGTGGGTGCTTGCGCCGACCGCAGCGCTGGTGGCCTTCTTCTTGTTTCTTACCGGCCGGGCGTACTGGCGCTTCGAGCACGGCCTGATCGATGAAACCGAGGCCTGCAACTGCTTTGGCAACCTTCTCAATCGGACGCCAAAAGAGGCCTTCTGGCAGGATCTCTGGTTGCTGGTAGTCCCGCTGGGACTGAGCCTGGTGGGTCGAGGCAAAGAAGGAGCATTCCCGAAACGGCGTTTGATGCTCATCGGTGGCCTGACTGCGGCGGTTCTGGTATTTGCCTGGAAGGCGCCGGACCTGCCACTCGATGATCTGGCAACCCGCCTAAAGCCCGGAGTCGGAGTCAGCGAGATCTGCGCTGGAAGCGAAGAGAACCCCGAGCAGCTCTGTCTGGACACCCTGGTCAGCGACTTTGGCGCCGGAAAACACTGGGTGGTCCTTTCCGATCTCGACGAGCCGACCTTTCTGGAAGCGGTGCCACGGCTCAATGAGTGGAGCACATCGCAGTCGGAGATAGGACTCTGGATACTGACGGCAGCCTCGGCGGAGGCTGTAAGCACTTTTCGGTGGACCCAAGCCCCGGCTTTTGCCGTGCAAGAGGCCCCTTATGCCATGCTGCGATCGCTCCATCGCCGCCTACCCCGGTCCTTCTTGGTGGAAGACGGCGAAGTCACCAGGACGGTCTCCGATTTGCCTCTGACGGAGTTTTAGGGCAGGCTATGGCGCACCCGAGTTCGAGGGAATGACAATGAGAAGAGTTCTTGGATACAGGAAGAGTCTTTCAATCAGAACAACCAGGCCCCTTCGGAAGCCTCTTGGAGGGGCCTTTTGCGCAGCGGCCGCGGCGCTTTTGCTGGTCACCATGACTGCCAATCCCCTGCTTGCGGCGGGTCCTCCGATCTTCGGCTTCGAGTCGGTGGGCTTCGAAGTGACCCTGAACGGCAAGGAGCTCGAGGGAGCCGAGGTCTACCAGGCCGAGTCGGCGGGCGCCTTCTTGATCCTGTCCGAAGACTTGGCCGCCCCTGTCCTCCTGCGCCTGCGCGACGGACAGGTCGAGACGCTGAACCTGATGAAGGTCAATCACAACTCCAACGGTTCGGTGGACGTGTTGGCTGGCGCTACACTGGCCGCGCAAGGGGGATTCCAGGTCAACAGCGATCGAACAGGAATTGTCTTCACCGTCGACGGGCAGACCGCCGAGCTCAAAGAGAAACCCCCTCTTCTGGGTTCCCAGCAGGCCGCTGGCCTCAAGGCCTACGATCCCCACTACGAGAGGACGGCGGAGGCCTATTCGCCGTCGGACCCGATCGTCGAAAAGCTGCGACAGCAGGACCAGGAGGTGAAGGTGTCGGTCTTCTTCGGCACCTGGTGCGGCGCCTGCAAACAGATGGTGCCCCGCATCATCGCCGTGGCCGACCGTCTCGAGGGGTCGAAGATCACTTTCGACTTCTATGGCCTGCCACCTGGCATCGCCGGTGACAAAGAGGCAGGGCGGATGGGAATCTCCGCCGTGCCGACCGGAGTCGTCTTCGTCGATGGCAAGGAAGCCGGGCGCATCTCCGGCAACGGCTGGCGGGTCCCCGAGCTGGCGATCAACAATCTTCTGGTCAACGGGCAGAGCTAGCGCTCACTGCCCGTCGGGGCAGTGAGGGCTTAAGGGCTTAAGGGCTTAGGGGCTTAAGGGCTCAGGGGGCTAGTTTCTCGCCGGAATCTCGATGTGTCTCGACGCTCCTAAATCAGAAGACGGTGCAAAGCCGCGTACAAAAGGTCTTGAAGCGGCCGGACCTGTACCGGCCGGGGTGGGGGGGACTCAGGATCACGGGGAAGAGCCTCGTATGTGGCCAAATTCAAAATAGGACTCAGGACCTTTGAACCCCTAGGCCCCTATGCCCTTACGCCCCTAAGCCCCAGGGACCGGCCGGAGGTACGACGGACTCCTCAACCCCCAAGCCCTCAAGGACCGCCCGGCGCAAAGCGCTGGGCGCTTCAACCCTCAGGGCGAGCCGAGGGCTCGCCCTGTCAATGCCTCGAATGGGTGGATGCCGCCGTTGTGCCAGGTGGCGTCGGCTGCTTGAAGATGGCCTGGAGCCGCGCATCGACTGACCCCGAGAGATTCGAGCTGGGGTCGGAGACGCCAGGCGTCGTCACCGGCGAGCGCCGCACCCTGCACTTGGCCGGACCAGGGAGCGAGAATCTCGGGCAGCTTGGCCAGGTCCTCCACCGGATGGATCCTCACGGTCCTCAGACCTGGCGAGGGCTGGAACTCCGGGCGAGGCTCGACCACGACGGTGCCGATATCGATGGGTAGCTCAGGGGAGTACAGACCCCGCAGAGCCGCCTCCATGCGGATCTGTTGGACACCAGCGACGGCCACGGGATCGAGTGGTCCGGAGGGTAGCTCCCGGGCCGCAGTGGAGAGCTCTTCAGAAAGGGCCTCAGCCAGGCCGATGGCGTCTCCCGCGGTGTAGATGGCCTGGATCGAGAGACATCCGCGCTGGTCGAACAGCGCGATGTCCCGCGCCAGGCCTGTTGCGATGGAGCCCTCCGGTGCCGCTGAACCAATCACCGCTAGGCTGGTTTTTGGTCCGTAGGCGTAGACCTTGGCGGGCGCTCGCCGTTCGAGAGACGCGATGGTAGAGGCCTCGCCGTAGGCGAGAACTCGGCCCGCCGCGGCTAGCACGGGAGCCTCCAGAGACTGGTCTCCTCCAGGCCACGTGACGGCGGCCACCGCCTCGCCCAGTTCGGGTTGTCTGCCCGCCAGAGCCCTGACGAAGGCCGGTGTGAAGAGAGTCTCCGAGGTGGGTGATTTCAGCAGGATCGGCCGTCGGAGCAGAAGGGCCGGCAGCAGGGACTGAACTGCCAGTCCAGGCAGGTTCGAGGAGAGGATCACCAACAGAGGCGATGGGCCTTCTCCAACAGTCGCTGCTCGCTCGACCAGTGCATGTGTGCTCGACCCGCTGACTCCCCCGAGGACGACTTCCAAGGCCGCTTGCAGGCCGGCCGGAGAGAGGCCGCTAAACCTTGCCAGTGCTGGGTCCAGGTTGCGGCGTTCGGCAGAGCCAGGGTCGACGAAGTCCGCGACGGTCTCCTCCCAGACGGCCTGAAGCTCGGCGAGCCGAAGCTGGCTGGAAGCCTCGGCACCGGCATTCGACAGATGCGCCATCAGTCGTTCGAGGTCTGCGGGGCTCCAGCGAGCCGAAGTAAAGCCGATTCCCTGACGCTCGATCGCCGTGACCGACGAGGGCCGGATGCTTAAAGGTAGCGCGGCGTCATGAATCATCTTCTGTTCTCTTCGACGGTCGAGTTCGGCTCTGCGGCATCTGGCTTGGGCTGCCTATGCCTCTGCGCCCCTACGCCCTTAATCCCCTACGCCCCCACGCCCTCGAGCCCTTGCGCGGCTCAACCTTCACCGAGTTCTTCCACCGTCAGCGAACAACCCCGAAGCTCCGCCCCGGCGGCACGGCCAATCAGCTGGAGGCCGCCATCCTGTGCGACTCCGAGATCTTCCGTCAGGAGATGCACGGCCGAGCTGAGATTCGCCAGGTCGAAGATGGCGATCAGGCCCTCTTCGCCGGGGGGCTGCTCGACGAGAGTCGTCGGCTCCAGGACCCGGCATCTTACCCAGTGGGGAGGAAGGAACAGATTTGGATCCCGTCCTGCGAGGGTTCCGGTATAGAGCTGGCTCGTGAGCTCTGTCATTCCATACTCCCGCACCACGGAGGAGGCACCTATCCCGAGTCTCTCGGACAAACGCTCGAAGAGTTCGCGACGCGATAGCTCTCGGGTCCTGCCTTTGTAGCCTCCGGTCTCGAAGACTACGCTGCTGGCGGGCAATCGAAATCTCAAGTCGAACCGCTCGAGGGCCTCCAGGAGGGTTGCCAGGGCGAAAGCCGTCGTCAGAATGAGGGTGGCTCGGCCATCCCGCTGACGGGCCGCCAGAAACGACCGGGCTTTCGCGGCATCCAGGCCACGGCCACCCAATGCGGTCAGGCTCTCAGGAGCGCCGTAGCTTGCCAGCACGTGATCGATCATGAACGAGAGGCTGGAATCGGGAGCCTGAGATCGATCCGGGATCAGGGAGAGCATCGGTGGTCGGTCCAAGGTGCCAAGGCAGGCGGCAGGGAAGCTGGCGTCGATGGTCGTGCGATAGAGATCGGGGAAGCCGTGCCCATGGACGCTTCGCTGCAAGCCCGACGTCCCGCTACTGCGAAAAGTCTCCTCGGCTGGCACCGAGGTGAGATCGAGCGTTTTGAAGGCCAGCGCCGGGACCATGGGAACGTCGCGCCACTGTGCGATCGTGGAGGGGACGGTCTGCTGCTTCCTGCAGAGCCGCCGGAAAGGCTCGACTCGCTCGAACTGGTACGCGAAAGCCTCCAGGGACAACCCCTCGAAGCTCGCGGTTGCCGGATCGGCAACGTACCGGGCGATCCGTGAGTCCAGCATCAGTTCGATTCTGCCATGGGGAGTGGCCAGCCGTGTGCTGGATCCCGCAGGGCGGGGGGGGGCGTCGAGCCGTCCCACAGACGAGCACCTTCTGGTAGAGTGCGGCAACTCGAGCTCAGAGCTCACAATCGAGGCACCTTCGAGGAGTCGGCAGAGAATGGCTGAGACGTTTCCCTACCCTTACAAGGTCGAGGTCGACAAGGCGCCTCGAGCCCGCGCCCCGAAACAGGTTGCCGTCATCGACCAGACGGGATGTACAGGCTGCGAGGCCTGCCTCGCCTTTTGTCCCGTCGATTGCATCGAGATTGTCGCCGGCCCCGAACACCCCGATTTCATGAAGCTGGTTGAAGTGGACCTCGAGCGCTGTATCGGTTGTCAGCTCTGCGCCCGCTACTGCCCCTGGGAGACCATCGACATGTGGTCCTACGATGAAGGGATCGAGGTCGCTCCAGCGCAGACCATCCGTTCATTGCTCTACAACTACGATCCAGAGCAGATGCACGAGTCTGCGGAGAGCCGTGACTGAACAGCGAGAGCCAGATTCGACACCCGGGTTCGATCCCGAGCTGGATGCCGCCCTCAAGAAGGTGCTGCGGGTAATCTACAAGGAACATCCCTTGAGCTCCAATCAGATTCTGGTCCTGAGCTCGGAGCTGCAGCGCATCGGTGTGCATCGATTGGTCGAAGGACATCTGGACAAGTACCGCCTCCGTCATCTCAATACCGATTCTGACTAGGCCGCAGCGTGCGAGGCCGGTCGCTGGTTGTGGTTTGACCAGGCCGGCTGCTCGGAGTCCGTGGTAGAAGTATGGGGAGGTCGCGGCGAGGCGCAGGGTTTGGCCGCGTCGAGGGTTACACGAATGTGGTGATGCCGAACGTTCTCTCGGACGAAACCAGCGTTTCGGATTGGCAGCTTCTGTCCCTGACGGCTGAAGGGGACGAAGATGCCTTCAGGCGGCTCGTGGAGCGCCACCAGGATCGCCTGGTCGGACTCTGCCAGCGGTTGTTGGGTGATCGCGAGGAGGCGATGGACGCCGCCCAGGAGGTGTTCCTCAAGACCTACGGCCAGGCTGGCTCTCTGGAGCCGAAGGGTGAGCTGTTCACCTGGATGTATCGGGTGGCCACGAATCACTGCCTCAACCGGATCCGGCGTCGAAAGCTGGCTCAGTTCCTGTCTTTGACTCCCGACCCCGAAGGGGAGGGCGCGCACCTGGACCCGGCGGATGATGCGCCGGACGCCCTGGCCACACTGGAGAGCAGGCGTCGTTGGCGGAAGACACGCCATGAGATCGAGGCATTGCCAGAGAGCCAGCGGGTCGTTTTGATCCTGGCTCGATTCGAAGGTCTACCATATCGACAGATCGGCGAGATCCTGGGGATCTCGGAGGGGGCAGTTGAGAGTCGCCTCTTTCGGGCGATGCGTCGTCTTCAAGGAGCGCAGGAATCTGCCGCCTCAGGGGTTTCTAAATAAAGGCTACGGTGATGGATCGAACAACGGAAAAACAACTGCTCCGACTGCTGGTGGGCGAGCTCTCCGAATCGAAAGCTCGAGAATTGCGGCAACGTCTCGAGAACGAGGGCGAATTGCGACAGGAGTTCGCTGCGTTGCAGGAGCGTTGGGAATCCCTCGACCTCCCGCCTCTTCAGTCGGTGCATCCGAGTTTCACGAGTCGCGTCGTCCGCCAGGCCGTGACTGGGCCTTCGGTCGGAGCCGTAGGCCTGGGTCGTTCTACCCCCCTTTGGACCCGGGCAACTGCGGCAGTAGCCCTGGCGGGCGGCATTCTCGTGGGCGCCTTGCTGGTAAGCCCATCGGAATCTGAGGACTGGACTGCCTGGGACGCTGTCGAGCTCACACAGGCCGAGGTCTACTGGGAAACAATGAGCGTGTCGTCTGACGACCTCGTGCAGGAGGATCTGCCATGAAACCGATCTGGCTGTGGATCGCTTTGTTGCTGTCTGTCGGTGTCAATCTCGGTGTTCTGGCTACGATCGGCACCCATCGCCTGCGCGAGCCCGCTCGGTGGGATCGAGGGCCGAGGGAAGAGGGACCGCCGCCGGTCGAGCGAGCCGCCAATCACCTCGGTCTCGAGGGTGAGAAGCGCGACGCCTTCGTCCAGATCCAGACCGACTTCTTCCAGGGGATGATGGAGAGCCGTGAGGAGTTGGAGACTCTGCGACGGCAGTTGCGACGAGAGTTGATGGCGGAGACTCCGGACCGGGCAGCAGTGGACGGGCTGATCGACGAGATGGGCCAAGCCTATTCGCGGTTGGATCGGGTATTCGTCGAGAACGTCCTGGAGAGCCGTGCGATTCTGGATCCCGACCAGGAGAAGCGCTACTTCGAAATCCTGGAGCGCCTCCAACAACGAGGCCGTTCCGGCCATCGGAGGCCAGAAGGCCTGCCGAGAAAGCCACGGGACCGCAGACCCTAGGAAGGGCTTAGGGGCTTAGGGGCTCAGGGGCTTGGGGGCCTAGAGGCTTAGGGGCCTACTTCGGCTCGAACTTTGCAGCAAAGTTGACAAAGAGGCGTAGAAGCTTGATAGTCTGCGCGAACTTTTGCGACAAAGTATGGATATGGAAAGGAGAATCCGATGGATCAATTCAGGAAAATGAAGTACGCAGTGGCAATGGGTCTGGCCCTGATGGTGCTGCAGCTGGCGGGGGGCGCCACAGCTTGGGCGCAGGACGAGTATGACAACTGGATCGCACGCGGCCATTTGGTGCATGTCTGGCCGGGTTCGGACTCCGTGACGTTCGAGAACCCTGTCGGTCGGACTCCACCGATCTTCAACAAGTTCTGGACTGACGGTGGCAATGGTTTCAATGGCGAGGTCGAGTATCTTTTCCGACCGAACATGGGTGTTTGGGGAGGCCTCACCTTCGCCAACATGAAGACCAATCTGAAAGCCGAGCAGGGTCCCCGGACGGCGAATTCCGATGACCGTGTGGACATGCGGCAGATCAATCTGGGTGGCAACTACCACTTCACGCCGGAGGGGCGGGTCGATTTCTATGCCGGCGTCCTGGTTTCCTGGGTTGGCTACAGCTCATCGACCTTCAACTTCAGCGAACTCGATAACCTTAACTACCAGGTCAAGTACGACGACGAGCTGTCGTGGGGGTTCAACGGCGGCGTCGACATTCCCTTCAAGCCAGGCAGTTCTTGGTTTGCCTCGTTGGAAGTGAGGTATCTGTTCCTGGCGCTGGAGGGAGATTCGAACTTCCAACATCTCACAGTCGATCCCGTGCAGGGTTACTTCGGCATCGGCTACAGCTGGTGGTAGAAATGATCGGCCGTGTCCCTACGGGACGGGCCTGGGTGGGGAAGAGGCAGCCGGCGTACCTTCGGCTGGTCTTTGAGGGCTTGGGGTCTTGGGGTCCTGGGGTCCTGGGGTCGT
>JBATEX010000025.1:0-2314 GCA_049664225.1 Thermoanaerobaculia bacterium
CGACGCCGTATCCTAGGCCTTCGGCGCCGGTCACAAGGCCAACTAGCGCTGATACATTGGCTGATAGGGCGTCAAGGAAAGTGGGCTGAGTCGGCTGGCAGAATCTGTGGAAGAAGTTATTCGCAACAGCTCATATGCTTCCCGACCGGTTAGCAACGCTATATAGTCGGTCAAGCCTAGGTTGTAGTTGACTTCTCAGGGGTACGCAATGCTGCCTGGGGTGTAAGAGGATCGATGCTACTGCTCGATCGGACTCCGACTAGCTCATGAGTAATCCTCGACTGATGAGGGGAACGATGACACAAAGGACACTCCGTCTCACGGTTCTGCCAATCGGTTTGCTCCTTCTTTCGATCGGTTTGGGCGAAGGCTCTGGGATAGCAGGCGATCTAGCTGGAGCGTCTCGAACTGCATCGCAGGAAGTACTCAAGAGCGACGTTGATGTGATTGTCCGTTTCGAGTCCAATCAAGGATCTCGGCTCGGTACTGTCTCCCCGAAGCGATTCGCCGGTCCAGTGCTGTCGTCCAGGACGCGTGCAACGATGACCTCGTTGGGCGCCAAAGTTACCAGGAGCTGGTTCAACGGGCGCCTCGCTCTCGTGTCGTTTCACGGCCAGGCAGACATCTCTGAGGCATTGGACCGGCTGAGAGCAGAGGGTCAAGTCAAATATGCAGTCCCCAACTACTGGCTCACCCCTGCCGAGTACATCCCGAATGACCCAGAGTTCGGGTCGCAATGGGGGTTGGAGAACAGTGATGACGTTGATATCGATGCACCACTAGCGTGGGACCAAACAACCGGCAACTCATCTACTTTGGTGGCCGTAATGGACTCCGGAGTGGACTACACGCATCCGGATCTCTATCTGGCCATAGCCCTCAACGTGGCCGAGATTCCGCCCACGCTGTTGAGCCAGCTCGTGGACACCAATTCCGACGGTCAGATAGATTTCTACGATCTGAATTCCCTCGATGAGAGCGGTGTTGTTGCCCTTGACGGCCAAGGTGACGGCCTCAATGAAGACCTCGTCGCAGATCTCAATGGAAATGGTTTCATTGACGCGGGCGATTTGATGGCCGCTCCTTGGATGGATGGGCTGGACAACGATGGCAACGGGTCCGTTGATGACTTGACAGGTTGGGATCACCTCTCGAATGGTAACGACCCGCTGGATACTTTTGGACATGGTACCCACATCGCTGGGATCATCTCAGCGAGGGGCAACAACGGGTTGGGGATTGCTGGGGTCAACTGGCAATCTCGAATTTTGCCTGAGAAGTTCTATTCTTCCGGAGGTGGTTGGACCTCGGACGCAATCCAGGCCATCGAACATGCCGTAGCGCTTGGCGCAGATGTGATCAATGCAAGTTGGGGAGTCTTCGCCAATGACCCCGCACTCGAGGATGCAATCAGATGGGCTGGAGAAAACGGTGTGGTGTTCGTCGCAGCCGCGGGGAACCACTCCTCGAACAACGACGGTTCCAATCCCTATTACCCGGCATCCTATGAACTCCCCAATCTGATCAGCGTCGGATCCGTGGATCCGGATGGCAATCTGTCGGACTTTTCCAACTACGGCATCAGCACGGTTCATCTTGCAGCGCCAGGCCGAGACATTCTGAGTCTCTCGCTTGGAAGCGGCTATCAACTGTGGAGCGGCACCTCCATGGCGACGCCTCACGTAGCTGGGGTTGTATCCTTGCTTGCTGGCTTGTACCCGGGGGTCTCCCCTGACTGGCTGGTTGAAAACACACTGGCGACTGTCAAACCGTTGCCCGACTTGATGGGCAAGGTCAGTACGGGCGGCATCGTGGATGCCTTTTTGGCTGTCAATGTTCCCAACGAGGGAGGCCCGCGGGTCCTATCGGCCAGTCCGACTGGGGACGTCTCGACCTCTACGGATCGCGTGACTCTGACCTTCGATCGTCCTATTGCCCCTAGCAGCTTCTCCACCGAGGATGTGAGTATTGATGGTCCTTTGGGCTCCGTCGATCCCAGCCAGATCAATCGGCTGACTGACTACGTCTTCGAAGTGATCTTTCCTCTTCAAGAGGCACTTGGTGAATACAGACTTCAGGTCGGTCCGGATATCGCTGACACGATTGGTTTCGTGATGGACCAGGACGGCGATGGGACCCCCGGTGAACCTATCGAAGATCGGTTCGATACCGCCTTTCGTTTGCAGCAGATCCTGATCGTTGACGATGGTGATGCTGGGTTCACAGCCACGAGTGGTTGGACCACCTATGTGGGGGCCGGGGCTCAGGGTGACTTCGCCTACAAGGGCGCCGGTAGTGGAGCGGAGACGGCCAG
>JBATEX010000026.1:0-8429 GCA_049664225.1 Thermoanaerobaculia bacterium
CGTGCGGAGCGGGGCATCTTTGCCATAAAGGGCCCTCTTTGTTGTGACCTCCAAAAGGTAACAAATCCGTGGCGCTAGGCTGCCACCCTAAGGGGTGGGGCGCAATGGCGGGGGCCACAGGATTCGCCAGCCACACCAAGCGGGCGGGGGCAAGCCCCGCCCCTACACCCCCAACCACGACGAGTGACAACACACGAACCCGGCAAGCCTAGCCGGGAGCACTGTCAGGGGGTGTCAGTGGCAGGAGGGCAGTAGGGGCTTGGGGGCATAGGGGCGTAGGGGCTTAGCTGCCAGGGGCGATTGTTGTGGTTAATGCTGAGAGTCGTGGAGAGTTGTGGTGGAGTGGACCAGGAGTGGACCACGGACTGTACAATAGGCTACGACTCTTGATCGGCCAGACTCTTTCCCACTTCAAGATTACCGCCAAGCTCGGCGAGGGCGGGATGGGTGTGGTGTATCGTGCCGAGGACACCAAGCTCGGCCGCGAGGTGGCGATCAAGGTGCTACCCGAGGCAGTAGCCGGAAGCCAGGAGCGTCTGGCTCGATTCGAGCGTGAAGCCAAGGTTCTGGCATCGCTCAATCACCCCAACATCGCCGCCATCCACCAGGTCGAAGAAGCGGATGGCGTCCATTTCCTGGTCATGGAGCTCGCTCCGGGCGAGACGCTGGCGGATCGCCTCCATCGGGGACCGATTCCGTTCGACGACGCAGTACCCATCGCGCTCCAGATTGCCGAGGCGCTCGAATCGGCGCACGAGCAAGGGGTGATTCACCGCGATCTCAAACCGGCGAATCTCAAGGTCGCGGCCGACGGTCAGATCAAAGTATTGGACTTTGGGTTGGCGAAGGCACTTGCGGCCGAGGCAAGCTCGGCCGTTCCTACATCGGGGACGGGCTCAGAGAGTATGTCTCCGACCCTGACGGCGCAGATGACCCAGGCCGGCACGCTCCTGGGCACTGCTGCCTACATGAGCCCCGAGCAAGCGAAGGGTCTCGAAGCCGATCGCCGCGCTGACGTCTGGGCTTTCGGTGTTGTGCTGTGGGAGATGCTCACCGGCCGCTGCCTGTTCGAAGGTGAGACGACCTCCGAAGTGCTTGCCGCTGTGCTGCGCGACCCGATTGATGGCGTTGCCCTTCCCCCCGAAACACCGGCTACCGTCCGTGCGCTTCTCGCCCGCTGTCTCGATCGCAACCTGAAGTCGCGGCTCCGCGATATCGGCGAGGCGCGGATCGCTCTCGAGGCCTTGAGCACTGGCGGTGAGATCTCGCCTCTGCTCAGCGGTTCTGGCCAGCTGCAAACCGACGCCGACCAACAGACGAAACCACCACGACTCTCCTGGCTGCTCGCTGCCCTGGCGACCATCGCGGCTCTGCTATTCGGAATTCTTTGGATTCAAAAGGGTGGGCTCGGTCCGAGTGACTCCGATCTCCAGCGTTTGGAAACCGAGCTCCTTCCACCTGATGGCACCACCTTCGACCCCGATGGAGGCATGGCGTTGTCACCCGATGGCCGGATGATGGCCTTTGTCATCGTGGGCGAGTCCGCCGAGCGAGAGATCTGGATTCGCCCTCTGGACAGCACGACCTCGCGATTCTTGGAAGGAACCGAAGGTGCCAGATATCCCTTCTGGTCTCCCGATAGCCGAAACCTGGGCTTCTTTGCCAGCGGCTCTCTGAAGCGGGTGGCCGCCACAGGAGGACCTGTCCAGACGATTGCTCCAGCGACCAACGCGAGAGGCGGTACCTGGTGCGCGAGCGATCAGATCGTCTACTCGCCGAATCTCTCTCGCGGTCTCGCCGTGGTACCAGCAACCGGCGGGGAGCCGACCGACCTGACCCAGCTCGACGCCGAGCGCGGCGAATTCCAACATCGGTTTCCGTCCTGTCTGCCCTCGGGAGACCATGTGCTGATGCTGACGCAGACGGCAGAGGGAGGCTCGCGTGAGGACGAAAGTCACATCGATGTGGTGTCGCTCGAGACGGGGGCGCGCCAGGAGATCCTCCGAGCCAACAGCTCGATGGCCTACTCTCCCAGCGGCTATCTGCTCTTCTGGCGCGAGGGCAGTCTCATGGCTGTGCCGTTCGATTCCCGCACGTTGAAGAGTACGGGTGAGGCGCAGCTTGTCGCACAGGGGGTTGCCTACACCGACAACGAGTACGCCATGTACTCGATTTCGCAGACCGGTCTGCTTGTCTATCAGGTCGATGACCCGGCCAGCGCGAGATCTCGCTTGCTCACTGTGGATGTGACAGGTGAGGCCCTGGGAGAGCCATCTCCGGAAGATATTCACTATTATGTGGTCGTCAGCCACGATGGCAAGAGAGCCGCGTACGAGGCCTCGGATTTCAGCAGTCTGTGGGTTCGGGATCTGGTGCGGGGCACGACGTCGCGGTTCACTCACGAAGACGGCGATCACCTCTCAGCCGTCTGGTCACCCGATGACGAGTGGCTCCTTTTTGGAACCGACCGGGAAAACACCTGGCAGATCTATCGCAGGCACGCCTCGGGACTGGGTTCGGATGAGCTGCTGTACGAGAGCCCGCTGAGGATGATCCCAGTCGACTGGTCACCAGACGGAGAGTACCTGACCGTGGATGTGCTCGAGCCGGATGCCGATGAGCACATCGCGCTCTTCACCTTCGAGGATCAGTCGTTCGAAGTCCTGATTGACAGTCCCTTTCTCGATATCGAGGGTCGCATAGCTCCCGACGGCCGCTGGCTCGCCTACACATCGACCGAGACAGGTCGATTCGAGGTCTACGTCGTGCCCTTTCTCGGCAAAGGTGACAAATACCAGGTGTCGACTGAAGGTGGGAATGGTCCTGAGTGGCATCCCAAAGGAGAGAAGCTCTTCTACCTGAGTCTTTCGGGCGATCTGATGTCCGTCGACGTCGATCTCGACGATAGGCCCACGATCGGTGTTCCGAGGAAGCTCTTCAGTATCCGCCGTCCCCCACGGGCAGGTAGGCCCTTCAGTGTCCTGCCTGATGGCGAATCTTTCGTCATCAATCAGCTCACAGTGTCGAAGACCCCCGACCACATGATCCTGGTGCAGAACTGGTTGTCGCGGCTGGCGAAGTAGCGACCGTTCGAAGAAACAGAGCCGCGGGAGGCGGTGGCCACGCGATGGGGTAGGGGAGGAGGGGCGTAGGGGCGTAAGGCCCGCCCTCCCATGGTGAGGGTAGGCGGCGGGAGCGTCAGAACCTGTCAGGGTGTCAGGTCGAGACGCCTGGCGGCCGAAGTGAGCTTGCGGTCGAGGGTCCAGAGGGGCGTGTGGCTGAGCATCGCCGAGGCCAGGAGATGGGCGTCTACCCAGCCGATGCCCGAGCCGGTCAGGGCGCGATCTTCGATCATGGAGAGGACCTCCTCGTGCAGGGCCACCTTCGCGCGCGGGAGATTTCCCAGGAGCTCGAGGATCTCCTCTCTCCGCCCGAGGCGCCCGAGTACGAGCTCGCCGATGACGAACGGGTGCGTCAAGACCTCCGCCTCTTCGAGTAGCGACACCAATCGGGAGTTCGAAGTCCGAAAATGGTCGACCCAGACAGAGGTGTCGACAAGGATCATGAGCGGCGCCGCGGCGCCAAGAGCAGTTCTTTCTCGGTGCCGCCCAGAGCGGCCAGGCGCCTGGCGCTCTCCGCTGCCACCAATGCGCGGAGCCCGGCGTGCACCAAAGCGGTCTTGCCATCGATTCCGCTCAGCCGAGCCGCCTTGGCGACCAGCTCGTCGTCGAGGATTAGTGTAGTTCTCATATGCATAAGTATGGTCTTTTTGTATGTACTCGTCAATTCGGAGCATAGGACCGGCCCGTGGGAGAAGACGGTTTCGAAGGGCGGAACCTCGCAGTGCACCGGATCTCGCTGGAGTGGAACCTGGAGGAGCTCAACAAGCGCGGTGGGCGCACGCCACCCAGAGGGGTGGGAAGAAGGACATAGGGGCCTAGGGGCGTAAGGGGCGTAAGGGCCTAGGGGCGTAAGGGCGTAGGGCTTAGGGGCCAGGGGCGATTGTTGTGATCAATGCTGAGAGTCGTGGAGAGTTCTGGTGGAGGGGACCGGGAGGCGACCCGGACATTTTCCTCTGCTCTCGAGATCTTGGTCAGAGATCCCCTTCTTTCTGCTACCGATCTATTTTGACAAACGATACGCCGCGCACCATGTCGCAGCTCAGGCTCAATCCCGTCACCTGGTGGGCTTCGTCTCGCTCGACCAGTATCCTCACGTCTTGCGGGTTCCAGGGGACGGCCACGAACTGCCGCGCCAGGAAGTCGTCAGGACCGATCTGCACCATCGGTACCCGAAGAGCATCGTCGGCCCACGCAAGGTGAAGCGTCTCATCCTCGACTTGGAGGCGCAGCTCTCTTTCGAGCTCGTCGCTCCAGTAGCTGCCTTCATGACCGGCTAGCGATTCCGCCGGCAGGAGCTCGAGACGCTCGAACTGCGTTGGTTCCTGTCCCTCGATCGTTACGGTCATCGACCCGGCTCGGCTCCTGTCCCCAGTCTCGAACACGACGTCGACACGAGCCCCTACGCCGATCATGACGAAGTGCCCAGCTTCGATTGCTCCGAGCTCGGTCGTGCTCTCCTCGCTCCGGATGTATTGGAGTAGGCCGTCGCGCACTTCGATGGTTCGAAACAACAGGTCGGCATCACTCCAGTAGTCACCTTCGTATCCGGCCAGAACATCGGGTGGCAGCTCGATGGTGCTGGGCGGTTCGGATGGGGGGGATTCTGATTCTGATGCCGCCTGCTCGGCTCGTGGAAAGAGAGCGACGATGCTCGACATCGGGACGCCGGTCGAGGAGGCGTTGGAGAGGGTGATGATGGTCAAGCGTCGTTCGGGGAACCGCGACATCTGGGCCCGATAGCCCATCCAGGCCCCACCGTGCTCGAAGGCGGTTTCGTCTCCGTAGTCAGAGACGAACAACCCGGCCGCGTAGTCGGCGGACTCGCCGTCTTCGAGAAGCCCAGGAGTGACCATTCTCTCGATCAACCCCTTGCCACCCCCCAGCTTGTTGTCGTAGAAGTTGGCGTCCCACAGGGCAAGGTCCTGGACGGTCGTGTACAGACCCGAGGGGCCGGCAAAGGGTAGATACCACAACGCCATCTGATAGCCCCCGTCCGGGTCGGGCGAGTAGGGGATGGCGCGATCCTTGATGATCTGTCCGGGAGTGTCCCAGAAGACCGTGTGGCGCATTCCCAGAGGCTGAAAGATCCGCTCTTCGGCAAACTCGCGGAGCGTCTGGCCACTGACCCGCTCGACGATGTCGGCCAGCAGAAGATACCCGGAGTTGCTGTACAGGAACTGGCTCCCAGGCGCAAAGTTCAGTTCCTTCTGTCGGGTGATGAGCTCCAGTTGTCGGACCGGAGGGTAGTAGTTGGTGAAGGGCCATCCAGCCAGAGGAAACAGCGTCTCGATATCGCGGATGCCGCTGGTGTGATGCAGAAGGTGCCGAATCGTGATCGGACGACCATAGTCAGGCAATTCCCGAACATAGGTGCGGACTTCGTCATCGAGCGACAGCTTGGCGTCCTGCTCGAGCAGCAGGATGCACATGGCGGTGAACTGCTTGGAGATGGAGCCGATCTCGAAGACCGAGCGGGGCGTCAGGGCGACACCACGTTCGAGGTCGGCCATGCCGAACGCATTCTCATAGACAATGCGGCCGTCCTGGATGACTGCCGCGACCAGCCCGGGAGCATCGCTGTGACTCCGATCCGCGAAGAGCTCGTCGATCTGGGCCCGAAGTGATGGGGTCTCGGACTCCGCTCCGGCTCCCTGTGCGAGAAACACGCATCCGACGACCAAGCCGGCCAGGACCTTCCAGTGCAGTCTGTTCATCGAATCCCCTCCAGGAGAATTGAAATCACCCTCGTCGCAAGCGCTGCTGAGAGTCGTGGTCAGCGGATCGCCACGCAAGGCTCCACCTACCCTATAAGACGCACGGGGCCTCCAATTGTTTTGTCTGGTCCCCAGGAGCATCGAGGCAGTGGGGCAGTGGGGAAGAAGGGCGTAAGGGCGTAGGGGCGTAGGGGCGTAAGGGCATAGGGCCTCCACCCTCCCGAAGCCAGGCTAGCCGAGGGCAGTGTCAGGGAGTGTCAGTGAGGAAAAGGTCCTGGGGTCTTGAGGTCTTGGGGTCCTGAAAATGAGCATTGGGGCATTGAGGCAGTGAGGCAGTGGGGAAGAAGGGCGTAGGGGCGTAGGGGCTTAGGGGCTCAGGGCAGTAGGGGCTTAGGGGCCAGGGGCGATTGTTGTGGTTAATGCTGAGAGTAGTGGTCAGTCGCGGTCTAGTGGACCGAGAGTGGACCACGAACCTGCATTCTAGACAGAGAAACCAAGAAGTTCACGTGAAGCTACGTCGTGGGGTAGGGTACTCGGGCAACAAGCAGGTGCCGTAGCGTGGGAGCCGTCAACCAACAGATACGAGAGCGCTGTGACGAGTCTCCGATTCTGTCGAGGATCCTTGCTGTCCTGACGGTCTTGTTGCTGGTCGGAGTCTCCTACTTCGCGTGGATCCGTCCTTACCAGCTCAACTGGGGGGCGACGAGAGCGGAGGTCGGGCAGTCCATTGCCGGAGACGACCTGAAACCCGATCCTTCGTTCCTCGCCACACGGGCGATCACGATCGCAGGCTCGCCCGACGAGGTCTGGCCTTGGCTACTACAGATGGGCTACGGGAGGGCGGGGTTCTATGGTTACGATCTCCTGGAGAATATCGGAAGTCCTATGGGCTTGCGCAGCGCGGAAGAGATCCTGCCGGAGTTCCAGCGCTTCCGCGTGGGGGACGAAGTGCCGATCAGTGCCGTCGTGAGCATGACGTTCCAGGCGATCGAGCCGAACCGTCATCTGATCTGGGTCGGGAACGAGGAGGTCGACCCCGGCGCCTTCACATGGGCCCTGTACCCGCTGGAGAGGGGCCAGACCCGCCTGATCAGCCGTATCCGTTGGAGTTACCACTGGAGGCCGATCAGCGCAATTCCGCTCATGTTGTTCACGGAGTTTGCCGATCACATCGCCGTACGCAAGATCCTCCAGGGGGTGCAAGGTCGCGTCGAGGGCAATGTCGAGCCCATGTGGATCCAGAACGCCGAGCTCTTCACCTTCGTCGGGACGCTCTTCATCTTCGCCGCCGCGCTGCTACTGATTCTCCTGCGCCAACTGACTTGGCAAAGTTGGGCGGCCGGCTTGTTTGCCGGCGCCGTATGGCTCACGACTTGGTACGCACCCATACCCTGGTGGCTCAGCCTGCTACTCGCGCTCGCGGCCATCGGAGCTCTGTACCGGGTTCCTCGCCAGCGCCCCGAGGTTGGCTGAGAGAGTCGTTGCGAAACGGGTCGTTGTGGTCGTTCGAATTCAGCCCCGAATCAAGGCTGTTCGCGGGGCCGGGTCATTCCTCGGGTGCCACGTCGAATCCGAAGATCGCGCTTTGGATAATTCGGTTGGCATCAGCGACTCTCACCAGAGGCGAGTACACGCCACGAATGCGGTGGGTGGACTTGCGGTACTCCCGCGCATGTTCTTCTGACCAGAAGAAGACGTTTTCCCGTCAGAAATCATCAACGATGCTGGGACCTTCGACTTCGAACGGATTCACGTCAGGTGAAAAAACCAACGGTGCGGCGCCCGGCGCCTCGACCCCGATATTCATCTCGCTGTCGATTTCGAGAGCCAGGGGTTTCCCGCAGTGATGGCACTCGGTATCGACCCTGACCGCCAGATCTTCTCTTCTCAAGCGCCCTTGCACGAAGGGCGTAGCTATCGCATCGGCCGCTCAGGCCGCGTATAGGCGTTCACCGCTCTTGAAGCTGAGACGATGGGAGGTTTTCGCGACGGTCACTGGATACGCCCAGACAACAGAGCCCTGGTCGTCTCGAAAAAGGAACGCCCTCTTGGCCTCCAACTCGTCGAGGATCCGGACCACATGTGCAAGCCGGAGATTCAGACTCTCTGCCACCAATTGGGGTGGCAGCGGCGCCCCAACCCGCGGGAGCTCTCGAACAACGAAGTGGTGAACAGCTCTGTGCTCCTCGGACAGGGCTCCGACTTCGCCTCTGGCTCTTTCGGCTAGTTGACCAACTCGCCTTGCTCCGATCCTTGGCGGGAGACGGATCATGTGCCGCCACACGCCCGCATTGAGCCACTCACGCACAGCGCAACCTCCTTGCCTCTAAAGGGCATCAGACATCGTACACAAGGGAACCCAGCGCATCAACGCTCTGGTCACGCGGTCTGAGACCAGAAGGATGAGCTGCAGGCTTATCCTGATGCGGAGAGCCTGTGTAGGGAGGCGCGCTTGATCGATGGCCCGCCAGTCGACAGCCCGCGCCCCGATTCTCTGCATTGCGGCTTGCATACACTGCAATATTTCGATATGAAATATGTCACAGTCAGACCTCGGCAAGGGCATCACCAGCGCGAGCTGGATACGCAAGGC
>JBATEX010000027.1:0-13942 GCA_049664225.1 Thermoanaerobaculia bacterium
GGGGCGGCGACCAGAGCTCGTGTCTCCAGACAGGACTCTGGGGCGACTGTGTCTACGGCGGCCAGGACTTAGCTCAGAAACACGAGCAGATCGGAATCTGCTTCGTCCAACGACACCCAGGCGCAGGTCACTTCCAGCGACTCGGCCCAATGGCTGACGAGCATGCTCTTGCCGTACCCGGCTGGTGCGGAAACAAGGGCCAGTGGTTTCTCGAGCACCAGGTTCATGCGCTCGTTCAGCCGCTGTCGACGCACCAAATCACCGACCACGGTCGGCCGGTGGAGCTTGGTGCGAAGAATGGGTGCGCTTTGATCCACGAGGCTGCAAGCCTACCTGACCGCGCGAGTGGTTCTCAACGATGCCGTCCTATCCGAAAATAGGATCGTGGTGGAACTTGTACTCAGAGCAGGGAGTTACGTACGGGTAGGATTCGCCAATGAGAGCCGATTTCTACCCGCTTCAGATGCTGCTCTTTACCGTATCTGGCTGGGTGAACCGCCACCAGCAAGACATCATCGCCTACCTGGTCGAAGAGAACCGGGTTCTGAAGGAACAGCTGAAAGGCCGCAAGCTCAGGCTATCGGATGAGCAGCGACGGCGACTCGCCGCGAAGGCCAAGCGGCTGGGTCGGCAGGCTCTGACTCGAGTGGCGACGATCGTCACTCCGGACACCTTGATGCGGTGGCACCGCAGGCTGATCGCGCTGAAGTGGACCTACGAGGCCAAGCGGGTGGGCCGCCCGGGCCTCATGAAGACCATCGCCGGGCTGATCGTACGGATGGCCCAGGAGAATTCGAGCTGGGGATACTGCCGGATCCAAGGCGAGCTGAAGGGCCCCGGTCATCGGGTGGCTGTGAGCACCATCGCCAAGGTCCTGAAGGAGAACGGCATCCAGCCCGCTCCGGACCGCCCATCGAGCTGGAGAACGTTCATTCAAGCCCATTGGGGCGAGGTTGTGGGAGCAGATTTCTTCACGACCGAAGTGTGGACACCTCAGGGGTTAACGACTTACTACCTTCTGTTCTTAATCGATTTGAAGACGCGGAGAGTCCACTTCGCAGGGGCGACACCGAATCCGGACGAATCGTTCATGGCGCAAGTCGCTCGCAATCTGACCGACGCCGTCGATGGCTTCTTGGCCGACCAGCGATTCCTGATCTGCGACCGGGACGCCAAGTTCACGGCTGGGTTTCGGCGTATGCTCGAGGATGTAGGCGTTCAGGTGATCCGGACCCCGCGTCAAGCTCCGAACTGCAACGCCTATGCCGAGCGATTCGTGCTCTCGATCAAGTCAGAGTGCCTGCACAGGATGATCTTCTTCGGAGAGTCGTCCTTGCGTCGAGCGATCCAGACCTACCTGGACCATTACCACTCTGAACGCGCCCATCAGGGGATTGGGAACAAGGTCATCCACCACAGAGATCAGGTCGCCGAGGGGGAGATCTGCTGCCGCGAGCGGCTGGGTGGTCTGCTGAAGCACTACTACCGGGCGGCCTGAAGATGGAGATCCTCAACCGTTCGGCAGTCATCGTCAAACCTCGGCAGCCGTATCTCGAGTGGGCCAGGCGGGACGATGAAGAAGGGCTCGCCGAGTCGGTCTTTGAGGCGCTCCACGCGGAGCCGACCGTCTACCTCTTGCCGGAATACGAAGATCCTTCTTCGCAGCACGAAGTGTTGGAAGAGTTCTGGCCCGTCTTGTTCGAGGCCATGCTCGAGGGATGGGTGACGGACGAGTCACATTGGCCCAAGAACCGGACCCTCCAGATGTTCCGGAAGTGGTTCGAGGTCCAGATGAGCTCAATCGTGGAGGATCTCTGCCTGGGCGAGTCGCTCGATTACATCGAGTAGCGAAGATCCCTCCAGGATGGCCGGGTGAAAGAGACCCGGCCGATTTTTCGGATAGGACGGGTTCGTGGGGCGAGCTGTTGCCCCTGTCGTTTTCTCGTCCGTCCTGTAGACAGCAGTTCTTCGAGCCGGTGATGTCTTCCGGACGTGACCCTGTCCCTACAATTAACTCATCCGTCTGGGAATTGGGGACATCTTCCAGGGGAAGGGGAATCCTCCGCGACTGGGATCCCGGCCAATGAGCCAATGAATCTCAAGGCGGATGAGGTTTTGACCAGGGACAGGTTTCCCCTCTCTCGAGTTCGCAGACGCGCTGTCAGCCGGTGCCCTCGGCTTCATGCCGCGAATCTTCGTCCTCACAACCCTTCCTCACAGCAAACCAACCGTCGACCGGTTCGAGAGGGTGAACGGTCGCCACTCGCTGCGGCTCGAAGCCCCTCGTTCCATCGGCCTTCCCTACGGCGTCTATCCGCGTCTCATCCTCGCTTGGCTGACCACCGAAGCGGTCCGTACCAAGAACCCCGAGATTCATCTTGGTGCTACGCCCAATGACCTGGCTCGGAAGCTCGCGCTGTCTACGATCAGTGGGCCAAGGGGCACAGCCCATCGGCTCGAGGATCAGCTACACCGGCTCCTGTCTATGCGACTCGACTGGCAGACCACTGTGGGTCTTCACCCGACGTCGTCTGGATCCGGTTTCGTGGCTGCGAATCAGACATCCTGGCTGGAGCTGGCGCGAGAGCTTCTTCTTCGGATTCAGCCAGCCTGGCGTTCCAGTATCGTCTTGTGTCAGACCTTCTTTGAAGAAGTCACGCGATCGGCCATTCCCGTCGATCTCCGAGCGATCCGTCAGCTACAGAGATCACCCCTCGCAATCGACCTCTACACCTGGCTCACCTACCGGATGAGCTACCTAGGAAAACCGACTCTGATTCCGTGGAATAGTCTCCAGGCGCAGTTCGGAGCCGACTACTCCCGCCCGCGAGACTTCCGGCGCAGGGTCTCGAAATACCTCGAAGCCGTCCTTGGGATCTATCCAGCCGTTCGCCTCTCCCAGTCGAAGTCCGGCCTCCGTCTCTACCCTTCTCCACCTCACATCGGACGCGCGCCGGTGTCCACATCCGGCATTGGCCGCGGAACCAAGAGTCTTGAAGTGGGTGGGCGCAGGAGCCGAACTCCATGAGGGCCTCGCTACCACTGATAGACTCACCCCATGTCAACCGACGTCAAGCAGCTCTTGGACCAGGCTCTCGAACTCCCCGAAGAAGAGCGCGCATCCCTCGCAGGCTGGCTAATCGAGAGCCTGGAGGGCGAGGCACCGGAAGGGGTCGAGGCCGCATGGCGGCTCGAGATCGAGCAACGAATTTCCGAGCTCGAGACCGGCGACATCTCAACCGTGCCGTGGAATGTCGTGAAGGATCGGCTCGCCCAGCGCGGTGCCTAGACTCCGGATCGAGTTTCACCCTTCGGCTGTTGACGAGGCTGAGGGTGCCCTGCAATGGTACGCCGAACGCAGTCCCGCTGCAGCGAAGGCATTTCTCCACGAACTCGACCACGCGCTGAGTCAGATTCTCGAGGCTCCGGAACGCTGGCCAAGATTCACGCAGGACACTCGCCGATATCAGTTCCGACGCTTCCCATTCACTCTGTTCTTTCGCGTCACCCAGGGCACTGTGCAAGTCCTGGCGGTGGCGCATCAGAGGCGAAAGCCCGGTTACTGGCGTGAGCGCTGAATTCGGATTCGGAGGGTGGATCCACTCCACTCTTTTGCGCTCCATGCGATGCCACGGCTTCCCCAACCCGACTTCGTCCACTCCCTCGAGAAGACCCGACGATTGCTGTATACAGCTTACTTTCCGCAGCTAGCTGGACAGAATCCGAGACGCCGCGGCGTTCGTTCTCGAGACGACCCGCGAAAGCGACCTTGCCCGGTACCTCGAGAACCGTCTCGTGCGCCAAGCCGTCGAGCGGAATTTCGAGATCATCGGCGACGACGCGGCCTGAGGTGCATCCTGCCCCCCCCGGCTGCTATGGTCGGTGGCCTCAGCCGTAGGGTGAACGCAAGTTGAAGAGGAGGGTCTCGAGATGTTGCGAAGGGTTTGTGTAATCGCTTCTGTCCTGGTGGCTCTGATCGTGCCGTTCGCCACTGCCGCTGGCGCGGCCGAGGGGGCCCAGCCGAACGTCGTGTTCATGCTGATGGACAACCTCGGTTGGGGCGAGATCGGTGCCTACGGCGGCGGGATTCTCCGCGGGGCGGAGACGCCACGCCTCGATGCCCTGGCCGCCGAGGGCCTGCGGCTGCTCAACTTCAACGTCGAGCCGCAGTGCACACCGACCCGGTCGGCTCTGATGACTGGCCGTCATCCGATACGCTCCGGAACGACGAAGGTGGTCTGGGGAGTGCTCTACGGAATGACGCAGTGGGAGAAGACCATCGCCGAGGTGCTCTCGGACGCGGGCTACGCCACCGGCATGTTCGGTAAGTGGCACCTGGGCGACGTTGCCGGCCGGCTGCCGATCGACCAGGGTTTCGACGAGTGGTACGGAATCCCGAACACCACCGACGAGTCGCTCTACTCGAGCCACCCGCAGTACGACCCGGCGGTGGGAAAGGCCCCGGTCATCATGGAGGGCCTCAGGGGGCAGGCTGCGGAGGTGGTCGGTGACTACGACATCGAGGCCCGGCGCGCCATCGACGCCGAGCTCACTCGCCGGACGATCGACTTCATGAGCCGCCAATCGGAGGCGGGGAAGCCGTTTTTCGCTTTCGTCCCGTTCACCCAGCCGCACATCCCGACGCTGCCTCATCGGGATTTCGAGGGCAAGACGGGCCATGGCCCGTACTCGGACGTCCTGGCCGAGATCGATCACCGGGTCGGACAGATCCTCGACGCCATTGACGATCTGGAGCTGCGCGACGACACGATCGTCATCTGGACCAGCGACAACGGGCCGGAAGAGCTACCCTGTCGTTCGTCAAAACTCTATCCGCCTGACGACCGTTGACGTTCGGACTCTTCCTAGCGAGACTCAGGGGCGATGTCTGATCTCGCTCTTGCTCTCCTGACTGCCCTGCTCGGCGCCCTGAAGTCCCGTCGAAATCTTGTCCTCGAGAATCTCGCCCTCCGCCACCAGCTAGCTGTCCTAGCGAGCTCGGACAAACGCCCGCGCTTCCGCCCCGCAGATCGCCTGGTCTGGACCTGCTTGAGGCGGCTTTGGGTTGGCTGGAGAGAGGCTCTCCTCCTCGTTCAGCCGGCAACCGTCGTTCGCTGGCACCGGGAAGGATTCCGTCGCTACTGGGGTCGCAAGTCTCTTCGTCGGCCGGGAAGGCCAAGGATCGATCCAGAACTTCGCTCGCTGGTCCGGAAGATGGCCACCGCAAACCCGCTCTGGGGAGCTCCTCGAATCCACGGCGAACTCCTCAAGCTCGGGCTCGAGGTCTCAGAGAGCTCCGTCTCTCGCTGGAGCCCCAAGTCTCGCAAGACCCCGTCGCCAAGTTGGCGGGCCTTTCTCGAGAACCACGTGGGTGACCTGGTCTCGATCGACTTCTTCACCGTGCCGACCGCCCGATTCCAAGTGCTGTTCTGCCTCCTCGTCCTGTCCCACAACCGGCGGCGGGTTCTCCACTTCAACGTCACACAACATCCCACTGCAGAATGGACGGCACGGCAGATCGTGGAGGCGTTCCCATGGGATACAGCACCCCGCTACCTGCTTCGGGATCGCGATGCGGTGTACGGCTTCGCCTTCCGCCATCGCGTAGCCGGACTCGGTATCACCGAGGTGCTCACTGCTCCCAGGTCACCCTGGCAGAACCCGTACGTCAAGCGCCTCATCGGCTCCATACGGCGAGAGTGTCTCGATCACCTTATTGTGCTCAACGCGAGGCATCTCCACCGCATCCTCGGCAAGTACTTCGATTACTACCACCGATCTCGAACCCATCTGAGTCTCGGCAAGGACTCGCCATGGCCGCGGCCAGTCCAGCTGCCGGCGGACGGCGAAATCGTCGAACTGCCCGAGGTGGGCGGGCTCCACCACCGCTACGAGCGGCGCGCCGCCTGACCCGGAGTGCTCTCAACGATACAGTCCGGGGCGCGGCGCTATGACCGCTAACGCATCTCGCTCGAATCAGTTCCTTTCCGCTACCCTGACTCGGACCCTACAAGGTGGACTCGATTCCCGCAGCCAGGTGGGTTTGCGAACTCGACAGACCGCCACTCCTGGGCTAGGCAGCCACCCACAACAAGGCAGATGGGGTTTTGACGAGGGACACCCTTAGCCTTATCCTTTACCTTCCCATTCTCCAACCCCCGGCCGACCGGCGAATCCCTCACAATAGGAAGGAATCGAGGGGGAAATGAGTGGGATTTCGCCTACTCGACCAGCTCCACATCCTCCAGCTTGAAGGTCTTGTTGTAGAAAGCCTCCTCGGGGCCGTAGAAACGGAACATGGCATAGGGTGCCTTGCCGGAGGTCGGGATCCAGTTCGCCTCCAGCCCGTCGGGTGCCTTGGGGCCGAAGTAGAGCGTCACGCTGCCGTCATCGTTCTTTTTCATCTTGTCGGTATCGCGCGAGGAAAGGCCCGGAAGCTCCTGAGGCGAGTAGATGAAGGTAAAGGTCTCGCGGTCGTAGATCGTCAGCGACCAGAACTGCTTGACGGGCACATCCTTGGGCACAGTCAGCGAGTAGGTTTTGCCCGCTTCCATGAGCTTGCCGTTCTGGTCATGCATCGTGGCGATGTACATCGTCGCCGGCTTCTCTGCGACCTTCGCCGGAAAGTAGATGGCCGAGAACCATGGGCGCACCGCCCGCATGTCGTAATCCACCAGGGTGTCCGTCTCCCAAGTGAAGCCCATGTTCTCGTCGTGGAAGAAAATATTGCGCCACTTGCGGTCGTCCCACCACCCTTCTCCGGGCAATTCCCGCTCGAAGGTCGCCTGCATGTAGTGATAGGCGTCCACCACCGCCTTGCGGTAGATCGCCTTGGTCTTGTCGTCGGGGGCGTAAGGCTTGCCCTTCTCGATCCCGATGGTCTTGAGCAGGCCCATCATCGTTTTGTCCCGCGGCATGGCGTTCTCGATGCTGATGATGTCGTGCAGGTCCTCGAACCAGCGCTCGTCATACCGCGCCAGCGTTGGCCAGCGTTTGTTCAGCGGGTCAATGAACTTCGTCGGCGCCGGGTTGGGAAGCTCCGACAGGTTGTAGACGGCGACCCTGCTGGCGAGCGCGTCGAGATCCTTCTGCGTTCCCGTTGGAGACGGTACGTTGCGAAACGCGAAATCGATGCGGAAGCTGGGGCTCTTGACTTCGGTAAAGCCCTTGGGGATGTCGCCCGTCCAGCCCGGAGGGGTGAGGACCAGCTTGGCGCCTGTGCCCTTGTCGATGCCGATCGGACCGATGTCGACGAAGGTCTGATACCAGTGATCCGCGATCTGCCCGAAGAGGCCGGCCTTGTCATTCGCCGGGGGTACCTCCACCACGACCGGGCCCTTGCTGAGGTCCATCGTGCAGTTGACGTAGGGCGAGACATTGTTCGGGGTCAGCGCCTCGAAATAGGGCTTCACGCCGGCCGACCAGGCGAGAACCACGTTGTCGCCGCCACCGATCGCAAAGGTGCCGCGACGCAGGCCCAGCTTGTTGACCATCGGTACGGACCACAGAACGGCCTCGAAGGCCCGCTGATACAGCACCTGATCCTTGAAGGTATCGAAATCGGAAAACGACGCCTTCGTGTCCGCCGGCGGCTTGCCCCCAAGTGGTTCGGTGGGTATGTCACCGGCGGGAAGGGGGGTTGTCAGGCCGACCGTCAACAGTACGGCCAGCGTTGCACTGATCATCTTCATTTCCGTCATTCGCTGGTCACCTTTCATGTGCTGCTTCCATCAATCGAATCGCGGGTGGGTCGGCAGGCCTCCCTACCGACCCACCCGCTGCGTGGTTCGAGTCAAACAGCCAACTACTTCACCAGCTCGATCTCACTCGGCCGCCAGCCCTTGTCGTACCAGACCTGGGTCGGACCGTAGATCCGCCACAGCATGTTCCAGCCTTTGCTGGGATCGGTCTGGATCCAGTTCACTTTTCCATCGGGCTTCTTCGGGCCTATGTAGACGTCGTAGGAACCGTCTGCATTCCCGACAGTGGCCGGATCGATACTGGTGACTCCTGGGTAGGGGTTGTCGGTCTGCAGCAAGGAACGGGTCTGGTTGTCGTAGACAGTGATGTCCCAAAACCGCTTGGCTGGAACATTGGGCGGGATGTGGATCTTGTACGTCTTGCTGCCATCCAGCGCCTTGCCCTCGGAGTCGCGCAGGCCAATCACATACTGCGATCCCGCGCCGACCGGTGGTTTGACCATGGCCGGAGTGATCCCGGTGGCATAGAAGTGGAAGCGGACCCGGGAATCGATCAGGCTGACGCCATCGTTGTTGAACTCGTAGCTGCCGCCGGCAAAACCGATCTCCCAGCTCTTGCTGCCGGGCCAGATCACGACATTCTCGTCGCGATTGCGAAACAGAATGGTGCGCTGAGCCGCGGTGCCCACTGCGGCCGCCTCAGCCAGGATCTTCTTCATCCGAGCGTCCGGTGCAAAGGGCTTGCCCTTCTGGATACCGATGGAAGCCATCAGTCCGAGAACCTCCGCATCATGGGACGATGCCGGCTCTTCCTGAACCGTAAGATTGACCTCGTCATAGAAGGTAGCGTCCTGGGCATGTAGCGTGTTGAAATCCTGCATGGCCGTATTGACCCAGTTGACCTCCTTGGGCGCACTACCCAGCGGGTAGAGGCGGAAGTGGTCCTTCATGTTCTTGACTACCGGATCCGGATCGAAGTTCGTCATGAAGCCGCGCATGGCAAGCCAATGGCCATAGGTCCTGGACTTCTTGACGAAATAGCCGTCGGGGATGGCGCCTTCATAGTCCGGTGGGACCAGCAGGAACTTCCCGCCATTGCCCTTGTCGTCACCCGCATTGCCGAAATCGCAGACATACCGGAACCACGCATCGTCGATGATGCCCAGCACGTTGGGCGGGGTCTCCATGACCATGGGACCGTCCTTGAGATCGATCCACATGAAGGTGTAGACCACCGTGGTGTTTCCGGTCAGGAGCAACCCCTTGGAATCCAAGCGACCGTCCCAATAGATCATGGTCTCGTTGTCAGGTCCCCACTTCTGGATTCCCTTGCGGAAGCCCTGCAGTGATGCCGCCGGGGTGGTCATGATCATGACCTCGACGGCGCGTGAGAAGTCCATGAAGTCCCAGACTTTTTCCGAAGTCTCCGCGGTGGGAAAGCCGTCCGTGAACTCCAGCGTCCCGAGGCGAGTCTCCGTGCGATCGGGGGTGATGACGTTGGCCGGGATCTTGGTGCTGTACTTCATCGCGGGCGGCTCTGCCCAGGCTGTGGTAGCGGCCAGGATCACCAGGATCGCCGCCAGAAAAGGCAGTCGTTTCTCATTCATCTCGAATCTCCTTGATTCAGTCCGGAACAGTTCATCCTGCGTCTACTTCACCAGCTCGACATCATTGGGCACCCACGTCTTGTCATTGAAGGCCTTGAGTGGGCCGTAGTAGCGCATGTAGACAAAGAACCCCTGGTCCGGCAGGGTCTTGACCCAGTTCTCTGCCGCAACGCCTTGCGGCTGTTTCGTGGAGAAATAGATATCGATGGAGCCATCGGTATTGGTCTTCGGCGGCGGATTCTGCTGGCTGCTGATGCTCGGGTATGGCTGGCTCTGGATCTCGCAGCGGGTCCAAGGGTCGTATACGGTCACCGCCCAGAACAGCTTGACCGGAACATTCGGCGGCATGTGCAGCTTGTAGGTCTTGTTGCCGTCAAAGTACTTGTTGTCCTTATCCTTGTAGGTCGTCTGGTAGCGGGAACCCAATCCGTCCGGCATCTGGGCCGCCATGGCGGGCGTGATGCCGTCGGCGGTGAAGTGGAACGTCGTCCGCGCCTCCAGATTGAAGTAGCCATCAGGGTCGAAGCTCGAGCTATCGCCGATGTAGGGACTCTCCCAACTGCGATTCGGATAGACCTTCGCCGCGGCCTGGCGGCTGTCGAATGCGATCACGCGGGACATCGCCACGCCTTCTCTAGCGGCTTGGTCCAGGATCTTCTTCATGCGGGCGTCGGGGTTGAACGGCTTGCCTTGAACGATGCCGATCGATGCGAGACGCCCCAGTTTCTCTTTGCCGAAGGCTTCGGCCGGCTCATAGTTGACGATGTCATGCATCCACTCGAAAGCGGTGGCATCTTCAGGAACCAATGTATTGATCGGCATTCCTGACACATTGGTGAACGTGCCTTCACGGGGGCCGGTCTTCAATGGATAGACCTTGGCGTTCTGGCGGAAGAATTCCATCGCTTTCTCGCCGGTTCCGACCACCGCCGCGTTGGCGCGAACAAACGAAAAGAGACGATTGGTCGGCGACTTGAATACAAAGTAGCCGTCCGGCACATCCCCGTCGTAGCCAGGAGGAAGAATCAGGTATTTTCCACCCTTGCCCTTGTCCATGCCTGTGGGGCCAATATCGAAAGCAAACAGGAAGTTCGCGTCATCCACGGGTCCCATCAATCCGGCGGGCGCTTCAAAAACCGTAGGGCCATCCACTTTGAGATCAAAGATGATCATCGCGTAGATGCTTTCTGTATTTCCGGTCAGCCACATTGCGTTGGAATCGAGCCGGTCAGCTGTCACCGAAATGTCCGAGCTGCTCTTTGCTCCGTAATCGCGTGCCGTTCCAAGCATCATTCCGCGCATGGACAGGGCGGGATACATATCGAGGTACAGCTGAGTGGCGCGCTGCAGGTCGAGCTCATCGTAGACCTTCTGCCTGGTCTCTTCGGTTGGATAGCCACCGGGGAATTCCAGGGCGCCGTACCGCGTGTCAATCTTGGCCGGAGCAGGCTTGAAGCCTCCGGGCTTGAATTTCACTTCGGCAGCGGCAAGGTCAAAAATGCTCTTCTCTCCGGTTTGCGCCCATGCTGTGCTGGTAATACCAGCCATCATCAGTCCGGCAAGGGCCAGGGCAACAAGTGATTTGGATTTCATATCTGTTTCTCCAATTATCTTTGGCGGGACGAGATTTGATTCGTCCCGCCCTTTGCTTTCTTCCGGCGAACTACTCCACCACTTCCAACTCACTCGGACGCCAGGTTTTGTTGAGCCAGGGCTCAAGCGGCCCGTACATGCGCAGGAGGATGAACCAGCTTTTGCCGGGGATCGTCTGGATCCAGTTACTCTCCTTGCCCTTCAGCGCTTTCGGGGCAAAGTAGATGTCGATGGAGCCGTCGGAGTTCTTGTTGATCCCCGCACCCAGGCTGTTGATACCGGCGGACGGCTGGTCGGTCTGCAACATGGAACGGGTCTGCGTGTCGTAGATGGTCACCGACCAGTTATCCTTGACAGGTATGTCGGGCGGCAGATGCAGCTTGTAGGTCTTCGCACCATCCAGGGGCCGTTGCTTCGAGTCCATGCCGACAATGCCGTAATCTGAACCAAGGCCTGGTTTGATGCCGGCCATGGCGGGCGTGACGACAACGGCGTTGTAGTGCATCCACAAGCGTGCGTCGTAGCGGCGGGCGCCGTCGGCCAGGAAGAAAGCATTCCTGTCCGGAAAGGCCATGACCCACTCGCTGTCCGGACCGTAGATACGCTGTCCGGGATCACGCGGGAACACGGTATTGGCGCGCGCGTAAGCATTACCGATGGCAACAGCTTCGGTCAGCAGTTCTTTCATCCGCGCATCCGGCTTGAAGGGCTTACCCTTGACGATGCCAATGGCCGCAATCAGGCCGCGCGTTTCAGGCTCGATGAAACTGATCGGCTCTTTCTGGACGATCTCGTTGAGTCGCTCAAAATAGCTGAAGTCGTTCGGCGGGACCGTGTTGTAATACTTCCCGGTCATATTGATGAATTCAGTCTTCGGCGGATTATCCTTTTTTCCCAACGGGTAGACCTTGAGGTTATCCACGATATTGTCGGCGGACTTCTTGACGTTGGCGGGGTCCTGAACACTGCCCCTGACATAGCCGCGCATGAAGTTCCACACCACATAACTGGTGGACTTGACGACGAAGTAGCCCTCTGGCACGTCGCCCTTGTAGCCCGGAGGCAGGACAAGATACATGCCGCCTTTGCCCTTGTCCGGACCGGCCGCACCGAAGTCGCTCAGGTAGCGCATGTAACCATCGTCGAATACACCCAGCACATCGGGCGGGACCTCAACCACGGTCGGGCCGTCTCTTTCCAGGTCGAGAAAACCCCAGGTGTAGAGCGAAGTGTTGTTGTAGGTCAACACCAGTGACTTCGAGTCTCCCAGCTGCTCCCAGATCACTATCTGGTTGCTGGCGGTCGCCCCCATGTCCAGGCTGCCCTGACGCAGGCTGTAGGTGGAAACTGCCGGGATCGTAGCCACGTAGACTTGTACCGCGCGGGCCCGATCCATGTAGTCGTATACCGTGTCTTTGGTATCGCCGATCGGGATGCCATCGAAAAACTTCAAAGTGCCAATCGACGTCTCGACCTTATCCGGCGTGGTGATGTTCTCCGGGATCGGGGTGGTCATTTTCATTTCAGGCTTTTGCGTGATCATCTTCAAATCAGGCGGTGCAGCCCAGGAGACGGCCACCAGGCCGGTGGACAGCAGACTGGCCAAAGCCAATGCGAATAACGGCTCGGTTCTCATCGCTTCCTCCTTCTTCCCTATTTCTGTCCTGGTGGCGGAGAAACCAGCCGCCAATCATCGACTACAAGGCGCTATTGAACC
Organism: Thermoanaerobaculia bacterium; assembly: GCA_049664225.1. Classification (GTDB taxonomy): domain Bacteria; phylum Acidobacteriota; class Thermoanaerobaculia; order Multivoradales; family JAHEKO01; genus JAUVRX01. The sequence goes on from JBATEX010000027.1 coordinate 12,618, forward strand.
AGCTCGATCTCACCCGGACGCCAGGTCTGGTCGATCCAGGGCTGTTCGGGCCCATAGATACGCAGGGCAATGAACCAGCTTTTTCCGGGAATGGTTTGCAGCCAATTACCTTCCATGCCTTCAGGGGCTTTTGGAGAAAAGTAGATGTCCATTGAACCGTCGGCATTGGTTTTGATGCCTTCATCCTGACTTCCAAGGGTAGGGAACTGCTGATCGGTCTGCAGCTGTGAACGGGTCTGGGTGTCATACTTGGTGATGGCCCAGAAATGCTTGGCCGGCGGATTCGGCGGTACGTGGAGTTTATAGGTCTTGGAACCGTCAAATATGTCGCCATTCGAATCGAGCATGCCCATAGAGTAGTCAGAGCCTTTTCCAGCAACGGTCATCGCCATGGCAGGGGAAACACAAATGTAGCCGAAGTGAAAAAGGACGCGCGGGTCGAGACGATAGGCGCCGTTGCGGGTGAAGGTGGTGTCTTTGTCGGCGTAGGCGGTAACCCAGGCATTGCTATCCTTGAAGGTCAGGTTGCCGGGGTCACGCGGGAAGTAGCTGATCGCGCGGGCAGCGGCATTGGCAATGTCAGCCGCATCGGTCAAAATCCTCTTCATCCGTGCATCTGGATCAAAGGGCTTTCCTTTTTCAATACCGATAGCGGCCATCATGCCTTTGGCTTCCGGCCCGAGATAGTCATCCGGCTCGGTCTGGATCAGAGCATGCAGTTTCTCAAATGCGCTGTAGTCATTGGGGAGGATCATGTGCATGTCTTTGCCGGACACGTTGATGAACTCCGTCGCCGGCGGGTTTTGCACGGTCGACAACGGGTAAACCTCCAGCGTGTCCCGGATGTTCTTTGAAGCGGCCGGGATCGCCTTCTCGATCGGCAGGCTCTTATCAAGATAACCGCGCATGAAGACCCATACACCGTTGGTTTTGGACGGGACCTCGAAGTAGCCCTTGGGGATGTCACCTTTGTAACCAGGAGGCAGGACGAGGTACTTGCCGCCTTTGCCCTTGTCAGGGCCCGCGACGCCGAGGTCAACCATGTACTTGAAAGCCATATCGTCCAGAATGCCCAGCATGCCAGGCGGCAGGTCTATGACAGTCGGACCGTCCTTGAGGAGGTCAAGGAACCCAAGAGCGTACATCGTTGATGTATTGCCGGTCAGCAGGATGGTCTTGGAGTCCATCAGGTTGTCATAGATGACGATCTTGTTGCTTGAATCTGCGCCCATGGCGGCCTGTCCTTCGCGCAGGGCGTTCATGGACAGGGCGGGAATCGAGTTGAGATAGACGTTGACCGCCCGCGAGCGGTCGAGATAGTCGTA
>JBATEX010000028.1:0-60883 GCA_049664225.1 Thermoanaerobaculia bacterium
TTCCCGCCTGCTGCCGCAGCAGCACCAGATCATCGCTGTGCACTTCGACTTCGATGGGTGCCTTGAAGCTGAACAGCACCGGTCGCGTCACCCGGGCATCGAGGTCCGGAATCTGTGCGAAGCGGGAGCGGAGCCGCCGAATGACCTCGTCTTCGAGTCGCGGATCGGCCCTTTCCAGGAGAATCTTGAAGCGCGCCGTGTGCTCCCCTTCGTCGGATCGATTCGAGTAGGCCGCATCGTAGCCCACGGTGAGCATCAGCGACTCGATGTGCTCCTTCTCCGCCAGAATCGCCTCCTCCACAGGGGAAACGATCTCTTCCGTGGCTTCAATAGGAGTCCCGACCGGAAGTTGGACCTCGACCGTGAACTCTCCCTGACGGACCTCCGGCAGGAGCTCGGTACCGAGGGATGTTCCAAACCAGACCGTCGCAGCCAGCGAGGCCAACACCAAGATGAACATGGTTATGGGGTTGCGAAGAGCCCATTTCAGAGCCCCGGGGTACCATTTGCGCAGTCCTTCCAACGCGGCATCCATCAGCTTGACCGGCAGATAGACCAGGCCACCGAAGACGCCTCCCAGGACAGGAGCAATCGCCTTGCGACCCAGCCAGATCAAGCCGAAAAACAATGCCAGACTCGTCTTCCCGATGACCTCCATGATCGTTCCGATGACAAAGCGCAGGAGTAGATAGAGTGCCACCACGGGATAGGCAAGCCAGCGAAGCATTTTGCGCACCGGGCCTCGCGGTTTCGCGCCTGCGGCTCTGAATCGCTGCCAATCGTGATTCAACGAGACCCAGGCCCCGAACTCCTTCCAGTGGGTTTCGAGCGGCTTCGTCTCGGTCCATTGGAGTCCTTCGCGGCTGGCCAGCATCGGAATCAGGAACAGAGCCACGACCAGAGAGGCGAGCAACGAGATCACCACAGCCAGACCCAGATCCCCAAAGGCCTGTCCCGCCACGCCCTCCACAAAGACCATCGGGAAGAACACTGCGATCGTCGTGAGTGTCGAGGCGATAACCGCACCTCGCACCTCGGAGGTCCCCCTGTTGGCCGCAGTCTCCAGGTCGTCCCCCTCTTCGCGGCAGCGGAAGATGGATTCCAGCACCACGATCGAGGAGTCGACCAACATGCCAATCCCCAGCGCGAGGCCACCCAGCGACATTATGTTGAGGCTCACACCCAGCATGTTGAGGGGGGCAAACGTCACCAGTAGGGAGATGGGTATGCTGATGGCGATGATGGCTGTGGTCCGCAGGTCCTTCAGGAACAGGAACAGCACCAGGACGGCCAACATCCCACCGATGATCGCGGTGTTGCGGACCTCCTTGATGCTGCTCTCGATGAACAGCGAGCGGTCCGCCACCAGCGTCAGCTCGGCCCCATCGTTGCGCCATGCCTGCTCGATCAGCCCCGGCGGCGGCGGCGGTTTCTTCTTGCCCTCCTTTTGCCACCAGCCGGTCTTCTTGTCGGCTTTCTTTTCCTCTTCGACCTTGCCGCCGTGAGCCTTCTGCTCCGCCTCCAGCTTCGCCTTCTCGAGATCGAAATCACCGAGCGCCGCAGTCACCCGCTTGGCCAGTGCCACGATATTGGCATCGGCTTCCTTGAAGATGTCGAGCTGAACGCTCTCCATCCCGTTGGTGCGTGTCAGGATCTCTCGTTCCTTGTGCGCGTTGACGACGGTGCCGACGTCTCGCACGCGGACTTCCCGGCCCTCGTAGCGGGCCACTACCGTGTCGGCGATCTGCTCGAGGTTCTCGTACTCGTTGAGGGTCCGAACCATGTACTCGGTGCGTCCTTCGGTCAGAGTGCCACCGGCCAGGTTGATGTTCTCCTGCGCCAGGCGGTCGATGACGGTCTGGATCGAGAGTCCCGTGCGGCGCAGCTCGACTTCGTCGAGCAGAACGTGGATCTCCTCTTCCAGGCCACCGCGAACCCGGACAGCCGCCACACCTTTGATCGGCTCCAGGGATCGCTTGATCTGCAAATCGGCGATGCGTCTTAGACGTCTCAGTCCCTCTTCACCCTCGAAGCGATTGCCGCTGCCCGAGAGACTGAGCTCCATGACCGGATCGAGCGAGGGATCGAATCGCAGGATCAGGGGCCTCTCGGTCTCCTGGGGAAGCAAGATCAGGTCGAGCTTCTCGAGAGAATCCTGGATCGCCTCGGACATGGAAGTGTCCCAGGTGAACTCCAGGACGACATCACTCACTCCGGCGCGGCTGATGGAACTGATGCGTCGCAGCCCGCCGACAACACCGAGAGCTTCCTCCACCGGACGGCTGATGTCGTTCTCCACTTCTTCCGGCGCCGTGCCCGGGTACTCGGTGCGCACCGTGATGGTCGGATACGACAGCTCCGGCATGAGATTGACGGGCAGTCGCCCATAGGAGAAATAGCCGAAGACCACTGCGGCTACGAAGACCATGGTGATGGCCACCGGCCGTCGGGTGGTGAAGCTGGAGAGGCCGTTGGTGGTGGTTTCGGTGGAGTTGTTGGTGTTCATGGGATCTCGGGCTTAAGGGTGTAGGGCCGTAGGGGCGTAGGGGTGCAGGGGCTTAGGGGCGTAGGGGTCTTGGGGTCCTCATTGCCTCAATGCCTCATTGCCTCTCGCGGGAGGGGGCGAGCCCCTCCCCCGCAGTTCTAGCTAGCCTCCTGTTCTTCAGAATCTTCATCGGGCTGCTCCGCTCCCACCAATCGGACCAGGGAACCGTCTTTGAGGCTCGATTGGCCGCCTACGACCACTTGATCACCCGCTTCCAGAATCGAGGCCGGCTCGATGTTGTCGCGGTCCTGGAGAGCGGCTTCGATGAGTAGTCTCTCCACAGTCTCGTCGTCCTTCATGCGAAAGACGAAGATCTGGTCGGCGTCGTAGACCAGTGCCTTCTTGGGCACCAGGACGGCATCCTCATGCACCTCGGTGATCAGCTCTGCGGTCACGTACATGCCGGGAAGCAAGTTCTCACTCCGCGGGATGGCCACCGTGACCTTGACGGTGCCGCTTTTGGGATCGACTCGCGGCGCCAGGCGATCGACTGTTCCAGTACGGGCCTCGGCTCCGCCTGCCTCAGCGAAGATCCGCGCTTCCAGGCCCGGCTTCAGTCGGTGAAGCTCTTTTTCCGGAACATAGACTCGGGCGACGATCGAGTCGAAGTCCACGATGTCGAAGAGGTGTTGATTGACCGTCACTTGATCCCCGACATTCACGAAGCGTTCGGTAATCGTGCCCTTGATGGGAGCTCTCACCTCGGTGTATCGCAGCTCTCGCTTGGCATCTCTCAAGGCCAGCTCGAGCTGCTCCATGTTGTGGGTCGCTTCGGTATAGGTCTCTTCGCTGATCAGCTTCTGTTCCCACAGATTGGTCTGGCGCTCGTACTCGCGCTTGGCCTTGGCGAGCTGACTCTCCACCCGAGCCACTTCCGTCCGCTGCGCCTCATCCTGAAGACTGACCAAGAGTTGGCCTCTGGCAACTTCGTCGCCCTCCTCCACCAGCAGCCGTGTGACCTTGCGCTCGGCCTCGGAGAAGACCTGGACTTCGTTCTCGGCCTCCAGATTCGTGGAGAAACGCAGTAGCGCCTCGATCCTGCCGCGCTCCAGAGAGACCACCTCGATCGGCACGGCCTCTTCCTCGTCCTCCTCCTCGTCTTCGCCGTCCTTGTCCTTCTTCTTGCTCTTCTTGGTGTCCCGGTCTCCGGTGGAGTCCGCGTTGCCATCCACGGCTTCGGTCTCTTCATTGCCACCTGCTTCGTCCGACCGGTTGCAGGCCAATCCTAAGGAGAGTGACAGGAGCAAACAAAGTGCCAGCAGGAGTCGCAATCCGGATGCAAGGAACTTCATGGATTCCCTCTCTCTTTCGTTGATCTGGACACAGTCTTACCTCCGCTGGCGCCCGCCAGTCCGCAAGTCTAACCCTGTTGACCTCCTACTACGTGTCTCGCGGACCCGATGTTGCGCTCTTGGCTGCAATCAGTATCGAGAGCATACAGCATTCGCTACGTGGTCAACCCGACCGATCAACTCACTGCGAAACTGGGGTATTCTCCCAAATATGCTCGCTTCTACCCTCGTCAAGAAGGACTCGCGGACCGTGATGTCGGTCCAGACGCTCCCTGACCCCGTCCCAGGGCCCGGTGAGGCTCTCCTCGAAATCCGGGCAGCCGCCCTGAATCACCTCGACCTTTACGGTCGAGCACATCACGCAGCCAACTCTCGGGCCGAGCCTCAGATCATCGGCTCGGACGCGTCGGGTGTCGTGGCGGCGCTGGGTCCGGAGGTGGACACCCTGGAGATCGGCGCCGAGGTCGTCTTGAATCCGGGTCTCGGTTGTGGCCGGTGCGAGTTCTGCGTGCGCGGACAGCAGAGCGAATGCCCACGCTTCGACCTGGTGGGTCGCGGGATTCCCGGGACCTTCGCCGAGAAGACCGTTGTTCCGGCCGCCAACCTCCACCCGAAACCGGCCCACCTTTCTTTCGCCCAGGGAGCAGCCCTCTGCCTCGATCACGTGACCGCCTGGCGAATGCTGATGACACGGGGTGATCTGCGGATGGGTGATTCGGTTCTCATTCACGGGATCGGAGGCGGAGCGGCCCTGGCCTCGCTGCAGATCGCACGCCTCCTCGATGCCAAGGTGATCGTGACCTCCAGCTCGGACGAGAAACTCCAGCGCGCCGACGCGATGGGTGCACACCTCGGTATCAACTACCGCGAGCAAGACGACGTGGCCGAGATTGTCCGCAAGTTCACGGACGGCAGAGGTGTGGACCTCGTCATCGACACCGTTGGCGCAGCGACCTGGCCCACCAGCGTTGCCTCGGTTCGCAACGGAGGCCGGGTTGTTGCCTGTGGTGCTACGACGGGCGCGGATGGCGTGGTGAACATTCGAGAGGTTTTCTGGCGTCAAGTCTCGATCCTGGGTTCCACGATGGGCTCCGACAGGGATTTCCGCGACATGCTCTCGGCAGTCGAAGGACACTCCCTGGAGCCCGTGATCGATTCAACCTGGCCGCTCGCTGAAGCCGGGGCAGCGCTGGACCGCCTGCAGAGCGGGGCGCAGTTCGGAAAGATCGTGCTGGAAGTCTGAAGTTTGGGTGTTCTCGCCCGCCTTGATCCTTCGAGGCCGGGCAGCCAATAGGGGGGAATCCTGATGAAGGTCACTAGCAACGTCGTCCCGTCGCTCGTTCTGCTTTTGCTGCTTGTGTGTGGTTCGGTCGCTTTTGCCGCCGAAAGTGCTCCTGAGGAGAAGACTGAACCTCGACTTCTGGAAGTCGACGACTACTTCCGGATCGGCCAGGTAGCCGATCCCCAGATGTCGCCCGACGGCGGCTGGGTCGCCTACACCGTGACCACCTACGACCTGGAGGAGGACAAATCCAACACCCGCGTCTGGATGGTTCCCAGCGTCGGGGGCGAGGCCCGACCACTGACCGGAGAGAAGGTATCGTCTTCCAGGCCGCGCTGGAGTCCCGACGGCAAATACCTGGCCTTTCTCTCGGCGCGAGATGAAAGCACGAGCGAGGTTTGGACTCTCTTCCGCGAGGGGGGCGAGGGCATACAGCTCACAGACACTCCACAGAGTGTCAACTCCTTCGAGTGGGCTCCCGACAGCAAGCGAATGGTGCTGGTCTTGAAGGACCCCAAACCCGAGGAACTGGAAGCCCACGAGAAAGGCGAAGACTACGAAAAGAAGACCCCTCCGCCCTGGGTCGTGACCCGTCAGCAATTCAAGCTCGACTATGTTGGCTACCTCGACAGCCGCCGCGACCATCTCTACGTCTTCGATCTGGCCACGAAGAAGACGACTCAGATCACCTCGGGTGATTTCGACGATTCCCAGCCCGATTGGTCCCCTGACGGAACCCAGATTGCCTTCACCAGCAACCGGACAGAGAATCCGGACGCCAACTACAACTCCGACATCTGGGTGGTCTCCGCGAGCAACACCGACAAGGGTGCCCAACTGACCCAGGTGACCGCCAACCCGGGTGCCGACGCCTCACCGAGCTGGAGCTCAGATGGCAAGTTGATCGCCCACACCTCCAACTTAGAAACAGAAGCTCGCTCCCTTTACGGCACAGCTCACCTGGCAGTTTCATCCGCGACCGGTGGTGAATCCAAGGTACTGACCGAGGATCTCGACCGGATGGTTTTCCAACCCCGGTTTTCCCCTGGAGACCAGGCGATCTACTTCCTCCTCGAGGACAGCGGTGAACAGAACCTGGCCCGCGTGTCGGCCGAGGGCGGAGCCGTCGAACGCCTGATCCAAGGCCCGCGCGTCGTGGGAGGCTTCGACTTCGGACCCGAGGGAGCCATCGCCGTTCGGGTCAGCGACCCGCAGCTACCCTACGTGATCTTCCTGTTCCAGAATGGCAAGCTCGAGCAGCGTTCCCAAACCAACGCCGAACTGTTGTCGGGCCTCCAGCTCGGACAGGTCGAAAAGGTGCAGTTTCAAAGCCCGGACGGTACGCCGATCGAGAGCTTTGTTATCAAGCCACCGGGATTCGAGGAGGGTGTTCGATACCCGACCATTCTCCGGATTCACGGCGGGCCGCAGGCCCAATACGATTACGGCTTCTACTTCGAGCAACAGATCTTCGCCGCCAACGGCTACCTCGTGGTAATGCCCAATCCCAGAGGCTCCACCGGCTACGGTCAAGACTTCTGCCTTGGGATCTGGCAGGCCTGGGGCGAGCCGGACTACGAAGATGTAATGGCTGCCGTCGACAGTGTCATCGAACGTGGATGGGCCGACCCCGACCGCCTCGCCGTGTCGGGCTGGTCCTACGGCGGCATGCTGACCAACCATGTCATCACCAAGACCGATCGATTCAAGGCCGCAGCCACAGGAGCCAGCGCCACGCTCTACGTGGTCAACTACGGCCACGATCAGTACCAGCGTTGGTGGGAGTACGAGCTCGGGGTGCCCTGGAAACCCGAGAACCGCGAGCTTTGGGAGAAGCTCTCCCCCTACAACCGCATCGAGAGCGTAGTGACGCCGACTCTGATCCTGGGCGGCAAAGAGGACTGGAACGTTCCGATCATCAATTCTGAACAGCTCTTCCTTGCACTGAAGAAGCTGGGAGTGCCCACTGAGCTGGTGGTTTACCCCGGCGAGTATCACGGCATCGATAAACCGACACACCTCAAAGACCTCTACGAGCGTTATGTCGCCTGGTTCGGTGAGTATCTGAAGGGAGAGGAGCGACAGATCGGGAAGGCCGCCGAATGAGCCGCTGTACGGTCCTCATTCTTCTAGCCTCGTTGATGGCAGGAGGTCAAGCGAGAGCGGCTGACCAAGCCGCTGACCGAGTTGATCTCGTCCCGGGATTTTCTCCAGATGCTTCCGCGACCCAACTGAAGACCGAGGCAGTGCTTTTCGACCTGCTCGACAACGAGAGCACGGGCCGTCACTTTCGCTACCTGACCGAGGAGCCTCATCCGGCAGGCTCGGACAGAAACCGGCGTCTGGCCGAGTACACGCGTGATCGTTTCCTCGAATACGGCCTCGAGGACGTGCAGTTTCTCGAATACGAGGTTCTTCTTCCCTTTCCTCGCGAGGTGAAGGTCTCGCTGTTGGAGCCGATCGAATACGAAGCCTCGCTTCGCGAAGACGGCTACGACGTCGACAAGGACTCCTGGTCCAGCGACGTCGGTCTCCCCTATCTGGGCATGACGGCCTCCGGAGACGTGACCGCCGAGGTCATCTACGCCAACAGCGGCAATCCGGCGGACTACGACTGGCTCGAGAGTCAGGGAATCGACCCGGCAGGCAAGATCGCCCTAGTCCGCTATTCCATGCCCTACAGCTATCGGGGCTTCAAGGCCTGGGAGGCCGAGAGACGGGGAGTCAAAGCTCTCATCATCTACTCCGACCCCGCCGAGGACGGATACAGGAAGGGCGAGGTCTTTCCCAACGGGCCCTGGGGACCCGAGAGTCACATTCAGCGAGGTGCCATCACGTACGACTTCATCGTTCCGGGTGACCCCCTCACTCCGGGTCGGCCATCTATCGAGGGTGAGCCCAGGATCGAAGAGGCAGAATCGGCATCGATCCCCAAGATCATCGCAGTCCCCATGTCTTGGCGTGATGCGAAACCGATCCTCGAAAACCTCGGAGGCCCGGTCGCACCTCATGCCTGGCAGGGCGGGTTGCCGTTCACCTATCACGTCGGAGCAGGACCGGCCAAAGTCCAGGTCAAGGTCGACATGGATGGTAAGCGACGGCCCATACAGGTCGTGACCGGAGCCATTCGCGGCTCGGAGGAGCCGGAGAAGGTCGTGGTTCTTGGGAATCATCGCGACGCCTGGGTCTACGGTGCCGTGGATCCGAGCAGCGGTTCTGCAACCCTGCTGGAGGCGGCTCGAATCCTGGGGGAGCTCTCCAAAACGGGTCACCGACCACGGCGTACCCTGATCTTGGCTAGCTGGGATGCCGAGGAGTGGCACCTGACAGGCTCCACCGAATGGGGGGAGCACTTCGCCGAATCGCTTGCCCGGAACGCCATCGCCTATCTCAACGTCGACAGCTCGACGAGCGGTTCCGAGCTGGCGGTCGGCGCCGTTGCCAGCCTCAATCCGTTGATCGAGTCGGTGGCACGGGATGTCATCGATCCCAACACGAGGCACGACCTGTATGAAACGTGGCAACGACGCCAGAAGTCCGCATCCGCCACAGCTGGCTCGGCCGAATTGGTGGACAACGAGCTGGGCAGCGGCTCGGACTACACAGTGTTCCTCAATTTCCTGGGCGTTCCGGTCGCCAGCCTCTCCTTCGATGGACCCTATGGCGTCTACCACTCGCAGTACGACAACTACTACTGGATGTCCCACTTCGGGGATCCGGGATTCCGGTACATGACGGCCATGGCCGAAGTCTGGGGGCGATTGGCGTTGCGACTAGCCAATGCCGAGGTCTACCCGTTCGACTACGCGGGCTATGCCACGACCGTCGGTGACTTCCTCGATTCGTTGAACGAATTGCCAGGAACCGAAGAGAATCTCGAGCTCGCTGCGGCGAGGAAGGCGGCCGAGGCCTGGAAGAAGGAAGCCGAGCACCTGAACCTCCTGGTCAGCCAGATGCTGGCCGACAGCCGGGATCTCTCGACCGAGCGCTTGACCGAGCTCAACCAGCTCTTGCTTCGTGTCGAGCGTGAGTTTCTCGACTCGAATGGCATTCCCGGACGCCCCTGGTTCAAGCACATCCTCTACGCTCCACGCTACACCTACGCGGCCATGTCGCTTCCCGGCGCGACCGAGGCGGTAGAGCAGCAGGACTGGCGGTTGGCTTCCGCCCAGCTCGACCTGCTGATCGACCGACTCGAAAGAGTTACCGAGCTCATGCGCGAAGCCCAGGCCCAGGTGCAAGGCGAATGAACCGGCTCGTCACGATCCTGGCGGCTCTTCTCGTGCTGGTCTTTCCCACGGTTGGTCGGCCGGAAGCGCAGGAGACAGATCCCTTCGCCGGATTCTCCCCGGGCGCCGCGAGTCGGCAGCTGGAGATAGAGCGCCTACTACGAACCTCGATCTCGCCCGATCGCATCCGAGAGCATCTGAAATGGCTCTCCAGCCGCCCACACTTACCTGGCTCGGAGGGAACTCGCCTCACTGTGCAGTATCTACAGGAGACGCTCGAGTCATACGGTATTCCCACGGAAACCGTGCGTTACGACGCATTCCTGCCAGCCCCGGTCTCAGTCTCTCTGGAGCTGCTCGAGCCCGTGGCCGAATCCATCCAGACCACGGAAGACCGTATCGCTGCAGATCCCTACACGCAGACGGTGGACCTCCATCCGGGCTGGAGCGGCTACTCACCCTCAGGGGAAGCTGTTGGTCAGGTCGTCTTCGGGAACTTCGGCTCTGAAGAGGACCTGCAGCGCCTCGTGGATCTAGGTGTCGACCTCCAAGGCAAGATCCTCCTGCTCAGGAACTTCAGCACCGGAGAAGGCCGCAAGGTGCGCAACGCGGAGCGCTTCGGGGCAGCAGGAGTCGTGCTCTATACCGATCCGGCCGAAGATGGCTTTCCCTACGGAGATGTCTACCCCGAAGGCAACTGGCGGCCGCCGAGCAGCATCATGCGACGCTCCATCGGCTTCTTTCCCTTCAGCGGCGACCCTCTCTCGCCAGGATGGGCCTCGACACCGGGTGCCCGTCGCCTGCGACCGGAGGAGGTCGGACTGCCCCGGATCCCGGTCCTGCCAGTCTCCTATCGCAGTGCCGAGAGGATTCTCTCGCTGCTGGCGGGACCGGTGGCTCCCGACGACTGGCAGGGAGCGCTACCCCTGACGTACAAGATCGGCCCCGGGCCGGCCAAGCTGCGGATCAGGACCGAGATGGACAACCGCGACCGTCCGATGCTGAATGTCCTGGGTCGACTGGAAGGCAGCAGCGAGCCCGAGCGATGGATCGTCGTCGGCAATCACCACGACGCCTGGATCTATGGCGCCGGCGACCCCTCCAGTGGCACGGCTGCCCTTCTGGAGTTGGTGAGGGTGCTCGCCTCGATGGCTGAAGATGGCCTTCGGCCCGAACGCACCCTAATCTTCGCCTTCTGGGACGCCGAGGAGATGCTCCTGGGTGGTAGCACCGAATGGGTCGAAGATCATGAAGACGAGCTCCTCGAGAAACTCGTTGCCTGCATCAATATGGACTCTGCCGTCTTCAACACGGATCGACCTTTGAGCGTCGCCGCCCATCCCCTGCTGCACGAGCTCTTCCGAGAGGTCTCCCGCGACGTATCCGACCCCCGCACGGGAGAGAGTGCGTTCAATGTCTGGCGTGACCTGCAAAACCAATATCGCAAGGTACCCGGAGTCGACGGTTGGGGTGAGTTCTTCGATCCAAACAAGGAACTTCAAGAGCCCTGGATCTTCGAGTCCCCCAGCGACGATGCCGCTCCCTTCTTCTACTATCTCGGGCTGCCGGCATCGGACATGTACTACGGGGCGGACTACGGCATGTACCACTCGATCTACGAGAATTTCCACTGGATGGAGACCGTGGTAGACCCAACCTTCGAGTATCACGGCCTGATGGCCCAGATACAGGGACTGGCGTCCCTTCGCCTTGCCAATGCCACCCTCCTTCCGCTGGATTTTGTAAACGAAGCCCATTACTGGAAGCTGGCGTACGAGGACCTGCGGCTGGTGGCCGAAGCTCGCGATCAGACCGTGCCGCACCTGAAGGGAGCCCTGGATCTGCTAGATAGCTGGGAGAAGGAGGCTACCGCTCTCCGGCAAGAGATACAGCTCCTGCTCGAAGACGATCTCGCCTCCCTGCCTGCAGCAGACTTGCGCGCCCTCAACGAACAGCTGAACCAATTGACCCGCAACTTCCACCGCCTAGAGCCGCCTCTAGAGAATCCGAGTCAGCGGAACCTGTTCTCGGGAAGCAGCTACGAGTTCGAGAATGTCTCTGGTGGGACCCTCCCGGGGCTCCGCTTTGCCCTCGATCGCGGTGACCTCGATCGAGCCGAGCAGGAGGCGGAACTCTACGTAGAGGCCCTGCAGTGCAGGGTCGACGGACTTCGAACGATCCGATCTGCGGTAAAGGCACTGCTCAGCGGCGAAAGATCGGTCTCGGAAGGGCTGGGACCGTGAGACTCGAGCGACGCTACCGTGGAAGCTGCAGATCCAGCCTGGCATTGGGGATCATCGGCCTGACCTGTGCCGGTATCAGCCAGGCACAGCCCGACGAGCGCTTGATCGGCTACACGAAACAGGCCACCGACACGCAACTGAAAGCCGAGGAGTTGATCCAGTCGATCCCCTCCTCGGAGATGTTCGGCAAGCATCTTCTCTACCTGACCGAGGAACCGCATCCCACGGGCTCCGAGCGCAATATGGAGCTTGCCGAGTACGTGCGCGATCGGTTCACAGAGTATGGCCTCCAAGATGCCTACTTCCATGACACTCCTGCCCTGCTCAGCTATGGTCGATCGGCCTCGGTCGAGCTTCTCGAACCGATCCAGATGAAGCTGAGCCTCCGCGAAGATCCCTACTCCGAGGACAAGGACAGCAACCTCTACAGCGACGAAGCGGTCGTTCCCTATCACGAGTATGCGGCTTCCGGAGATGTCACGGCCGAGGTCGTCTACGCGAACAGCGGTAGCCCCGAGGACTTCGCGATTCTCGACGAGATGGGCGTGAGCGTCGAAGGCAAGATCGTGATCATGAGGTACTCGGTTCCCTACAGCTATCGGGGCTACAAGGTCTACATGGCCGAGTCCCGCGGTGCGGCCGGGGTCATCATCTACTCCGACCCGCAGGACGATGGCTACGTCAAGGGCGAGGAGTACCCCGACGGTCCCTGGGGTCCACCGAGTCACATCCAGTGGGGCTCGATCGTCTACGACTGGTTCGGGTTCGGCGTCACACCCTTCACCTTCCACTGGCAACAGGCTGTCGACGGCACCTGGACCGAAGGATCGGATCGCGACCCGCAGCTACCCAAAATCCCCTCCCTTCCCATGTCCCATCGAGATGCGGCCGAGATTCTCTCGAGACTCCGCGGTCCTGTAGTACCGGGGGAGTGGCAGGGCGGCTTGCCCTTCACCTACCATGTCGGCCCGGGTCCGTCGAAGATTCGGCTACGCGTGGAGAACGAAGACACGATAAGGACGATGCGCAATGTCGTGGCGGTGATACCGGGCAATGAAGAACCAGAGCGCTGGGTCGTTGCCGGCAACCACCGCGACGCCTGGATCTACGGCGCCAAGGACCCGAGTAGCGGAACGGCCACGCTGCTCGAAACCGCCCGCTCTCTGGGTGCCGCGGTCGAGCAGGGACTGCGCCCGAAGCGCACGATCGTCTTCACGAACTGGGATGCGGAAGAGGATCTGCTGGGCGGCTCGACGAGTTGGGTCAGAGATCACCGGCAGAAGCTGATCAATGATGGTGTCCTCTATGTCAATCTGGACAGCTCCGCATCCGGACCGGACTTTCACGGCGGGGCCACTCCCGCCCTGGCGGATTTTCTCCGGGAAGTCACCCGGGCCATCGAGCATCCAGATGGCCCGGGCTCAGTTTACGACCAGTGGGCGAGCCGCGCCGCCGACGGCGTACCAGAGGTCGAGACCATCGTCGGAGCGACCGACTACACGGCTTTCCAGGAGAACGTCGGAATGAGCTGCATCGACATATATTCCGACGGGCCTTACGGCGTCTATCACTCGCAGTACGATAACTACTTCTGGATGAGCCGGATCGCCGATCCGGGATTCCAGTACAACACCTACATGTCGCGGTTGTTGGCCGTCCTGCTCTGGCGCATGGCCAACGCCGAGGTGCTACCACTTCGCTCCTCGGCCTACGCCCGCATCGTCTTGGATCACCTCACGGAGATTGAGGACAAGGCCGCTCCGCTGCGAGAGATCTCGCTCGACGCCGCCCGAGCTGCCGCCGAACGCTGGCTATCGGTGGCGGAAGCATTCGAGGATCGGTTGGACCGCAAGTTGGCCAGCGAGCCGGGCATCGCTCCCAGGACCTCCAAGAGAGTCAACCAGCTGCTCATGGGGGTGGAGCGAGCCATGACCGAGCCCACGGGCCTCGCGACCCGACCATTCTTCAAGCACCTCATCTACGCTCCGCAGCCGACCTACCGCGCCGAGGTGCTTCCCAGGATCTTCGAGGCCATTGAAAGCGGAGCCTGGAAAGAGATTCCGACCTACGAGCAGCAGCTGGTCGACGCCTTCGATCTCGCGGCGAACCTGGTCCAGCAAGCCGACAGCCTCATTCAATGACCGAACTCGCCTTACGATTAGCCCCATCGAAAGACAAGGAGTCCTTTTCGTGAATCGAACTACCGTCCTACTCTCGTGCCTACTCTGCCTCTCCGCTTCCATTTCACTCGCCGGTGAGGCGTCACCCGCCAAGCAGGCCGCTGTGGCGTCGATCGATCATCAGCAACCGGAGATGATCGAAACGGCAAACCAGATCTGGGCTTTCGCCGAGACGGCCCTACGCGAAGTCCAATCAGCTGCCGTTCTGGCCGACTATGCGGAAGCCCAGGGCTTCAAAGTCGAGCGCGGAGTCGCGGAAATGCCCACCGCGTTCGTAGCCACCTATGGCATGGGCAAACCGGTGATTGGCATCATGGGCGAGTACGACGCCCTACCTGGCATCTCACAGAAGGCGCAGCCAACACAGGAGGCTCGAGTGGAGGGTGGTGGCGGCCATGGTTGTGGACACAACCTCTTCGGCACCGCGAGCCTCGCTGCGGCAGTCGCCATCAAGGAATTGATCGCCGCCGGAGAGCTCGATGGAACCATTCGGTTCTATGGAACGCCTGCCGAGGAGGCGATCGGGGGCAAGCTCTACATGATTCGGGCCGGCCTCTTCGATGACGTCGATGTCGCCCTGGCCTGGCATCCCGGCGACGAGATTTCCGCCGACACCGACAGCAGCCAGGCCCTGGCCGATTTCGTTGTCGAATTCCGTGGCAAGACGGCCCACGCCGCCGCCGACCCCTGGAACGGCCGCAGCGCCCTGGACGGCATCGAGGTCTTCACGCATGCCATCAATCTCATGCGCGAGCACGTTCGGCCCACGGCTCGGATCCACTACGTGATAGCTGACGGAGGCAACGTGCCCAACGTTGTTCCGGACTACGCCAAGCTCTGGTGCTGGGTCCGGGACACCGAGCACAATGGCGTCAATGTCCTTTTGGAGCGGGCCCGGGCCATCGCCGAAGGCGCGGCCTTGGCGACCGGTACCGAGAGCACTTTCACGGTGCAGTCGGGCGACTACGAGATGCTGCCCAACTTCGCAGGCGCCAAGCTCGTCCACGACAACTTCACCTGGTTGGGCCCGCTGGAGTTCACCGAAGCAGAACAGGCATTCGCCAAAGAGATCCAGCGGGAAACGGGGGTAGAGCCGTTGGGCCTCAAAGGCGAGATCAAACCTCTCGATCTGAACCCTGGGCCCCCGGATGGAGGCTCGACCGATGTGGCCGACGTGAGCTGGAACGTCCCAACCATCCATCTGTCGGTCACCACCGCCGCCTTAGAGGCTCCCTGGCACGCCTGGCCAGTGGTCGCGGCTGGTGGCACATCCATCGGACACAAGGGCATGAACTACGCCGCCAAAGCACTGGCGGCTACCATGGTGGACCTCTACGAGAACCCGGAGGCCCGGGCCGCCATGAAGAAAGAGTTCGAAGAGAAGACCAAGGACTTCGTCTACAAGCCCTATATCTCAGAGGGACCACCGCCGGTACCCGCGGATTGACCTGGAGGAAGCTAAAATCCTCCAGGAGGCCTGTCTATGGCTCTGAGAATCCAAGGCACGAAAGGCCATCGTGGAAAGCAGCTCGGATGGCTGGCACTCGCAATCCCGGCTCTGCTGCTCGGGTGTGAGCCAGGGGAATCTCCGGTTACCGGACCGCCCGGAATCCAGATCGATCGGAATGTAGCGGTTCCCATGCGAGACGAAGTCGTGCTTCGAGCCAATGTCTGGAGACCTGACTCTGGGGGCCCGTTCCCGGTCCTCGTCTACCGCACACCCTACGGCAAGGACGCCACTGAGGACTGGTACACCACCCATCTACACGCAGTCGAGCGCGGCTACGCTGTCGTGCTGCAGGATGTCCGCGGACGATACGAGTCACAAGGAGAGTTCGACCCCTACAGGAATGAAGGCCGAGATGGATACGACACGATCGAGTGGGCAGCAGAGCAGCCCTGGTCCAACGGCTCGGTAGGTACTTTCGGCCTCTCCTATCCCGGCGCGGTTCAATGGCTGGCCGCCCTCGAAAGCCCGCCGCACCTGAAGGCCATGGTGCCGGCGATGACGTTCTCGACCCCGCGCAACTTCTTCTATTCGGGAGGAGTTTTCGATGCCTCCTGGATCCCCTGGATCTACAACAGCATCGCCCCGGACCTCCGAGAAAGAAGGAACCTTCCCGGACCGAGAACCGCAGAGGAAGCCAGCGCTACTTGGGAAGCGCGGGGAACTGAGATGCGCCGTCGCCTGCCTCTCGACAGCCTGGACGAGCTCCGGGAAGTAGCGCCGTTCTACTTCGAGTGGCTCGAGCACCCCCCCGACGATTCCTGGTGGGACTGGGCCGAGATTCGCGGCCACTACGACCAGGTGAAGGCCGCAGTGCTCAACCTGTCAGGTTGGTACGACGAAGCCTACGGCCCCGAGGGAGCGACGACCAACTTCAACGGTTTGATCGAATCCAGGAAGAACGAGCCCAACGCCCGCTCAGCCCTGGTTCTGGGACCGTGGATCCATGGCGTGGACTCGACGGCGCAGACCAACACAGGCGACTTGGACTTCGGCCCTGCCGCCGCGATCGACTACGACGATTTGGTCCTGCGCTGGATGGACCACCACTTGAAGGGCCTCGACAACGGCATCGACTCCGAGCCACCGGTCCGCATCTTCGTCATGGGTGAGAATCGATGGCGAACCGAGGACAACTGGCCGCCGGCAGACTCCGAACCCGTCAAACTCTACTTGTCAGCCACCGGGCCCGCAGCTACCGGCGGATCTCTAGCCTCGAATCCCCCGCTCGCCGAGTCGGCCGTCAGCAGCCTGGTCTCCGACCCCGGGAATCCCGTCACCGATCCCTACGTGGTCTTCGGTCCGCACGACTATGACGATCTGCTCGGAACCGAGGGCGTCCTGGTCTTCGACTCCGCGCCTCTCGAGCAGGATCTCGAAGTCACCGGACCCATCACCGCTGAGATCTATCTGTCCTGCGATTGCCCCGACACGGATCTCTGGGTGCGCCTGCTCGACGTCGCTCCCAACGGGAGCGCCTTCAATCTCATGAGTCCCGGCTTGGACGTCCTCAGGGCCAGCTACCGGGATCTCGAGAGAGGGCGCCAGCTACTCGAGCCCGGCACCGTCTATCGACTCGACCTCGGCAATCTCATGACGAGCAATTTGTTCCGCAAAGGCCACCGCATCCGGGTACAGATCTCCACGGCCTTCTCCCCTCACTTCTCCCGAAATCTACATAGTGGAGAGCTGGAAACCACCTCGAAGAACCAGCGAAGTGCAGTGGTCAGCATCCATCACGATGCTCGATACCCGTCACGAATCACACTGCCGGTCGTGAATCGTCAGTCGGCACCCGAGTAGGTCGGCTCGCCTCCCAAATAGGTCCCCGACACGGCGATCTCGAGCAACGCCGACGGCTCGACCTGCAGAGGATCCGCGTCGAGCACGACGAAATCCGCTCGGGATCCGACCGACAGACCTATCTTGCCGGCCCCCTGTCCGCCGCCAGGCCACACGCGAGTCATCGTCATGAGGGCCTCGTTGCGGTCGAGCCGTTCGACGGGATGCCAGCCCTCCTCGGGCAGTCCATTCAGGTTTCGCCGGGTCACGGCGCAATAGAACGTGGTCAGCGGTGGCAGCGGCATCGTGAAGTAGTCCGAGCCGAACGCCAGGTGGGCGCCGAGCTTCGAAAGCCGACCCCAGGCGTAGACCCGGGCGCTGTTCTCCGTGCCGACCCGCGAGTCCTCCATCGCTCGACCGTCGTCCCCAGGTGCCACGAAGTTGGGCTGGATCGAAAGCAAGACACCCAGATCCGCGGCTCTCGCGAAGTCCTGCTCCCTGGCATAGGAGAAGTGCTCGATGCGAAAGCGGGTAGGCTCGAGGTCCGGCCTCTCCTGCAATATGGATTCGTAGACATCCAGAACTGTAGCGACAGCTTCATCACCGATCGCATGACTCGCCACATCGAGGTCGGCGTCGAGTGCCTTCACCGCCTCACTCCGCAGCTCCTCGGCGCTCATTCTCTCGACGCCCCGGGTGACCGGATCATCATGAAAAGGATGGGTCAGATGGGCACCACGGCTGCCCATGGCCCCATCCGCCCACAGCTTGACGTGACTGATCTCCAGTCTGGGCGACAACTGGCGCGTGCCTGTCGATTCCTCCACGAGCTCTTCGAAGAACCGACTGGGCGCCGGAATCATGAGGTGCACCCGCAGCGGAAGGGGTGAATCGAGATCCTCCGCCACCAGGAGCCCTAGATAGCGCTCGAAGTCGAGTCTGAGGTCGACGATACCTGGCACCGCCAGGAAACCGGCATCGAAGACTTCCGTGACTCCCTGTGCGGCGAGTGCCTCCGCCCCGAGTCTGAACGCTGCGCGAATCTGTTGGTCGGAGGGTTCTGGAATCAGGGGCAGCACCCGCTCGTTGGCACGCTCCAGGAGCACGCCCGTTGGTCTGCCATCCGCCTCACGGCGCAGGGCACCACCTGCGGGATCAGGAGTCGAAGGACCAATCTCAGCCATTTCCAGGCCCAGCGCATTCAGCCACCCGGCATGAGCATCGACGCGCGTGAGATAGACGGGGTGTCGCGGAGCGCTACGAGTCAACAGCTCATGGGTAGGCAGCTCCTGCGTGCCCCAGGCTCCCTGACTCCAGCCCTTGCCGACGATCCAGCTACCGGAATCCAGCGTCGCGGCGCGGGCTGCGATCTCCTCGCCCAGAGCTTCGCGGCTCGAAAAGGCGGTGACGTCGATGAAATTGGGTGGGGGCTCATTCGCGTAAAGCAGGGAAATACCGATATTCAAGAGATGAACGTGGTGGTCGACAAAGGAAGGAGCCAGGATCTTGCCTGCCAAATCGACGACGACAGTCTCTGCTCCTCGCCAGCTCTCCAGCTGCTCATCGCTCCCCAGGGCGACAATCCGACCGCCGGCCACCGCCAGGGCTGTGGGCGCTGGCAGCTTCCCGGCAAGCGTGAGAATCCTGCCGCCGCGAAACAGGTGGCTGGCCTCCGAGGCCAGAGCCCCGGCCGGCGTTTCTGAAGAGGTTCCACACGACAACGAGCCTGCCGCAAGCATGAGGCAGGCCGCGGTTGTCAGTGGTGATAGGAGCCGCGTTGGTTTCCACTCGAATGTCGACACGAACACCTCCTGCACATCTGACCCAAGGTTCGAGACCCTGGCAGCGACCCCGGGTAGGTCCGACTCGGGAGACCGACCGCTATGGATGACCCCGCACTTCGACGATCGTGCCGGCGATGAACCTCGGGATGACTTCCAGCACCGATTCTCGCGACACACTGCTCACGACGGCGGCGAATTCTTCGGACGAGAGCAGCCTCCCTTCGCCCACCCACTCATCGAGCAAAGCTGCCGAGATCTCCTCGTTGCTCTGCGCCGAGCTCTGTCGACGACCCAGCAGATGCTGTTTTGCTTCGGCCACCTCCTGCTCGGTTGGTGGATGCCTCTGCAAGTCGTCGAGCGACTCCACAAGAAGCTCCCGCATCGGCGCCAGCTTGCCAGGGTCGACCCCGATCTTCAAAGCGACTCTCGCCTGGGTGCCAGCCGAGTCGTAGCTCGAGTCGATGTAGTAGACGAGCCCCTGTCGCGAGATGGCTTCCTTGCCCAACCTACCCTCGTAGCCATGGCTCATCACATACAGCAGCATGCGCCAGGCCCACGACTCCGGGTCGGAGGGCGGGGGTGCAGGCACGACGTAGCCAAGCTGAGCCTGGGCGATCGCGAAGTCCAACTCTACGACGCGGGAGCGCTCCGCCAATGTAAGGGAGGGGCCGCTGGGTATCGAAGCCACCTCGACATCGCCCAGCGCCTCTTCGACGTGAGCCAGTGCCGTAGCCTCGTCGAAATCGCCCACCAGGGCGACAGCTGCGGCTTCAGAGCCCGATGCCAGTGGATGGACTCCCAGCACGTCGTCCAGCTCTGCCGACAGACGACTCTCGGGGTCCCGTAGTTCTCCTGTCGCAGGCGCCACTTCCAACGGCCGTCCACTTGCCAGAATCGAGCGTGCCCGTTGCAGGGTCTCCCGCAGCTCGCTGTTCTCGAACCGGAAATCGAGCGACGTTTGACGCCAGAAGGGGTAGTCTTTGCGGGCGTTGCCGCCGAATTCCACTCCGGTGGTCGGCACCAGAATTCGCAGAAAGGCTGTTGGAGACAGAGAAACGCGTTGCAGCACCAGTGGCATGCCGTTTCCCAGTCTCGAGACCTTCGGCGCCGAGGGCGACCTCGGCTCGTCCATCTCGACGGCAGGCGGTGCCCAGCCGTTCCTGCTGCCCATCACCGGATCACGTGGTTCCGCCGGCTCCACTGCCCGCCCGGCGAGGTACCAGCCGATCGTCCTCTGCTCGGGCCTCAGGTAGGTCAGGGCGACACGTTGAATGTCCTCAGCGGTCACCGCCGCGATCCTGGCTGGTAGGTCCAACAGAACATCCAGACCGTCGAGCCCCGCAAAGAATGCCAACTGATGCGCTGCATCTTCGGTCGTCTCGACGTCGAAAACCAATTCCCGCAAGAGATGCTTTTTGGCTGCTTCCAGCTCCTCCGGCTCGATGGGCCGGTCTCGGACTCCAGCCAGGGCAGCTTCGATCCGCGCCTCCGTTTCCTCGCTCGATGCCGTCAAGTCCAGGCTGCCACCGAGAGTGAAGACGTACGGCGCCGCGGTCGGGATGAACCAGGTCACCAGATCCTCAACTGTTCCATCCAGTCGAGCTCCCGAGCGGACGGCATCGCCCCACTCGTTCTGCGAGAAATTGACTCCCGATCCGCCCGCCAGCACCTCCTGCAGCACCAGAAAAGCAACGTAGTCCGAGTCGTTCACCGCCGGTGCCCGATAGGCGATTTTGAAGGTATTCTGCGCTGCCGTCCCCTCGTAAGTAAGACGGCGCACGCCCATCTGGAGAGGCTCGACGGTCGGCGGTGGCGTTGCCCTATGGCCCCCAGCCAGAGGTCCGAACAGGACATCGACCTGCTGCTGGACCTCGGGGACCGAAATGTCGCCGACCACCACCAGGACCGCGTTCGCCGGTTGATAGTAGCGCTCGTAGAAGTCCACGATATCGGCGTACTGAATGCTCTCCACGTCGCTCTCCCAGCCGATCGTGTTGTTGCGATAGGGATGCTGCAGAAACGACATCATCAAAACGGCATCGTGGAGAACCGACGAAGGGTCGTTCTCGTAGCCGTGCATCTCCGCTAGGACCGCGCCTCGCTCCGGGTCGACCTGATCGGCGGGGATCAGGAGGCGAGCCATGCGATCGGCCTCGATCCTCAGCGCCAGATCGAGATACTCCGACGGCAAAGTCTCGAAGTAGGTCGTCTGGTCCAGCCAGGTATAGGCGTGCCACTCCCCTCCCACCGCGTAGATCCGACTGACCACCTCGGTATCCGGGAAGTTCTGGGTGTCGCGAAATGCCATGTGCTCCAGGAAGTGGGCCATTCCGGTTCGCCCCACTTCTTCGTGCCGAGCCCCGACCCGATACAACATCTGAACGCTCACCACCGGGAACGTCTGGTCCTCGAGGACGATCAGGGTCAGGCCGTTGTCGAGCCTGGACACCTCGGCCCGCGACAGGTCGAACCCCGCCACCGGCGAGGCGAAAAGGAGAGCCAGAAGACTCGCCTTACAGCAGGATCGCCAGTCAAACATCGGGAACCCTTTCTAGAGGTACAGTCGTTTCGGATCGAGCTTGTCTCGGAGCAGTCTGAGCTCCTCAGGGGTCGGCGGTGCCGTTACCGCCAGCTCACTGGAGATTCTCGGCTCCCAACTCAGATTGTTGCGAACATCCTGCTCGGTCACACCTGGGTGAAGGGATGTCAGCGTCATCTCGCCTTCTTCGAACCCGAAGCAGGCCAGGTCCGTGATGACTACAGTCGGTCCTTGCCCCGGCATACCCAGGCGCTCTCGCGCGCCAGCGCCGTCCAGGTACCCGGCCGAAGTCAGGAAGTCCAGCTTCACCGGGAAGCTCCGACGGCTCTGGGGAGCGATGACCAGGACTTTGTTGGCATGGATCGCGATCTCGCAGGCACCCCCGCTGCCAGGAAGGCGCACTTTCGGCCGAGCGTAGTCGCCGATCACCGTCGTGTTGAGATTGCCGAACCGATCGATCTGAGCGCCCTGTAGGAAGCCGACGTCGATTCGACCCGCCTGAAGGTAGTAATAGAAGACATCGAAAATGGGGCAGACACTGAGGGCACCGCTGACCAGTGCCGGATCACCGATCGATACCGGTACCCGCTCAGGGACCGAGCCTACCGTTCCCGACTCGTAGATCAGAACCAGATCCGGAGCATGCAGGTGCCTGGCGAGGTTGCAGGCCAGGTTGGGTAGGCCGATGCCCACGAAGACCACCTCTCCATCCTCGAGTTGCCGGGCCGCCTGGCAGATCAAGAGCTCGTTGCGTGTGTACTCCATGGCTCTCCTCAGAAGCCGTAGTCCACCGGCTCGCACAATCTGGGTGCGGCCCGAAGCCGCTCGAGTCGCTCGCCCATCCGGTCCACATACTCCGAACGGTTTGCGACGCCGTAGACCCACTCATTCATGTAGCGCTCGAATGCTTCGAGATCCTTGCAGATATCCCGCCAAGCGACATAGAAGTCGGTGTCCCTGTCGTAGTACCCCTGGGCGAACGAGGGATGGCAGCCCCAGGGCTCGTGCACGACGGCGTCGACCAGGAATCCCGGGATGAGCGTTCGATTCGGGTCGGAGCGGATCAGCTCTTCATCCACGATCTCTTCGGCTACGACTACCAGCTTTTCCGAGGCGAAGGCCGCTTCCTTCTGCACACCCAAAACTCCCCAGACCTGGCTATTGCCCAGAACATCGGCACGCTGAACGTGAATGAAGGCGATATCCGGGTTCAGAGCCGGCACGACAGAGAGGTCCTTGCCCGTGTAGGGACATTGCACCGAACGCAGATTGGGGTTCACTTTCGGAAGATCGCTACCGCCCTCGCTACGCATGGGCATGAACGGCAGACGCGCTGCTCCGGCGGCGAATCGGGCCGCCATTCCAAAGTGGGTGTACTCCTCGATCTCTATCGGGTTCGGGATGCCTTGCTCGACCGCTCGACGAAAGGCGTAGAGGGGGCCGGCGCCGGGATTTCCGGCCCAGCTGAAGATCACCTTGCGGGCACACCCGGCACCGATCATCTGGTCGTAGATGAGGTCCGGTGTCATTCGGCACAGAGTCAGGTCCCGCCTCTTTTGCCGGATGATCTCGTGCGCCGCGGCAAAGCAGATCAGATGCGTGAATCCCTCGATCACCAGGCTGTCTCCGTCGCTGACGAACTGGGTCACCGCCTCCTGCATGGAGGTCAACTTGCTGCTCACTTGCCCACCTCCTCGAGAGTCTGCTCGAGAAGCCCCACGATGATGTCGATCTCCTTTTCGGTGACCGCGAAGGGTGGCGCCAGCATGACGAGGTCACCCCGGATACCGTCCACATGTCCGACGTTCGGCCAGACGATCAGACCGTTCTCGAAAGCCGCGGAGGTGACTCGCTCGGCGAATCGATCCGACCGAGGCATCGGCTCCTTCGTCGTCCGATCGACCACGAATTCGACGCCGGCCAGCAGTCCCTTGCCCCTTACGTCACCGACGACCTCGAATTCTCGCAAGGCTTCGAGCCGCTCGAAGAACGGCTTTTCCATGGCGGCGCAGCGCTCCACGAGGCCTTCCCTCTTCAAATAGCGAATCGTGGCCAGACCCGCCGCACAGATGACTGGCGTATGGGAATAGGTCTGGGCATGATTGAAATAGCCGCTTCCCCTGACAAGCAAGTCGACGATCTGCCGCCCCGCGACCACTGCGCTGAGCGGCGCCAGGCCGCCGTTGAGGCCCTTGCCCAGCACCAGCATGTCGGGGATCACACCGAAATGCTCGAAGGCGAACCAACGCCCGGTTCGGCCCATGCCGCAGAGCACTTCGTCGGCAATGAAGAGCACGTCATGGCGACGACAGATCTCCTGCGTTCGCCGGTAGTAGTCCTCGCGCGGCACCATGGCCCCTGCCGAGGAGCCGATGATCGGCTCGGCGATGAAGGCGGAGATCGTTTCCGGGTCGTTCTCCTGGATCGCCGCCTCCAGCACCGCGCCACTCGAGGCATCGGAATCGGGGTGGCGGTAGGTGTCGGGCGCCGGGATGCGGGGAAACTCGCTGAGCAAGGGGCCATAGATCTTTCGGTAATGCTCCCTGCCGGATAGCGACAGTGCAGTCAGGGTGTTGCCGTGGTAGGAAGGAACCCTGCTGATGACCTTCCACTTTTCCTCCCGCCCCTTCTCCACCCAATACTGCCGCGCCAGCTTCACCGCAGCTTCGACGGCTTCGGATCCGCTGGCCAGAAAGTAGCTGTGCTGCAGGTTCTCGGGAAGCACCTCTGCCAGTTCCTGAGCCAGCTCTTCGACGTACCGGTGCGTGAACTGGGCGCCGCTCACAAAGCCGAGCCGGGCGGCCTCCGCCAGCGCGTCGGCGAGCTCCTCGACCCCGTGCCCCACGTTGGCGACCATCGCACCACCAGAGGCGTCCAGGTAGCTGCGACCCGACTCGTCCACGATGGTGGCGCCCGCCGCCGACGTCACGAGTCGGAAGTCGCGGTCCAGGCGACGATAGAAGACCTTGCTGTCGGGATAGCGTGGCGTCATTGGCTCAACCCCTCGACGACACCGTAAAGGGCAATCAGCCTTTCCTGCGATAGTGCTGTGACCGAGCGCGGCTCCCCCTCGCTGACCCGCTCGAGCCTGTTACCCACCGAGACCGCCACGACCAGGGGAGTCAAGCCTGCCTCGCACAGATAGCCCAGTTGCTTGGGCAGCAGGGGCGCCGAGGTGACGAAGATAGAGGCTTCGCCAACCTTGAGACATTCGACCTCGTGCTCTCCGAACCTCCCCCGTCGAATAGGAAGAGTGTCACCTGCGCCCTCCCCGGGCACACCTTTCGCCGCGAGGGCCTCGAGGAGTCTCGCCTCCCAGTTCGACGGCAGTTCGGGTGCCGGAGCATCGAGGCCGACGCAAAGTGGTGGCCAGCCCAGGTCGATCCCCATCTCGGGATCTCGCTGGTGCCCCAGACTGATCCCGGCGTTGTAGATCTTGCCCAGAAGCGATCGGGGAGCAAGGAAGATGGGCGATGAGATCGTGGCGAACTCGTCGATGACCGGATGTCCGAGCAACCACCGGTAGGAGCCTGAACAGCTATAGGCCGCAAAGTGCCGGCTCGGCGACGCGTTCCACACGTCGAGCATCACAGCCGTGCAGAACGGCAGTGTCACGAGCCTAATCATGGCTGCCCCCAGCCTCCTCGGGAGGAAAGAGTCGATGGTGCCGTTTCAGGATCTCTAGCGTGCGCGACAGTGGTAGCTCATGCACCTCGCTGCCGTCGCGACCCACCATGTCGGTGGCCAGAAATAGGGCGTTGATGATCGCCTCTTCAGTCGCTTCGCTCGCGGCCTCCAGCAGGGGGTAGATCTCCGTCTCGTCGATGCTCTGCTGGGCGTAGACCTCACCCTGCCAGAAGTCCCGCCGAGGAATTGAGTTGCCGGTACTGAAAGCCAGGGTGAAATCGCCACTGGAATTGCCGGAGATGCTGCCGGTCTTTGCCAACCCATGACCAGCGCGCCGCGCCAGCCGATTCAATTGATAGTCCAGAAGCGGTGCGTCCGTGGCGACGATCATCAGGATCGAATTCGGCTCCGACTCTACCCCCGGCTCCGGTAGGAGATCCACGATCTCCTCACCGATCGGCACACCGTCGATGCGAAGCAACTCGCGCGCTCCGTGATTCGCCTGCACCAGCACTCCGACGCTGTACTTCTCCAGGGGTGGAGGCAGCTTCCGTGATGCGCTACCGATACCGCCCTTGAACTGGTAGCAGATCATTCCGGTGCCGCCACCCACACAGCCTTCCGCCACCGGGCCCGACCGAGCCCCTTCGAGAGCCGCATCCACGTGCTCCTGGTGAACGTGCCGGCCCTCGATGTCGTTGAGCACGGCATCCCAGGTTTCGCCAACGACCGGCTCGACCGGCGGCAGATCGTCGTCTGGAAGATGATCCAGGAGGGCGTCATAGACCATCCCGACGCTCGAAGTGTTGGTGAGGCAGATCGGCGAACCGAGGATCCCCAACGACCGGAGCTGAATCAGGCCGGTGACCTCGCCGTTGCCATTCGGCACGTCATAGCCGCAAGGTAGATACTCTTTCAGGATCCTGCGGCTGGGCCAGATGGCGGTGACTCCGGTTCGAATCGGGCCCGTCCCGGGGACGAGCGTTCCGCTTCCCTGGATGATTGTCTGATGGCCGACCTCCACTCCCGGAACATCCGTGATGGCATTCCAGGGACCCGGCGTCAGGCGTCCGATTCGAACCCCGAGATCACGGGCTCGAAATCTGCCAGTGAGTGCCTTCCCCTCGGCCTTACCGGCGAGCCCAGCCAGAGCCAAGGGGCCCAGCTGAAGAACTTGTCGCCTGTCGAGAGACATGAGGTTTCGTGGCCCCCTTTCCTGTCATCGAAACCTCCTGGATCATAGCTCGGAACCTCTCTGAACGGACCTGTTTACTTCGCCTCCGATTCCCGCATACGCTTCCCCTGCAGTGGCTACCCCCGAAAGGCCTTCGCCATCTCCGCCCGAGCTCGTTCGCGGACTCGGCACCTGGGACACGACCCTGCTGACCATCGGCTCGGTGATCGGTACCGGGATCTTCATCACCACCGCCGACATGGCGAGGGTCCTGCCGAGTCAGGGCACGATCCTGCTGGTGTGGATCCTGGGAGGCGTGCTGACGCTCGCTGGGGCCTTGACCTACGCTGAGCTGGGGGTTCTGTTTCCTCGAGCCGGTGGCATGTACCACTTCCTCAAAGAGGCATACGGTCCCTTGTGGGGCTTCCTCTACGGCTGGGCCTGCTTCCTCATCATCATGTCGGGTGGTATAGCCGCGCTCGCAGTAGCCTTCGGCGAGTATCTCGGCAGCTTCATCCCCTTCTTCTCGACAGGCAACAAGCTCTGGTCGTTGCCGATCTTCGATTGGACCTGGTCGGTCTCCGGCGGCCAGCTCGCCGCCGCTCTGGCGATCCTGTTTCTGACCACGGTCAACTACATTGGCCTTCGCGAGGGCGCCGGGGTTCAAAATCTACTGACGGTGATTCGCATCGGATCCATCGGCCTGTTGGTGGCGTTCGGCCTGGCCGTTGAACCGACCGCCTCCTACGATCTTGCGCAACCAGTGGCCTCCGTTGGTCTCCTCACGGCCCTAGGCATCGGCATGATCGCGGCCTTGTGGACCTACGACGGTTGGTACGGCCCCACCTTCTCGGCCGGCGAGATGAAGACACCCGAAAGGAGCCTACCGATCGGGCTCATTTGGGGCACCGTGGCCATCATGGTCCTGTATGGCCTCGTCAACCTCGTCTATTTCCGAGCGCTGTCGATGGAAGAGATGGCAGCGACGCCACGCATTGCGGAGACGGCCGCAACAGCCCTGTTCGGGGAGGGAGCCGCCAAACTGGTGACTCTCGGGGTCTTGATCTCCACCTTCGGCTGTCTGTCGGCCACCATCCTATACAGCCCACGGATCTATCTGCCGATGGCTCGTGACGGAGTCTTCTTCCACTCCCTGGCTGCTGTGCACCCGAAGTTCCATACTCCGGGGCGCAGCTTGTGGGCGCAGAGCCTCTGGGCGATCGCCCTGACGCTCTCCGGAACGTACGAACAGCTGTATACCTACGTCGTCTTCGCGGCGGTGCTCTTTCACGCGGCGACCACCGCCGCCGTCTTCGTCCTTCGCCGCAAACTGCCGGACGCTCCCAGACCCTACCGAGTCTGGGGCTACCCTGTGGTTCCGGCACTGTTCGTCCTGGCCTCGATCCTGCTGATAGCGAACACCCTGATCGAAAAGCCGATCGAGTCTCTACTCGGCCTCGGTCTGGTAGCTCTCGGGCTACCCGCCTATTTCTGGTGGCGCCGTCATCCCGCAGAGCGAGAGCCGACGCGCCCGTTTCGGTCGTAGAACCTGCGCACTCGAATCTGCTTGGAGGGAAGTCCCATGAGCTTCAGCTATGCGGTACTGGGTGGTGGCCGCCAGGGTACGGCGGCGGCTTTCGACATGGCCACACGAGGCGACGCTTCGAGTGTCTCCATCGCCGACCTGGATCCGGAGGCAGCGAGACGTGCTGCCCGGCGGGTCAATAAGCTGGCTGGAGCAGAGGTCGCCCGTGGCTCGGGGATCGACGTTACGAATCCGGTGGCTTTGCTCGGGTTCCTGAAGGGTACCGACAGTTTCTTGAGCGCCGTCCCCTACTATCTCAATCTACCCATCGCCGAGGTGGCGATCGAGGTCGGCTCGAGCATGTGCGATCTGGGAGGCAACACGGCCTTGGTTCGCCGGCAGCTGGCGCTCGACAGCCGGGCCCGCGATGCCGGCATCAGCATCATTCCGGACTGCGGTCAGGTACCTGGGATGGGCACCAGCCTCATGACCTACACGATGGATCTGCTGGACGAGCCGCGTGAGGTCATGATGTGGGACGGTGGCATTCCAGCTAGGCCCGAACCACCCTGGAAGTACGCTCTGACCTTCAACATCGCCGGGCTCACCAACGAGTACGACGGCAACGGCACCTTCCTCCGCGGGGGCGAAATCACCGAGGTACCGTGCTTCGACCCGGAGGGCTACGAGCTGCTCGATTTCCCACCGCCCTTCGGAAGGCTCGAGGCCTTCGTGACGGCCGGTGGCACCTCCACCATGCCCTGGACCTTCGCCGGCAAGCTCCAGACCCTGGAGAACCGGACGATTCGGTATCCGGGCCATGCGTCGCAGTGGCAGGCTTTTCGCGACGCCGGTCTCTTCGAGCAGGAGCTGATCGAGATCCAGGGGGCCAGGGTCAGACCCAGGGAAGTCCTCCACGCTGTCCTCGGTCCACGACTCGAGGTCCACGGCGAGTTCGAGGATGCCGTGATCATCCGCGTGGTAGCAAGAGGACACCACCGGGGGAAGCCCGCCGAGGCGCAGCTCGATCTGGTCGATTTCTTCGATCCCGAAACCGGGTTCACCTCCATGCAACGCACCACCGGCTGGGATGGAGCCATCGTCGCCGAGATGATGGCGCGAGGGGAGACGATCCGCGGCGCCGTGCCACGCGAGCTGTCAGTGAATTCGAAGCGGTATGTCGATGAGCTTCGCGCCCGGGGATTCTCGATCGATGAGGACCTGCGATTCACCGACAAGGCATCTTCGGCCTAGCCGGAACCTGGTCTGCAGGCGAGGTCGAGCCGAGATTCAGTCTGATCTCAGAACGGGCCCCACTGAATCCAGTGAGCCACGAGCAGGAACCCCAGGCCGGCGGCGATCCAGAGCAGCTGCAGTGGCCAGATGAACCGCACCCAGCGCTCCCACCGCACTCCGATCAGGGCCAGGCCGGCCATGAAGTAGCCCTGGGTCGGGGTCAGCACATTCGAGAATCCGTCTCCGAACTGGTAAGCCAGGACCGTGGTCTGCCGAGTCACTCCCACGAGGTCGCCGAGCGGCGCCAGGATGGGGATCGACAAAGCCGCCTGGCCACTGCCCGAAGGGACGAAGAAATTGAGCAGCACCTGGACGGCGTAGATCCCGGCCACGCTGATGGATGCGGGAAGTCCACTTACCGAGGATGCCATGCCATGCAGGATGGTGTCGGTGACGCCGGCACCATCGAAGATGACCAGGATGCCGCGTGCCAGTCCCACCACCAGGGCACCGCCGGTGATCGCGGCAGCGCCTTCGAGGAAGCGCTCTCCAGTACCGCTCGTGCCGAGCCCCCCCACCAGGCCCGCCAGCACCGCCACCGCGACAAAAAGGCCCGAAAGCTCCATGATGCCCCACTGCCACCGCAGCGCACCGACCACGACAGCCAGCAGAGCGGCCACCAACAGGCCCAGAACCGCCTTCTGGCGGACGCCCACCTCTGCGGGGGTTTCGTCTCCCGCAGCAACGGCTTCGCCCTGGGTGCGGCTCCGCCTCGCATACAGCACCACGAAGATCACGGTGATGGCGGTGATCACGCCCCAGACAAGCAGCCGATACCCGACCCCGGAAAACAGGGGTAGCCCGGCGATACCCTGAGCGACCCCGACCGTGAAGGGATTGAGAAAGGCACCCGAGAATCCGGCGCCGGCGCCCACCAGGCCGATGGCTCCGGCAGTGATGTCGTCATACCCCAGGCGCCTGGTGAGAATCAGCAAGCCAGGCAGGAATACCAGGGTCTCCTCGGCCATTCCGATCGTCGCACCGGCAAGCGAGAACAAAACCACCAGGACCGCGACAATCAACTCACCGCGACCCTTGCAAGCTCTGACGATGCCCTGGATCGAGGCCTCCACCGCGCCGGTCGCATTGATGACACCGAAGGCCCCTCCGATGATGAAGATGTAGAAGACGATGTAGGCCGTCTCGACGAGACCCCGCGGGTAGGCCAGAAAGATCTCGGCGAGCCCGGCGGGCTCACCCTCGACCCTGTGGTAGGAATCGGAAAGGACCAGCTCTCTACCGTCGACCTCCTGCCGATCGTATTGTCCCGCAGGAATCCAATGCGTCGCGATGGCAGCGACGACTACGAGCCCAAAGAGCAGCGCGAAGGTGTGAGGAACTCGCAGCCTCATACATCGCCCTGGCAGAAATCGAGAGCAGTGAGCGCGTACGAACGTGCCGCATCCAAGACCTGATCGACCTCGACGGCTTCCCGCGGCGAATGGGCGAGCTGCAGATTTCCTGGTCCCAGAATGACGGTGGGAATGCCCGCGAACCCGGCCAACAGCGCGCCATCGGTCCAGGCGGGGAAATCCCCCGGCTCGTCCTCCGAACCCGACAGCTCTCGTACAGCGCGTCCAACCGACAGGGCGATCGGATGTTCAGCCTCGGTCTTCAGGGCCACATGCTCCAGAGTCGCCATGCCACCCGGAACCCTGCGCAGCTCTGTGCGGAGGCCCGGCATCTCCTTTTCGACGCGGCCGAGCAGCGCGCCAAGCTCCTTCGTCATGGAGGCGAAGTCCTCGCCGGGCACCGAGCGGCGATCGGCGGTCAGCTTGCAGAATGCGGCCACCGTCGACGGCTGGTCCCCGCCTCGAATGGTCCCGAAATTCAGGGTCGGCGGCCCCAGCAAGGGATCGGCCCGTTCGGCGAACACGGGAATCAACTCGGAACGCACCAAGTCGATGAAACGGGCTGCTCCGTCTATGGCGTTGATCCCGGCCTGCGGTGTGCCACCGTGCGCCGACTTGCCCTGAAACCAGAACTCCAGCCACTCCAGACCCTTGTGGCCCAGCGCCAGCCGGTTCTCGGTGGGCTCACCGACGACGGCACCATCAGCCTCGAATCCGCTCGCCACGAGGTGCTCGGCGCCGAGGCTCTCCATCTCCTCGTCGATGATCGCGGCCAGGGTCACCTTGCCGCTCGCCAGGGCCCTCGTCCGGTGGAGGGCCACCAAAGCCGCGGCCATTGCCGCCAAAGCACCCTTCATGTCCACGCTACCTCGCCCCTCGACCCATCCGTCCCGCACCACACTCGAGAACCCCACCCCCTCGTCTCCCTCGTTGAGCGGTACCGTGTCGGTATGTCCGCAGAGCAGGAGATGTCGCCCCTGCACCCTGCTGTCCAGGGTACAGATCAGATTTGGTCTCCCCTCCACCACCTCCACGAGACGCGCCTCGAGACCATGCGAATCCAGATACTCGCCGAGAGCTCGAGCCACGCCTTCTTCCTGTCGCTCGAGTCCCCGATGACTGGGAAGGCGAATCAGCTCGCTGAGCAGGTCGATCGTCCCCGCTCGATCGATCTCCGCGAAGAGCTCTGCGGCGGGCCCGGTCATCGCTCCGCCAGCACCTGGTCGAAGACGTCGACCGCGATGTCGGCTTCCTTCTCGGTGATGATCAGGGGTGGCGCGATGCGGACGCTACTGGCGCCACAGCCCAGAAACGCGATTCCCTTTTCGAAGGCCCGGTACAGAACCTTCTGCCGCAGGTCACGATCCGGCTCGCGGGTTGCCCTGTCCTTCACCAGGTCCACGGCGAGCATTAGACCGAGACCTCGCACCTCGCCGATCGACGAGTGCTTGTCCATCAGCGACTGCAGCCGGGTCTTGAGGTAGTCGCCCATCTTCGCGGCGTTGTCCACCAAACCACCTTCCAGCACCTCGATCGTCGCCAGCGCCGCTTCGCAGGAGACCGGATTGCCGCCGAAGGTGCTGCCGTGACCACCCGAGCGCCACTGCATGAGCTCGTCGCTAGCCACGACCGCCGAGATGGGCATACCGGAGGCGATACCCTTGGCCAGCACCAGGATGTCCGGCTCGAAACCAAAATGCTCGCTGGCGAACATCTTGCCGGTTCGGCCAAAACCGCTCTGCACTTCGTCGGCGATGAGCAGAATGCCGTGCTCCTTACAAAGCGCCGCGATTCGATCCAGGAACTCGCGCTTTGGAACGCAGTACCCCCCCTCACCCTGAATCGGCTCGACCACGATGGCGGCTATCTCTTCCGGCGGCGCCACCGTCTTGAACAGGGTCTTTTCGAGCAGATCCAGACACTCGACGTCACAGGTCTCCGGGTCACGGCCCACCGGGCAGCGATAGCAGGAGGCATAGTGGGTATGATGCACCTCGGGTAGGAACGGTCCATAGCCCATCCGCTGGGTGGCCTTGCTTGCTGTCAACGAGAGCGCACCCATGGTCCGACCATGGAAGGCGCCGAAGCAGGAAACGATCTTTTGCCGCCCGGTGCGCAGACGCGCCAGCTTCAGAGCCGTCTCGATGCCCTCGGCTCCCGAATTGGCGAAATAAACCCGCTTTCGCGAAGCGCCGGGCGCCAGAGCGGCCAGTCGCTCGGCCAGCTCCACCACCTGTGGATAGTAGAAATCGATGGCGCAGAGGTGAATGAAGCGCGCCGCCTGCTTCTGGATGGCCTCGACGACCTTCGGGTGGCAATGGCCGGTCGCACAGACCGCGATGCCAGCCGCAAAGTCGAGGAAACGGTTGCCGTCCAGATCGGTCAGAACCATGCCCGCGGCCTTTTCGACAACGAGCGGATAATCCTTGACGTAGTTCTGGGAGACCCAGAGCTTTTCCCTCTCCAACATTGCCTGAGCCTTGGGCCCGGGCAGAGGGGTGCCGATGAAGGGGACCTGCAATTCGTTCATGGTTCCGTCTCCGAGATTCAAGAATGGTCGTAGGAGCGATTCCCTACTCCATGAGGGTACGACTCTGCTCGCGCAGGAACTGTGACACATAGTAGGGTCCACAGACACCCTTGCCGGTGGATCCGCTGGACTTCCAACCGCAGAATGGATTCACCCCGGGCCAGGCTCCCGTCGTAGCGCCGCTGCGCCGATTCGCATAGGTCACTCCGGATTCGATCGAATCGAAGAAGGTCTCGACCTCCTTGAGATCTTCGCTGAAAATGCCGGCCGTGAGACCGTACTCGCTACGGTTCGAAAGCTCGATTGCCTGTTCGAGCGATTCCACCTCGCCGAGGTAGAGAAATGGCAGGAAGAGCTCTTCGCGAACCAACCAATGATCTTCTGGCAAGCCGGTGACGGCTGTGGGGGTGACGAAAAAACCATGCGCGAATTCCTCGCCGCCGAGTACGTCGCCACCGAACAGAATCTCGCCATCGCGTCTGGCTGCGGCGACGCATCTTTCGAACTTGCGCACCGCCGCCTCGTTGATCACGGGCCCGAGAAAGCTCTCGCGCCTCAGGGGATCTCCGATAGCGAGAGCTACCGTCCTTTCGCGCAGCAGTTCTTTGAACGCCGTTGCTACGGATCGGTCCACATAGACCCGACTGCAAGCGCTACATTTCTGGCCTCCGAAGCCGAAAGCCGACCGAGCCACGCCCTCGGCCGCCTTCTCCAGATCGGCTCTGGCCGTCACGATAGCCGGGTTCTTGCCCCCCAGCTCCAAGTAGCAGGGCCGCGGACGCTCGTCGTTGAATCGTCGGAAGATCCGCATGCCGACTTCCTTCGAACCGGTGAAGACGAGGCCCGAGACCCTGGAATCTTGGACGAGTGTTCTGCCTACTTCGGAGCCACTGCCACTGAGGTAGTTCAACACTCCGGCAGGCAGCCCGGCTTCAACCACGATCTCGTACAGCTTGAGAGCACTGGCCGGCGCCTCGCTGGCCGGCTTCAGCACTACGGTATTGCCAGCGACCAGCGCTCCAGCAGCCATTCCGGCGGCCAGAGCCACGGGAAAGTTGAAGGGTGAGATCACGACCCAGACACCGTAGGGTCGCAGGATGTCGCGCGTCTTCTCGTTCGGAGCCAACTGTCCCATGGGCCGATCGAATCCGGCGGCATCCTCCATCTGCTGGCAGTAGTAGCGCAGCAGATCGGCTGCTTCTTCAGCATCCGCCAGGGCCTCGAAGCGGTTCTTTCCCACCTCCAGGCTCATCAGGGCTGCCAGCTCGAAACGGTGAGAGCTGATGTTCTCGGCGGCTGTTCTCAGGATGGCAAGACGCTCCTGCCAGGGCATCCGGCTCCATTCGCCGAAGGCTCGATGAGCTGCACCGATAGCCGCCGCCACCTGGCTCGCGCTCGCCCGCTGAAAACTGCCGACGACGACTCTCCGATCCGTCGGCGATCGATTCTCGAAGACTTCCTCACTCAAGGACGGCTCGCCACCGATCCAGATCGGGTGCGTCTGCCCCAGGGCTCCCTGCAGCTCGTTGGCTGCCGTTTCGAATGCCACATGCACCTCTTCGGCAGGCGCTGCCAGGGTCGCATAGGTAATCTTGAAGCCCTTCGTAGATGGCATCGGCTTTCTCTCCTCTTCTGAAGGTGATTCCACCGGCAAAGAACGGGCGGCGAGCAAGCTCGCCGCCCGAATCATACGAAAAAGAGTGGGAGACCTATAGAGCTAGAACTCGACTCCCACGCGCAGCATCAACCTCCTGGGTTTGACATGCCAGATCGGGATGTAGTCCTGACCCGGTCCTAGAATCACCGTCTCAAACCAGTCGCTGGCGGTGTTGTTGAGGAGGTTGAAGAACTGCAGGTCCAGCTTCAGAAGTCCATTTCTCGGCAGGCCGAACCGCTTGCCGATCGAGAAATCGATCAGACTTTGGAATGGGTGCCGCAGGCTGTAGTCCGCCACGAAGTAGTTCTGGCGACTGGCCGAGGTGTTGAGCTCCCCGACCCGAACCTGACGAGAGTAGGGTCTGCCGTCCTGTAGGTTGATCGCCGTGTTGGCGTGCATGTTCCAGGGAAGCTCGAAGTTGGCCTGCACGCGGAACATGTTGGGGCGATCTCCCTGCTGCTTGGCGCCGTCGACGTTGAACCACTGGTTGGGGCCCGAACCCTCCTTGCTGCCGTATAGCGGGTTGTTCTGGTACTGGCTCAGGGCGCGCGGATTGAGACCGGTGGACTCCGAATAGGTGTAGGACGCCTGCATTCCCCACCAGTCGGTGAATCGCCGGTTGAATGTCAGCACGACGCCCCAGTACTGAGCCCAGTAATCGTCCAGGTATCCCGCCGACGTGTAGCCCGGCCTGTTGCCCTTTCGCACTGTAGGGAACCCATCATCCACAGGATTGAGCAGCGTGTACTGCCTACCGTTGAACGGATCGGTGTAGGGTAGCTCCTCGTAGACGCCGTCGTTCAAGAACTCCCAGCCGATCTGATTGCTCGTGTCCTTGTAGACCCCCAGAACTCCGACCGAGTACTTGGTCCCCAGCTGTCGCTCGAAGCCGAGTGAGTATTGATAAGTCTTGGGCGGCTTGAGATTCGGATCGACGTTGTTGGCACCGGCATTGAAGGTCCACGCCAGCTCATCGAATGGGCCCGTCGGCGAGCCCGAGCTCGACAAGTAGGCTTCCAAAGTCGGCGGGAAGGGCGGCGGCGAGTTCCAGTTGCCGCCGACATTGCCGTCGTAGTAGATACCGAAGGAGCCGCGGACCACCATGAGGCGCTGCTCACCGAGGTTGTAGGCAAAGCCGATGCGCGGCGACCAGTTGTCCCAAGTGAAGAGCGGGTCGATGCCCGGCACCGACGCACCCGAGGGAGATCCGTCCAGGTTGAGCCGCGGAAAGGACTGGATCTTCCCCTCGAGATGATCGAATCGCAGTCCGGCATTGATGGTCAGCCGATCGTTCACGGCCCAGGAGTCGTCGACGAAGGCCGACCACTGGTCCTGCTCGTTGCCGTAGAAGTAGGGCGCCTGCTCGCCCCGGTAGTAGTACGGGTAGTCGTAGACCGTGCCGTAGTAATCGTAGCTATAGATGTAGTTGTAGTAGTAGTACCCCGGGGTAGCAACCGACAGCAATGTCTCGGCCGTACCCGAGTTGTACTGCACGCCAAACTTGAAGTCGTGGTCTCCTTTTAGAAAGTCGTCGGCGAAGTGGGAGACGCTGAGGCTCGCCTGGTCGGTCGAGGTGTCATACATCCACGGATACCAAACGCCGCCGGTGTAGACCGTGGGGCTGCCGTCGCTGAAGACATCAATGAAGGCCGGCTCGGTGCTGCCGGTGCCAGAAAGGTTGTCGTCGTTGCTCTTCCACCCCGAGTAGCGCACCTCCATGAAGGTGCGGTCGCTGAAGATCGACTGCCAGTTCAGGCCCCAGACGGTGTCGTCACCGATTTCTCCGGCGGATGCCGAGGGCGAGGTGAACTCGTTGGGGGCGGCGGGGTAACCCCAATCCGTAATACCGCCCTTGAAATCCAGCAAGTTCTTGTCGTTGATGCGGGCCGAGAGCTTCAGATCGTAGCGATCCTGGTACTGCACAGGCAACAGCGCCGGATCTTGTGTCGGCCAGGCGTGACCGTCCCGCCAGTACTCGTAGCCCGCGAAGAACCACACGCGGTCCTTCTTGATCGGACCTCCGAGAGTCGCCGTCACATCCCAGAAGCTGTCGACCTGCTCGTACCCTGGGAACTCCTGATCTGGGACATCGATGGCGTTGTCGACCAGCGAGTTGTTGAACCAGTAGGCATTTGCGGTTCCCGTGAACTGGTTGGTGCCCGACTTCGTCACCACGTTCATGGCCGCGCCGAGCATATTGCCGAACTCGGCCGGCGCCCCGATGCCCATGACCTGGATCTCCTGCACCATGTCGGGGTTTACGCCGACCCAGTTGGTGCCCGTCTCTGGAGCCGTCAGCTCGATGCCGTCGGTGAACCAGGCGTTCGACTGCACATTGGAGCCGTAGGCAACCATGCGGTCCGAGTCTTCGGCACCTACACTGACACCAGGCGAAACCCCTATCATGTCGTAGAAGTTCCGCGTCGTCGGCAGGTCCTCGATGAATTCGGCGGTGAAGGTGGCGCTCGAGCCGGAGCTCGCCATGTCGACCAGCGGTGACTCGCTCGTCACCGTCACGGCTTCTGCGAACTCGCCGTACATCACGAAGTCGGCGTCGGCCGTTGAACCGATCCCCACCCTGATGTCGGCGAGAGTCTGGGTCTGGAATCCATCCATCTGCGCAATGACGTTGTAGACACCTGGGGGAAGAGCCGTGAAGCGATAGGCCCCGGTCTCACCTGTGACGGCAATTCGCGCCCCGCCGGGCAACGCTTCGCCACTGATCGTGACCGTCACTCCCGGGATAGGCATGCCGTCGGGCCCCTGCGCCTTACCGCGGAGACGGCCGGTCGTGGTCTGGGCCGAGGCCGCCAGGCTCACGGCGAAGATCAAACCGAAGACCGCCAGAATCTGAACCGTTCGTTTCCTCATAACGACACCTCCCCCGTTCGGATGAGCTCCGCGAAGCACGGAACCTGGATCGAGCTGCCTTGTAGACAACCGTTTCTCCTAGCGAAACAACCTGAGTGAAGATTGAAGCGAAAGGCGAGATACCTGCAATACCTCGGCAGGTAGCTACCTACCCGCATAGGGAGGTTGTAGAAGTGCCCACCCGAATGGGTAGGTAGCGACGCTGTATCCCGCGAGGTCACGAAGCCGGAGAATCCAAAGCGAGGCGCAGCGCATCCGCAGACCACATCTACACCGATTGCTCTCAGTCTGCCAGCAGCAGTGCTACGACAGAAATCGACACAAGTTCTCGGCAAGAGCGTCCCGTGGTGCATCCGCGCCGCAATCGACGAATCACCGTTGACCGGGTCCCAGGATGGATTGGTTCCTACTCGGCTGCGTCCAGGCGCGAACCGATCTCTCTCGGCAGCGGGGCATCGAACCGGCCGTTGCCGTCGACATCTACAAAGACAGGGTTGGTCAACGCGTACGGTGTCACTTCGCTCGAGGGCCGATCAGAGCTGAGGGTCATGGCCTGTAACACAGGATATAGGCTCTTGCTCCCAACGACTTCAACGAGGACAAACGCATCCCGTTTCAGTTTGAGCTTCACCCTGTCCTGGAGCGCTTGTCTCGATCCGGCGTCGCCTTCGATCTTCAGGACCCGCTCCACCGAGCCGTTGACGAGGACCCTGGCCTCATCGACGACGACCCACGGAGCCGTCCGCACCTCGATAGCCAGCTCCACCTCGCCGCGCGGAGAGGAGAACAGGTCTCCCGGCCGATACCGATCGTCCGCCATCAACTCGACGATCGGCCCGTTGGTCACGAAGGAGCGTCCATCCTTCAGTGCCTTGATCACCGTTCCGATCTCCAGCTCTTCAATCTCTTGGTCTGCCACGTAGACGTAGGTTCTTGAGTATCCAGGCTCTTCTGTATCGATCTGGTGGGAGTCCGACGAGGCCACCGCCGGGATGAGGAAGCCTCGTGAAAGGAGATTCAGCCAATCCCTGATTGTGGCCACGTTGTTGTTGAACAACGGGGAGGGGCCGTTCAAGACCTCCAGAACGTCGAAGCCGGTCCAGAAGCCAGCGCGAGCGGTGGCCGCACTCTCGGGGTCGAGCTGATAGGAGACGAAGTAGTCCCAGGAAGAGTTTCGGGGGTGATTGAGCTGGATCAGGGCTCCTGGGTAGCGCTTCCGTGTCGCCTCGAAGATCGGTGCCACCTCTTCGGCAAGAGTCGCGAACGCCTCCCAGCCACCTTCGTCGGGTCCCAGCGGGTAGAGGTTGAAGTCCAGCGTGTACTCGTAGTCGCGAGAATTGCGGATGCTGATCTCGGAGCCCGGGATCACCTTCAGGTAGTTCTCGAGCCCAAGGGCCTCGATCTGCGGTGTGTAGTCGTTACGAAAGAAGTGGTCCGATGCCACCGCCACTTCGACCCCCTCGCCGACGAGCGACAGGACCCGCTCGCGTTCATCCACGGTACCGTCCGAGCGCAGCGTGTGCATGTGGAGATCGACAGCGACGAGCCCTTCGGTCTCGACCACCCTCTCGAGCTCGAAGTCGAGCTCCTGCAGCCCACCGCTCGCGACTTCGATCTCGGCCTGTTGGGTGGAGTACTCGGGACCGCGCGAGGAAGAGACGAGATAGTCGCCCACAGGTAGCTCCACGTCGAGGACAGAGAGAGCCGGATAAACCGAGTTTTTGACCTCCTCCCAGGAACGACCGCTACGCACCGGATCGTGAGGCCTGAAGTAGGGCGAAGGTGTGCCTCCCAGACCGATGAAGGTCACCTTACCGGGAAGTGGCGCTCCGGAATCGTCTTTCATCGCGACACGGACACGGCCCCGCGGTGGATTGACGAGGGTGGACTCCGCTGACTTACCGGAGACTACTGCCACCTCGGTCCGGACTACCGCAGGGAAGAGATTGCCAGTGACCGAATACCGCGCTGGCGGCAGCATCAGGCGGAGCGGTGAAGGATCTTGGAGAAAGTTGCGAAAGATCACGAAGTCGCGCGCCACGTCCCTCACGATGACCTCGAAGGGTCCCGATCCGAGACTCTCAAACCTGATCGAGATCGGTTCTGCTCCCATCCCCAAAATGGTGAAGACTCTACGCAACAGACTCTCGCTGTCGCGATCCGTCACCAGCGCATACTGGATCTCGTGTGACTCCCGCGGTGCGAGATCGACGGCCACCGGCTCACCCTCAAGCAGCCGGTTGCGATCCACCCACGCCAGGTAGTGGCCCGTCTTGGGGGTCAGCTGAAATTGGAGTTGGGCGTATAGCGCTGTCTCGTAGGGGTAGACCTGGTCGCCGTCGTAGTGCAAAGAGTAGGCGATTCCCTGCAGGCTCTCCTCACCGTTGTTCGTCAGAGTCGAGGTGATCTCGACAACACCGCTTCCCGCGCGCATGCTGTAGGTAGTTTCGATCTGTCCCTGTACCTCCGGACTCCCGCCGTCGAAGCTCGCTTCGGCGCGGATCACACGGGTCTCCCCTGCCCCAGAGAGCTCCACCTCGACGCAAGAGTAGGCGAGGTAGTTCAGCCGCCCGGCGAACTTGACGATCGGTGAACCGGCCATGATGCTGCTGCGCTCTGTGCCTTCGCCAGGCCAGAAGGAGACGATGCTGCCCATCGCGTCGGCCGTCGGATAGTCGTAGAGGTCGTGGTACCTACGGGAGCTCCTACCGATGACCAGGGAATGGATCCCGTCGGACACGAGCGAGTCACCATCCTCCAGCGCCCTTGCTGTCGTTTCCGCCGCCAAAGGCCAGGCGGAGATCTGCAGAGTCGCGACGAGGCAAAGGGATCCGAGCGCTGTCTTCATACAATGCCCCTTCGCTCAGGAAGTCGACCACCTAGTCGGCCGCGCCGCCACCGTCGACGAGCAGAACCGCCCCCGTCACGAACGAGGAATCTTCCGAGGCGAGGAAGAGGGCTGCTTTGGCGATCTCCTCGGGCCTTCCGATTCTCCCCAGGGGTCGGTCCGACGCCTGCTCCAGGTACTCCTCCCAGCTCATTCCTTGCTGCCGGGCATCCTCAACCAGCATGGGAGTTTCCACGTCGCCTGGACAGATGCAATTGATCCGAATGCCCTGCGCACCGTGATCGATCGCCATGGCCTTCGTCATGAGGACGACTCCTCCTTTGGCGGCGCAGTACGAAACAGCCTTTGCCCCTCCCACGACACCCCATCCCGAGCCGTTGTTGATGATTACCCCACCACCCTGCTCGATCATCGGGGGCAGGACCAGCCTGGACATCAGGAACGTCCCTTTCAGATTGACATCGATGGTCCTGTCCCATTCTGTCTCGCTGCAGCCGAGGATCGTGTTCGGGAAATAGACGCCGGCGTTGTTGAAGAGCACATCGATTCGCCCGTAGGCCGCCAGGGTAGCCTCGATCACCCGTTCACAGTCCGCCGCGACTCGCACGTCCCCGGCGGTGAACCGGGCTTCGCCGCCCGCTTGGTCGATCTCCTGGACCACTTCCCTTCCGCGATCTTCATCTCGGCCAGTGATCGAGACTCTGGCTCCCTCCTGAGCGAAGAGCAGTGCCGTAGCACGGCCGATACCAGAGGTTCCCCCGGTAATCAATGCGACCTTCTTGGCGAGGCGCATCACGACCCTCCTTTCCTCTCGAATCGTCGAGACTTCCCAACGAACGCTGCTGGCGAGACTTCCGCACAAGGCAACTGTAACCGAAGATCCAACAAAGCATTATCGAGGGAAGATCTCGATCCCCGGCGCGGCAGAGCGAGGGGTCCCGAGAATCTTCACCGTGTCCTGGAGTCACGAACCCAATAAGATACGACCTCGACGCTCACCAGGAGATCGTTCGACAAGCACCCGGGACGCCCTCGGAAAGCCGACCTCCCACGATGACTCGAAAGAACCACCAGCCCTCGGGCCCTGAAGCTGAAACGAAGCGGCTCCGCTCCAAGGCCGTCGCAGGCATCATCGCACTCGTGGTCGTCGCGGCGGTTGTTGCCATCTTCTTGTCGATGCGGAGCGAGCGAAGGCGCCAGGAAAGACCTAACCAGGACGCCAAACTGCTCTCCAGCGTCGCGCCGACCGAGCTGAACGTGATTCTCATCACGGTGGACACCCTGAGAGCGGATCGGCTCGGGGCCTACGGCTCGCAACGAGTGGCGACGCCCCATATGGACAAGCTCGCAGCCGAGGGGATTCTCTTCTCGAATGCGGCCAGCACGGTGCCCTTCACCCTGCCAGCGCACAGCTCCATCATGACGGGCACCTACCCGCCATTTCACGGCGTTCGCGAGAACGTGGGTTATGTGCTGGGGAGCTCCCTTCCCACACTTGCGGAGAAGATGGCTGCCAGCGGACGCTCCACGGCAGCATTCGTCAGCGCATTCGTTCTCGACTCCCGCTGGGGAATCGGGCGGGGATTCGATACCTACTTCGATGAGTTCGACCTGAAAGAGAGCGAGTCCGCCAATCTCGGGTCCGTTCAAAGGGACGGCACCGACACCATCGCGGCAGCAGTCCGGTGGTTGGACACCGACCCCGAGCGACCCCTGTTTCTTTGGCTCCACCTCTACGATCCTCACGATCCGTATGAACCGATCGAGCCTTATCGGTCCCAGTACCCCGACCGGCCCTACGAGGGTGAGGTCGCCTACACCGACTTCCTGATCGGCGAGTTCCGGTCCGCACTGGCGGAACGCAATCTACTCGACACCTCGCTGCTGATCCTCACCGGCGACCATGGCGAGGGCCTGGGCCAACACCGGGAGGGGTTTCACGGCTTCTTCGTCTACGACAGCACCGTTCATGTACCGCTGATCGTTCGTCTGCCGGACTCGGCGATGGCGGGTCGGACGGTCGATCAGCCGGTGAGTCACGTCGACCTGCTCCCCACGATCCTGGAAGCTGCCGGCCAGTCGATCCCAGCTCGAGTCCAGGGCAGATCTCTGGCGCCACTGATCGTGGGATCGGACCAGAAGGACGAACCCGACCGGGCCGTCTACAGTGAATCGATGTATCCCCTTCTCCACTACGGCTGGGCACCCTTGCGCAGTCTTCGCAAGGGGCAATACAAGTTCATCGACTCACCGCAGCCCGAGCTCTATGACCTGATGGCCGACCCTCTCGAGCAAAACAACATTTTGCTCGACGAGCGACGCACCTCACGAGAGCTCAAGGACCAGCTCGATCTGATGGTGGAGCAACTGAAGAGCGACGAGCCGGCGACAGCGGAGCCTGCTGATCTCGACGAGGAGACCCTACTCCAACTTCGGGCTCTGGGCTACGTGGCAGGAAGCGGCGGAATCGACGTCGACGAAGAGAACGCCTGGGACAGGACCGATCCCAAGGATCGCATCGGCCTGCACCAGCTGGTCATGGCGGCCCAGAGTGACTTCGCGAAAGACGATCTGCAACAGGCGAGTCAGAAGCTCGAAGAGGTCC
The DNA here is from genome assembly GCA_049664225.1 of Thermoanaerobaculia bacterium. Taxonomy (GTDB): domain Bacteria; phylum Acidobacteriota; class Thermoanaerobaculia; order Multivoradales; family JAHEKO01; genus JAUVRX01. The sequence goes on from JBATEX010000028.1 coordinate 42,869, forward strand.
TGGCAACCGACCCCTCCGTCGTCGACGCCCACCAGATGCTGGGGTCGATCGCCATCAAGGAGGAGCGCTACGAGGAGGCCGTTGGGCATTTCAAAGGCGCGCTGGTAGCCCGCGACGACCACATCACCTCGATTCGCGGGCTCGCTCATGCCTATCGGATGCTCGGCAGAGAGGAAGAAGCGCTGCTCGGCTTCCAGCAGCTCCTTTCGCTGGAGCCTGGGGACACCATGGCGACCCTGGGGACCGCCGAGATTCTGGTCGACCTCGACCGCCGGGCGGATGCGATCGAAATCCTGCAGGAGACGACGGGAAGGCCAGAACCCGCCCCGGTCCTCCTCAATCAACTGGGAGAGCTTCTGACGCTCGAAGGCAGAAAGACCGAGGCGATTGCAGCCTTCGACGGTGCCATTGCCCTCAAGCCAGATCTGATGCGCGCGAAATTCAACCTGGCCGTGCTCTTGGAGGAGCAGGGCGAGTCGGAGCGGGCCGTGACTCATTACGAGGAAGTCATCGATCAGGCTCCGGACCACTTCCAGGCCCAATTCAATCTCGGGCGCCTCTACGGTGCTATGGGTGACAGCGCCCGCCAGCAGGAGATGTGGGAGGCCGCGATCGCCTCCAATCCCGACTTCGCTCGGGGCTACTTCTTTTTGGCGAAGCTACTCATGGATCAGGGTGGAGATCTCGCCCGGGCTGAAGAGCTGACCCGACAGGGACTCGAAACCGATCCCGAGCATCGGGCCGGCCCCCTCGGGTACTTTCTCTTGGCCGACATTCTCAACCGCACCGGCAGACCGCGGGAAGCGAACCAGGCTCTGATAGAAGGACAGCGGATCCAGTCGGAGGGTTGAGGCGCCCGGCGATTTCGCCGAGCGATCCTTGAGGGCTTGGGGTTGAACCGGCCGGCGTTCCTTCGGCCGGCCTTTGAGGGCTTGAGGCACTGAGGGTCTGGGTCGTTGGTGGTACTGGGCCACGCACGAGGCTCTCCCCCTACGTCCCTAAGCCCCTGGACCCCTACGCCCTTGTTACCTTCACCGGTGCCAGAGGTCGGTTCGGGGGGTGGGATTCCAGGGGGTTCTTGCAGCGGAAGGGAGGAAAGCCCCCTGGGATCCCACTCCCCGGACTAACCTCACAAGATCATGAGCATCTGCCGAGGTCCCAGGACCCAAACGCCGGGACGTGTTCTATAGGTTGCACTTCCCAATGCCTCGAAGGCAGGCCGACACGAAGTGCGGCCAGCTCAACCCCCAATCCCTCAAGGACCGTCCGGAGGTACGACGGACGCCTCAACCCTCAGGGCGGGTGGGAGGGTTTTCAGGTGTTCCCATCGGCCTACCCTTAGGGGTATTCTCGTCCTACCCGGTCAGGTGTGGCGGCTCGCCGACGGGATCGACCATCCTTCCTCGACGGCCCAGCCGCTGGTTTCGTAGGAGGAGTTGCCGATGCCGATACCGACACCCTTTCACTCTCGAACGTCGCAACTCTGCTACAGCCTCAACTGGAAGGACTGGGCTGGGTACTACACAGTCTCCGCCTATGACACCACGCATGATTCCGAGTATTACGCTCTGCGGCACTCCGCAGGCCTGATCGACGTCTCTCCTCTTTTCAAGTACGAGGTCCACGGCCCGGACGCTGCGGCCTTCCTGTCTCGGCTGACTGTCAAAGATCTTCACAAGTTGAAGGTCGGGAGGGTCACGTACTTGTGCTGGTGCGACGACGACGGCAAGGTCATCGACGATGGGACCGTCTCCTGCCTCGATGAGAACTACTTCAGAGTGACGGCGGCCGAGCCCTCCCTCTCCTGGTTCGATCGTCAAAGCCGCGGTTACGACGTCACCATCGAGGACAGCACGGCCCGCATCGCAGCACTCTCCCTGCAGGGGCCGACCTCCCGCGACATTCTCGCCAGCGTGGTGAACACCGACATGGACACACTGCGCTTCTTTGGTGTCGTGCGCTGTCGTTTGGACGCCACAGAGGTCTGGATTTCGAGGACCGGCTACACCGGCGACCTCGGCTACGAGATATGGGTCGACAGTCGTCACGCGGAGCGCCTCTACGACTCGATCATGGCTGCCGGCCGGGCCTACGACCTTTTGCCGTGCGGTATCGATGCCATGGACGTCACCCGCATCGAAGCCGGCTTCATCATGAACGGCGTCGACTACTACAGCGCCAACCACTGCCTGATCGAGGAACAGAAGAACTCGCCCTACGAGCTCGGCCTGGACTGGGCAGTGCAACTCGATCGCGAGCCGTTCACGGGTCAGGCTGCACTCCGCAAGGAGAAGGCCGATGGGGCGAAGCGAGTTTTCGTAGGGCTGGATGTGGACTGGGCGGAGGTGGAAGCGGCATTCGACAAGTTCGGCCTGCCCCCGGATCTGCCGGGCCACGTGTGGCGCGACGGTAGGCCGGTCTACGACAAGAACCAGAATTGGATCGGGCAGGCAACGAGCGGCGTCTGGTCGCCAACGCTCAAGAAGAACCTGGCGTTGGCGCAGGTCACGGCTCCGTTCGCCAAGGTCGGCACTCGGGTTCAATTCGAAATCACGGTCGAGTACCGTCGCCAGGTCGTCGGCGCCACCGTCGTGACGACCCCCTTCTTCAACCCACCCAGAAAGAGGTCGTGATGAACAAGACCTACGATGCCATAGTCATCGGCGCCGGTCACAACGGCCTGGTCGCAGCCGCCTACCTGGCCAAGGCCGGACACAAGGTACTGGTGTTGGAGCGGCGGCACGTGGTCGGCGGAGCCGCAGTCAGCGAAGAGGTCTTTCCCGGTTTCACTTTCTCGGTGCTCTCCTACGTGGTCAGCCTGTTTCGACCTTCGATCATTCGCGAGCTGGATCTGCCACGTCACGGAATGGAGCTCATTCCACTGGAGACGTCCTTCACGCCTCATCAGGGTGGGCCGGGGCTGTGTCGCTGGCCGGAAGCCGGACGCTCCCGGCAGGAGATCTCGCGTTTCAGCGCCAAGGATGCCGAGATCTATCCCGAATTCAGTCTCACGATGACGAAGATGGCCCGATTCACCCGCAACATCATCGACTCGCCGGCACCCGACCCGACGTCTCTGATGCCAAGGGAATTGCTGGCAATGCTGAGGATGGGCAAGTCCTTTAGCGGCGGCACGAGCTTCCTCGATCTGCAGGCCAAGCTGCTCACCATGAGCGGCGTCGACTTCTTGGATCGCTGGTTCGAGTCCGACGCGCTCAAGGCACCGATGTCCTGCAGTGGCATCATCGGCACGTACCTTGGAGTTCGCTCGCCTGGAACGGCCTACGTTCTACTCCACCACTACATGGGCGAGATCGACGGTGCCTTCCGATCCTGGGGCTTCTCCAAAGGCGGGACGGGCGGCGTAAGCATGGCCTGCGCTCGCGCTGCCGAGAGCTTCGGCGCCGAGATTCGTACGGAAGCACCCGTCCACAAGGTGCTCATCAAGAACGGTCGAGCCACCGGAGTCGTGCTGGAGAACGGCGACGAGCTGGATGCCAAGCTCGTGGTCTCCAACTGCGACCCCAGGTTGACGTTCTTCGGGCTTGTCGGCGAAGAATATCTCGACGACGATTTCGCGCAGCGGATCGAGCGCTACAAGTTTCGCGGCAGCTCCGGCAAGGTCAATTTCGCGGTGGACCGGGTTCCCCAGTTCGAGGGCCGTGAAGGCACAGCCCATCTGCGGGGCGACGTGGCGATTGCACCCAGCATCGATTACCTCGAGCGAGCCTACGACGAGGCGAAGTACGGAAACTTCTCCCGTCGGCCCTACATCAACCTGGTCGTCCCGTCGCTCCTGGATCCCAGCGTCGCCCCGCCAGGCAAGCACGTTGTCTCCTGCTTCGTTCAGTACGCGCCGTACAAGCTGAAAGAGGGACCTGAGATGTGGCCCGAGAAGGCCGAGGCCTTTGGCGACACGGTGACCGACACCGTCGAGGAATTCGCCCCGGGGTTCAAGAAGACCATCCTGCACCGACAGGTCGTCACGCCCTGGGACATGGAGCAGGAGTTCGGACTGAGCGAGGGCAACATTTTCCAGGGCGAGCTGAGCCTGGAGCAGCTTCTCTTTCAACGCCCGGCAGCCGGGTACTCCCGTTACAAGACACCCATCAAGAACCTTTGGATGAGCGGCTCGGGTACCCACCCGGGCGGCGGCATCATGGGTGCCCCGGGTCAGCTGGCTGCCAAGACCATCTTGAAATCGGGTGAGCTATGAGCAGCCGCTACGACGTCGTCGTCATCGGTGCGGGCCACAACGGTCTGACCACCGCAGCCTATCTGGCCAAATCCGGGAAGAAGGTCGTAGTCGTGGAGCGCCGAAAAGCCATCGGTGGACTGGCAGCAGGAGATGAATTTCACCCGGGCTACCGAACGGCCGGAGTTCTGCACGACACCACGACCGTGCGCAAATGGGTGATCGACGACCTCGAGCTCCGTAAGCACGGATTGGAAACCCGCAAGTCCGCTCCGCCCGTCTTCATTCCTCAGGTCGACGGCCCAGGATATCTGCACTTCCACGATCCCCGCGCAGCCCAGAAGGAGATCGGTGCTCACTCAAAACAGGATGCCGAGAGCTACCGGCAGTATAGGGCCTTCATCCGCAAGATCTCTCCAGTCTTCCGCAGCGTATTCGACGAAGTGCCAGCCGATACCGACAGTCTCGGGGTCACCGATCTGTGGGGACTCGGCAAGAAGGCTCTCAGCTTACGCATGCTCGGCAAGAACGACATGATGGAGATCTTCCGCATAGTGCCGATGTGCGTCGCCGACTGGGTCAACGAGTGGTTCGAGAGCGAGATCCTCCGAGTCGCCGTGGCCGGACCAGCCATCCTCAACACCATGACAGGGCCGTGGTCACCGGGGAGCAACTTCAACCTGCTGATGTCGGAAATCCTCTTCGACAGTGCCGTAGCAGGGGGTCCGGCTGCTCTGAGCCAGGCACTCGAAAAAGCGGCCCGCGCCCAGGGAGTCGAGATTCGAACCGACGCGCCGGTCACTCGGCTCAAAGTGGCGGAAGGCAAGATCGAGGGGGTCATCCTCGCCAACGGCGAAGCTCTGGAGGCAGGGCTCGTTGTCGCCTCCTGCCATCCGAAGCATCTCTTCCTGGATTTGCTTCCCGCCCGTTCTCTCCCCATCCAGTTCGAGCAGAACCTGCTTGGATACCGTTCTCGGGGAGTGGTCGCCAAGATCAATCTGGCACTGAACGGCTACCCGCAGTTCCGCTGCCGACCCGATTTCCAGCCTGAGATCGTCCGCACCGGTGAGCACATCGACGACCTGGAGAAGGCCTTCGACCCGGCCAAGTACAGCATGTTCTCTGTGGAGCCTTTCCTCGACATCTGGGCACCCTCAGTTGAGAACCCGACCCTCGCACCCGCCGGTCACCACGTCTTCTCGATCCAGGCTCATTTCGCCCCGCACGACCTGGAGGGTGGCTGGAGCGACGCTCGGAAGGAGGAGTTTTTCGATGCCGCCATGGCGGCGTTGAATCGTTACGCCCCGGGAATCGAGCAGTACGTCGTGGCGGCGGAGCTTTCGAGCCCGGCAGATCTCGAGGAACGCTACCGAGTGACGGGTGGTCACCTTTTTCATGGCGAGCACGCTATCGACCAACTGGTGGTAAGACCGGTGCCCGAGTGCTCGCGATATCTCACCCCTTTCGAGGGGCTCTATCTCTGCGGCGGAGGAAGCCACCCGGGTGGCGGCATCACCTGCGCCCCGGGCGCACTGGCCGCCCGACTCATGCTGGCCGACTAACACACGAGTCCGGGGCCCGTGTCCTTCCGTTCCTATCTCCAAGATCACCCTCGGCCACTGGTCTGGGCCTGGAAGCTCACCGAGCGCGGCCTCGGAATGCTCCGCGGAAGGTTCGAGAAGATGGGACTCGAACGCTCCACGAGGGCGGTGGGCTGGTTCGAGGAACCGGTCAAAAGGTCGCTGTTCGATTGCCAGATGTGTGGACAGTGTGTCCTCCACTACACCGGCATGACTTGCCCCATGACCTGCCCGAAGCAGATCCGCAACGGGCCCTGCGGCGGGGTCAGGGCCGACGGGCATTGCGAGGTTTTCCCGGAAAAGGACTGCGTTTGGGTGAAGGCCATCGAGCGGAGCGCCCTGACGCCCTGGAAAGAGGAGATCCACCGCCTCAATCCGGCACTGGACTGGCGTCTCGAAGGAGAAGCCTCCTGGGTTACGTTTGCGACCGGAAGAGATCAGTGGGCCGGTGATCAAGCCTCCAGTACCGAACAGAAGAAGGGCAACTAGTCATGACCGACATGGCGCAGGGTGCCGGCACCTACCGCTCGCCCAGCAAACTGGCCAGACTCCTCGAAGCTGGGCACTTTCCGCTCGCCGTCGAGGTATCTCCCCCGATCGGTCCGAATATGCCCGCCCTGCAGCGCCAGATCGAGCTCCTGCGCGGCTACGGCGACATCTACAACGTCACCGACAACCAATCGGCCAGAGTCCACGTCTCGAGCCTCGCTTCCTGTATCGCCCTCAAGCAGGCAGGTCTCGAGCCCGTCGTGCAGTTTACCTGCCGGGATCGCAATCGGCTCGGGATTCAGTCGGACCTGCTCGGAGCTTCGATCTTCGGGATCACTACCGTGCTGGCACTGAGTGGCGATCACCCGGTTTGTGGCGACCATCCCCATGTCAAGACCGTCGGCGACATCGATTCGGTCAACCTGGTTCACATGATCCGCAGGATGACCGACGAACAGATCTTCGAGAACGGCAAGAAGATCCCCAAGATCAAGCCCGACTTCTTCGTCGGTGCCGTCGCCAACCCCTTTTCGCCGCCGCTTGATTTTCGGCCTCACCGGCTGGCCAAGAAGATCGAGGCGGGCGCTCAATTCATTCAGACTCAGTTGGTCTTCAACGTCGATCGGTTCCGCGAGTACATGAAGCGCGTGGTCGACATGGGCCTGCACGAAAGATCAGCGATCATGGCTGGCATCGGCCCCGTCCGCTCGCTCAAGGCAGCCCAGTACATGGCCACGAAGGTACCCGGCATGGAGGTGCCGGATTCCGTGATCCAGAGTCTCGAGGGCCTCTCTGAAGAAGACGCTGAGATCGCCGGACTGGATTTGTGCTGTGAAATCGGCGAGCAGGTGCGCGAGATCGAAGGCGTCCGGGGCCTCCACATCATGGCCATCGGCTGGCCGGCGGCAGTGCCCGAGATCGTGAAGCGACTGGGCCTGTACCCCCGCCCACGCCTCCAGGATTGAAGCGGCCGGCGTACCTTCGGCCGATCCTCGAGGGCTTGGGGGTTGGAGCGGCCGTCGCTTGCTTCGGCCGACCTTTGGGGTCTTGGGGTCTTGGGGTCGTGGGGTCTTGGGGTTCTGGGTAGGTGAATTCCTTGTAGGGGCGCCCCTTGCGGGCGCCCGTGGGAGGGGGCAAGCCCCTCCCCTACATCGGTAGGCGATTCAACGCCGCTTTTGCCAGGGCCCTTTCCTGCGCGAAGTTTCTTCCTCCTTCGGTGAGCGTCAAGAACTCCTCGTACTCGAATCTGGCCTCCCCTTTCCGGCCCATTCGCTCCAACTGTAAGGCCAGATTGAAGTGAAATGGAGCCACCGTAGGATCCAGCTCGACGGCCTTCTGAAACGCTACGGCCGCCTCGTCATCCTGGCCTAGCCTGCCCAGTGCCATACCGAGCCCGTTCCAGGAGTAAACGTATGCCGGATTGATTTCGAGAGCCTGGCGATAGCGGGCGGTCGCCTCTGCAAGATTCCCGCCTCGAGCTTCGACATCGGCTAGCTGGTGAAGCGCGACCACGTGGAGAGGATCCTCGGCGAGCGCATCTCGCAGCGCACTCTCGGCCAGAGGCAAATCCCCGCGCCGCAAGTAGATGCGGCCGAGTCCTACCGACAGTTCCGACGAACCGAGTCCTCTTTCGATACCCTTCCGGTAGACGTCCACGGCGTCGCTGAGCCGCCCCATCTTCTCGTAGGCGCTGCCGAGATATTCGTACCCGAGGGAGATGTCCGGATGACTGGCAAGCAGCTTCTCTAGTCGAGTCGCTGCCGAAGTGAAGTCTTCGATCGTAAATTGGGCCAAAGCCAATTGGATCTCGTTCCAGACCTCCATCTGCTTTTTCGGGTCGGGTACAGGGCCGGCCGCGGCTTCGCTCTTGGAACCACTAGGTGAGGACAGATAGCCGAGGCTGCGGAGCCGCGCCACCGTCTCCGGGTCCAGGCTCGCAGCCTCCTCCACTTGGGAGGCGGCTTCGAGACCAATGCCCAGAGTCGCGAATTCTTCCTTCAGTGCGCTCACCGTCTCAGGGCGCTCCGCGGCCAGGTTGCGTCTTTCCTCTGGATCTACGCCCAGATCGAAGAGCTCCGGCTCGGCCCCGAGTATGAGCTTGAAGTCACCGCCCTCCACACCAAAGAGAGGACTCCAGCCCAGCTTGCGCTGCGCGTACAGCGATTCGCTGTACACCGAACGCGGTTGTTCATCTCCTTGCTCAACAGCGGCTTTAGAAAGCCCAATTCTCGGCAACATGGAGCGTCCCGTACCAAGATCGTGCGGGAAACCGACCAGGTCGAGAAGCGTCGGCGCCAGATCGACGAGGCTCGTCAAGGTCTCCACATGGCTGCCGGCAGGGATCTGACCGGGCGAATAGAGGATCATCGGCACGTGCAGTGTCGAGTTGTAGATCAGTACTGAATGGGTCGCTTCCTGGTGCTCGCCAAGACCTTCGCCATGATCGCCCACGACTCCGATGACGGTCCCAGGAAGTAGGGCGCGTGATTCGAGCGCAGTCCAGACCCTGCCGACCACCTCGTCGGCATAGGCCACTTCCCCGGCATACGGGTCGCTGCGGTATTGCGTTCGATACGGCTCGGGCGGCAGGTACGGCGCATGGGGATCGTAGAAGTGGAGCCACGCGAAAAAGGGCCGCTGCCCCACCCGACCGGCAAGCCAGTCTTCGAAGGCATCAAAGACTGCCTCCGCAGGTCGCTCCGCTTGCAGCTTCTCCAGCTCTTCTGCCGAAGTCCAGACCCGGTCGTCGTACACATCGAAGCCTTGCGCCAGTCCGAAGCGGCGGTCCAGCACAAAGCTTCCCAGGAAGGCCGCTGTCTCGTAGCCATTGGATTGCAGAACTTCCTGCAGGGTCAGCTGGTCTTCCGATAAGGGCGCCGTCGCGTTTTCCCTAACGCCGTGCGTCGGAGGGTAGTTGCCAGTCAGGATTGAAGCATGTGAGGGCAAGGTCAGCGGAACGGGAGCTCGGACACGGCCGAAACTGACTCCCTCACGCGCCAACCGATCCAGATTGGGTGTAACAACGTTGTCGGCGCCATTGCAGCTCAGGTGGTCGGCGCGTAGGGTGTCGATGGTGATCAGTAGGAGGTTGCGCGGTGCCTCTGCCAAAACCTGGCCAGGAATTGTCACCAGGCCTAACAAACAGACCAATGGTCGAAGTGTTCTTTGGCTTTGCTGAATTGAGATCGCCCACATGACTGTATCGATCCACTTGCGACCGGATAGATTATAGGTTCTGCGATTGCGACGACTTCCACCGGGGGGAACCATGCAACGATCCGCGGTCTGCTTCTGCACACTGATCCTGGCACTGCTCGTGCCCTCACTGGCAGCCGACGATGGCCTCTTCGCTCCCGATCGCCCGGAGCTCGGTTCAGCCGAGGCGATCGCGAAGCTCACCAGCGATCCCACCTACCTGAGTCCCTGGGTCGCCTATCTCCCCGACTCCGAGACCGTACCTTCGCCGACCGAGTATCTGGGCTACATTCCTGGCGCCGCCGGCGAGCTGACTCACGCAGAGAGGATCTACGGCTACATGCGGGAGCTGGCTCGAACATCGCCTCGAGTCGAATTCGAAGTCCTCGGCGAGACCGAAGAGGAGCGCGAAATTCTGCTGGTCATCGTGGCCGACGAAGAGGGAATCGGGAATCTGGACAAGCTCAAGGCCGCCACCGCGGCTCTGGCTGACCCGAGGCAGACGAGTCAGCACGAAGCCGAGCAGATCATCGTCCACTCCAGACCGATCTACTACATCAACGCCGCCATTCACGGCGACGAGACCGGCAGCCCCGAAATGGTCATGGAGCTGGCGTATCGGCTGGCGGTCTCCGATCAGCCGATGATTCAGGAAATCAGGAAACAGCTCGTAGTACTCATCAACCCGGTCTCCAATCCCGACGGCCGCGACAAGGTGGCGGACTGGTTCAATCGCTTCTTGAAGGGCAAGACCGACTTCGGCTCCCTGCCCCGCCAGTCCCCGCCGTATTGGGGCCGCTACCTCTTCGTCGATGCCAATCGTGATGCTCATCAGCAGACCCAGGGTCTGGTGCGAGCGGTCTACAGGATGTTCTTCGACTACCACCCCACCGTGGTACACGACCTGCATGAGGCCATGTTTCTATTGCAGACCTGGAACGGCACGGGGCCCTACAACCCGAATCTCGACCCTATCGTCACCAGCGAATTCCTGGAGATGAGCTTCCACGAGGTGACGACCCTGACCGCGATGGGCATGCCAGGTGTTTGGACCTGGGACTTCGGCGAGGGCTACGGCCACCACTACCTGGACTCCGTTGGCATGAACCACAACAGCATCGGGCGCGGCTACGAGACGATGGGCAACGCCGGCGCCGAAACGATGATGCGAACCGTCTGGGGGGACGAGATGACCCGCAGATGGTTTCGCCCCATGCCCGTCGAGGGGACCCTACGCTGGTCCATGCGCGACAACGTCAACTACCAACAGACCGCGCTGCTGTCGATTCTGGACTACACCGCCAAGAACGCCGACGAGATGCTCCTGAACTTTTACCGCAAGGGCTACAACTCCTGGCAGAAGGGTGTTGCGGGCAACCCTTACGCCTTCGTCATCCCCGCGGATCAGAACGATCGGCGGCGTGCTGCGCAGATGGTGAACGTGCTCCTGAGGCAGGGGATCGAGGTCAGCAGAGCGAGTCGGGGCTTCACGGTCAATGAGGGCACCTTCGAGGCCGGTAGCTACGTGGTGTCTCTCGACCAGCCCTATCGCAACTACGCGGTGGATCTGCTAGAGCTGCAGGACTTCCCCTTCGACCCGGAGAAACTGCCCTACGATGATGTGACCTGGAATCTCCCGACCCACTACGGGGTGGAGACGGTGAGGATCGACGATCATCGGATCGTCCCGGTCGAGCTGACACCGATCGAAGGCGAGGTGAGGGCCGAGGGGAGTGTTTCGGGATCAGGACCCGTGTTTTTGCTCGGCGATCGGGGTCAGGAGGGATTGCTGGCGGCGCGCTATCTCCTGGCGGATTTCGAGCTGGAGATCACAGAAGAGCCCTTCTCGGCAGGCGGCAAGGAGTACCCGACAGGCAGCTGGGTTCTGACCGATCAAGAGGGCCTGATCGATGCCCTGCAGACTGTTGCGAAGGAGCTGGCGCTGGACTTCGACAGTGTGGCGGGAGTACCCGAAGTCTCAAGGCACGAGGCCGATATTCCGCGCCTTGGAGTCTGGGTGCCCTGGGCCGACACCGATTCCATTGGGTGGCTGCGCTACACACTCGACCAGCGGGGCGTGCCCTATACCTACCTGCGGGACGAGGACATCCGGGCAGGCAATCTCGCCGACAAGGTGGACGTGATCGTCTACGGCAACGTCGATTTGGAGCTCACTTCCCAGATCCATGGCATCCAGGCAGTTGATGGACCGATGCCCTTTACCAAGACTGCAGAATTCCCGAGCCATGGCGAGCCGGCCTCTTCGGAAGACATCACAGGCGGCATCGGGTGGGAAGGACTGGCCAACTTGCAGAGCTTCGTCGAGCAGGGCGGCCTCCTGTTGACCCTGGGCAACGGCTCTTCTCTCGCTCTGGACGGCGGCATGATTCGAAACGTTCGACGAGCCCTCGACACGGGCATCTCGACTCCCGGCGCAGAGATTCGAACAAGCTTCCTGAAGCCTGAACACCCAATTGCCTACGGCTACAGCGAGACTCCTTCAGTCTTCAGATTCAACTACGCGGTCTACGACCTTCCGAAGCACTGGCTGAGGATGGCCTACTGCACTTCCTGCCTCGACGGAGATGTGGACAAGAGCACGGTGGTCCTGCAATGGGGAGCCGAGTCGCAGCCGATGGTAGTCAGCGGGGGTGCCAAGGATGAAGACAGGCTACAGGGACGCCCTGCGATCCTGTCAGTGCCAACCGGCAGGGGCGCGATCGTGGCCTACAACTTCAACCCCATGCACCGCTACCTGAACCACTCGGACCACCGCTTCCTGTGGAACGCAATCCTGAATTGGCAACAGCTCGTCTCGATCGATCACTGACGCGATCGCTCTAGCTCGCGTTGCCGGCTTGGGGTTGAGGCGTCCGGCGCTTCGCCCGGCCGGTCTTTGAGGGCTTGGATTTTGAGGCGGCCGTCGTACCTCCGGCCAATCCTTGGGGGCTTGGGGGATGAGCTGGCCGCACTTCGTGTCGGCCTGCCTTTGGGGCTGTGGGGCAATGAGAATGCCTCGCACTCCTAATCCCCTATGCCTCTGAGCCCCTAAGCCCCTATGGCCTTCGTCGGTGCCAGAGGTTCGTGCGGGTGGTTCGACAGGGGGACACCAGGGGGTTCTTGCAGCGTCAGTAAGAAAAGCACCACAGGGAACGTCCAAGAGGTCGGTCCGGGGGACAGGATTCCAGGGGGTTCTTGCAGCGGAAGGGAGGATAGCCTCCTGGGATCCTGTCCCCCGGGCTGACCTCACAGATCGTGGTCATCTTCCAAGGACCTAGACTCCAAGTCCCAGGCCGGCCGGCAGGGGCGCCGGCCGCTTCAAGGCTCCACTGAGCAGGGCCAGGCGAGGAGGTAGGCACGGGCGCGGGCCTGGGTAGCTATCTCTGTCCGGCCCAGCCCTTCGGCCGCCGCGGCCAGGCCTTCGAGAGCTTCTCGGTTGTAGGGATTGCTGGCGAGGATCTGCTCGTACCAGCGGAAAGCTCGCTCGAAGTTCCCGGCTCCCAGGTACAGTGACCCAGCCGCTAGAAAGTCATCTTCCTCCGCCAGGCCTGCGGAAGCCAGGTCGCTGTACATCCGGAGCGCCCCTTCCGCGTCACCGGCCGCTGCGGCGTCCTGAGCCTCGAGCTTCTTGCGATAGGCCTGATTGTGCTCCACCCAGGCCTCCTCCTCAGCTGCTTTCAGCACTCGAAAGCGCTCCAGAGCAGCCTTCCCATTCTCCTTGTCGCCTTCACGCATGTATGCGGTACCCAGGTGATGCTGCACCTGTGTATCCTCGGGAAGAAGGGCGGCAAGCCGCTCGAAGTAGCCTCTGGCCGCGGCAAAGTCATTCTCTCGCAGGCTCATCAGGCCGAGGGTGTAGAGAGTACTCTCGCCGTTCGGATCTCGTGCTATCTCGACTTGCATCAAATCGCGCAGCACGTCGAACTCCTCGGTGGAGAGAGTCGCCAGCGCAAATCGGGGCACCGCCCGATCAGCATCGGGATCCAGCTCCACGGCTCTTGCGAAGGCGGCGATGGATGCCCCAATGTGCATCTGCTCGTATTCGACCCGACCCAGCGTCAGGTAAAGGGGAGCTACTTCCATGCCGAGCTCGATGGCCTTCTTGCAGGAGTTCGATGACGCTTCCCAGTCGCCGACCTCCGACTGGATGACCGCCAGCAGGTAATAGAGCCGGGCATTCTCCGGCATCGACCTCAGAGCACGGCGCGCCAGGCATTCGGCCAACTGCCCTGCCTTCATGGTATGCGCCACCCTGGCGGCTCCGGAGAAGAGAGAAGACATCTCAGGCAGCCACTCCAAGAGTCGACGATAGCCAGCAAGAGCGCTCCACAGGTCCTCCCGTGCCTCGGCATCAAGGACGAGAATCATGCGGGCCGGTGCATGGAAAGGCCTCTTTTCGAGGATGAGATCGACCTCAGTATCCACCGGGTCTCCTGTCGTCTGGAGGTGGCGGACCCTGTCGACCCTGGCCTCCAGGTCGGGGAAGAACTCGGGATAGGAGGTCAGACTCTCATCGTCCGAAGCCTCTTGCAGCAGTAACCACGGCACCGGGTCCTGGTCGTCGATCTCCAGTGCGATTCGAAGGGCGTTGGCAGCTCTCTCGGTCTCCCCCAATCGCATTTCGGCCAGTCCAAGAGCCAGATAGCTCCGAGCAAGATAGAGATTCTCCCCTGCCAGGTGATGCAGCTGCTCGATCTCTTCTTCATCGCCCAGACTGAGCAGGATCATGCGAGCTGCGAGGCTCTCGGTCGAGTCCGTAGCCGCCTCCGCCAGTGGCCCCAGAAGTACTCTCGCCTCATCCGTACGCTCCAGCGCCAAAAGGACCTCTGCCAGCAGGAGAGTGGCGTCTGGACCCGATCCCTGAAGTCCTTGGACTCTCTCCAAATCCGAGGCAGCCTGATCCAGGTCCCCGAGACGAATCAACGTCCTCGCACGACCTACCAGCGCTGGTGCAAACTGCGGAGCATTCTCCACCGCATTGTCGAAGGACTCTTGTGCCTGCTCGGGCTGGCCTTGCGCGAGCAGCGTGCGACCGAGCAGGTACCAAGCCAGGTAGGGCCTTCGCACCTGGGACTTCGTGGCAACCAACAGGTGTTTCTGAGCGGCATCGAGATCCCCAGAATCGAGCCTCGCCTGGCCCATCAGGAGGCTGGCAGGGCCATGATTCGGAGCCACCTCGAGAATCGCCTCGAGCTCGGCCTCTGCCGCTTCGACATCACCCGCTTGAAGCAAAGACACCGCCTTTTGCATTCTGCTCTGGAGATGGCCGGCTGGGGGACCGGCTCCGGTCCGAGGTGGCTGGGCCGACGCAGGACCTGATGGCAGCGTCCAGACCAGGCAGGCCAAACAAATGGCGAGAAGCTGGTTTCTGAAGAGGGCTCTCACTGCGCCAACACCCCAGGCCGCCAAATCACCACCTGTCGATTCGCGGGCAGATCCATGAAGACAGAGCGCCGCCCACCCGGCCAGCGGACGGACATCCGATCGAGCTTCGTTGCCGAACTCAATCCGAAGTGGAGCCGTGGATCGAGCTCCGAAGCGTACGAGCCACCCGAGGTGGCTTCGCGGATCTGCTTCGATCCCTCGACTTCCACCTCGACTCTCGAACCCAGAGGGCGGCGGTTGCCTGAGGCCTGACGCAGATCGACACGGAGCCATGACCTTGGCGGTGTGCCGTTTACGAAGAGATTGGGCTTCTCGTCCTGATTGCTCACCGCGAGATCCAGATCGCCGTCGTTTTCCAAGTCGAGGAAGACCGCACCGCGACTCGATAGCTTCACCTCGAAGGCATCCCCGGCTTCGCTACTGACCTCGCGGTACTTGCCATTCTCATTCAGCAACAGCTGATTCAGCTGACGGTAGGTCTCTCCAAGGGACT
Source organism: Thermoanaerobaculia bacterium (assembly GCA_049664225.1). Classification (GTDB taxonomy): domain Bacteria; phylum Acidobacteriota; class Thermoanaerobaculia; order Multivoradales; family JAHEKO01; genus JAUVRX01. The sequence continues at coordinate 58,206 of JBATEX010000028.1, forward strand.
CGTCCTCATCCACTTGCGGGTAGATGTGCCCGTTGGAGAAGAAGAGATCCAGATCCCTATCGTTGTCCGCATCGAAGAAAAGGATGCCCCAGCCCAGTGGGGCGAAGCTGGTCACCGCGAGCTGGGAGATGAAGGATTCGTCCTGGAACAGCTCTCCTGCCAGATTCCGATACAGCGCGTAGTAGTCGAGGGCGAAGTTGGTGACGCCGATATCGAACCAGCCGTCACCGTCGTAGTCGCCGTAGTGGACGCCCATACTGCCCTGCACCCTCCCGTCGGCGTTGTAGGAGCTGCCGGTCCAGGTTCCCACTTCCTCGAAGGTGCCGTCCCCGTGGTTCTTGTAGAGGCGGTTGGCGGTGCTGTCGTTGGCTACATAGATGTCGGTGCTGCCGTCGTTGTCGTAGTCGAAGCTGACGACCCCCATCGTGTAGCCGAGGCGGCCCTCCGCCAGACCCGACGACTCGGTAGCGTCCTCGAAAGTGCCGTCGCCCCGATTGAGGTAAAAGGTGTTCGGCGCCTCGACCAGGCCGCGGGGGCCGTCCATGACTTCGACCTTGCCTCGCCAGCGGCGAGTCCTTCGAGCCGCCAGGATCTCTTCCCAGGGTGCGACGATGTAGTTGCCGACATAGAGATCCTGATCACCATCACCGTCCGCATCCAGAAAGGTCGCGCCGATGCTCCAGGCCGGCTCAGCGACCCCGGCCTCCTCGGTGACATCCGTAAAGGTGCCATCGCCATTGTTGCGGTAAAGGATGTTGTCGCCGTAAGCGGTCAGGTAGATGTCAGGCAGGCCATCGCCGTTGTAATCGCCGACGCAGCCGCCATGGCCGTAGACTCTGGCCCCGACGCCCGCCTGCTGACTCACTTCGACAAAGGTCCCGTCGCCCAGGTTGCGATAGAGAGCGCTCCTCTCCTCTTCCGCTTCCTCTCGCCTCGGAATCCTGAACGCCGCCACGAAATAGAGATCCTGGTACCCATCTCCGTCGTAGTCCAAGACAAGGACACCGTTGCCGTCCGACTCCAGAATATGGGGTTTCTCCACGCTGCCGGAATAGGTGACGATCTCCAGACCGGACCCAGAACTTCGATCCTCGAAGCTCGGGGTCTGGGCTTGGACAACTGACAACCCAGGGGACACAATCAGACCGACTGCTGCGCCGATTGCGGACACCTGCCGAAGTCCGAGCATGCTGTGAGAATTCTAGCTAACGCCGCAGGAGAGTCCACCCGAGTCTTCATGCAAAGCTACAGGCGTCCTCGATCATGAATCGTTCCCTCCTCCGAGCTCTGCTGCTCCTGCTCGTTTGGGGCGTTCTGATATGGCTCTGGGTGGGCAGGAATCAACACGAGCGTCTCTCCGAGCCTTCTGGCTCAATAGACGATTCGGAGGTCCTCGAGGAGGCAGCCAATGCCGAGCAGGTCGAGCCCAAGGGCGACAATTTCTCGCCAGGCTTCACTGTCATCACGTCTCGACCGCCACCTCGACCTGGAATTCCGGCCTCAACCGAGCTGCTGGGAGAGGCTCGCGATCACCTCGACAGTGGTGGCCAGGAAGGAAGCTGTGGTCGCTACTCCCTGATTGGCGACACGGCCGATCCAGTTCTACTGGAAAGCTGCAACCTCCTTGCATCTGAGCTAGACGACACGTACGCGAAGCGCCTGGGAGTGATTCCCCTGGGCGATCCCGTTGCCACCATCATCCTGTTCAACGATCGCCAAGCGTACTGGGACTTCTCGGAGCAGCAGGGCCTGAGCGCCCCCGGCTACGCGGCCCACTCCAAGCCGAGCCGGGGCTACACTGCAATCTGGGCTGATTCGAGACGCCCAGAGGACTTCGCCAAGACCCTGGTCCACGAGCTCACCCATCTGGTGAATCGACGTGCCCTTGGCGGAAATCTGCCACGCTGGCTCTCCGAAGGCCTCGCGGACGCTCTCGGCGACACCGCCACTCCCGCGGGTATTCAGCAGCTCCAGGGTCTCGAGGGCGCCGAGGGCCAGGCCGAGAGGCTGCGGCTCGCCTACGAGACCGAACAGGTACCCAGTGTCGCTCGTCTGGTAACTCTGGGGTCGAAAGCCTTCGACGGAGGGGCCGTCTCCTACGACTATGAACAGAGCGCCCTTCTCGTCCGCTACCTCCTCCTCGACCCCGAGCTCGCCTCTAGGTTCCGTGGATTTCTCGCTGACCTCGCGGGTGGCGCCCCCTCTGCACCAGAACTCCTACAACAGCGACAGACTGTCGAGTGGGCCGAGCTCGACCATCGACTTCAGTCGTGGCTGGGCGTCAGGCCTGCCCTGCCGGGCGATTCTCCTCATTAGAGCATTGCATCAGCCTTGGCGACGATGGCCCGAAGCTCCTCGAGCATTCCTTCAGGCAGAGGCTCGCACCGATGCTCGGCGATCGCCTTTTGAGCGATCTCACGAGCCGTACCAAAGGCTGTGGGCCGGCCCGCCGCTTCCCAGCTCTGAAAGGTATTACGGTCGAGGAGGCGCGGCTGCCACACGTTCCTGAAATGGCGTCGCGTGTGGGCGTGGCCCAGGTAGTCGCCACCCGGCCCCACCTCGTCGATGGCGTCGAGCGCCACAGTCTCAGGCGTAATTCGGAAGCCGTCCATGAGACGGCGGACGTAGCTAACGATCTCGTCGCAGAGGACGATCATTTCGTAGGAGCAGGTCAGGCC
>JBATEX010000029.1:0-12422 GCA_049664225.1 Thermoanaerobaculia bacterium
CGTCGGACCCCCGCACTATCAGGCCTGTTAGCCCAGGACCCGACCCCAAGCCCCCAAAGAACGGACGGACGTAGTCCGGACGCTTCAATCCCTAAGCCCTCAAGGATCGGCTGGCACAAGTGCCAGACGCCTCAACCCCCAATGCCCCAGTACCCTGTGACCGCCCGTTTGGAGCGGACACAGATACACTGGGGCATACCAGGCTCATGGTTTTCAGCTCCCATCTCTTCGTCTTCTACTTCCTGCCCCTGGCGCTGGCGATCTACTACCTCCTGCCCAGGCGGGGCAAGCATCTCGGGCTGACACTGACGAGCTATCTCTTCTATGGCTGGGCCAATCCGGCCTTCATGGGACTCATGCTGGCGTCCACGGTGGTGGACTACTTCTGTGGCCTGACCATCGCCAGCCAGGGTCAGGGATCGTTCTTCCAACCGCCGAAACCCTTGACAAGAAACGGTCCCAGGACTCGGCGCCAGAAGACGGCCGTCGTTGTTTCGGTCGTCTCCAACTTGTCTCTGCTGGGGTTCTTCAAGTACTTCAATTTTGCGGTCGACAATCTGGGCAGCCTGTTCACTCTGCTCGGATTGGAGATCGCAGGGTTGGACACCGTGATGCGCGTGGTGCTGCCGCTCGGCATCAGCTTCTACACCTTCCAATCCATGAGCTACACGATCGACGTCTACCGTGGGGACGCCAGCGCATTGAGGAACTTCGTGGACTTTGCCTGCTACGTGTCGCTCTTCCCCCAGTTGGTCGCGGGTCCCATCATCCGCTTCTCTGAGATCGACGATCAACTGCTGAGCCGCAGCCACACGGTTGCCAAGTTTGCGCGTGGCGTCGCCTTCTTCAGCTTGGGTTTGGCCAAGAAGATCCTCCTTGCCAACCCCTGCGGCAAGGTCGCCGATTCCGTCTTCGATGCAGCCTCGGCGCTGCCTCTCGATGCCTGGTTCGGTGCCCTGGCCTACTCCTTCCAGATCTACTTCGACTTCAGTGGCTACACGGATATGGCGATCGGTCTCGGCCTCATGCTGGGGTTCGTGTTTCCCAAGAATTTCGACTCGCCCTACAAGGCCGAGTCCATAACCGATTTCTGGCGCCGGTGGCACATCTCGCTTTCGACCTGGCTGCGCGACTATCTCTACATCCCACTCGGGGGCAATCAGCGGGGGCCTCGGCGTACCTTCGTCAATCTGTTCGTGGTCATGCTGCTGGGTGGTTTGTGGCACGGCGCAGCCTGGCATTTCGTGCTGTGGGGCGGCTTCCACGGTCTGCTGCTGGCGTGGGAGCGGATGAGAGGTCGGCGCGGATTGTTCGAAGCGCTGCCGAGACCCTTGAGAGTTGCCGGGACGTTTCTGCTGGTCTTGCTCTCGTGGGTGCTGTTTCGGGCCGACAGCCTGGACCGCTCGATCGCCTACTTCTCCAACATGGTGGGGATGGGACCGCGATTCGACGGCTCGGGGCTGCTGGGTGGGATCCTCTACCAGCCCTTCTACCTGCTCACCCTCATGAGCGCGGCAACGGTTACCTGGTTGGCACCGCAGACCTGGGACTGGACTCGGCGCCTGGGTCCGATCAAGGTGTCGATCTGTCTGGCTCTCCTCTGGGCGGCCCTGGCAATGATGACCGGTCAGGAGTACAACCCCTTCATCTACTTCATCTTCTGATCATGACGATGCTCCCCCCCAGAGAACAGCAGGCCCTACGAGAGGTAGGGCGTACCGCCATCTCGGCCCCGGTGAGCTGGACTCTGGTGCTGTTGTTTCTGCTGACCATCGCTTCCGTGGGTCTCTTGGAGTCTGTTGTCGAAGACTCTCACCACGGTGACGCAGCCGAGGAGTCGGCTGGGGATCAGTGGCCGGGCTTGTGGCGGGAGTTTGCGGCGGGTGTCTCAGACAGCTTCCGGGCGATCAGAAGTGAGGGTCTGATCACGGCCAACCACCAGCTTCAACTGACGATGGACGAGTTCGAAGTCCGGTTGGAGGAGGAGTCGTTTCTGCGGCGCGCCGTCCTGCCGCCGCTTCAGGGATTCCTCTCCAGCTACCTCGGTGTCGGCAACGAGCAGGCCTATCTGGGTCGGTCGGATTGGCTCTTCTATCGTCCCGATGTGGACTACGTGACGGGCCGGGGCTTCCTCGAAGAGGACGTGCAGCGAGCCAGGATCCTGCAGAGTGATCCCTGGGCCGATCCACCTCGACCGGATCCGATCCCCGCCCTGCGTCAGCTCGAAGCCGAGCTGCAGGCCAGGGGGGTTCACCTGCTCCTGCTACCCACGCCGGTAAAGCCCGTTCTGGAGCCGGGTTCCTTTTCGCGGCGATTCTCTGCAGGTTCACCTCCGCTCCAGAATCCGTCCTACGAGGAGTTCTGTCGGCGACTCGGCAACAACGGGATCGATTTCCTGGATGTGGCTCCAGATCTCTGGAGGATGAGGCAGGCCGGCTCGGAGCGCCAGTACCTGCGAACCGATACCCACTGGGCCCCCGAAGCCGTCGAACAAGTGGCGCTGTCTCTGAGTCGACGTCTGATCGATCGCGGCTTGACCGGCAAGCCTGTGGCCGGCGCCTACTTTCAGCGTCAGGGCGAGGTCGAGAACCTGGGGGACATCGCCCGCATGCTCACTCCGACTCCGGCGCAAACCGAGCGATGGCGCCAACGGGTGACCAGCCACCGCGTCGTCGATGCGTCCGGCCGTCCCTGGCGGAGTGATCCTCGGGCCGAGGTTCTGTTGCTCGGCGACAGCTTCAGCAACATCTACTCCGACCCGAGCCTCGGATGGGGAATCGGGGCAGGTCTCGCCGAGCAGCTGAGCTTCTTCCTCCAGAAGCCGGTAGACAAGATTGCGCTCAACGCCGGCGGGGCGCTGGCCGCACGCAGGGCACTTCGACGACATCGGCTCGGTTCGACCGGGAGGCTCGAGGGCAAGCGAGTCGTGATCTACCAGTTCGCGGTCCGCGAGTTGCGGCAGGGTGACTGGCGCCTCCTGGGCGTCGACTAACATAGATCCCATGAGGCGACAGATGAGAGGGCCGGCTCGGTTCTGGGTGCCGGTGGCGTGTGTGGCTGTGGTCGCTCTTCTGGCTGGTTGCGGCCTTCGCCAGTCTCCCCCGTCCGGTGGCTTCGATCCTCAGCCGACGCGCGGCTACATCCTGATCTCGATCGACACGCTGCGCGCCGACCACCTTGGGGCCTACGGCTATGACCGCGATACCAGCCCCTTTCTCGACTCCCTTGCTGCCAGCGGCACTCTCTTCGAGCGGGCTGTCGTCCAGTACCCTTCGACGCTGACCTCGCACATGTCGATCTTCACCGGCCTCTATCCCCAGGAGCATGAGGTGCTGCCTCCCTCGACGGTGCTCTCGGGTGAGATCGAGACCCTTCCCGAGATCTTCCAACGACATGGGTTTAGGACCGCCGGCCATACCGAGGGCGGGTTCATGGCCGGGGGGTACGGATTCGCCCGTGGATTCGATGAGTTCACCGATACAGCTTACGGCTCCGACACAGATGTCGAGCGGACATTCAGGAGAGGGCTCGACTCTCTGCAATCACTGGAGGCGGATGAGCCCTTTTTTCTGTTTCTCCACACCTATGCCGTCCACGATCCTTACGAACCGCCTGAGCGTTTTCGTTCCCTGTTCTGGCAGGGAGCCGTCCCGGAGATCGCCGACTCGAGCGGGGAGTTCCTGCGCCGGGTCAACCGGGGTGACCAGCAAGTGCCGCCGGAAACCCTGCGTTACTACGAAGCCCAGTACGACGCCACGATTCGCTATGTGGACGAGGTGCTGCAGCGGTTCGTTGGGGAGCTCGAGGAGCTGGGCCTGGTCGAAGACACGACCCTGATCGTCACCTCGGACCATGGAGAGGAGTTTGGCGAACACGGCAAGGTGGCCCACACTCAGGTCTATCCGGAATGCCTGGTGGTGCCGTTGCTCGTCGTCCATCCGCAACAGAGCGACGGAATGCGGATAGCGGACCTGGTCGAAACGGTGGATCTGGCGCCGACACTTCTCGAGTTGGCGGGAATCGAAGCTGCAGACTCGATTTCAGGCAGGAGCCTGGTAGGCGCCTTGAGGGGTGACAGACGCGAAGACCCCACCAGTCAAGCCTACGCCGAGGTCCTGGATGAAGAAAGAGCGCAGAGCCTGATGACGCACGATCCTGGAGCCTTCCTGCAGCTCCTCATGGTGGAGCCCGAGCCCGATCCCGTCGGTCCCTGGATTCGCCACTCCTTTACGCTCGACACCGAAGAGGCTTTGGTGGAGTTCGAAGCTCACAGCTTTCACCAACCCCGACGTATCCAGGTCACAGTCGACGGTTCGCCACTCGATGAGTTCGAGCTCGGGCCTGATTGGCAGCCTGTGACGCTGGAGCTTCCAGGCAGGCGACGACAGATCCGCCGGGTCAGGCTGGAGGCCGACGGCTGCATCTCTCCGGCGGAGGTCGGCGAGAGCACTGATGATCGTTGTCTGGCCTTCCAGACCCGCGGCCTGGACCCGATACGGCACGAGCTCTACGACTTGCGCAGCGACCCGCTGGCGCAGAAGGACCTTTTCAAGGAGCGTGAGAGTCTCCGCCGCAGGCTGACCGGGCGATTGTCAGCCCTGCGGTGGACTTCTCGAGCCGAACCAGGTCAGCAGGAGCTGTCCGAGGAAGACGAGGCCGCTTTGCGGGCTCTCGGCTATCTGGATTGAGAATAGGCGGTGCCGCCGCCGCTTGGAGTGGCCTCCTCAGTCGAATCAGGTCGCATCCTGGGCGGCAGGCGCTTCCCGAGGTAGCGGACATCGGCCGTCACCTCTGCGCCGGCAGGATCGACGATCTCGAGGCGAACGCTACGAACGTTGTAGCTCGCATCACCTTCCCACCAGAACCCATGTCGCCTCCAGGTTGGCGAGAGGCTGACTGCCAGAACCCCTGGCGCTATTTCGACCGACCCGTCGAGAGGGTAGGTGTCGCTCCTCTGCCAATCGGTAACTTCGAGCACGGCCCGAGGCGAGCTGCTTTGGACCGCGAGCTTGAGAGTCTCTCCCGGCCAGGAAGTCGCGACCACGAGCTCGGCAGCCGGCATCTTCGAGCTCAGGCGGAAGCTCTGAGTGCCAATCCCGGCGAAGGGATCGACGAAACGTACAAAATCTCGCCTCCAGTATCGGGACTCGATGCCGTCGATGTTCTTGGCCGTCGACTCGAAGGGCAGGAGGCGAAAGAGTCCGGCGTGAGCATGGCTTTGGCTGGAGGAGCCCAGGTCCCGGGTGAGGGACACCGAATAGAGGCCCGAGCTCCAGAATCCCAGTGCCAGGATCCAGGCCACCGCCAAGAGGCGGGGTGAAGGCAGCTGCCGTAGTGCGAGGAGAATCGCCGGCAGTGTCACCAGGAAGTAGCGATTGCCGAGGAAAGTCGAGCCGCCGAAGTAGTTCTCCGGCATCCAGAGGAGATAGAAGGCTGCCACTGCACCGGCAGCGGCGAGCAGCGGCAGGACCACGCCGTTCGGTCGCCTGGCGGCATGGAAGAGGAGCACCAGGGCGACGGGGAAGTAGGCCAGAAGGCCGGTGTGACGACCCAGAAAGAAATAGACCAGGGAGTAGGCCGAGCGCCTCGGTTCGAAGCTCGGGAGCCAGGAGGCGGACTGGGTCGCCGGGCTGGTGGAGAACCGCTCAGTAGCCTCGTCGCCCTCGACCCCGGCCGGGTAGCCGGTGCTGGCGTTGAAGCTCGAGCGAACCGCCTTGTACGGATTCGCAGTTCCGAGGAAGTGCTGGGTGGCTCCACTGACCAGGGCGAATGCCGCCAAAGTCAGCGCTGCGACGACCATGGAGTGCCGGTACCGCCGATAGAGGACTGCGATGAGCACCGGAGCCGCAGCCAGGGCGGCGGTGCTGAACCGCATCGAGACTGCTGCACCCAGCAGGAAGCCTCCGATGGCCGGAGTCAGTATGGGTCGATGCCGGTCCTCTTCGAACTGGACCTCCACAGGCAATGGCAGCCCCCTGAGGGCGAGGCTCAGGCCTGCCAGAACCATCGCGGCCTGGGCGAGGTCGCTCATCATCCATCCGAGATAGGGCAGCAGGACGCTGCAGAACACCGCGGTCGCCAGGGTCCAGAAGCTGTGCCGTGCCGAGCCGAGCCGTCGCAGATAGAGCCAGGCCAGGAGCAGTGCCAAGCCCAGCAGCACCCCGTTGGTCGCCAGCATTCCAGCCTCGCCGAACAGCGAAAACAGGGGTGCCGCCATCAGTGGGTAGAGGATCGGTTTCGAGTAGGTGATCCCGCGCTCGGTACTCTGCAGGATGACCGCAGGGGTCGGTCCGACCTGGCGTTCCTCGAGCCTTTGAAGGTCGCCCTCATCGAAGATCAGATCGCCGTCGTGAACCAGGCTCGAGGCCATGGCGACGAAAGTCCCTTCGTCTCCCCACAGCCGCTCGGAAGCCGCTTTGCGCGCCTGCAAAGCCACCAGAATCGAGAGCACGATGGCGATGGCAACGCCACCGACTACGGTGGATGGTGACCAGGAGCGGGTACCTGTTCGCGAGACGCGCACTGTGGGACGGGACCGGGCAGATCGCCACGAGTCTACCGGGAAAGCCGAGCCATGTTAATGAGCACTGACCACGTGTCTACTGCTGTGTGTGGAGAATTCTCGAGGCTTCCGGCTCCGAGTTTGGTGCGATGGCTTGTGCTATTCTGCCACCAAAGGTAAACGCATATGGCTATCGACCCGGATCTCCTCGAAATTCTCGTCTGTCCGCAGACCAAGGGTGACCTCGAGTTGGTGGATCTGCCGCCCGAGCTCTGCCGACAGCTGGTGGCGAAGTACCAGGAGCACTTTCGGGAGGAAGTGCCCGTGGTCGAGAAGGGCCTCTACTCTCCGGATTCGGAACTCGTGTACCCGATTGTCTCCGACATTCCCATCATGCTCGTAGATGAAGCCCTGCCGGCCTCGGCGATCGGGCGCTGAGCTTGCCGCTGCGGGATCGAGACCTGCGACGACTCCGAATCACACTTAGAGAACAATCGGGCCCATGAAGCATGCGGTCTAGATTGGATCAGTTGTTGGTGGAAAAGGGGCTTTTCGAGAGCCGAGAACGAGCTCGCCGAGCCGTGATGGCTGGGAGTGTGACCGTCGATGGGGTGCCGGCCGACAAACCGGGGACCGCGGTGCCCGACTCGGCCCACCTGGAGGTGGTCGGTCCGAAGGAGCCGTTCGTTTCTCGGGGAGGCCGTAAGCTCGCCTACGCGCTGGACCATTTCGAGCTCGATCCGACAGGGTGGACCTGCTTGGATGTCGGGGCATCGACCGGAGGGTTCACGGATTGCCTGTTGCAGAGAGGTGCCAGCCGGGTCTACGCGCTGGATGTGGGCCGAGGGCAGCTCGACTTCAAGTTGCGTAGCGATAGCCGCGTGGTGGCGATGGAGGGTGTCAACGCGAGGTACTTCGAGGTGGAGAGCATTGCCGAACCCTGCCAGCTAGTCACGGTCGACGTTTCCTTCATCTCGCTCGTCAAAGTGGTACCAGCCCTGCTCCCTGCTCTGCCGCCCGGGGGATATCTGCTGACCTTGATCAAGCCTCAGTTCGAGGTGGGCAAAGGGCTGGTAGGCAAAGGGGGTGTGGTGCGGGATGAGTCTGTCCGCGGACGGATCATCCAGGAGAGAGGTGAGGAACTGGCTTCCCTGGGCCTGGTCCTCATGGGTATAGTTGACTCGGAAGTTGCAGGGGCGAAAGGCAATCGTGAGGCCCTGGCCCTGTTCCGTAAAAGCTGATGACGACTCCCTCGAGCTCTCGAAGAATCGCCGTAGTCGCCAAGCGCGTCAGCCGAGAAGCGCTGGAAACGGCGGTCGAGCTGGCGCACTGGTTGCGCCGCCGGCAGCTGGGGGTGGCGTTGGAAGAGACGATTCTGGAGGCCCATCCAGAGCTCCAGGCGGAGGCCTTCGATCGATCGGAGGTCTACGATCTCGTCGTCGTCCTGGGTGGAGACGGCACGCTGCTCTCCGTGGCCCGAAATCTCGCCGACTCGATCCCGATACTGGGCGTCAACATGGGTAATCTGGGCTTCCTCACCGAGGTTCCGAGATCCGAGCTCTACCCCTCCCTGATGAGGTTCCTGGCGGGGGACTATGGTGTCGACGAGCGCGCCCTGTTGGATGTGACACTGAAGCGAGCGAGTGGCGAGGAGGTTCCCTATCGGGTGCTCAACGACGCCGTCATCAACAAGAGCGCCCTAGCCAGGATTATCGAGTTGGTGGTAACCGTGGATGGCCATCGTGTCGCCACTTATCGTTCCGATGGCCTGATCATCTCGACGCCGACCGGCTCGACGGCCTACAACCTCGCGGCCGGGGGACCGATTCTCAACCCCATGCTGCCGGTTGTCGTGGTAACACCCATCTGCCCTCACACGCTCACCCTGCGCCCCATCGTGGTAGCTGATTCAGGCAGTGTGGAGATCAGGCTCGAGACCTCTCACGAAGAGGTCTACCTGACCCTGGACGGTCAGGAGGGTACCCAGATCGAGTACGGAGACACCATCAGTCTGCGCCGATCGGAAGCCGTGGTGCGACTCATCAAGACCAGCGACCGCACGTTCTACGACAGTCTGCGCGATAAACTCAGGTGGGGCGGCTAGTTGGCGGCTGCGCTCGGGAGCCCGTATTGTCGGGCCCCCACGGTGAAGTCTTGCAAGCACAGCCTTCGGGGCACGCGTATTCTTAGGGCGGGTCTGCCGGTCGATGTCAGTGGAACAACCCAAGAGTAAGGCCGAGGAACCCGAGGTCCCCAGACGTCGTAGGCGCCGGCACAGTCGATTTCGTCGCTGGATGGTGCGACCGGCTATGTGGACCGTCGCTCTCGCGGCCGTGGCTCTCTGGGCCCTGATCTCGCTCGTCCAAGGTGAGCGATTCGGCTCGTTCGTGGCCCGACAGGTCGAACAAGCGGCCGAAGCCTATCTGGAACGCGAGGTGGCGATCGGTGCTCTCCGCGTCAAGGTGCTACCGCTTGGAGCGGAGATCGACAATTTCCGATTGGGCGGTCCGGAGCCCGAAGATCCGCCCTTCGCCGAGATCGAGCAGATCCTCATCGACGCCGATATCACCGATTTCCGGCATCCCCATCTCTACCTCCATCAGGTCAAGCTCATCGGGCCTCGCATCTTCCTGGATTTTGTCGGCAAGGGCGTCAACAATCTGCCTCGTGGTAGGAAGCGGAAGGACGACGCCGACGCTCGCCCACGTCGGCTGCCCTTGAAGGTCACCGTTCGCTATCTGGCCCTGGAACGGGGCTTCCTGGAGCTTCGCCAGCAGCGTCTTCCCATGGCCCTGACGGCAGAGTCCCTGACCGCGGAGGTCTCCGGCAACCTGGAGCGTGAGCTGCAGGGCTCGTTGAGCGCTCCCGCTGTCGAGGTGAGCCTGCCCAAGGGCGATCCGATCGTCGGTGCACTCAACCTGGCGGTCGAGCTGACTCCTACGGGCCTCGAGCTCAAAGAAGGCCGAATCGAGGGTATAGACCTGAATGCCGCGGTCTCCGGTTATATCGGTTGGGAAGGGGACAAGGAGGTAGTGCTGGAGTTGGAGGCGAAGGGCGATACGTCGCTCTTCCGGCGCATGGGCTATATCGACGACCAGATCCAGGGACCCTTCGAGTTGGTTGGAGGAATGGCCTGGCGCTCAGAGGCCTGGGGCTTCAGGGGGCAACTGGATTCCCGCGAGTTGGTGCTCTTGGGCCGACCAATAGGTCATGTCCGTTGTGTGCTGTCGGGCGATCGCAACGGCCTCCAGTTTGACATCGAGAGGGCCGATTACGGGGGAGGCGCGATCAGGGGAGCGGTCAATGTGGACTATCGCGGTCAGGACAAGTCTCTGGATTTGGATCTGCTGCTCGACCAGGTACAGCTTCAGACGTTGCTGATGGATCAGCACATTCCAGTCAGCGGCCTGTCCGGTACGGTCTCTGGTGTCTTCAACTACCGGTTTCCGATGGGAGATGCCGACCATGGCCAGGGTTGGGGTGACTTGAAGATCGCCGCCAAGGTCGCTACCGACCCCGACTCCCTGCCTGTGGAGGGAACGGTGCCCCTGATCATCGAAAACGGGATTATCAGGACGCGTGCTGCCAGGATTACCACCGAGGCGCACGAGGTGACCGCGACCGGGTATTTCGATATCGCACGCAAATCGGGACAGTTCGAGTATCAGATCAACACCATCAGGCTCGCTGAGTTGTTGAAATTGTTGCCCCTGGATCAGGCTGCCGAGCCTCCGCTTTGGCTGCCTACCTCGGGCCAGGGGGAGGTCGACGGAACTCTCATTGTCGGGCCGGAAGGGCCAAGCACTCAACTGCAACTCGCCTTGCGAGATGTGGAGGCTCCAGGCTTCTCGGCCGAACTGGCGCAGGGTCGGTTGCTTGTCGGCGCGACAGGTATCGAAGAACTGCGGATCGAGCTCTTGCGCCCCGGTGGAGGTCTGATCGTCACTGGCCGATTGCCATTTCCTGACCCTCGAACCGAGGCGCCAGCAGCAGGTTTCTCATTGGCTCTGGACGCCTCGAAATGGCCCATGGCCCAGGTGCACCCCTGGTTGCCGTTCGAGCTCGACCTCGACGGCGCGCTGACGGGCTCCATCGTGCTGTCTGGTGATCTCGAGCACCCCGAAGGCGACCTGGTGGCGCGGATCGATTCCATCTGGCTGGGCGATCTTCTCGCGGAGTCACTGACACTGGACATGGCGTTCGACCCGGAGAGAGTTGTTTTTCGGAGTGCGGTGCTGACCGGGCCTCCCGGGCAGGTCGACCTGAGTGGCAGTCTCGACCTGACCGACCAGGTGGTCTCTCTACAGATAGCCTCGGACGATCTCGACATGACGGTCGAACCGCTGATCTCCCTGCTGCCGGCCGGAGTCGGCGGCACCATGAGGGTAAGTGGGGTCGTCGGGGGGACCCTGGATGAGCCGGAGGTCACCGCCGACCTCACCTGGAGGGGTCTGTCGGTCGAGGAGCGGCTCCTCGGAGAAGACGGTAGTGCGGAGCTGCACGCGCATCTCGAAGGAGGCGACCTGAAGCTCTCCGGAGATTTGCTGGGTCTGGTGACCCTGGAAGGTGGAGGTCGCCTCACACGGCAGGGCTTGAGCCTGAGTGTTCCCGTCAGGGGCAATGACATGCGTGGCCTGGTCAGCCTTTCCGGGGTCGAGGTGATTCCGGATTGCTCGGGAGAATTCAAAGGTGTCCTCAGCCTAGAAGCGGACTTCGGCACCGACCAGCCCTGGAGCTCGGAGCTGGCGTTGGAGCACTTTTCACTGGAGCTCGCGGATCAGAAGCTGACGAATCTGGAACCGGTCGTGATGCGCCTGTCCGAAGGTGGATTCCATCTGGACTCCTTCTTCATCGGCGATCCAGCCAGCGAAAGTGAGCTGTTCCTGTCAGGAGATGTGGCCTTCGACGAGGAGCGATCTCTCGATATGCAGCTGCAGAGCTCTCTCGAGACCACCTGGCTGACGCTTCTGCTGCCCGACCTGGGCCTGCGAGCCGGACGGTTCGACGTCCTCGCGGAGGTTCGGGGCACCATGGATTCGCCGCGGCTCGATGGACAAGGGACCTTGAGCAACGGACAGGTGATCGTGCCGGCGATCCCCCACGCTCTGGACAACATTCGCGGTCAGTTTCTCTTCTATCCCGGGCAGGTGGTGATCGACAGCTTGCAGGCCGATTTGGCTGGCGGCCAGGTGCGGGCCAGTGGCCTGCTCCTACCGATCTCCGACAACGGCGGCTTCGGCTACCAGATCCAGATCTTCGCCGAGAACATCAACCTCCGTTTCCCGGAAGGCTGGCTGAGTCGTGGTGATGCCGAGCTGTCGCTGGCGTCGACGGACGAGGGGCATATCTTGCGTGGCAACGTGAGGCTCGATCGCGCCTATTACGTTCAAGACATCAAGGTGAGCATGACGCAGATGCTGCGGGGGTTATTCGCCCGGCAGCGTGTGGAAGTCGATCGAGCTGGAGAATTGCAGACCTCGACCCAGCTCAACATCGTCATCGATGGGCCTGGAGCCCTGAGGATTCGCAACAACCTCGCGGACATGCGGGGGGACATCGATCTCGTCGTCCGGGGTACCGTCGCGAATCCGGTGCTCTTCGGTCGGGTAGAGATAGAACGGGGAGGCACCGTCTCCTACAGCGGGACCAAGTACACGGTCGGTCAGGGACTCGTGACGTTCGCGAATCCGTTCGCCATCGAGCCGGTCATCGACCTGGCTGCCTCGGCAAGAGTTCGCGAGTACCGAGTCACGATGAGCCTCTTCGGCACGCTGGACAACCTGAATGCGAACTTCTCATCCGACCCGCCCTTGGCCGACCTGGAGGTGCTGTCTCTTCTGACCACCGGAGAGACCAGTTGGCGCGGAACCCGGTCCTCGCAGGCCGAGGGGGAAACCGAGGCAGCGATGCGAGCGACCGG
>JBATEX010000030.1:0-81909 GCA_049664225.1 Thermoanaerobaculia bacterium
GACCAGGGTGGCGCTGTCCGGGGCCGAGGCGATGACGAGCGCAGCGGAAGAAGATGACTCTTCGAATCGCTGCAGTGAAGACGCGAGATCCGTTCCACCCGGTTGCAGGTCGATTCGCAGGGCCGGCCCCCGTTCGAGCGTCGCCAGCTCCTCTAGGAGCTCTTGGGCGGCAAGGCGGGAGTCGTGGTCGGTGGTCGCTAGCAGTACAAAATAGCCGTCGCCGATGGTCTCGAGGAGGCCTCTGGCCATCAGAGGAGCCCAGAGGTGGTCTCCAGGGGCGAGAGAGAACATCCAAGGTACCCCAGCCAGGTTGACCGACTCGTCGGTGCTGACCGGGCTGACCAGGGAAAGTCGGGCCTTGGCCACTACCTGCTCGGCCAGGTGGGTTCCAGGCCCATCGACCGAGCCGAGAATCGCCCACACCCGATCCTCGTGCACCATGCGAGCAACCTGACCGACTCCCGTCCCCCAGGGATTCTCCGACCAACGGGGCACGAGACGAACTCGGAGCCCGTGTAAGCCACCGGCTTCGTTCGCCTCCTCGACGGCCAGGTTCGCTGCCACCCAGAGGTCACCATGCAGGGCATGGTCGGGGTCGGATGGCCCGAACCACCCGATGGCCACCTCGGTCAGGCTCGCGAGGTCGGGCCCTTCTGTGGCTGGGCCGACGTACTCTAGTGGCTGGAGACGGAACTCATGGTAGGGATCGTCGCCTGTGGTTTGCTGCGGAGACGACGGCTGTCCGCGGAGAGGACTTCCAACGAGGACTAGAGTCATGAGGAGTGGGGCCAGGATCCCCGAGGTCAGGGCTCGTTGAGCTATGGTGTCTCTCCTCCGGCGACCGAAGTTGCCAAGCGCTCACGCTCTTCGCGGGTGGCGGGGTCTATGACTCCGCTGGGGATCTCGAGGTCCTCTCGCGAGTAGTAGTTCCAACGCTCTCCATTCCACCGGGCCATGAAGACCTCCCCCGCGTCGTCCATCACGGCGTTGAGAGGGATATCCCCTGTGACTCCGGGCCAGGGATCGCTTCGATAGGCCAGCAGGTCCCGGATCTTGGCGCGGTTGAGCCCGGCGTTCTGGATGGCCCAGATCAGCAGATTCATCCCGTCGTAGGCGTGCGATGCGTAGGTGTCCGGCTCGACTCCGAACCGGTCCTCGAAGTCACGCCGGAATCTCTCCAGAGCGGGGTCCTCACGGTCGGGATTCCAGGGATAGGTGCAGAAGACCTCCTGGGCGTGGTCACTTGCCAGGTTCACGAACTCTTCTGTGACACAGCGATCGGAGCAAAAGAAGGGTTGGTCGAGCCCACGCTCGCGGACCTGGTTGAGAATCCGGGCGCCGTCGGCGGCATTGCCCCAGTGGATGAGGGCCTCAGGCGCGGCTTCGGCGAGCCGGTCGATTTGCAGAGAGAAATCCTCCCCGCCCACCGGGTAAGCCATCTCGAGCGTGATGGGATGTCCGAGTCGCCGGCTGCCGTCCTTGATCTCGCGCACCCCGAAGCGGCCGTACCTGTTGCTGGCGCGGATGATGGCCACGCGCTCGTATCCCTGCTTGCGGTAGAGGTAGTCGAGCAAGAGGTAGTTCTGCTGTCGGTCGTCACCGATGGTCCTGGCGACCCAGGGGATGTTCGTCTCGATGAAAGTGGGGTCGGTGTCACCGGTATTGATCATGGGGATCTCGGCCTTGAGAGCCACTCGGATTGCGATATGCGAGTTCGCCCCATCGATGGTCCCGATAATTGCCCACACGTTGTCTTTGTAGGCCAGATCAACGATCTCGTTGCCCGAGGCGCCCCATAGACCGTTGTCGTTGTGCACGACGAGCTCGAAGGGGATCGTGCGAGGACGGTAGCCGCCGGCCGCGTTGGCTTCGTCGATGGCCATTCTGGCTCCCCGAAGCATGGCGATGCCGAGGGGTTCCTCATGGCTCTTGCCACCCGTGGCCACCGAGACGGTCGGCACGATGGGCCCCAGGAACCCGATCTTGACTGTCTCGATGTCTACGGGCTCTGGTCTTGCTCGGCCAGGTCCTGTGTACTCCATCTGTTCGAGGAAGTGCTCTGTGTAGGGCTTCACGTGACCGAAGGGTTCCACATCGACGGCTGATGAAGCGTAGTTGGAGCTCTTCTTCAGCGGCAGGTCCGGTACTTCATGCGCCTCGACGTCGATCGCCTCGAGCACGGTCTCGGTGTCGAGAGGCTCGACCTCATCCTGAGGGGTTGATTCGTCAGCCAGGGCGAAGGGGGCCACAGCGATCAGGGCAAAGCTGATAACCCCGATCCGGCAGAACGCTCTGAGGGTGTCTTTCATGATCCGCCTCGATCTGTTTCCTGTTCTTCGGACTCCTGGATCGAAGACTCATCTGAGGCCCTGCGAAGGCCTGGGAAGAACCCCTCGCCCCTGGCGTGCGCCAGGCCCTTTGAGGTCCCGACCCAGAGATCGTCACCGTCGATCTCGGTCCAAAGGACATAGTTGTGAGGAATGTTCGGTGGGATGGTGCGGGTTTCGAGGACGCGATCCCCACGGGTGATGACAGCCTGCCCGGTGTTGGAGGCGTGGTCGGTGGTGTAGACCACCCAGGTGTCGGTGGGAAAATCGGCCACCTGGCCGAGCCCCTTGTCGGTGCTGAACCAGGCTTCATTGGCACTTCTGGCTTGCACGGCGTTGTGGAAATCGCTCGGCGCGCCACTGTCTTTCTGGAAGTAGCCCCGCCAGTGACGCCCGTCGTATCGCGATGCGCCGAAGTAGGTGGTTACCCAGAGGGTCTTCTCGACGTAGCTGACTCCGGTGGTGATCACGTGGACGATGCCGTCGTCACGGTAGAGATCGATCTCCATCTCGCCATCGGGATCGAGGTAGTCCTTCCAGTGCTCGGTCGCGATATCGAACTCGAGAACCCCGCTTCCCCAGACCCCGAGGTAGACCTTGCCGTCAGCGTAACTGCAGCCGTAGTTCCAGATCTCTTCCATGGGGGCGTTCTTCTCTGTGTAGATGGTCCACTCGCCGGTTCGGGTGTTGTAGCGGCTGGCGCCAGCGGTGGTGGCGGCCCAGATGTTCTCGTTCTCGACGCAAACGCCGTAGACGACATCGTTGACCAGTCCACTGTTGAGCTGGTGGAAGTGGTCGAAGCGACCGCCGCTGAAGCGGGCCAATCCACCACCGAACATCCCCATCCAGACTTCACCAGTATCGGGATGGACGGCGAGGGCGGACACGACCCGCCATGGTAGACCGTCCTCCTCCTTCCAGGAGCGAATCTCTCCGGTACGTTTGTCCAATCTGGCCAAGCCGTCTTCAGTCCCGATCCAGACCCAGGGCCCGTCGACCTCGACGGCGAAGATGTGATCGTTGGGCAGCCCGTCCTCGACCGTGTACTGCTGCCAATCGGTGTAGACGTAGGGCAGATCGAGGTCTGACACTGCCTGTTGTTCGCCAGAGGGTTGGTCGGGTTCGGCCGCCAGGGCCGCTGTTGGGAGCAAGGCCAGAAGAATGCAAAGTACCGCTGCGTGGAACTGCTTCATGTCGTCTCCCTCCTCAGAGGGTCTTCAGGTATTCGATCAGGTGGTTCAGCTGATCCTTGGTCAGGTCGTTGGTGACGCCATGTTGATCATAGGTGTTGAAACGGGTCCAGATCTCCTCGAGGCTGTAGGCCGTGCCATCGTGGAGATACGGCGCTGAGTCGTAGATGTTGGTGAGATGGGGAGTGTCGAACTCCCCTTTGCTGTCGAGCGGGGTCCGGGTTCCCACGTCGTGTATCTGACGATCGGTGTAGAGCGGCCCAGGGTGGCAGTTGATGCAGCGCCCCGTGGGTGGAATCAACCGACCATCGTTGGTGTGGGTTCTCTGGTAGACGGCCTTGCCCAGCCGCTGTGCCTCCGTCAGTGGAGCGCCGAGGGCGCGGTGGCGATTCGGTGGTCGGGGGATCGTGGTGATGTAGAGCTCGAGGGCTTCGAGCTCCTCCGGCGTAAAGGGCTCGATCCGGGTGAAGAACACGGCCAGCCGCGGCCCACATTGGCGCTGCAAGTTGGGGTTGAGCCCCGTCCACTTGAACGGGGCGGTATCGAAGATGCCCCGCAAGGTCCTGTTGTCCACCGGGTCGACGCCGATGCCGTCCGGCTCGATGTCGTACGTGATGCCATCGACGTGACCGTCCGGGTGACAGGTGTGACAGGAGAACTGACGCCGAAAGGCGATGTCGGCGCTGTGGAAGAGCTGCTCGCCCCAACGCGTCTGGGAGATCACCTCCGGGCCGCCGAGATCGATCTCCTTGACGGCTTCGAAGCGCTCCAGATCGATGACGGTGACCGTGTCATCAAGCGTGTTGGCGACATAGGCGGTCTTGTCGTCGGCTGAAAGAGTGATTCCCCTGGGGCTCAGACCCGTTTTCACGAAGGCCTCGACGAACTCCGTGGACTTGGCCAGATGGTTCGGGAGGATCCTCTCGCGCTCCTCGGGAGTCGCCGCCTCCAATATCGACAGCAACTTTTCGAGATCCACGATCGCGACCCGATCCGAGCCACTGCTGGTCACCAGGGCACGACGCCCATCCGAAGTCAGGATGACGTCTGCCGCATCCGGGAAGGCGATATCGGGCTGATCCAGCAGGACCTGATCGACCCGACCGTCGCGCCACACGATCCCCACCCCATTGGTGATGGTCCATCCCTGCAATAGACGGGTCATGGGCACAAGATTCTTGGTGCGGTTCAGCGTGACCATCGCGAACTCGCCACTCGGGTGCCAGGCCACTCCCTGCAAGAGGTTGGCAGCTGGAATCCTGAATCGGTCCTCGACCACTCCTCGCTGGGCGTCGATGACCGTCACCTCGGACATCGGAGGCGTGCGGGGAGGCACGAAGTCGGAGAGGGTGTTGGTGACGAAGATCTTCTCGCCGTCGGGTGAGAGGGCCAGGGACCAGGGCACTCTAGAGGTGGTGAGCCGTCTTGTCTCCTCGAGAGTCTCGGCGTCGATCACCGAGACGCTGTCCTGCGAGCTGTTGAGGACATAAATGAGCTCACCTGGAGCATCCAGCAGCACGCCGTGGGGCTCGTCTCCGACTTCGATCGTGGCTATCACCTTGTGAGTCGCTACATCGATCACCGAAAGGGTGTCATCGAGTCGATTCGTGACGTAGGCTCGTTTGCCATCGGGGTGAAAGGCCACATCATGAGGTTGTCCCCCGACCTCGATCTCTGTCAGGACTTCTTGAGTCGATGTGTCGACGACAACCGTTGAAGAAGAGGCCTCGCAGGCCACCCACAACTCGCCGCCATCAGGAGTCAGCGCCAGATTAATGGGTGTCTTGTAGACCGGCTCCGTGGCGCCCACGGTCATGGGGGTCTTCGGGTGGGCGATCTTGGCCACCGACATGTCGTAGTCGAAAGGAGCGCCGGCGTGGCCTTGGTCGTGACACGCGGCACACATGTCGGGTCCTGGATCCTTCAGGCCAGCCGCTGTCGCTGCAGGTCGGTCGAGCATCACCGCCTCGAGGGAGTACTCCGCGCCGGCCCCGTGGCAACTTTCGCATTGGACACCGTCGCGAAAGTCGAACCCGGGATCGAAGCTCGCGGTGTCATGTCCGGCTCCGGTTGCGTGGCATCTCAAACATGCATGGCTCGCCTGTGGATCCCCATCGACTCCGGAGCGTTTTGCCATTTCGCGGGCGGCTGGGGTGCCGAGAACGGCGAAGGCCCGCGCGTGAGGTCCCATGCGCCACTTGCTGAATTGGAAGCCCATCTCGGGGCCGGAGTGGCACTTCGCGCAGCTCATCACGCCGGTGAATCGGTGCTGGCTGGAACCGAGCAGCGCCTCCAAGTCGCCACTCTGTTTCGAAGCCTCGATCGGTGGGCTTTCGGGCCGTGGGTGGGCGATGGTCTGAAGGGCCTCCTCGACGACGTAGGGCTTGCCGGAGAGAACGGCTTCATGGGACCCCTTGGGTCCATGGCAGACCATGCAGGTGCTGCCGGATGGCATCTTCAGACCCCGCTCCATGGCCAGCTCCCGGTTCCGCATCACGGCTTCGTCCATGTACTCGCTGCCAGCGCCATGGCAGGTTTCGCATTGGATGCCGTCCTCGATCAGAAAGGTCTCGTCCCGCTCCCACTCCTCGGCGTCGGCGGCAGTCGCGTGACAGCCGAGGCAGACCCGAGCCGTGTGTGGAGCCTCCGGTATTCCACTGAGACGGGCAATCTCCGTGGACTCCTCCATGGAAAGGGCGGCAAAAGCCTTGGCATGGGGTGAGAGCCGCCACGTGCTGAACTGGTGGCCGGCCTCGGGTCCCGAGTGGCACTCACTGCAAACCCGCACGCCCACATAGACAGGCTCCCTTGGCTGGGCGGTCGAGGAGACGCCCCAGACCAGGCTCAGAAAGGTGGCTAGACCCGTGATCACGACGGGTCGGCTCCGACTATTTCTCACTTTGCACCACCTCCAGGATCTGATTGGCGGGTACCGCCTCGAGCAGTTGTGTCTGGCCATCGGGCCAACGGATTTCCACCCGGTCGGCCCGGTCGGCGGCGCCGAGGCCGAAGTGCGGCCGGGGGTCGCTGGCCGAAAGATAGCCAGAGACTCCGTGCACCGGGTGAACCGACTGCATCGATCCGACTGTGACCGTAACGGTAGAGCCCACGGCGATTGTCTCTCCGTCAGCCAACAGGGGTACCACGGTCAACCAGTGATTGGTGTTTCTCGTGTCGTTGCGGAGCAATCGCGGAGAGTCGCCGAGATTCGCTACCAGAACGTCCATGTCGCCGTCGTTGTCGTAGTCGGCGAAGGCCGCTCCTCGACCCACGGACTTGGTCTGGAAGTAGTCGCCGCCATCCGTCGCAACGTCCAGATAGTGGCCGGTACGGTCATTGTGTGCCAGGACATCCTCTTCGGTGTAGAGGTGGTGGGCATTGCCGTTGGCCACATAGACATCCTGGTAGCCGTCGTTGTCGAAGTCCACCAGCCCGCTGCCCCAACCCGTGTACTGACCACAGATCACCGCCAGATTGGACTCCGCCGTCACGTCTGCGAAGAGCCCCTTCTCCTTCTGACTGAGGAGGCAGCCGTAGGCCATGTCGGGTATCCAGATGTCCAGCAGCCCGTTGCGATCGATGTCTCCCACCACGGGTCCCATCGATGAAGCTCCCTGGCCTCCTTCGCCGAAAGCGATTCCCTGGATCAATGCCTGGTCCGTGAAGCTCCCGCTGCCGTCGTTGACCCAGTAAGCACTCGGCATGGCGTCGTTGGCCACGTAGATGTCCTGATCACCGTCCTGGTCGAGGTCTACCGCGATGGCGCTCATCGCACGGCCGTCGGGGTCGAAGAGACCGGCGTCCGCGGTCACATCGGAAAATGTGCCGTCGCCGTTGTTGCGATAGAGATGGTCGGGCTGGCCCTTGTAGGCCAGGGGTCCGGGATAGCCCTGGGCGGCGTAGAAGTCTCGGAAGGCTCCTGCGTCGTACTCCAGGTAGTTGGCGACATAGAGGTCCAGATCCCCATCGCCGTCGTAGTCGAGCCAGGGTCCCGAGACGCTCCACAGCGGGTCGGCGAGGCCAGCCGCTTCGGTGACGTCGGAGAACGTGCCGTCGCCGTTGTTGCGGTAGAAGACGTTGGGTCCGTAGTTCAGCACGTAGAGATCGAGATCGCCATCCCGGTCGTAGTCGGCCGCCGAGCCCGCCATGCCGTAGCCTTCATCCCCGACCCCGGCAGCCGCCGTGACATCGGTGAAGGTGCCGTCCCGGTTGTTCCGGTAGAGGGCATTGGTGAGCTGGCCGCGAAGTTGGCGGCTTCGATTGTCGTTGACCTCGGTTTTCCAGGTTCCGTTGAGCAGGTAGATATCGGGGTAGTCGTCATTGTCGAAGTCGAAGAAGACGACACCGGGTCCGGTACCCTCTACGATGTTGGTGAGCTCCGCGTCTCCGAAGCTATGACGGAACCGAACGCCGGCTTCTGCGGTGACTTCAGTGAAGAAGGGTGTGGACGTTTGACCGACGAGGGGGGTCGCTAGACAGGCCAGGAGCGTCATCCCATAGGCGCGGGCTCTCATGGAGTGCCTCCTTCCTCTCTGCCCCCGGAGACCTCAGGGGGCAGGTCCCATTGGGCTCCGAGGTCGACCCACTCGACGAAGACCCGGCGCTCCTCGTCGCTCAGCAGATCGACGTGTCCAGGCGCAATCAGAATCAACCTTTTTGCTCCGGCGTCCATTGACTCGGAGGTGTCCTGGCCGAAGAGTTGCCAGATCAAACGGCTCGTTCTCGCGCTTCCGGAGTCGACCAGGGGGCCACGGGCCGAGTCTCCGCCGCCTTGGTGGGTGAGCAGCCCTTCGTAGGCCCGTCGGGCACCGGCCTCATCCGCTAGTGAACCGAAGGGCAGCGCTCCGCCCGCTTCGCCGTGGCAGCTACTGCAACGAGCCTGGAGGATCGGCAGGACCTGCTGCCGGAAGGTCACGCTGCGGCGCCTGTCGGATGGCAGTGTGAGTTGGGTCGCCGGGCGGCCCGCAGCCTGTACGAAGCGGTTCTCGGGGGTCAATTCCGGGTCCTCATGGCAGCCGATACAACCACGGTACTCGCGGTTCTTGACCCAGATCCAATCGCAGCTGGCCAGGGCCAGGCCGTCCTGGTCCAGCAGCTGGAGGGTGACGGGTAGATCGGCGGGTACGTCGATATGGAACGAGCCGTCGGACTCCACCGGCGCTTCTCCCAGGAGTCGCCGAGCGACAGAGGCCTGCCCCAAGTCGACGGAGTCGGTCGGTGAGTCTTCGGTTCGTGGCACTGCTTCGATGACCCGCACGCGCTCGATGCTGCCCTTCTCGAGAGCCTTAATGGCCTGGTCGCTCTCATAGATGTCCAGACAAAAGAGCTTGCCCGTGGGTGACTCGGGGCGCACCGTGCTGGAGCGTCCGTCCGGCTCCGGACGGGGAGCCAGGAGCTTGGCGTGCAGAATGTGGCTGTCCGGCAGAGTAAAGAGAAGCTCGAAGTCGCCGCTATCCGGCCTGAATCTGCCGAGCCTCAAGAGGCTCCCGCCAGCCGTGGAACGCTGGGAGACGAGCAGGCTGCCGTCCGGTAAGGGAGAGGGGGAATGAAACAGGCCCTGACCCGGGTCGGTCAACGAAGTGTAGGAATGATGCGGGCGTTGGGTGCGGAGGGCGGCCAGGGTTCCGGCGCCATCCCAGCCAACGCGGTCGGCTTCCACGAAGACCACGAGCCCATGGCTCGAGAGGGTCGGCATCAGCTGGACCTTCTTTCCCTCGAGTCCGCCAAAGAAGGCATAGTCGATACCGTCAGTCTGTACCCCATAGAGTCCAATTCGACCGCCGGGGAAGTCGGGATTCGACGGCATTCTCCAGCCGGAAAAGAGAAGAAGACCATCCTGCATCAAGAAGGGCGTGCGGTCGTTCCCAGGGTGAAACGTGATGCGTCGCAGCTCGGATCCGTCGAGGCGAACCGTGTAGAGGCTGTTCCCCGGGGCAGTGCCCGTTTCATTCAAGACGCCCTCCTGACGCTCGAAGAGGATCGTGTACCAGGGCTCCGAGGAGGTAATGGTGTAGAAGGTCGAGAGATAGATGGGCCTGCGACAGTCGAGCGCTTCATGCGTGATCTGCCGTACTTCGCTGCCGTCCGCACGCATCTCCCATATGTTCCAGGGATCCGCCTGCCCTCTTTGGCCCGCAAACAGGATGCGCTCGCCGTCGAAGGAGACATCGGGGTCGCACGCACTCGCGAAGTCGCTCGCCAGCCGTACAGTGCCGCCATCGGGCCGCAGCACCATCAACGATGCACCCTCGCCATAGTCCGAGGGCAGCATTCCGTCTGCCACTGCGCTGCTTGGCGCCCTATCGGCGGGCAAGCTGCAAAAGACTACGGGTTGGGAGACAGAGGCAGCCAGCGTCGTTGGGCTGGAAACAGCGAGAAAGAAGACGAGCAGGAACCCTGCGTGTCGCTGTAGCCAGGGCAGGATGCCAACGAGTTTCAGACGAGATCCGGTCACGATCCCCTTCCCCTCGATGCACGCAGATAGGCGGCGCTGGAGCAACTCGGAAACTCCGATGAAGAATTCCGCACCGGCTCGCGCGGAGCAGCCGATTCGGACTTCTACAGCTTACCAAAGGGATTGAAGATCGCCGCTACCCGGACGGGTGGTTTTTGAAGGTCGGGGAGTCGGGTTAACGGTCAACGAATGAATGTCGTCGAAATGATGTCCGGGAGTCGCTTGACGATGACGAGTCTATGCGGTCTGCCAATGTGCGGTGGCTGCGGTGTTTCACCTCGTCTGTCGCGTAAAAGGTTCGAGAGCAGAAAGGCCGATTCTGAGAGCCGTCAGATCGGTGACCCGATTGCGATCGGGCGCGATGTGAAGGGACCATGAAGAAGAGGCTGAATTGGGAGTAGGATCGTCTCAGAGCTGACCCTCGGGTGGTGGCGGATGTTGGGATCCTCCCCGTACAGCAACGCCGTAAGGCGAAACGCGACAGCGTTTCGGGTCTTTCTGGTCCTCAACCTGATGGCGGTCGGTCCCTTGTTCGCTGATCTCTGGTACCAGCACTACCAAAAGGCAGAAGAGGCTCTGAAGGCCGAGCGTTGGGATGAGGCGGTCGTGGAGCTCAATCAGGCGATTCAGCGGCGAGGTGACTCCGGGGCGCGGGTGCGAACTTATGGAATGCGCACGACGGACTACTTCCCCTACCTCAAGCTCGGCATCGCCTACCTGGCCCTTGGCCAGGAAGAGGCTGCGCTGCAGGCATTCGATACCGAAGAGAGGTTGGGCGCGATCGAGGGATCCGAGAACGCGTTTCAGGAGCTCGAGACCCTGCGGGAAAGAGCCGCTCAGATGCTGGAAAGCCGTCGGGCGGAGGATCAGGATCGGATCCAGCAGATTCTCGCCGAGAGCCTTCGAGAGGCTCGTGAGCTGCAAGCGGAGGCCAGGGTCGGCGAGGCCATGACCGCACTGGGGCGGGGCCTGTCAGTGGCACCCGAGGATCCCGAAGCAACCGGCTTGATGGCAGCGTTGCAGAGCGAAGCAAGGCAGCGGGATCAGAAGGCGCGAGCGGAGACTCGCGCTTCGATGCTGGTGACCGAAGGCCGGGGCCTTCTGGATGAAGGCGCATACGCCGAGGCGGCGAGCCGTTTTCGGCAGGCCTCGGAGCTGGTTCCGGGAAATCAGGAGGTGTCGGCGCTGCTGGAGGATTCCCAGCGACGACTTCGCACCGAGGTCGAGAACCTGCGACTGGAGGAGACCCGTGCCGGGTTCATCAAGCAGGAGCTCGATGAGGTGCGGAAGTTGGAGGTCGCTGGCCAACTGGACGAGGCCCTGAATAGATTGCAGACCATCATCGCCGTGCAAGAGGGCGATGAGGAGGCCAGGGCTATCGAGTCGCGCCTCATCCAAGCGCGAGCTCGGGCCGAGGAAGAGCTGGCCACGCTGCAAAGTCTGACCTCCGAGCTGGCGTTGTCCGAAGACGAGTTCGAGTCGGGCCGGTTCGAGAACGCGCTGTCGGCGGCGAATCGAGCGCTGGCTCTGGAGCCCGGCAACGGTCAGGCTTTGGAGATCGTCGCGCGCTCCTACCAGCAGCTCAGCCGAGTGCTGCTCGGCAGGGCCGCCGGCAACATCCCTCCAGCTATCCGTTTTGCCGACTTTCGGCAGAAGCAGGAGGATGGCTCCCTGGTGCAAGTGGTTCGCGATGCGGGGTTTCGCCTGAGTGGCGTCATCATTGATAACTCGCCAGTCGACATCGAGTGCTTCGATGGCAAGGGCTCGAATCTGGAGGCAGTCACGACCCATCAGCAAGTTGGCGACTCCTACGTCACGGAATTCCGGGTCGACACGGTGCTCGAGGGAGGGCCCGAGACGTTCCGGGTCGTGGCTACCGATGCGGAGGATCTTGCGTCCAGCAGTGAGTACGCTGTGGCTCTTGTTCGCCCCTGGTTCCGGTCACCGCGCCTCGCGGCAGCGATGGCCACGGTTGTCGCGACACTAGCGCTCGGGTTTGTCGTGGCTCGGCGGAATCGCCGGGCTCGTCGCCGACACCGGCGATTCAATCCCTATATGGCGGGTGCGCCTGTTCTGGATGAGGGCCTGTTCTTCGGCAGGGAGCAACTCATCGATCGAATTCTCCAGACCATTCACAACAACAGCCTTCTGCTCTATGGCGAACGCCGGATCGGCAAGACCTCGATCCAACATCACCTCAAGAAGCGTCTGGAGGCGATGGAGGATCCGAGCTACGAGTTTTTTCCCGTGTACGTCGATTTGCAGGGCACTCCCGAATCCAGGTTCTTCGCCACCCTGGCCGATGATGTCTTCAGTGATCTGGAGCCTCATCTTGGTGGCTTGACGCCGTCACGCTCCTTGAATGTGGAAATCGAGTACTCCTATCGCGACTTTGTGCGCGATCTACGCTCCGTGATCCAACGTCTGGTGGCGGTGAGTGCCAAGCAGGTCAAGTTGGTTCTGTTGATCGACGAGGTCGACGAGCTGAACGACTACGACCCGAGGATCAACCAGCGCCTGCGGAGCCTGTTCATGAAGAGCTTCGCCGAGAATCTGGTGGCCGTTGTCTCCGGCGTGGAGATCAAGAAGCAGTGGGAGCGCGAAGGGAGTCCCTGGTACAACTTCTTCGAGGAGATCGAGGTACTGCCTTTTCGGGTCGAAAATGCCCGGGCGCTGATTGAACGGCCCATTGCCGGCGTCTTGAAGCTCGAGGAGGGCGTCGTGCCGCGCATCATCGAGCTCACAGGGCTGCGCCCCTACTTGATCCAGAAGCTCTGCATTGCTCTGGTGAATCGAGCCTACGAGAACGGTGCAAGGACGATAACCGTGGGCGATGTGGAGGCTATCGGCCGTCCGGAGGCAACATGACTCGGCCGCAGCTGCTCCCCTATGTCGTAGGCCAGTGGGTGCGTGGCGATCGTTTCTATGGCCGTCGGGCGCAGCTGGGTGAGATCCTGGAGGGTCAGCGGGACAGCCTCTGGTTGGTGGGCACACGGCGGATCGGAAAGACTTCTTTCTTGAGGCACGCGGAATGGCTCACGGCGTCGTCGCCGGAATGGGGCTACCTACCACTGTTCTGGGATTTGCAGGGAGCTTCGGAGCCGAAGGAGCTGCACTTGAGCTTCCACGACGCTCTGTTGGACTCGGAGGAGCGGTGGGCCGAGGCCGGTGTCTCGGTGTCCTCCCTGGATCCAACTGACCTGTTCGGCTCTTTGGCGAGAGTGCGCAGACGAGTTCGCGGTTCGGGTAGGAGGCTGTTGCTGCTGTGCGACGAGGTCGAGCAGTTGATCGAGCTTCAGAAGAGGGATCGGTCGCTGCTTCGCAAGCTCCGGCGGGCACTGCAAGCTCCCGCGGACATGAAGGCGGTGCTGACCTCCACAATTCAGCTCTGGGAGCTTGCCGAGCAGCCCGGTGACACGTCTCCTTTTCTGCACGGTTTCACCCCGGCTCTGTACCTGGCCTCGTTGGCCGAGAAGGAGGCTCTTGCTTTGGTTTTGCAGGAGCACCTGCCGGCCGAGTCCAGGCCGAAGTTGCTCGAGGAGGTGGCAAGAAAGATCTGCTGCGCCTGCGGGAACCACCCGTACCTGCTGCAGATTCTGGCCAAGAAATACCTGGAGTTGGGTGATCTGGAAGAGGCGATCGACCTGGTGCGGGCCGACCAGATGGTGAGCCACTTCTTCAGTGTGGACTTCCGAATGCTCAACAAAGAGGAGCAGGAGGTTCTGCAGGCGCTGGGTGAGCTGGGCACGGTGGAGCGAGAGGCCCTCGAGAACCGGATAGGGGTAGGACGGGGTGAGCTGAACAGGAACCTTCTGAGACTGGAGAATCTTGGATTCGTCTCTCGGTCTGCGGATCGGAGTTCCAGGCTGGCGAACGACTTCATCCGGCACTGGCTGAAGAGCCTGAGCCCCCGCGAGTCCGAGCTTTGGTCCTCGGATCACGATTCCACCGCCTTCTCACAGAAGCTCACCGAGATCCTGACCGAGCTGGAGCAGCAACCGGCGGGAGCTGGAGCCTCACCCGAGGAGCTCCTGGACAGGGTGTACGAGGAGCTGCGGGGGCTGGCCCACCGATACATGGGTCGGGAGCGAACCGATCACACCCTGCAGCCAACGGCCCTGGTCCACGAGGCTTACCTGCGGCTGGTCGACCAATCCCGAGTCGATTGGCAGGGGCGGACGCACTTCTTCGCCATGGGAGCCAGGATGATGCGACGGGTTCTGATCGATCACGCGCGAGGACGGGGACGAGCCAAGCGGGGCGGCGACTGGCTCCAGATCTCATGGGCAGAGGAGCTCTTCGCGAATCCTCGGGGGCTGTTGTCGAGCGAGCAGTTGATCGATCTCGACAGCGCGATCGAGGCGTTGACGGCGCTCGACGAGAGGCAGGCCAGGGTCGTCGAGCTGCGGTACTTCGCGGGAATGACCGTCGAAGAGGTCGCGCAGTTTCTAGGAGTGTCGAAACGAACCGTCGAGAGCGACTGGGCCGCGGCCCGAGACTGGCTCAAGGAGAGACTGAGGGTGCAGCAATGACCAAGCGACCAGAGGGGTTGGAACGCGTTCCGGGGTATCGAGAATCCACCCAGGCTCCGAGATCACGGAGGCTCGGATGGCTGATGAGCCTGCTGGCTCTGGCTGGATCCGTGGCCGGCTTCCCACCGGCCGTCGAGGCCAACGATTTCGCCCAGCTCATCTTCACTCCTCACTTCAGCCTGGCCAATCCCGGCGCCCGCAGCCTTGGCCTCGGAGGCGCATTCGTGGCTCTGGCTGACGATGCCACAGCCGCCTTGGCCAACCCCGCCGGCCTGGTTCAGCTGGCGAGGCCGGAAGTTTCCATCGAGGGCCGGCACTGGAGTTATTCGACACCCTACACGGCTGGTGGGAATGCTCAAGGGTCTCCGACCGGTATCGGCCTGGACACGCAATTCGGTTTGAGGACCGCGATCTCTTCGGACGACAGCACGGGACTTTCTTTTCTCTCCTTCGTCTATCCCTGGAAGCGGTGGTCGTTTGCCCTGTATCGTCACCTGTATCTGAAGTACGAATCCACAGCGGCTACCCAGGGGCTGTTCAAAGATGGGACATTCGAGCGGGACCGTTACTTCGATCAGGTGGCAACAAGCGATGCACTGATCAGCTCCTATGGTTTCTCGACGGCATTCAGGATCTCCGACAGCTTCAGTCTGGGGTTCGGAATAGTGCTATTCGACGCGGATGTGACCATGAAGGCCTCCGTGTATCGACAGGACAATCTTGACGACTTGCTCGGGTCTCCGACGTCCTTCCAGCCCGAGGATCTGATGACCACTTCCACCCTGACACAGAGGGACAGGGACCTAGGGCTGACCGGTGGATTTCTTTGGCGGTTTGCGCCGTCGTGGACACTGGGGGGGAAGTTCCGTGAGGGTCCCGAGATTGAAACCGGGGGCGCGGCTCTATTTGGCCCGGCCAATCGTCTCGGCCTTCCGCCGGGGTTCGAGATCGAGGTCGACGACTTCCCGTCGGCGAGGTACCCGGACACCTACAGCCTGGGTGTCGCCCACCGATCGCCTAACGGTCGCTGGACAGGCGCCTTCGAATGGGATCGGATCACCTACTCTGACATGCCGAGGAGCATGGAGATCTGGGACCAGACGGTCGAGGATGGTGACGAGATCCATCTCGGAGGCGAGTATGTTTTCCTGGGATCGAGACCTCTTCTGGCGCTGCGGGCAGGTGTGTGGCTCGATCCGGATCACGTCGTACGGGCGACGAGCGACAATCCCTACGCTCAGGCTCTTCTGCGTCCAGTTGGCGACAAAATGCACTATGCGATCGGCTTCGGGATGGCCTTCGAGCGATTCCAGCTAGACGGGGCTCTTGATTTCTCCGATCTCGTCGACACCGTCGCTCTTTCCGCGATTCTTAGTTTCTGATCCAGATCGGGTGAACAGCTGGGCCGACCAGGGAGAACCTGGTCGGCTGGGTAGGGTCGGACGAATCATCGGATGGACAAACTCTAAAAGGAGTACCGTACTCCGAGGGTCACGATGAGTGGATCGAGGCTCAGGTTCTCACCAGCCCCCTCGGGGTTCGTGGCGTCTAGCTCGGTCGCCATGTACCTCAGGGTTCCGCTCAAGAACCACCTTCTGGAGCCGATCGGAATATCGGCTCCGGCCACGGCTCCGTAGGCCAGATCGTTGGCAACGGACATGCGTAGCGAGTCCTCGACAACGATCGGTACGCTACCCACGTCGATGGTCGCGTTCGCCGTCCACTGGAGGTCACTGTAGAGCACGTAGGCCAGAAAAGGCCCGAGGTAGAGATCGAAGCTCTTTGAAGGAGTCAGGTGAAAGTTCAAGCCGATGCTCAAGGGCGTCATGGTCAGGCCATCGGTGGCGCTGACGGAGAGCCCGAGCTCGCTGTCCTCGGATCGGACGCGGACATCAGGAGTGGTCCGCATGATTCCGAGATCGACACCGAGAAGCTCGGAGACTTGATACTCGCCGCTGACAGCCAGGCCGAAGGCATCGTCGGCATCGACGGTCACGAGATCGCCCGGCTCGGGCGAGCTTTGCCATGTGAGGTCGGGGTGGGTCCACACGGCCTGGGCCCGTAGATGCCACTGTCCATCGCCGGCTACCGCAGGCATCGCTCTGGATCCGACTGCGAGGCAGGCCAGGACGAGCAACAGGATGGGTTGTCTATGGCGTCGAAGCATTGTCGTCTCCTTCATGGATGGCGTGACGGAGGTCCGTCGCCGTGTCGGAAGGGGGAGGTGGATCCCCAGGCGGCAGTCTTTCGTCGGATCGCACATGTCGGTCACCTCCTGCTGAAGACGCGACAGGTGCGAAAAGGGTCCGCAAGTGAGAGCCGGACCTGAGATGAAGAACTACTTACCGGTCTGGCGTGGGGTGTCCAGGTCCACTAGTGCCTGACGCAGTTGCGTGGCCGAGTCGAACCGCTGATCAGGGCCCTTCTCGAGGCAGCGAAGGATGATCGACGAAAGACCGGGAGAGAGGTTGGGCGTGAGGGACCTCGGGTCTTGTGGAGGAGTGTCCTGGTGCTCTCGCAGCATATCGCCTGCGTTGCGCGCCTCGAAGGGTCGCTTTCCGGTCGCCATTTCGAACAGGACCACCCCGAGGGAGTAGAGATCCGATCTCTCGTCTAGCGGTTGCGCCGAGGCCTGCTCGGGAGACGCGTAGTTGGGAGTTCCCAGAAAGATCCCGGCACTCGTGATCCCGGCGTCTCCGAGCTCGCGGGCCAACCCGAAATCGGTGAGAAAGGGCTCCGACCCCTTGTCGAGGAGGACATTCTGAGGCTTGATGTCGCGATGGAGGACTCCTCGTCTGTGGGCAGCTTCCAACGCTGAGGCCAGTTTGATCGCGATTTGCACGACCTGTGCCTCTTCCAAGGCACCGGTGTCGGCGATGAGCTTGCCCAGATCCTGGCCCTCTACCCACTGCATCGTCAGGTAGCGATGATGCTTGTCCTGGCCGAGATGGTAGACCCGCAGCACGTTGGGGTGCCCAAGATCGCGGGAGAGGATGATCTCCCGCCGGAATCGCTCGAGGACCTGTGGGTCTTCGGAGAACTCCGGGCGGAGGATCTTGATCGCCACCGGTGCTCGAAGAAGGCGATCCGAGGCCAGAAAGACCCTTCCCATTCCGCCCTCTCCGATCTGTTCGAGCAGGGTGTATCGGCCGTCCACGAGATCGTGGTCTCTGCTGCTACCCTCGAAATCCTGGAAGTCCCCGCGTGCTGGTGCTTGCGTGGTGTCAGGATGCTCGCCCTCAGGGAGCCGATCCAGCCATTGCCGAAAAAAGCGGTTGGCGATTGTGTAGGTCTTCGGAGCGCGCTGGCGAAGGAAGCCGAGCTCTTCGAGCCGCAGCAGACTTCCCTCGACCGAGTGGGAGTCGGCTGGGTCTTCGGTCAACGTGTCCAACTGCACCTCGTGAGTGTGGCGCAGCGCAATCAGGACCTTCCTCTCCGCGGCACTGAGCATCTCGAAGTCCACCGCAAAGAAGTGGGTGACCATATCGTCAGAGAGAACTTCTTCGAAGGCCAGTTCCAGATCTCCCGATTCCAGGTAGCGCTTCGACACAAGCGGGAGCAAGTAGGGGTGGTTGGCGCAGTCTTCGCAGATGCGGCTCAGCTCCGTTTCCGTAAGATCAGGTCGAAGGTTCTTGCTCAGGTGTTCCTGTGCGACCAGACTGCGAGCTTCTTCGTCCTCCAGCGAGGACAAATAGAGCGGCGGGGAGAAGCCGAGCAGGAAGGGGGAGGTGTCGACACGCTGCTCGGCGAGGGCCCACAAGCGAATCGTCGAGGCCAGCACGACTCTCATCTCACCGCCCGACTGCATCGAGCGCCTCAGCTTGCTCAAGAGCGACGCATCTGCCTGATGCAGCTTGATCAACTCCTCGACCTCGTCGCAGAGCAGCAGCAACCGGCGGCCAGCAGTGCGAATCTGGCGCCTCAGGCGCGTCAGACTGGCAAAAAGGTCCTCTGGATCGAGGTTGGAAACCTCGATTCCCAGGTCCGACCAGCGCTGTTCAGAGTCCAGAAGCGCATCATGGAAGCTCAGATGGAGCTCAGCAGGGTCTTCGGCGCCTTGGAGATCCCAGAATAGAGGCAGATACCCGAGATCGGGACTACTGGAGGCAATCCACTCCAGTTGTCTCAGCAGCGAGGTCTTGCCGATGCGGCGAGTTCCCAACAGCCAAAGGCTTTCCCGGGATCCTTCGAGGATCTCCTGGAGGTGGGCCTGGCGACCGTAGAAACGCTCGCCACGCACCCACTGTCCAACCACATAGGGGATGATCGACGGGTCGCTCATGAAATCCGGGGCTCCCAGGGTCGGCCGACTCGAGCAGTATGGCACAGGGTATGCACCAATGCGGATCCAATGTTGGGTATCTGACCGGCGGATCTGCGCTGCGGCGAGTCGAGGCCACTGTCGCGTATCAGAACGGGGGACGATCCATGAACGGTGGAGATCAACGAGCGGGAGGTCGGGAGATCCTACGTTCGGAGGAGCATTCCGGGGGGCGCCACTCCTACCAGCCGAGCGATATGGGAGCAGGTGAGATGGGATCGGGTCGAGAGAGAGCCACTTCGCAGCACCCCGGTACGGGGTGGAGCTTGTCCCTGGAGCTGACCGTGAAACGTGACGGCACCTCGGCGCGAATTCGCACCCACGGATACATCAACCGTGAAGGGGGCCTCCAGATCAGCAAATTGGCTCAGCGGTTGGCGGTGAAAGGAGCCGATCGGATCGAGTTGGATCTGAGCGCCAGCCCACTGGTCAACGTCCCCGCCCTCGAGATCTTGCTGAAGGCCAAGAGGATCCTCAGCGACAAGGGAGTGCCTCTAACCATGGTGGGTGCTGTCCCGGCAGTCGCCAAGGTCCTCCAACTCATGAAGGTAGCCGGGGATGTGAAAAGGGCCAGGCAGTAGAACTGCCCGGCCCTTCGGCGTTTCATCGAGTGGCAAGGTTCAGGACCTTGCTCACCGTCTTTCCATACCGACGCCCCTAGGGCTGCGAGCTCGACCAGGCCGAAACGTCGCCACTCTCGAAACCGTCCGTGAAGATCGACTCGGATGCCGCGCCGCAGTCGGGGAAATTGAAGCTGCAGACGCGGGTGTTGAAGTCGAAGCTACCGGTGTTCTGGTAGTACTCCTGGGTGTACCAGAAGGTGCAATCGTCTACCGGGTCGACGCTCATCGACGAGTAGTCGCCCCAGCGGTTGTTCGACGCGATCTGGGCTCCTGTCCCTTCGTGACAGGAGACCTCGCCGCCGGGCATCGTGCCCGCGGCATCTCCCGCCATCCGCGAGGTGTAGCGCACCGAGGGGAAGAGGCTGCCGCTGGTCACGCTGTAGCCCAGGGCGATGTTGCGGTCCTGGTCCTGGGCGATCGAGCCCATCCAGCGCTCGAGGCCGTCGGCAGGCGCATAGGTGCCGTCCTGGCCCAGGGTCCAGTTGCTGTCGCCGGTCGAGCTCAGGATCTCGGCCCAGCGGATACCGGCCCGGTCGCTGCCGGCATCGACGGTGGTGTTGAGCACCACCGCTGCCTCGGTGCCGAACCAACGGTACTGGGCCCGGTACATGGTGAAGGCCGCTATACAGTCGAGGACCTCGCCGCCGTTGACTGGGCTGATGCAGTCGCTGAACCCGTTGCCGAGGAAGCGGTCGAAGTTCGACCCCGCTACGACTAGCGGACCCTCGGTATAGGTAGAGTTGGCCGTGTTGCTCCAGTCCACACACAAGGTGTGGTTGCGGTAGCCGTCATTGGCGAATGGCGAATCGTCGTACGCCGAGTCGACCGCCGACCAGTAGGTCGGGCAGGTGCCGGCCGGAGGCGTCGGTCCCGCCAGATGGGGAGGCAGCTGGCCCTCGATGCAGTCGGAAGTAGGGAAAGAAGTGCAGGGGTTGATGAACTTGACGAACTTGGCCGACAGGCCCTGGAGCATCCTGTCGCGCTCCATGACGCCGGCCGAGACCGAGAAGGATCCACCGGCACCGCCAAAATCACGCATGGTGAAGGTGTAGGCGCTCTGCCCGGTGCTGCCGGTGGTGCCGTCGTCCCAGACACCCAGTTTCGGGTAGTCGTTGGCGCCTCCCGGCGTCACCACGAAGGCGTAGCGGTGATAGGGGCCCAGAGGGTCGCTGGTCGTCGAGACCGCGACGCACTGGGTGCCTTCGTCGATCGAGAACTGGCTGAAGAACCAGCGACCTGCGGTGTCGTCGTAGAGCACCACCGGGTCGCCGTCGTTGTTCGCCTCGCAGGGACCACCGAAGCCCACCCAGAAGCTGTTGCCGGCGAACGGACCGCTGATCAGGGCACCGGTGTCGCTGAAGACGCCCCAGATGTCGTTGATGTACTGGATGTAGCGCCGGTTGCCGAGATGGTCCAGGCCGATGTCACCGTTGGTGTCCGGCGGCACGATGCGGAAGCCCACGGTGGCTGCGTTGTCGTCATCCGACAGGCCCTCGAAGCTTGCCGTTGGTGCGGGGGTGGAACCGAGAAAAGGCGCAAAGTCGGACTGCAGTCCGCCGTCGGGCTCGGCCAGAGACGGGTCCTTGCCGAAGTCTGGCTTCACCCCGATGGGGACCTCCTTGCTGAGGCCGGTCAAGGGCGCCGCCGGGAGGGCCATCTCGCTCAGCGGCGGTGACGTGTCGTGGTGGATGGCCTGGCCCGTTGTCGCTACCGGGCCTTGAGCCCAGACCGGTGACAGGGCGAGTGCGAGCGAACAGATACTTGCCAGTGCGATAGTCGTTCTCAGTTTCATAGCTCTTCCTTTCTTGGGTCCTCGCTTCACGCGTTCAAAGTCAACGCGTCGGACAGGCAGCAACCGCAAGGAGAGTCCGCTGTGGTTGAGGCGTGCTCTTCTCCTCACTTTCTCCGTGATGATCCATCTCGGGTCGGCTCATTCTCGTTCGCGAACTGGGGACCACGCTACCAGAGTCATCGAGGGTGTCAAATAGCCATCTTTACATGTTGTTACCCGCAGCATTACCCGAAAGAACCGAGCTCGCCCCGGCCCACCTTTTCGAGGCCGTCGAGGGAACCGACCGGATCGAGCTGGATTTGCGAGGCAGTTTATTGGTCAAAGTACCGGCCCTCGAGATCCTGCTTCAGGCCAAACGACTTCTCAGTGACAGAGGGGTAGAACTCTGCTTAGTCGGCTCAGCGCCGGCTGTGGACAAGGCCCTGCAGCTCATGAAAGTGGCGGAAGAGGTGAAAAGGGCCAGGCAGTAGAACTGCCCGGCCCTTCGGCTTCCTGTTGCGTGGCAAGGCTCAGGGTCTTGCTCGAGATGGTTCGATACCGCCGCCCCTAGGGCTGCGAGCTCGACCAGGCCGAAACGTCGCCGCTCTCGAAACCGTCCGTGAAGATCGACTCGGATGCCGTGCAGGTGTCGAAGGTGAAGGAGCCGATGTAGGTGCTCCAGTCGCAGCTGGGATGGGCTGCGGGCTTCGAGTATTGACCCAGATACCAGAAGGTCGTCCCGTCCGGATCGATCGTCATTCCCGTGTAGTCACCCCACCTGTACGGCGAGCCGTCGAAGCAGGTAAAGGTGCCCTCGCCTGCCTTGAGCAGAGTCTCGGCCTGGAGAGTTCCTGCCGTGTCCGTACTCAATCTTCCGGTCACGTAGGTGGATGGGAACGTCGAGCTGCTGCCCTTCGAGTAGCCGACTGCCATGTCCCCACAAGAGTTGGAGACAGCATTGGCGAAGGTTCGATACTCGCCGTTCGATCCCAGAACGCCCGCATCCACGATGCTGTTAGCCGCCGGGTCGATTTGGCCCCAACGAACGCAGTCCACCGTGCCACTTCCGGGATTGCAGGAGATTGTCTGGTTCGTCATGTAGATGATGCCATCCCTCAGCTCGCTGGACTGGCCCCGCCAGTCATTGGCCTGTATGGAGCTGCCTCCCGATTGCGGCCAGTTGACCGGAAATCCGGCGGTTACACCGGTGGCCGTGCAGAGATTGAGGTTCGATTTCCTGGTCGGATTCGAGCCACTCAAGGGGTTCGTCCAGGACCAGACATTGTGGTTGCAGCCGTCGAAAACCTCGGTCATGAACCAGTGGGGTCCGCTCAAGGACCCGAAGTCACCATGATAGTTGGCCGGCATCGGTGTGCCATCGCTTCCCGTGCTCTTGGTGACGAAGCTCATGGCGCTGCCGGCGTACGCGGCAGTCTTGTCCATGGCCCAGACCCGACCCTCGCAGAAGCCACCGGCGAACTGATTGGAGCCCAGGACGATGAGGTCTGGACCGACGCCGATATGGGGATAGTCGAAGAACGTGCCGCAGCCTTGAAGCGTCGGAATGCTGTAGAGGTTCCAATTGACGATGTCTCCCGGATTTGCGCTGACCGCGATGCAGTAGTTCGAGCCATTGGCGTCGATACCCAGAATGTAGCGATCCTCGGCTTCGTCGTAGATCGCGTTGGGGTCGAAGACGCCGATGCAGTTTGGATCGGCCGACATGAAAGAGGCGAATGTGGTTGCGCCCACCACCGGCGTGCCATCCTTCGCGAAGATCTTGAAGGCGACATTGACCACCGGGATGACGTAGTCCTTGCCTACGGCCAGCTCAGGGTCGGGAGGAGTGTTCGTACTGCCGCCGCAGCATTCGCCGGCGTCGAGGGCCTCGAAACTGACGCCAGGTGCTGGTGCCAGAGTGCTCGGTCCGGAACTTGCGATCTGGATGTCGCTGTCCGGAGGCATGAGCATGGCCTTTTGGCGCAGATGCTCGGCCTGCGCCTCGGAGATCGGCATTGCTGGAGGCGGGATGAGGACATTCAGGTCGGGGACGAATGCTGTCTGCACCTGATTCAGATTCACCCGAGTCGGACCGTTGGCCTGAAAGACGCCGCGATCACTCGCTGGGCCTGACGGCCCACCGCCTAGACCCGACCCGTTGAGGCCGGCAGGGGAAGCTGGCGCCGGTTTGAGGGCGACCTCGGCGTCTCGGTGCTGAATGGACCTGGAGGAGACGAGAGCCAGGCACAGGATGAGAACCAACAGGGTCATGCAGAGGACTAGATTCTTGTTCACGAGTACCTCCTGTTCAGACGTCGGTCTATCGCGTGGCCCAGGAACTCGGGTGAGCCACTCGCCGTGGGGTCTCCCGTATCACTGAGGCAGCCAGAGAAACCCCTCGTAGATCCAGGGAGACGAGTTACCCGATACTACAGAACAGTCCGTGTCAGGGGCAACTGCGCATGCCATAGGGATGTCAAAGGGTCTCGGGTTGGTGGCTCTGGGCAGTCGCCTGCTATATTCGCGCCCTAATGACTGACAGCAAACCCGTGTTTCCAATCCAACGTGTCGCGAGGAATCTCCGGCAGGCCACGACATTGGCTAGCATCGCCGTCGTCTTCTTGGTCGCATGTGATGAGTCGTCGAAGCGCTCGGGAGAATCCTCAGTCCCCATTCAGGAGACAGGTTCCTTGCAAGAGACTGTGGCAGGCGCCTTAGATTCCGATAGTCAACTTCGATTCAGAGCCGCCTTGGAGGGCGCTGCGGCGGATCCTGGCAAGCGTACCGGGCTCGAGCTGATCGCGAGCTGTCGGAGAGGCTCGAAGTGGAGGTCGACGAGGATCTTCGGCAGCGGTGTGGCCATCTGGGAAGGCGAGAGGCAATTCCAGCTGACGGAAGACGAACTCTTCGACCTACTGCAGCAGCTCTTGACTGCCGATTTCCCCTCTTTGCCCGATCGATATGGTGGGCCGCCGGAGCCTGATCGGATGCAATCGAACAATGCCCGAACAGTGGTTTGTAGCCTTAGCGTCAGCTTGGCAGGCGTCGAGAAAGAGGTGTTCCAGATCAATCGCGGTGAGCAGTCCGAGTCGTTCGCCCGGTTGGTGAATCGTCTTCTGGACTCCTGCGAGGAGCCGGCTGCGACGGGGGTCGGCGCAGCGAATCTCGAGGAGGGGCTCGAAAAGGTGGCTTCGGGTGAGCTCGAACCCGTGACGTTCGAGCTGCACTATCAGGTCATGGCTGACGGAGCCGCTCCGGGGGAGTCGGTGACCGAGTTCGTTCTCGGGGTCGAAGGCCAGACGGCCACGGTCCGGCTTCGCGATCTGGTAGATGGCTACTCGGAGCCAAGTCAGCTCGAGCTGACCGGGGATGAACTCTCGGAGCTGGTCTGGAAGCTGGCTGGCACGGCTCCGAGCCGTTTTCTCAAGAACCTCTGGGCGCCTAGCTACACTGATCTGTCGGTGCGGGTTCTCAATCACAAGATGTCCCTCGTAGCGAGACCCTACAGCGGAGTCGACGAGGAGACGCACGGAGAGCTCCAGCAGGACTTCGATGCCACGATCGAGCTCCTCGACGCACTGCGCGAGCGCGTGCTGCACGAAGGCGCAAGCGCAGTTCCCACTCGGTAGTCCCCTCGCAAACACCCGTGCACCGTGTGAGGCCAACAAGTTCTAGATCGTCGAGGGTTGAATCGATTGTAGGGGAGCCCCTTGCGGGCTCCCGCGAGAGGGAGCAAGCCCCTCTCCCCTAGGCTCCTAAGCCCTTGTTGCCTCCAACGGCGCCGGAGGTTCGTCTGCCTGCGAACCACGCGGACGAACCTCTGGCACCGAGCAAGGCACTGAGGCTTTGAGGCAGTGAGGCCATGGCAAGCAGGGGATTGAGGGCCTAGGGACACAGGGGAGCAAGGACGCGTTGAAGATCTCCAGCGAGTCTCAGGGTTCGTCGTGGGGGCCCCACTGCCCCAAAGATCGGCTGGAGCAAGCGATAGCCGCCTCAACCCCAAGCCCTCAAAGACCGGCCGGGAGGTACGGCCGGACGCCTCACCCCCTCCTGCTATTTGCGTTGGTTCGCCTGTAGAGTGCGCTTGCGCAGGCGGAAGGCCACGGGCGTGACCTCCAGCTGCTCGTCCTCGGCCAGGAACTCGAGGGCCTGCTCCAGGCTCAAGATCGTCGGTGGCACCAGCCTGACCAGCTCATCCGCCGACGCAGCTCGCATGTTCGTGAGCTTCTTTTCCTTGGTGATGTTCAGGTCCAGATCGCCCGGTCGGGAGTGCTCGCCGACGATCATCCCCTCGTACACCATGTCGCCCGGAGCCACGAAGAACATTCCCCTCGGCTGCAGGTGGTCGATAGCGAAAGCCGTGACTCGGCCCGCCCGATCGGAGACCAGAGCGCCGGTGATGCGCTGGGGGATCTCCCCCTCCCAGGGACCGAACGAGTCGAACAGGTGGTTCATGATGCCGGTGCCACGGGTTTCCGTAAGAAACTCGGTGCGGAAGCCAATCAAACCGCGCGCTGGAACCCGAAACTCCATGCGCACGCGACCTGTACCGTGATTGATCATCTGGAGCATGCGACCCTTGCGGGGGCCGAGCTTCTGGGTGACCGCTCCGACGAAGTCCTCCGGGCAATCGACGGTCAGCAGCTCCATCGGCTCCTCAGGACCCTCGGGCCCGTTGCGGACGATCACCTGGGGCTTGCCGACGGAGAACTCGTAGCCTTCGCGACGCATCATCTCGATGAGGATCGCAAGCTGCAGCTCACCGCGTCCGGCGACCTTCAGTGCATCGCTGCCAGGGGTCTCTTCGAGGCGGATGGCTACATTGGTCAGTGATTCCTTGAGCAGTCGTTCGCGCAGCTTGTTGGAGGTGACGTGGGTCCCCTCCTTGCCTGCCATGGGCGAGGTGTTGGTCGAGAAGACCATCTCCAGGGTCGGCTCGTCGACGAGGATCGGCGGCAGAGCTTCCGGGTGCTCCAGATCGGCGAGGGTCTCGCCGATCGCGATCTCGTCCAGGCCGGCGATGGCCACGATGTCACCGGGCCCAGCCTCCGGGATCGACGTCCGGTCGAGCCCTTTGTAGCCGTAGAGCTGCGTCACCTTGATGATCTCCGTCGAGCCGTCGAGCAGCATTCGGGTGACCTCCTGAGCCTTGCGAACGTGGCCGTTGACGATGCGACCGATCGCCAGGCGACCGACGTAGTCGTCATAGTCCAGCGAGGTGATCAGGAACTGGAACGCCATTTCGGGGTCGAAACGAGGAGCGGGGATGGTCTCGAGGATCTGCTCGAAAAGCGGCCGCAGATCACCCTCGCTCACAGTAGGTTCGAGGCTGGCCATCCCATCTTTGGCAATGCAGTAGAGAACCGGAAACTCCAGTTGCTCTTCGGTCGCATCGAGGTCGATGAACAGGTCGTAAATCTCGTTCAAGACCTCTTGCGAGCGAGCATCCGGACGGTCGATCTTGTTGATCACGACGATCGGCTTCAGGTTGGCGTCGAGAGCCTTGCGCAGAACGAAACGGGTTTGTGGGAGCGGCCCTTCGGAGGCGTCGACGAGCAGGAGCACTCCGTCCACCAGCTTCAGGGTGCGCTCGACTTCGCCGCCGAAGTCGGCGTGGCCCGGGGTATCGACGATGTTGATACGGATTCCGTGGAAGTCGATGGCCGTGTTCTTGGCCATGATGGTGATGCCCTTCTCGCGTTCCAGATCGATGGAGTCGAGCACGCGCTCTCGAACCTCCTGATGGGCACCGAAGGTGCCGCTTTGCCAGAGCATGGCGTCTACCAGAGTCGTTTTGCCGTGATCGACGTGAGCGATGATGGCGAGGTTGCGGAGGTCGTTTCGTTCCTGCAGAGACATGGTTCACCCGAGCGCCCTGAGCGCGGTCTTTGGTCAGATCGGTAGTTGTGATCGGATCGGCAGCCAGTGCCGGATTCAAGGGAGGCGAAGACTAACACATGCCCCGGAAAAAGATGTGTCCAGTGCGCGGATTGGGGATTAAATCCGTAATTCAAAATGTTGGATATCAAGGGTGAGTGCCCCACAAGCAGATTTTGAGACTCAACAAGCAAGTGAAGATCATGACTGATTCGAAACATATTGTCTGTCCGAGTTGTGCCAAGGTGAACCGCGTTGCCGTTGGGCGACTGAGTGACGGGCCCCGATGTGGCAGCTGCAAGCAGGCCTTGTTCGCAGGGAGCCCGATCAGCCTGGATCAATCGACGTTCGATCGTTTCATCGAGCGCAGTGACGTACCCGTGGTCGTGGATTTCTGGGCCTCGTGGTGCGGTCCGTGCAAGATGATGGCTCCCGCCTACGAGCAGGCCGCGGCGAGCTTGGAGCCTGGGGTGGTCCTGGCCAAGCTGAATACCGAGGAGGCACCGCAGGTGGCTTCCCGGTTGGGCATTCAGAGCATTCCGACCCTCGTCGTATTCAAGCAGGGTCGGGAAGTGGCCCGCCAGCCTGGCGCGATGAGTCTGCCCCAGATCGAGCAGTGGGTTCGGGCCAACGCAGCCTGAAGCGGCGCTGACAACCGGACAGGACTAGAGTTCGCGAAGCGAAGGAGGGAAGAACCATGCGCATGGACAAACTGACGACGAAGTTCCAACAGGCACTGGCGGATGCCCAGAGCCTGGCTGTCGGCAGGGATCATCAATACGTAGAGCCGATACACGTGATGGCGGCGCTGCTGGAGCAGGATGGCAGCACCGCGTTGCCCATCCTGGCGAAGGCTGGCGTCAACGTCGACCAACTGGGCGTCGATCTGATGCAGGCTCTCGACCGTTTGCCTCGCGTCGAAGGCACCGCTGGCGATGTCCTGATATCGCCGGATCTCAACCGCCTGCTCAATGTGACGGACAAACTAGCCCAGCAGAGAGGCGACCAGTTCATCTCTAGTGAGCTGTTTCTGCTCGCCGGTGTACAAGACAGAGGTCCGCTCGGGGAGATGCTTCGCAAGACAGGGGCGACCGAGGCGGCGCTGGAACAGACGAT
This sequence comes from Thermoanaerobaculia bacterium, assembly GCA_049664225.1. Classification (GTDB taxonomy): domain Bacteria; phylum Acidobacteriota; class Thermoanaerobaculia; order Multivoradales; family JAHEKO01; genus JAUVRX01. The sequence goes on from JBATEX010000030.1 coordinate 28,212, forward strand.
CGATGGGGTGCGGGGAGGCCAGCAAGTCGACAATGCCGATGCGGAGGAGCAGCGGCAAGCGCTGGAGCGCTTTACCGTCGATCTGACGGAGCGAGCGGAGCAGGGCAAGCTCGACCCGGTCATCGGCCGCGACAACGAGATCCGTCGTGCCATCCAGGTGCTGCAACGACGCACGAAGAACAACCCTGTCCTCATCGGTGAGGCAGGCGTCGGCAAGACAGCGATCGTCGAGGGCCTGGCTCAGAGGATCGTCAACGACGAGGTCCCGGAGGGCCTGAAGGGCAAGCGCGTGCTGTCGCTGGATATGGGAGCACTGATCGCGGGCGCGAAGTTCCGGGGAGAGTTCGAGGAGCGTCTCAAGGCGGTGATCAACGATCTGGCCAAGCAGGAGGGTCAGATCATCCTCTTCATCGACGAGATCCACACGATGGTGGGTGCCGGCAAGGCAGAAGGGGCGATGGACGCGAGCAACATGCTGAAGCCGGCCCTGGCCAGAGGCGAGCTTCATGCCATCGGTGCGACCACCCTGGACGAGTATCGGAAGAACATCGAGAAGGATGCGGCGCTGGAGCGCCGTCTCCAGAAGGTCCTGGTCAGCGAGCCTTCGGTCGAGGATACGATCGCGATCCTGCGCGGATTGAAGGAGCGCTACGAGGTCCATCACGGGGTCGAGATTACGGACCCGGCGACCGTGGCGGCCGCGACGCTGTCTCACCGTTACATCACGGACCGCCAACTGCCGGACAAGGCTATCGACCTTATCGATGAGGCGGCCTCGCGGATCCGGATGGAGATCGACTCCAAGCCAGAGGAGATGGACAGACTCGAGCGGCGTCTCATTCAGCTGAAGATCCAGCGGGAGGCATTGAAGAAGGAGAAGGACAAGGCCTCGAAGCAGCGACTGAAGGACCTGGAGGCGGAAATCAAGGTACTGGAGAGAGAGTTCGCCGACCTCGAAGAGATCTGGAAGGCGGAGAAAGCCACTCTGGAAGCTGCGGCGCAGATCAAGGAGGACCTCGAGCGGGCCCGCTTCGAGCTGGAGGCGGCACAACGTGCAGGTGATCTGACGAGAGCCTCGGAGCTCCAGTACGGTCGGATTCCAGAGCTCGAGCAACAGCTCGCGGCGGCCTCACAGGCCGAGGAGCAGGAGATGACACTGGTGCGGAACAAGGTCACCGAGGAAGAGGTGGCCGAGGTGGTCTCTCGCTGGACCGGGATACCGGTCTCGAGGATGCTGGAAGGAGAACGAGAGAGACTGCTGCATCTGGAAAACGAGCTGGGTCAGAGGGTGATCGGCCAAAAGGAAGCGGTCAAGGCGGTCAGCAACGCCATCCGTCGCTCGCGAGCCGGCTTGTCGGATCCCAACCGTCCCAACGGGTCGTTTCTCTTCCTCGGCCCAACTGGTGTCGGCAAGACCGAGCTCTGTAAGGCACTAGCTGTGTCGCTGTTCGATACCGAAGATGCGCTGATCCGTATTGACATGTCGGAGTTCATGGAGAAGCATTCGGTGGCGCGACTGATCGGAGCTCCCCCGGGCTACGTGGGCTACGAAGAGGGCGGATATCTGACCGAAGCGGTGCGTCGCCGACCCTACTCGGTGATCTTGCTGGATGAAATCGAGAAGGCTCACCCGGAGGTCTTCAACGTGCTGCTCCAGGTGCTCGACGATGGACGCCTGACGGACGGACAGGGCCGCACGGTGGACTTCCGCAACACGATCATCGTCATGACGTCGAATCTCGGCTCGCACGTGATCCAGGAGATGGCCGGCGAAGAGCATTACGACGAGATGAAGGCGGCGGTGTTGGAGATCCTGGGTGAGCACTTCCGGCCAGAGTTTCTTAACCGAGTCGACGACATCATCGTCTTCCACCCGCTCGAGCGAGAGCAGATTCGCCAGATCGCGGAACTCCAGGTAAGGATCGTCGCCGGGCGGCTCGAAGGCAACGGAATGGGACTGGAATTGACGACCGAGGCACTCGACTTCCTCGGCAACGTGGGCTACGACCCGGTCTACGGGGCCAGGCCCCTGAAGCGCGCCCTCCAGCAGTATCTGGAGAACCCTCTGGCCGAGAAGATCCTGAATGGGACCTTCGGACCAGGGGACACGATCCATGTCGATGTCGCGGACGGCAAGCTCGTCTTCTCTGCGAGACTCACGGAGACGGCTGTGGAAGTGCCGGTCTGATCTGGATCTCAAGGTAGATTCCGATCCGCAAATGCTCTCTTCTGGTACGGTTAGCAGCTCTCTATGACGGTCATCTTCGAGAGCGACTGCAATCGTCTGAGGGTCTTCTCAGCCCTGACAGGTCACGAGGGGGACGGGGCGGCCCAGGAGGTCGAGGCTGGGCTGGCCACGTCTCCGAGGACCCTGCCCAGCAAGTACTTCTACGACGCCAGGGGCTCGAAGCTCTTCGAGGAGATTTGCGAGCTACCCGAGTACTATCAGACCCGCACCGAGCTCGCCATGCTGCAACAGTTCGGACCCGAGATCATGGCGGGTTTCGCCGCCGGCGACCTCATAGAGCTCGGCTCGGGTGCCAACTTGAAGATTCGGGCCTTGTTGGATGCCGTCGACAAGAACCAGCGGCGCCTGATTCGGTATGTCCCGGTAGACATCAGCGAGACCGCACTCATCGAGGCGGCGGAGCACCTCCTGGAGCTGTATCCGAATCTCACCATCATGGGCTTGGTGACGGACTTCCACCACCCGCTCGATCGGCTGGACCACTCGAGAAAGAAGCTCTTCCTCTTCATGGGGAGCACCATCGGCAATCTGGACCCTGATCAGGCTACAGAGTTCCTCTCGAGCGTGACGGCGCTAATGGATGAGGAAGATCGGTTTCTCCTTGGCCTGGACACCATCAAAGACCGGGCGGTCTTGGAAAGTGCCTACAACGATGCCGCCGGTGTGACAGCGGCTTTCAACAAGAACATCCTCTCGGTGGTCAACAGCGCCATGGGTGCCGACTTCGACCAGGATGCCTTCGAGCATCTAGCGTTCTTCAATCGCGAAGAAGCGAGGGTCGAGATGCATCTTGCGGCTCGGCACGATCTGGAGATCGCGGTGGAAGATCTGGGGCTGCGATTCACCATGAACGAAGGTGAGACCATCCGCACCGAGATCTGCCGCAAGTTCGACCGCACCAGCGCCGAGGTCATGGTTCGCTCAGCGGGACTGCACATCGCCGAGTGGTACACCGACGCGAAAGAGACCTTTGCTCTCGCCCTTCTGGAGAAGAGGAGCGAGACGGGTTGATGGAGGTGAGGGACGGCCTGTGCGGAATCTGCCCGGCGGGCTGCTGGGTGCGAGCCACGATCGAGGATGGCGAGCTGCGGCAGGTCGAGCCCCTGCCCGACCATCCGCTGGGAATGATCTGTACGAACGGTGTGCACTCACCGGAGATCGTGCATGACCCGCAGCGTCTGCAGCATCCTCTGAAGAGGGTCGGCCCCAAGGGGACCTTCGAGTTCGAGCCTATCTCCTGGGAGGAGGCGATGGACACCATCGCGGGGCGACTCCAGGCGATCAAGGCGGAGTCGGGTCCGGAAGCCACGGCGATCTATACCGGGCGTGGCAGCTTCGAGCTCTCGCTGTGCGACATCTTCCAGCCAGCAGGAGTGGCAATTTCGTCGGCCTCCAGCGTCCTCTTCCCGTTTGGCTCGCCCAACACTCTGGGGGTCGGCGCTCTCTGCTACGTCTCGTTCGCGATGATCGCGCCCCACACGACCATGGGCGAGATGTATCACACCATGGACTTCGATATCGATCAGGCTCAGATCATCGTGGTCTGGGGGGCCAACCCGGCCACCGATTCGCCGCCGTTGGCCCACGAGCAGATCCAGCGGGCTCGGCAGCGAGGCGCCGAAGTCGTGGTCATCGATCCCCGACGTACCGAGACCGCCCAGGACGCTGGAGCCGAATGGGTTCCGATACGCCCCGGAACTGACGGCGCTCTGGCCCTGGGATTAATCAACGTCCTGGTGGAGGAAGAGCTCTACGACGAGGAGTTCGTGAGCCACTGGACGGTCGGTTGGGAGCCCTTGTTGGACTACATCCAACACTTCAGACCCGAAGCGGTGGAGGAGATCACCGGCATACCCGCGGCCAAGGTGGTGGAGTTGGCACGGCGCATCGCCCAGGCGAGAGGTGCCTGCCCGGTCATGTACACGGGTCTCGAGTATGCGGACAGTGGCGTGCAAGCCATCCGTGCGGTCTTCACCCTTTGGGCTGTTGCCGGCCAGCTCGATGTGCCTGGCGGACTGTTGTTCCGCATGAAAGAGAATCGGTTTCCCATCAATCGCCAGGGTCTCGTCGCGAACCCGGATGTACGCCAGGCGCTGGGCCGAGACCGCTTCCCCGTCTACAGCATGTACCGGGGGGAATCCCACGCCATCGCCCTGCCGGATTCGATCCTGAAGGGCGAGCCCTACAAGATTCGCTCACTGATGATCCTGGGCGGCTCCATCATTACGGCGTGGCCCAATCCTTCCGTTTGGCGCGAGGCCCTGGCTGCACTGGATTTCCTGGTCACGATCGATCGCCATTTCACCGCCGATTCGGCCTGGGCCGACATCGTTCTGCCGGCGACCACGGGCTACGAAATCAGCTCCTATATGACCTACGGTCCGCTGTTCAAGATCCGCGACAAGCTCATCGAGCCGGTAGGGGAGGCCAGGGATGACTTTCACATCCTGTCGGACCTGGCTGCGCGTCTCGGTTACGGCGACAAGTACCCCCAAAGTGACGAGGAGCGACTGCGATATGCGCTCGAGGGCTCCGGTTTCACGCTCGAGGAGGTTCGTGCCAACGGTGGCGAAGTGCGTCGTCCGACAGTGATGACGCAGTACAAGAAGTGGGAGCGGGGGCTGCTGCGGGAGGACGGTCAGCCGGGCTTCGACACCCCATCGGCCAAGTTCGAGATTGCCTCGAGCATTCTCGAAGAGCATGGTTACGATGCGCTGCCGGTCTATACCGAGCCGAAGGAAGGGCCCCTGGCACGGCCCGACCTGGCACAACGCTACCCACTGGTGTTCAACTCCGGGGCCCGCATCTTCGCCGATTTCAGATCGCAGCATCATGGGGTGCCCGGACTCCAGCGTAAGGCGCCCGAGCCCCTGGTGACGCTGAACACCGAGGATGCCAAAGAGCGAGGCATCGCCTCTGGTGACCAGGTATTCCTGGAGACACTCCGCGGACGGCTGAAGTATCGCGCCCATGTCACTGACGACATCGTGCCTGGGGCCATCGAAGCCAATATGGGGGGAGGGGGCCCGCTGGGGACCGAGGCCTGGAAAGAGTGCAACGTGAACGACCTCACGGATCTGGCCAACTACGATCCGATCAGCGGATTTCCGGTCTACAAGGCGCTACTGTGTGAGGTGGTGCGGGCCGAGGGTGATGGCAGGCCAAGACCCGAGCCGGACCGCGAGGAGAGTGAGGCCGATGCCAGTGCGGGCGTCGTCGAGCGACTCCGCCCGACGAGGCAGGTCTACCTGGACAACAACGCGACCTCGAACGTGCACGCGGAGGTGTTGGAAGCCATGTTGCCGTTCCTCAAGGACCAGGGCGGCAATCCCTCCAGCATTCATGGACGGGGAGTGGCCGGCCGGGACGCCGTCGAAGGAGCGCGGCGGAAAGTAGCCCAGGTTCTCAACTGCACGGCACGTCGGGTCGTCTTCACCAGCGGTGGAAGCGAAGCCGACAACTTGGCCATCAAGGGTCTCGCGTTTGCACTGCAGGAGAAGGGCAATCACATCATCACGACGGCCATCGAGCACCCGGCAGTCCTGAATGCCTGCCGAGGCCTGGAGCCATTCGGTTTCGAAACCACTGTGCTCGAAGTGGATGCCGAGGGTCGAGTTGATCGACGACAGTTGGCCGAGGCTCTGCGTCCCGAGACGATTCTGGTCAGTGTGATGATGGCCAACAACGAGATCGGAACCGTGCAGCCGATCGCCGACCTTGCAGCTTTGGCGCATGAGCGCGGAGCGCTCTTTCATACCGATGCGGTGCAGGCTCTCGGCAAGATTCCCATCGATGTGAAGGAGCTCGATGTTGACCTGCTGTCGCTTTCGGCACACAAGGCCCATGGACCGAAAGGAGTGGGTGCCCTCTATGTGAGGACCGGCATCCCCCTGTCTCCTCTGATCGATGGGGGTGGACAGGAGCGCAAGCTACGGTCCGGCACCGAGAACGTTCCAGGTATCGTCGGATTCGGCAAAGCCTGTGATCTGGCGGCTCGGTGGTTGAACCAGAAGGAGCCCGCGAGGATCGCCGCCTTGCGCGACCGACTGGAGGCTGGGATCCGCCAGTTGGTACCGGATGCCAGGCTCAACGGCCATCCGGTGGAACGCCTACCCAATACGCTCAATCTGTCCCTGCCCGGAATGCGAGGCGAGTCCCTGGTTCTCTTCCTCGACCGCCATGGGGTCTACTTTTCGTCAGGCTCTGCCTGCAAGTCGGGGAACCCGGCTCCATCGCATGTCTTGTTGTCGATCGGTCTCACCGAGGACGAGGCGCACTGCGCAGTGCGCCTCTCGCTCGGAGTGGACAACGACGAGGCCGATATCGACTATGTCTTGGAGGCATTGGGAGAGGTGATTCGAGAAAGCCAGAGCAGTGTCCGCTTTGTTTCATGTCGGTAGCGACGGACATACCGCAGGGCCTGGGGCTTGGGTCCTGGGTAAGAGAGGATCGAGGCAGTCCAAGGTCTGTGCCGAGCCGTAGAGTTGAGAGGGAGGGTAGCAGGGGGGCAGACCCTCGAGGAAAGTGACGAAATGAGCGAATCGGAATTTCAAGACCTGAGCCTGGCTGCGTGGCGGGGTACGAGGGACACTCTGCAGGGATATAGCCGGCTGCTGGGGGCCATTCGCCTCAGCTCGAGCCCTCGTCAGCGACAATGGGCCCATGTAACGCTGCGGGTAGTCCCGGAGGGTTTCATCACGACTCCCATGCCTTCCGATCGGGGAACCTTCGGTCTGCGACTCGATCTCGTGCATAACAAGCTTCGGATCCTTACGAGTGCAGGGCAGAGTCTGGGACTGCGGCTCGAGGGTCAGTCGCTTGCCAGCCTCTATTCTGAGGTCATGACTGCCTTGAAGGGACTGGAAGTTCCCCTGCAGATCGACGCCGAGCAGTTCTCGGACGATTCCCGTGGTGAATGGGACCTGGAGGCGATTGGCCGGTATAGGCGAGCCGTCGCAGAGATTGACGCGGCCTTCAAGGTCTTCAAAGGTGAGCACCGTCAGGAGACGTCCCCTGTACAGCTCTTTCCGCATCACTTCGACCTGGCGTTGTCCTGGTTCTCGGGTCGACAAGTGCCGGATCAGGATCCGAGTAACGAGGAGTGGTCCGACGAGCAGATGACCTTCGGGTTCCTCACCGGGGACGAAGCCATTGCGGAGCCCTACTTCTACGCCACCGCCTACCCGGAGCCCGAGGGGTATGTGGGTTCCGATCTGCCGGAGCGGGCCTACTGGAATGAAGCAGGGTTCTCGGGAGCGGTGCTGCCCTATTCAGCGCTCGTGCAGGCAGACCAGCCGGTCCGACTCCTGTCGGAGTTCCTCCTACAGGCGCACAAAGCCGGTGCGTCCCGAATGTCGGGCTAGCCCGCGCTTGGTCTGCGACAGACGTCAAGCAGCGATCGAGGAGTCGGTCTGAGTCGGATTCTCGAGATCCAGCCCATACCAGACCCTCTCGTAGGGAGCCAGCGGACGCATGGCACCCTCTGGATTCCCGCACTCGCGGCATACTGCCAAGGTGCACTTGTGGGGAATCGAGAAGGGGCGACGGTTAAAGCAAACCCAGCAGAACAGTTTCAGCATATTCCTATCCCAAAGCGGCTGGATTGCAAGCTCGATGCCATTTGTGCTTTCGGCTGAAAGTGGCGGAGAGTGCCCGGTTGTGTTGAGGATTGGGTGGGCAGAGGGCTGGAAGGTCGACACCTGACCAGGGAAAAGTTCCCTGGTGATTTAAGGCAGGGGTCGGAAGAAAATTCTCGTCAGGGTCGCTTTGCCCAGGCTTGGATCCGCTCGATGGCCTCGGCGTTGGCCTCTTCGCTCCCGAACGGGTCGAAGCCGAAGTCCTCGCCGGCCTGTCTGGCAATGAGCTGATAGGACTCGTCACGCACCATGGGGGGAACCGCAGGAGCAAGGAGCTGGAGGGCGATAGCAACGGCCCGCCGATCGCCCTCTTCTACCAGCAGCTGCGCCGCCCCCAGCCTCACCAGGGGCTCCGTTTCGACGGCGGCCAGCTCGGCCACGAGGTCCCGGCTCTTCACCGAGTCCAGGTTGGCCAGGACTCGGAGCCAGTTCTCACGCTCCGAGGTGTCGGCTTCGGAAAGGCGGTGGCTCAGTCGATTCCAGCCATCTCGGGCCACCTGCAGGTTGCCTGCAATGCAAGGCGCCTCGTCTCCGCACCCCGTCGAGAGCTCCTCCCAAAGATGGGCATGTTCTTCAGCTTCGGCAATCTCCTCCTCATGCTCGGCCTCCCAATCGTGCTCGTGGGCGATCTGCAAGAAGGTGCTGCTGGTGAAAAAGACGCTCAGGCCCACGACAACCAGGGCAATGGCGGCCAACGCAGCGGCTGCCTTCAGCAGCGCTCCGATCCGACTCGGGGCTCCCCAGATCGAGTAGACGAGACCAGCCAGGAGGAGGGCGCCGCCGAGAGCGGCCACGACCGAGGGGCCCGATGGCAGGTCGAAACGATACGAGGAGGTCAAGCCGACTGCACAGGCCGCGAGCCCGACGCTCCATCCAATCATGAGCCGCGTGCTGATCCTCTGGGCAAACAGGGTGGCGATGACCGCGGGTATCACCAGGAACGAGAAGACCAGAAGTACACCAGCGATCGCTACCGACGAAGTGATGACGAAAGCGAACGTGACGTAGAAGATGAAGTCCCAGAAGCGGACCTTGAGACCCTGGGCGTAGGCCTGGTCGGGATGAAACGAAATCTCGAAAAACGGCTTGCGGAGGGCGACGTGGAGAAGTCCGACCAGAGCGTAGATACCCGCGGTTTTGAAGATGGTCGGCCACCGCACCCATAGCAGGGCTCCCGTCAGGGTTTCCTTGATGTGCTCGGAGCCTTCGGGGGCGCGATCGGCGACCAAGATGGCCAAAGCTAGAGCCACCGCGTAGGTGATGCCAATGATCGCCTCTTGGGGTATCCGTTCGTGTCGCATCCTCGTGAGCGCGAAGATGGCGGCGCCGACGATAGCGAAAGCGAGGGAGAAAACGTAGGCGGTCTGGCTGTGTGGGCTCAGGCCCAGCAGGAAGCCGAAGGTAGCTCCCAGGGCCGCGATCTGCGCCAGCGCCAGATCCACGAAAATCACCTTCCTCTGGATCACGTGGAGACCAAGGTAGGCATGGATACCCACCAGGACCACGCAAGCCGCGAATGGTGCCGCCATCAACTCGATCAGCTCTTGCATACAGCTATCCTTCCGTCGCCTCGAAGGCGCTCACCAGTCTCTCGATCCAGGCATCGATGAGCTCTTCATAGCCCTCGATCCCTGCCTCGCCCTGCGAGTAGAGAGGCACGGTCACCACGGTGGCTCCCGTGCGGTCCCCGATGGCCTTCGTTTTCTGCGGGTTGAAGTAATTGGCGGAGAGGATCACTTCGATCCCCTGATCGCGGATCAACTCCATGATCGTTTCCACATGGCGTGGGGTAGGCGGTATGCCCGGCTTGGGCTCCACGTACCCGACCATATCGAGGCCGAAGCGGTTGGTGAAGTAGATCCAGTTCTTGTGGTAGCCGATCAGCTGGCGTCCGCGGATCGGTTCGGTCTGCTTCAACCAACCGCCGAGCCGATCGGCGAGAGTCGACCCACTGCCGCTGGGGTACTCCTTGCCCTCCAGAAAGGCTTCTAGTTTGCCCGAGAGGGCAAGGCGGGCCAGGGTGTCTCCACCCAGAAGGTCGACAAGCTCGTCTCCGAAAAGGCGCCGATAGAGACGGTCCTCCAGCGCGACCTCACGCTTTCGGTAGTAGTCGGCATTGCCAGGGTCGACCTTCTCGAGACCCGCCAGGACATTGCGGGCGACGATCACCATGTTCAGTGGGTCGGTGTGAATGTGGGGATTGCCGTAGACGTGGACGTCGCCTTCGGAGCGGCTCAATGACACTGGTTTGTCCAGCAGCTCGATGCCCGTCCAGGCCGCCACGTATCCAGGTGCCCCCTCGAGCACGTTGCGATTGCCGGCCGCGTCGAGGAGTGTCGGCGCCCACAGCTCGAGATCCAGGCCTGTCGTGATGAACAGGTCGGCGCTACGCAACTTGGTCTGGAAAGAGGGCTTGGGCCGGACGAAGTGTGCGTCCTGGTCGCCGTGACTGATTGATTCGGCCGTGACCCGGTCTCCACCGATCTCCTGGGCCACCCAGGCATAGTCGGGGATGGTGGTTACGACTTGAAGTGGGTCGCCTGCGGAGGCGGCCGCAGGCTGAGCTGACGGATGTGCTGCAACTAAGAGGAAGCCAACCGCGAGAGCGATGGCAGTGGGCAACCGCATTGGACCGTACTTGTGTGTGTGTTTCATGATCGCTCCTCACCCCATCAATAGGATTCATGCTTGTGCGGGCCAGCTGAGAACGTGACCTGTAGCCAGAGCCGATTGTCCTGCTTTGGGCCCTTGGGCGAGATGAAGTCGCGATCGATTCGCTGGTACTGCAGTCGAAGTCTCACGAACTCACTCTGCCAGTAGGTCAAGAACGGAGTCCAGCCGGTGTCCTTGAGGCCCTCTCGAAACTCCTCGGGGTCGTAGATATGAAAGTTGAAGCCGGGTAACTCTGCGTTGTCGTAGCGCAGTCCGACAATCCAGCGCCGGCTGAGTCGACCAAAGAGGTAGGCGTAGTACGAATCGGAGGCTATCGAGGCAGTGTCCCCGGTGTCGTAGTTCGTGTGGATGTACTCGCCGCGAAACTCCAGGCTGCGATATCGGGCGCGATTGGTTGGCTCCCAGACATAGGCGAAGTCGAAGCCGTAGATGTCGGTCTTCTCGTCACCGGTTTCCGTGTTGGGTCCACGAGTCCAGTTCAGTCCGAGATCGAAGTAGGAATCGGGCCCGAGCTCGAAGAACCCTGTGTGGCGCAGAAGGAAGGCCGGATCATTCCAGTCCGAGCCTGCGAATGCCACCGAGTTATCGGCGTTGGTGATCTGCAGGGTCAGGCCGTTGTTTGTCGCCCAGAGCTTGCCGAGCTGCCAGTCCAAGCCGATGCCGAGCCCGATGAGTCCATGACCAAAGACATGCTGCAGGGCGAAAGGAGTGTCGACACTGGGCAGGGCATGGCGGTGCCATCGATTCAGTGTGCCGTACTGCTGCCTGAACTTGCCGACCTGGAGCCTCGTGTGAAAGGGCAAAGCAACCCATTCCATGTAGGCCTCTTCGACATTGACACCGATAGCTCCTTCGTGGGCGTGTTCCTCTTCGTGCGCGACTTCTTCGTGCTCGCCCTCCTCTTCGTGATCATGGAAAGGGAATTCGAAAGGATCCTGATGGCCCGCCAGGAATCCCTTGAAGCGGGTATAGGGATCGAGCGGGGCCTGCAAGCCGATCTCTACGCCACGCATCACGAAGCCGTCCTTGATGTCGCTCTCGGACCAGTCGTAGGAGAAATCTCCAATGAAGCTGATCTCGGGGTTCAGAGCTTGTTGGGTGCGTTCTCGTCCGACGAAGGTGTCGCGCTGTCCTTCTGCGACCTCTTCCTTTAGCTTCTCCTCCGCTGTGAGCTCTTCGGCCTCGGCGAGCAGCGCCTCCAAATCCTCTTGCTGCCGATCCTCTTGTGACTCCGCGACCTGCTCTCTGAGCTCGGCGAGCTCCTCCTGCAACTCACGGATCTGTCGCTGGTAGGTCTCCTCGAGTAGGTGAAGCCGTTCCTCGAGACGTTCGATCTCGGTGGTGGGTTCGTTGGAAGACGGCCCGGTTTCCTGGACGCCTTCGGCCCGGGCGATGGCCGGCGGTACCAAAAGGGGTAGGGCCAGCACTGCCAGAATCAGAATCCAGAATCTTCTTTGGGGTCCTGCAGGTATCTCTAGCACAGTCTCTCCTTGTCCGTGACGCGTTGAGCAAGAAGGTCGATCACACTGCGACCGACCGGCCTCGCTCACATGTCCGTGCGTGGCGAGGCCTGCTGAACATGGCGTTAGGACCTGGGAGGACCGCGCGGATCTGTGTAGCAGAGAGGGAGTGTCGAGACCAGCTGGCCCGAGGTCGCCTGGACCCCGGCTTGCAGGCTTGGCTGTGGCGGCGCCTCGGCGCCCTGAGTGCGGGCATGGGTGAAGATCCTCTGCAGGACGCAAACTGCGCACTCGAGGAGATCCGCATCTAAGGCGGATACCAAGAAGGCTGTTCCGCCATGGGACCGAGCGAGGAGGACGTCGGATCTACCAGAGCTTTCAGGGGGGGCAGTGTGCCAATGTGGAAGACCGCTGGCCGCCGTGATGATTGCCAATACCAGCAGGGCTGTCAGTTGGCGGATACCCTGTCGTCCCCTGTTCATGTCCAACACCTTGTGGTCCAGGGCCTGACTCGCGATCAGTCCCAAAGAGAATTGTAACAGGCGAGTGGTTGCAGAGCGCATTGAAACGACTGGATTTGCTTTGTGAAATCTGATATATTAGATCTCAGTTGACGCCGAAAGTCAGAGATTCCCATGGCAGAGAATGGCATCTTGCAGCTCCGCTCCCTGAGGGAGCAGGTCTACGAGTATCTTCGCGATGCCATCAACCGAGGTGAGCTGGACGGCGGCTCGTTTCTCGATCAAAAGAAACTGTCCGAAGGTCTCGGCATCAGCAAGACACCACTGCGAGATGCCCTGATTCAGCTCGAAACCGAGGGTTTCGTCTCGATTCTCCCCAGGCGGGGAGTCATCGTGAATCGACTCACCCTCGAGGACATCCGCCACCTCTACGAGATCATCGGTGCTCTCGAGGGCGCTGCGGTGATGTCGGTCGGTGACCGGCTGCAGGCGACTCACTACCAACAGATGCGGTCCCTCAACGAGGAGATGGTCCAGGCCGTGGAGGCGGGCGAATTCGATCGCTACTACGCTCGCAACCTGTCCTTTCACGAGGTCTTTCTAGGCTTGACCCAGAACACCGGCCTGCTCCGGATGGTGGAGAACGCCAAGCATCGCCTCTATGATTTCCCGCGACGCAGGGACTTCTTGCCAGACTGGGAGTCGGCCTCGACAGGCGAGCACGCCGCGTTTCTGGATCTCCTCGAAGGTGGAGACGTACGAAGTGCGGCCGATTACCTGCGCGACGTTCACTGGTCGTTCGATGTGCAGCAGCGCTTCATTGTTCAGTACTACTTTCCAGAGAAAGACCTGTTGGAGGCTGGAGGGATCTAGACGGTGAAGCGAGGACAGGTCTTCAATATTCAGCGCTTCTCGGTTCACGACGGGCCGGGGATTCGCACGGCGGTGTTTCTCAAGGGCTGCCCCCTGTCCTGCGTGTGGTGCCACAACCCGGAGGGGATTTCCCCGCGACCCGAGATCCTGATGACACCCAGCCGTTGCGTTGGCTGCGGCGAGTGCGTCGCGGTGTGTCCGCGTGACCTCCCCGTTCCCTTCAGGTCGCCAGGCGTCCAGGATGCCGAGCACTGCCGTCTCTGTGGAGCCTGTGCCGACACCTGTCCAACCGAGGCGCGACAGATGGCTGGCCAAGAGATGAGCGTCGAGGAGGTCGTCGAAGTCGCTTTGAAAGACAGGATCTTTTTCGACGACTCCGGAGGTGGTGTGACTTTTTCGGGCGGCGAACCGCTGCGCCAAGCGGAGTTTCTGCGTGCGGCGCTCGAAGCTTGCCGGGTCAAGGGGCTCCACACCGTAGTGGATACCTGCGGTCTGGCTTCAGAAGAGGACCTGCTCTCGGTGGCCGAGGTCACTGGTCTGTTTCTCTTCGACGTGAAGATGATGGACGACGACAAACACCGGCGCTACACCGGCGTCTCGAACCATCAGATCTTGGCCAACCTCAAAGCTCTGGGTCGAATAGCGCAGCGGATCTGGCTGCGAGTACCGGTGATTCCCGGAGTCAACGACGACGTCGAGAATCTCGAGGTCACCGCCAAGCTGGCGGCCTCGATTTCCTCAGTGGAGCGGGTGTGCCTGTTGCCCTACCACCCTCTGGGTGAGAGCAAGTCCAGCCGATTGGGCAAGGAATCGAGCCTGCCTGAACTGGAGGCTCCCACCCCAGGCGAAATGCAGAATCTGGTGGAGCTGGTGGAAGCAGAAGGTGTTGCCGCCAGCATCGGAGGCTAAGTCAACATGAATGACAGAACCCGAAGACTTCGACAAGAGAGCCTGGATCTTCTGCCCTCGATCTCCAGCGAGCGGGCCGAGCTGCTGACTGACTTCTACCTGGAGCACCTCGGGCGACACTCGGTGCCGGTGCTGCGGGCCATGTCCTTCCATCATCTCTGCCGAGAGAAGACCCTCTATTTGGGCGAAGAGGAGCTCATCGTCGGCGAGAGGGGGCCTCGGCCCAAAGCGGTTCCCACCTATCCGGAGCTCACCTGCCACAGCCTCGAAGATCTGAGAATCCTCGATTCGCGACCCAAGACCGCCTATCAAGTTCCCGATCGTTGCCTGGAAGCCTACGAGAACAAGGTGATCCCCTTCTGGCAGGGCCGCTCGATGCGGGACCGGATCTTCGCTGATCTGCCCGAGGAATGGCACGAAGCCTATGAAGCGGGCATCTACACCGAGTTCATGGAGCAGCGGGCTCCCGGCCATACGGTTCTCGACGACAAGATCTACACGAAAGGGATGCTGGACTTCAAACAGGACATTGCCGAGTCGCTGGCCGCCCTTGATTTTGCGGAGGATCCGAAGGCACAGGAGAAGCGTGAAGCCCTTCGGGCCATGGACATCTCGTGCGATGCGGTGATCCTCTTTGCCGAGCGGCACGCCGAGCTGGCAGAGGATCGGGCGGCAGCGGAGAAGGATCTTGGACGGCGGGCCGAGCTCGAGAAGATCGGGGAGGTCTGCCGGCACGTTCCGGCCAGGGCGCCGAGGGACTTCCACGAAGCGCTTCAGTACTACTGGTTCTGCCACTTGGCGGTGATCACCGAGCTCAATGGCTGGGATGCTTTCAACCCAGGGCATCTGGACCAGCATCTCCTGCCGTTCTACGAGCAAGGTCTGGCAGACGGCACCCTGTCACGAGAGTCTGCCCGGGAGCTGCTGGAGGCCTTCTTCGTCAAGTTCAACAATCATCCAGCGCCACCCAAGGTCGGGGTCACCGCCGCCGAGAGCGGCACCTATACCGATTTCGCCAATATCAACATCGGAGGCCTCCTCCAGGACGGCTCGGACGGCTCCAACGAGATCTCCCACATGCTTCTGGATATCGTGGACGAGATGCACCTCCTGCAACCCAGCACCAATGTGCAGCTCTCGCGCAAGACGCCCAATGCCCTGCTCGAGCACACGCTCCGGGTAGTTCGCCAGGGCTATGGCTTCCCGTCCATCTTCAACGCCGACACAGTCGTGGAGGAACAGATCCGGCAGGGTAAGTCTCTGGAGGACGCGCGTGCAGGCGGGTGTAGCGGCTGTGTGGAAGTGGGAGCCTTCGGCAAGGAGGCGTACATACTCACCGGCTATTTCAATTTGCCCAAGGTTCTGGACCTGGCGCTCCACAACGGTTTCGATCCGAAGACGCAGCGACAGCTCGGACCCGAAACCGGAGAGGCCGCGACCTTTTCCACCTTCGATGACCTCTTCGAAGCCTTCGAGCGGCAGTTGCGGCACTTCATCGACCTCAAGATTCGCGGCAATCAGATCATCGAGAGCCTGTTTGCCAGAGAGATGCCGGCGCCGTTCCTGTCGGTCCTCATCGACGACTGCATCGCCGAGGGTCGGGACTACAATGCAGGGGGAGCGCGCTATAACAACACCTTCATCCAGGCGGTCGGCATCGGGACCATCACCGACAGCCTGGCTGCTATCAAGGAACTGGTCTACGAGAAGGCAAGCACCGGACTGGACGAGCTGGTGGCGATCCTGGATCGCGACTTCTCAGAAGACGAGCCACTACGACAACGCCTCCTCCACCGCACTCACAAATACGGCAATGACGACGACTACGCCGACGATCTCATGAGGCGGGTCTTCCAGTCGGCCTTCGAGGCCATCGACGGGCGGCCGACCGCGAAGGGCGGTACCTATCGTCTGGAGATGCTACCCACCACCTGCCATGTCTATTTCGGCTCGGTGACCGGCGCGACGGCCGATGGGCGCCAGGATGGGCAGCCGGTCTCGGAGGGGATCTCGCCGGTCCAGGGGAGCGATCGGAGTGGCCCCACGGCGGTCCTCAAGTCGGCTGGCAAGATGGACCACGTCAAGACCGGCGGCACCCTTCTCAACATGAAGTTCAGCCCTTCACTTCTCGCAGGAGAGGAGGGCATCGACAACCTGGCCCATCTGGTTCGGTCCTACTTCAAGATGGATGGCCATCACGTGCAGTTCAACGTCGTGAATGCGGAGCTACTCAGGCAGGCACAGGCGGATCCGGCCTCGCACCGGGACCTCATCGTCAGGGTCGCCGGCTACAGCGACTATTTCTGTGATCTGTCGACCGAGCTGCAGGAAGAGATCATTGCTCGAACCGAGCACGGCTCTTTCGGCCAGGACGAGGCTCGGGGCGGAAGCGCCGAGCCTCAGGACAGGGTGCTCGTGGGCTGAAGCTCACTGGCAGCGAACCTGAAAAGAGCTGATGCTGTCGTTGCCGACTCGAGAGCTCCTCAGATCTGAAATGTCGCGATTGGTCTCGGTGTAGGTGCCCTGGAACCGAGGGTCCGGATACAGGCGCACCGCGCACCCTGGGGCGACCCGCACGGAGCTCGCCTCGTCGTTGGCGCCGAACGCGGACCGCAGGTCACCCACATCCGAGTCGAAGGAATAGGCGGTACCGCGGAAGTTCGTATCCTCGTAGAGTGTGACCCGGATGGTGGCGTCCTGGCTCGAAGCGCCATCGCTCCAAGGGTCCTTGTTTCCTTCGCAGCGCACCTGCATAGAGGTGACCCTGTCGTTACCAACCGGCGAACCACGCAGGTCGGAGATATCACGGTCCGCTTCGATGTAGGTACCCCGGAAATTGGCCTCGGCGTAGAGCCTGACGCGACAGCCGGAGCTGACCCGCGCAGAGGTGGCGCTATCGTTGCCAACGTAGGAGCCTCTCAGGTCGGAGACGTCGTCGGTGAATGTCTGGCTGGTGCCGGAGAAGTTTAGGTCTCTATAAAGCGTGACGCCGTAGGTGGCGCTGTCGCCATCCCATCCCCCATCTCCATCGTTCCAGCTGCCTCCGTCGCTCCAGCCCGCGCCCTCGTCTACGCACAGAACCCTCATGGAGGTGACGCTGTCGTTGCCTACCGGCGAACCACGCAGGTCGGAGACATCGCGGTCCACTTCAACGTAGGTACCTCGGTAATCGACATCGGCGTAGAGCCTGGCGCGACAGCCTCGATCGACTCGCACAGAGGTAGCTGTGTCGTTGCCGACAAAGGAGCGTCTCATGTCGGGGATGTCTCCGGAGAAGGACTGGCTGGCACCAGAGAAGTTGAGGTCACGATACAAAGTGACGCCGTGATTGGAGCTGTCACCACCCCAACTCGAGTCGCCACCTCTCCAGGCCCCGCCGGCGCCGCTCCATTCGCCCTCGTTCCCTTCACAGCGGACACGCATGGACGTGACGGAGTCGTTGCCGACCGACGAACCTCTGAGATCGGAGATATCGCGGTCCACCTCGAGGTAGCTGCCCCGGTAGTCCGCATCGGCGTAGAGTCTGGCTCGGCAGCCCGAGCTGATCCGCACAGAGGTGACGCTGTCGTTGCCAACGTAGGAGCCTCTCAGGTCGGTGACGTCGTCGGAGAAGGTCTGGCTAGTGCCCGAGAAACCGAGGTCTCGATAGAGAGTCACCCCGCCTGGCTGGTTCTCATATTGGGCGTTGGCGGTAGATGCCAGGCAGATGGCAAGGCAAGAGACCAGCAGAATCTTGCGGTGAACTAGGACCACTGACTGTCGCATATTCAGGCTTCCCTCCTTCTCCTTGGTGGCACTGCAAGTCCTATCTTGCCGCTTGACAGAAACCAATTCTAGTACCAAGCCGGTTGTGCGGATCCGAACGTCGGCTTCCCGGGTTCGAACACCTTTGGCCCAACCACTTGCAATCGGTGCAAATTCAGGCGGGTTTTTCGGGATCCAAGTTGGGTATGCCTCTTGCTTATAGGTTCAGAGTATCCGGGACAAGGAGCGAGCTATGACCGGGCCTCACCAATCCTCCGAGCAAGATCATCGGTTCCAATTTGCCTCGTCTGAGCCAGCGCCTCGGTCGGGAGTCTCGGTAAAGGGCCTGCTGAGTGATGTACGGCATGGCCTGCGGTTCATCGCGCGCCAACCACTGTTTGCTGGCGGGGTTGTGGTTCTTCTGGCCCTGGGAATCGGGGCCACGACCGTCGTCTTCAGCTTGATCGATGCGGTGTTGTTGACTCCGATGCCCTATCCGGAGCCGGACCGTTTGGTCATGATCTGGGAGACTCAGCCAAACTTCGAACGGATGCCCCTTTCTGGGCCCAACTTCCTGGACTTCAATGAGCGGTCTCGGTCATTCGAGTCGATGGCGGCAGTTTGGGCCTATTACTTCAGCCTCACTGGCGGCGACGAGCCAGTTCGACTCGGCGGTTGCAGGGTCACCTCGGAGCTCTTCGACGTCCTGAGAGTCAAACCGGAACTGGGTCGAGGCTTTCAGCCTGCGGATGAGAGGGAAGGTGCCGAGCCGGTCGCGATCCTCAGTCATGGCCTGTGGCGACGGAGCTTCGGGGGCTCGCCGGATGTCATTGGCGAAACAGTTCAGGTCAACGGGCAGGCTCATATCGTTGTCGGTGTCATGCCCACCGATTTCAAGCTGGTAACGCCTTGGACCCGGGACCGTGACATCGAGATGTTTCTGCCGCTGACCTTGAGCCCTGCGCTCGATTCACGAGACGATCACTCCTTCATGGCTATCGCTCGTCTCGGTGAGGGATCGACTCTGGAGAGCGCCCAGGCCGAGATGGATCGCATTGCTGCGGATCTGGAGGCCGCTTACACGACAACCAACAAGAACTACGGTGCCCGAGTTGCTGCACTGCACTCGGAAATGGTCGGTCGGACCGGGAATCAACTGCTGATGCTCATGGTGGCTGCGATCTGCGTCCTGCTGATCGCCTGTGCCAACGTTGGCGGCCTGATGCTCGCCAAGGCCGCGTCGAGGGAGAACGAACTGGCTGTCCGCTTCAGTCTCGGGGCCGACCGCGGACGACTGGTGCTGCAGCTTCTGGCGGAGTACCTGCCTCTGGCGGTTCTGGGTGGAGCCCTGGGGGCGTGCTTGGCATGGTGGGCTCTCGACGGATTGAGATTCCTGGTGCCTCGAACTCCGTCGGGCAGTGCTGATTACGGAATCCAAGCCGGGACCCTGGTGATCGTCTCCCTCCTGTCACTGATTTTGGCTGTGCTTCTTGGAGTCTTGCCGGCCTTGGGCTCTTCCAGTCTTCAGCTTGCCAAGTCGCTCAACGAGGGCCGAGGCAGCCTTTTTGCCAGTCCACGTCGAGCCCGCGTCTATCGAGCTCTCATCATCGTACAGCTTGCATTGACCCTGATTCTGGCCAACGGAGCCGCTCTGATGCTCGTCAGCTACTCGAAGCTGCAGCGGTCCGACCACGGTTTCGATCCTGCCGGAGTCACTGCGGTTCCTCTTCATCTCGCTGGGCCGAGCTACGACAGTGCCGAAAAGGTGCTCGCCTTCCTCCGCGAAGTGGGTCCTCGCATCAGATCGCTGCCAGGCGTGGAGGTGGCCGGTACGACGAGCAAGTTGCCTCTGGACGGGGGCACCAATGGGGAGGTCGCCATCGAGGGTCGCGAAGGCGACTGGGAAGACAAGCTGGGGCCTCTTGCAGAGCAGTCCTTCGTGACTCCTGGGTACTTTCGTGCCATGACCATCGGCTTGGTGGATGGCAGACTCCTGGAAGAGCGGGACTTAGGGTCGGAGGCAGCGGTGGCGGTCGTCAACAAGACGTTTGCAGACCTTTCCTGGCCCGAAACCGATCCCATCGGCAAGCGCTTTGCCATCCATGACGACCTCCAGTGGATCACGGTCGTCGGGGTTGTCGGTGATGTTCGGCAGTGGGGCGCGGAGCGTCCGGTCATTCCAGAGTACTATCTGCCGTTTGGGCCTCACCCCGCCTACTGGGCGGGATGGCGTTTCTGGGCCGAGAGGCAGTTTCTCATCTTTCGATCGGACGTGGCTCTCGACGGGCTCCGCGAAGCACTGCGAAGTGAGATTCGCGGTTTGGCGCCTGAGCAGTCGGTTTCGGAGATGCAGACTCTGGACGAAGTCATCGCGTCGGCGACCGTGCGCCGGCGATTCAATACCCTTCTGATCACGATCTTCAGCGCGGTGGGCATCGTGTTGGTTGCGATGGGCGTCTTCGGAATGATGTCGACCTTCGTCACCCAACGTCAGCACGAAATTGGAGTCCGCATGGCGCTGGGGGCTGACCAGCCTCGAGTGCTGCGTCTGGTATTTGGCTACTCGATGCGCCTACTGGGCATCGGAGTCGCGGTGGGTCTGGCGGTGATCTTGGTTTCCGGAAAGCTGATCGGGAGCCTGCTCTACGCAGTGAACCCGGCTGATCCCATCGTGCTGGTGGGTGGCACGGCTTTTGTCCTGCTGATCGGCCTATTGGGGGCCTTCATGCCGGCGCTTCGCGCTGCCAGGGTCGATCCTGTGGCAGCTCTGAGGAAAGAGAACTAGTCCAGGCCGGGGGCGCCCCGGCCTGGGGTTCTCGAGTCTTGGGTCCTTGTTCGTAGGGACTAGAGGCTGCGCTTCTTGCCCCGCATGCCTCGACGGCTGCCTTTCGGCCGGCCGGCCTTGCCTTTGGCACCACCACCACCACCACCACCGCCGCCGCCACCGCCACCACCGCCGCCGTACGACGGCCCCGAGTTGTAGGGCGCCGATCCAGGCGATCGTTTGGCGCGATCCTCCGCCTCATTGATGCGGAGTTTGCGGCCTCCCAGGTCGTGTTGGTCGAATCGGGACACGGCCTCCTGAGCTGAAGCGCCGTCGGCGAACTCTACGAAGGCGAACCCTCTTGGACGGCCCGTCATCCGGTCGGCCGGGACGTGGACATTCTTGACCTCGCCGACCTCAGAGAAGAGGGCCTCGAGCTCCGATTCTGTGGTTTCGTAATTCAGGTTACCGACGAAAATTGTGTTGCTGATGACTGTACTCCTTTCCCGAGTCGCACTCACTGTTGGCCGCGCGATCCGGATCTGCGCGGCTCGATGATTTGACCTTCAGCGCAAGTCTACCTGCAGCGTAGGTCTAGTTGAACCCCTCCCTCTGAGTTGGCACTAGGAGGACGGGCGCGGACTCGATGTCGGAGAAACACTGCTTGCGGGTGGAAGTCAGTGAATCACCCGGTGCAACCAGACCAGCGTCACAAAGTTAGCACACGAATTGGGAAACGCTCGAACGAGTCGAAACACCGTGCTACGATCCGCCGGCAGTCGGCCTCTTCATTCCCGCCCATGTGGCAGAGCCCATCGGGCGGGAGCTCGGGCCTGGAAAGTGTCGATAGCCAATCCCTGCCCCAGAGGAGAAATTGATCGTGATTGAAGAAGGCAGCACAGTATCTATCGAGTACACGCTGACCCTGGACGACGGCACCACAGCTGACACAAACGTGGGCGATGAGCCGCTGGTCTACAGTCAAGGCCAGCAGGAGATTCTCCCTGCCCTCGAAGAGGCCCTTGCCGGACTCGAAGTCGGAAACACGAAGAAAGTCGCTTTGACCGCTGAAGAGGGCTACGGCCTGGTCGATCCTGACGGCTTCCAGGAAGTGGCTCCCGACATAGTGCCCGAAGACGCTCGAACGGTGGGAACCCTGCTCGTTGCCAGCGACGGGGAAGGCAATGAGCAACCGATTCGCGTGCACGAAGTGAACGAAGATCAGATCGTCCTCGATTTCAACCATCCGTTGGCGGGACAGGCACTCAATTTCGACATCAAGATCGTGGCGATCGAGTAGCTTCAGGTCGGTCTATTCCAGGACCAGTGCCATGTCGCGAAAGTTGATGACATAGGCACTGAACTTGTGCAGCACGTCCAGCCCGATGTTGCAGAAGAGGTAGTTCTCTTCGGGCGCCCGAATCGGGCGGGTGTAAACATCCACTTCTTGCAGGTTGGCGCCGCCTGCGGCGATGGTCAGTGCGAGTCGCGGAACCCGCAGAGCCGATAGCTCCTGAAAGCCGCCGACGCCACCGGTGGTTACCGTGATCTCTCTCCCCATGGATTCCAGGCGCTCGCGATAGCGCTGGAAGAACGGCTCGTAGAAGACTGTCTTGTTAGCGCCGGTGTCGAGACGACAGACCAGGTCGTCGCCGCCGTAACGAATCTGTACCAGGGGATCCAGGTCGTCGAGGGCCAGATTTCCCAGCTTGCGGACGGGCGGGCGTGAGGGGATCTCCATGACGTCATCTCGGCGGAAGCGGATCTCCCCCATGGCCTCGACGACCGGGAAGCCGACCAGGCCTGGGATCCGGTGGCCGCCTGGAAAGGTGAGGAGCTCGTCTGGAAAGACCAGGAATACGACGTTGCTGTAGTCGACCTTGCCGATGGACATCTGCTTGGCCACGGCCACGTCCGCCACAACCCTGCCGCCCGTGGAGGTAGCGACCTCCACCCCTGCCGGCCTGATCGTCAGACCCAGCGCCTTGGCCTCAGAGGCCATGATGACGGAGAAGTTGGCGCCGGTGTCGAGGGAAAACCGGCGCTTTGCGTCGCCGATCTTGAGCGGCACCCGGCGAGTAGCTCCCAACGCCAGGCGACTCGAGCGCGCTATTCGGGCCTCCTGGGGAGGTACGTCCACCAGCGCTTCGAGAAGGGGCAGGGTGCCCCTGACCTCCTGCTCGACAGCGGGATCCTCTTCCCGAGTCGGTGAAGCCAAGAGCGCGCGGGCAGCCGAGAGGGCTTCGCTGTAGCGGTGAAGCCGCAAATTGGCGGTCAATAGCAGGTGTCTCAGCCTGAGGGAGTCCAGGGGAGGCACGCCGCCCTCCTCGAGCACGGACTCGGCGATTTGGATCGATTCGGTGGGTTGGTTGAAGGCCAGCGCAACGGCCGCGGCGAAGAAACGGTGCTCGAGTGGTTGCGGCTCGCCCTCGTGGTCTCCGGTGAGTTGTTCGCGCAATGAGAAGAAATCCCGGCTCTCATAGAGGGCCTGAAGATCGACCCCTGCTGGCGGAGCGTCCGGCTTTGCGTCTTCAGCCGGGGCTGGTCTCGCCACGCCGCAGAGGATCCAGAACGCGAGCGCCATCCAATTGCCCAGGGTGCTCCGGCCAAGACAACCTTCTCTACGCATTGCGTCGATATTCCTATCAGCTCCAGGACCGGTTTCCCAAACGCCGACGACCTTGCAAGGGCATCCGACATGAGAGTTGGAGGGAACCAGAACTCTTCACAGCCGTTGTTTCATGGTTGTGAGACCATTGGGGCAGCGAGGTACCGACGGCGCCAGGCCGGAGACCACCAGGCCATGACTGAAGTCAAGATTTGTGATGTGTCGCTGCGGGACGGGATGCAGATCCTGAACCGCCACGCTGTGATCCCAATGGAGGCCAGACTCCAGTTGGCGGAGGCGCTGGTGAGGAGTGGAGTGCCGTACATCGAGGTAGGGTCTTTCGTGAATCCGCGCGTCGTTCCAGCGATGCAGGACACTTCGGAGGTACTCCGACGGCTGCCCCCCTACGACGGCCAGATCGCCGCCCTGGCCCCGACTCTCGAGTACTACGAGTTGTTACGACAGGCGGAGAGGGTCAACACCGTCGCATTGTTCGTGTCGGCTTCCGAAGAGTATGCGCAGAAAAACACCCATATGAGTGTCGCAGAGTCACTGGCAGCGGCAGCGAAAGTGGCGGCAGCGGCCAAAGCCGACGGCTATCGATTGCGCGGCTACCTGTCGTATGCCTTTCGAGACCGGAGCCAAAGGGATGGCCTGATGCCGGCCGCCCAGGTGAGCGAGATCAGCCACCAGCTGATCGAGATGGGCTGCGAAATGGTGGCTCTTTCGGATACGGATGGCCTGGCCACACCCAACGATATCGAACGCGTCGTGGGGCACGTGTCCCAGGAGCTGGGTCTCGATCACATCGGCGTTCACCTGCATGACCGCCGGGGCCTCGGAGTGACGAACGCATTCGTGGCCTACAAGGCCGGGGTCCGCATCTTCGACGCCTCGATCGGAGGGATCGGAGGAGCCATCACGGTCCGGCACTCCATTGGCAATGTTGCGACCGAGGAGTTGGTGGCCATGTTCGACAGCCTCGGGGTCAGCACCGGTGTCGATGTGCGTCCGTTGATCGAGGCTGGCTGCCGTGTGTCACAGATGGCCGATTTCGTCGGCGACCCCCCACCACCCAGCAAGATCATCCTGGACGAGATCGCCAAGCGGCGCGTGGAGGTCGAGGAGACCGAAGGCATCGAGGCCGATCTGTCACTGATGGATCTCGTCGGTTCGCTGATCAGCATCATCGGACGGCGCCCCCATACCCTCAGCGTCGAGTCGGTGAGCAACACCCTGGTGGACGCCGGCAAACAGGTGAGCCTCTTCCTGCATGCGCCCACGAACCGAGCCGCTGTCATCTTCAGCTTGATCATGATGCTGCTCGTGTCCGGCGTTGGAGCGCTGTTCGTACGTGTCCTACCAACGCCGTGGGTGGCACGGAGCGAGGTTATCGCCATCACTCTGTTCAGCCTGGCGATGGTGCTCTTGATCGGTCTCGGGCTGACCTTGGTGCAGGTTGCGGGCGGCTTGAAGCTGCCAAGGTCTCTGACCCTGGATGAACGAACGATTGTCAGACAGGCCCTGAGTGAGCTGGCCGAGGATTTGGATGCCAGGTCTACCTATCCCAGAAGCTACGAGGTGTGAATCCCATGGTCGAAGAGGAACTGCATTCCACTGCTCTGCCTACCAGCGATGTGCCGGAGCTCAAGTTCCACGAACACGCTCGCGACTTCGCGGTCAAGCAGATTCGGGACTATGGAGGCCGGCTGATTCGTGAGTCGGTGGATACTGCGCGGTCCCGTAGGCACGCCCTGGTCCTCCAAAAGGACGTCCAGTACGCGGCCCATCGGCTCCACACGGAGTTCCGAAATCGAAAGAATGTTCTCTTTCAGTTTCTGGGGGCGGGTCTCCTGGGTGTCTTTCTGCAAGGATTCACTTCCGAGATGCTGTCGCCGGACCCAGGAACATGGACCGTCGTGGTGTATGTGGTGATCGGTTTCATCGGTATCTTCGGCGTCTTCTGGTCCCTGATTCGTTAGTGCTGCCATTTGTCGTCGACCAACCCGGACAGTGAGATCCGAAGGATGGATTCGACGCCGGCAGACCGCACTCGATCGCCCCGGTTCAGCCCGCTTGCATTCGTCGGTCCCGGCCTCCTCGTGGCGGCCACGGGAGTCGGAGCGGGAGACTTGGCAACGGCCAGCATAGTTGGCAGCCGCCTCGGGTTGGGTGTGCTGTGGGCGGTGCTGGTAGGTGCAATCCTGAAGTACGTCCTGACCGAGGGCCTTGCCCGATGGCAGCTGGCTACCGGGACGACGCTGCTCGAGGGAGCTGTTCGATACCTCGGTCGTCCGGCGTCCTACTTCTTTCTTGCCTATCTCCTCGTCTGGAGCTTCGCCGTAGGGCGGGCCCTGGTGAGTGCCTGCGGGGTGACAGCCCACGCCTTGGCTCCAATCTTCCCGGATCCCGTCACCGGCAAGATCGTGTTCGGTGTTGTGCATAGCCTGGCGGGTGTAGTCCTCGTTCTTGTCGGCGGGTTTCGGCTGTTCGAACGAATCATGGGTGTCTCGATCGGGCTCATGTTCGTCACGGTCATCACAACCGCGGTGACACTCCGGCCCGATCTGTCAGCCGTGGTGCGCGGTGCTCTGGTTCCGACGATCCCGCGAGTCGGCGAAGGAGGGCTGGTCCTGACGGTAGCGTTGCTCGGTGGAGTCGGAGGAACGGTGACGCTGCTGTGCTACGGCTATTGGATCCGGGAGGTGGGTCGCGAAGGACCGCAAGATCTGCGACTGTGCCGATGGGACCTCGCCACGGGCTATGCGGCCACTGCAGCCTTCGGGCTCGGCATGGTAATCGTCGGATCGACAATTCAGGTAGAGGGCGGTGGTGCGACGCTGCTCGTCGATCTGGCGAGCCGTCTGGGTGCAACCCTGGGGCCGTTCGGGAAGGCGTTCTTCCTGATCGGTGCCTGGTGTGCGGTGGCCAGTAGCCTGTTGGGGGTTTGGCAGTCCGTGCCCTATCTGTTTGCCGACCTGTGGCGACTGCTCACCGCATCGAAGGAAGACACGGTGGAGCAGGTGGATACAAGCGGATTGCCTTACCGGGCATTCCTCGTTGGGCTGGGAGTTGCCTCGATTGCGGGTTTGTTCAGCAGCTTCGTCCGCATCCAGATGGTCTATGCGGTCCTGGGAGCCTTCTTCGTTCCCATGCTGGCGCTGGCTCTTTTGGTCCTCAACGGTCGCAGGGAGTCGATGGGTGCGCTCAGAAACGGTCCTTTGGCGCGGATCGCGCTGCTCGGGGCTCTGGGCCTCTTTCTCGTTTTCGGTTGCCTGCAGATTCGATAAAGCGCGACAGGTGGAAGCCGGCAGTTGAGTCGGAGATCGGCTGCCTGGTATCCTAATTCGGATATTTGGATCGGCTTATCCGAAATTTTGAAGAGAACGGCACCCGGAACAGAGAAATTCCCGTAAGTGCTGGGACTCCCCAGAGTACTTCTTCTGGCTTCGATCTTGCAAACTGGGTCTGGGCCTCGACGAGACTGGGGGAACACCGAGTCGAGGACATCTAAGTTCGAGATGGGAGAGGGCGGAGAGCGGGGGCGTAACGAGGGCGGTCGGATGATCCAGAGCACAGCAACGAAATACGCCATCCGGGCTGTTTGCCACCTGGCCCATCTGGAGCCCGGGAGCCGTGCTCAGGCGCGCGAGATCTCAGAGGAGCTTTCCATCCCACAGGCGTTCCTTTCAAAGATCCTCCAAGACCTGACCAAGAAAGGCCTTCTCAGCTCCACCAAAGGCCCCAATGGCGGATTCGAGCTCAACTGCTCCCCGACCCAGACAAGTCTCTACACTCTGGTAAAGGCGGTGGAAGGGCCCAGACCTGAAGGTGATTGTCTTCTGGGCTTGAGCCTCTGCGCGGATGAAACGAAATGCCCGATCCACGACACGTGGAAAGAGATTCGCGAGTCCTTTCGCGAAAGCATGAAGGGTATCTCGCTGATGGATGTCGTGGAGGCGGATCAAGAGAAGCGACAGGCGTTGGAGTCGACACTCGTGGCCGGCGCAACGATGTCTTTGACTGGGATACAAGCCGACCGCAAACTGGGCTCATCGGTCGGGTAGGACCACAGGAGAACTGATCATGACGGTGAAGGACAAGACCCTCGAGAAGGACACCCTGGTGCGATTCGAGAAGCAACAGATCCAAGAGCCCAGAGTCCTGAACGAGGCCTACGATTACGACAATCCGGTACCTTTCACGCGGGCCCTGCGGGTCGAGTTGCCCGGGTACTCAATGATCCTCATCAGTGGTACGGCCAGCGTCAACGAGGCCGGAGAGTCGATCCACATCGGCGACCTGGAGGCCCAGTCCTGGCGCACCTTCCGCAACATCGAGGCGCTGTTGGCCGCCGAAGGAGCGGATTGGCACGACGTCGTGCGCACCACCTGCTACCTGCGCGACATGTCTCGCGACTATGACGCGTTCAATGAAGTGAGGATGGCTTTCTACAAGCAGAAGGAGCTGGACCCGTTCCCTGCCAGCACTGGCATTCAGGTCACGCTGTGCAGGGAAGATCTTCTGGTCGAGATCGAGGCGATGGCCATTGTGCCACCGGACCGGAAGGCCTGAGTGTCCCTGAAGGAAGAATGTCTCGCAGAGAATTGGCACAGAGATCCAATGGCAGCTGCCAAGACCATCTCAAGATACGTTCCGAGGTGAATTTCATGCTCATCAATATGAAGAGTGGGTATACCGATCGAGATGCCAAGCGGGTAATCGACAAGGTCGAAGCTGCCGGTGGCATTGCCCAGTGGCGCAAGCTGCAAGGGCAGAACCTGCTGGTGCTCACGGGCTGTCCCAATTCTCTCGAGCGAGAGCTCAAGCGCCTGCCGGGGGTGGAATCGGTGCGAGTTCCGACGGGTGGCCATTGGCTGGTCACGCGGCAATGTCGACCGCAGGACACGGTCGTCGAGGTCAAGGGCGCCAAGATCGGCGGAGCCAATCCACCCATTATCATGGCCGGGCCCTGCGCGGTGGAGTCCAGGGATCAGCTGCTCAGGATCGCCGAGAAGGTGGCGGATGCAGGTGCCAGCCTGATGCGGGGAGGCGCCTTCAAGCCGCGAAGCAGCCCCTACTCCTTTCAGGGTATGCAGGAGGAGGGACTGGCCCTGCTGGCCGAGGCCCGTGAGCGATACGGGATCGCCGTCATCAGCGAGTTGAGGGATGTCAATACGCTGGACCTGTTCCTCGACTACGAGATCGATGTGATCCAGGTCGGCGCCAGGAACATGCAGAACTTCGAGATTCTGCGCTGCGTCGGGCGAGCCGGTCGACCGGTCCTGCTGAAGCGGGGTCCTGCCAACTCCATCGAGGAGTGGTTGAACGCTGCGGAGTACATTCTCCTAGAGGGCAATTCCCAGGTCATGCTCTGCGAGAGGGGTATCGTGGCGCCCCGGGGCGCGGAGACGCGTTACCTCTTCGACATCGCGGCAATTCCCATCGTCAGAGAGGCTTCGCATCTACCTGTGATTGCCGACCCTTCGCATGCTGCAGGCGACCGTCGGTGGGTGCCGGCCATGGCGCAATCGGCTGTTGCCGCTGGCGCCAATGGGCTCCTCGTCGAGGTCCACGATGCCGCGGAGGAAGCGCTGTGCGACGGTCCGCAGAGCCTCAGCCCCGAGTCCTTCGAACAGCTGCTCGCCGATCTGAAGCGGCGTGGCTACCTGGATAGCCCGGTGGAGCACCACGTTTCGAGTATTCTGACGCTCGTCGGGAAGAACTGCTAGAAAGACCCACCCGCCTACCCTAGGGTTGAGGCGTCCGTCGTGCCTCCGGCCGATCTCTGAGGGCTTGAGGGTTGAGCCGGCCTGGGCTTTGCTGGCCGGTCTTTGGGGGCTTGGGGGCTCGAGAGCCACTTGCGATTCAAGACCCCTATGCCCTAGCCCTTGGGTTTTTGCGCCTCTACGCCCTTACGCCCCTACGCCTTTGTGTTCTTGGTTCGCGGGTGTTCAAACTGAGCAGCGGCCGTGCTAGCCTCGGCGCGGCCTGAATGCGGCACAGAATTGTGATAGGTGCGGTGCCCTTAGGTGATGCGAGCACCGGTAGAACCTTCACTCGAGAAGAGGTCTGATCATCATGGATAGCCAACCGATCTTTCAAGACACCATTGGGGTCATGGCCGTGATCACCATGATTCCGGTGTTCTTTTTGTGGCTGGAGAAGAAGACCCGCTGGAAGGTGTTCAACTACCTGCCGGCGATCATCTGGATCTTCTTGACGCCGATTTTCCTTAGCAACCTCGACGTCATTCCCCGATCGACGCCAATCTACGACAACTACAAGAACTGGGCGGTGCCGATGTTCATCGTCCTGATGCTCCTGGACATCAACATCCGAGAAACCTTGAAGGTGGCGTGGCGAGGGATCGGCGTCCTGGTGTTGGGATCTATCGGCATCGTCGTTGGTGCCGTTGTGTCGTTCTTCCTCTTCAGGAGTGGCCTGCCGGAGAACGCCTGGTCGGGCTTCGGTGCCCTGGCCGGAAGCTGGATCGGAGGAACTGGCAATCTGGCAGCCGTCGCCGAGAGCCTGGAGACGCCGGGAGAGCTGGTGGGCATGGTGGTGCTGGTGGACAACTTCGTCTACGTGCTCTACTTCCCCATCATCCTGAGCTGCAAGCGTTGGGCAAAACAGTTCAACCGCTTCTCACATGTCTCAGATGAGCAGATTCGGCACATCGAACAGGCGACTCAGGAAGTCGAGAAGAAGAGCCACGAAGTACATTTCAAGGACATTCTGACGCTCCTGGGTTGGGGATTCACGACCATTCTGGTAGCCAATCAGGTGGCCAAACTGCTTCCCGCTTTGCCGCCAGTGCTCACTGAAAAGACCTGGGCGATGCTCCTTGTCACGACTTTTGGCATTCTGCTGTCGGCAACACCGCTCAAGAAGGTCCCTGGCACCGAGCCTCTGGCCATGACCTTCGTTTACATCTCCATGACGATGATCGGTGCTTCGGCGGATCTGAGGAATCTGGCCGGCGCTCAGTGGTTCCTGCTGGCGGGAGTAATCTGTATCGTCATCCACTTTTTGTTCATCATTGTTGGAGCGCGCCTCTTCAAGGTCGATGTGAGTATGGCGGCGGTCGCCAGCGTGGCCTCTGTGGGTGGAGCAGCCTCGGCCCCTGTGGCAGCCGGTTTTCACCGCGAAGAGCTCGTCCCCGTCTCCATCATGCTGGCCCTGATCGGCTACGGCCTCGGCAACTACCTCGGCGTGGCAGCGGCCCAGCTGTGCCAGTTGCTGTCGTAGATGCACTGAGGGTTGGGGCGATCGGGCGTAGCTTCCGATCGACCATTGGGCATTGGGGTTGAGGCGTCCGTCGTACCTCCGGCCGGCCTTTGAGGTCTTGAGGTCCTGGGGCTTGGGTGCTGGGCGCCCGGCTCTGAGACCTCGGACGCGGCCTTGCACCTCCGTGCCCTCTAATCATCACCACCATCAGCGGTGCCCGAGGTTCAGTCCGTTGGGCCTCAGGGGGTTCTTGCAGCGGAAGGGAGGAAAGCCCTCTGAGGCCCAACGGACGAACCTCTTGTGGACAACCTGTTTGTGAACGAAGGATTCTCGTGCCCCGGGGGTTTCACCTCCTGATGCGAATTCAACGCAACAGGAGAGTGAGATGACCGCAAAGAAGAGAATCCTCGGGCTGGCTCTGCCGTTTCTTACGCTTGGTGTCCTCCTTGCCGTAGCCTCCTTGGCGGCAGAGCAGCCCGATTTTTCGGGCACCTGGAAGCTGAATCAGGAGCTGAGTGAGAACCCAAGAGAGAAGATGGCAGAGAGCATGTCGAAAGGACGCGGAGGTGAGGGTGGTGGAAAAGGCGGCGGAAGACTGGGCGGTGGGATGAGTGGCGGTATGCGGGGTGGCGGTGGAGGGCGTGGCGGAGGACGGGAAGGCATGGAAGAGCGCCTGGGCGAGCGCGAAGCCAGGATTCAGCAGATCGTCATCGACCACGAAGATCCGACCTTGCAAATCCGTTTTGCCGATGACAGCGAGAACGTCTTCTATACCGATGGCCGCATGACGGAGGATCTGGAGGCGGGGCTTCTGGAGGCCAGGGCGAGCTGGAAGAAGGGAAGACGGATCGACATCGAGCGAGAATCGCCGCAGGGCGGCGCAATCACAGAGAAGTACGAGCTCTCCGACGACGGCAGTCAGCTCTTCGTCAAGACCAAGATGGGAGGCAACGGGCGAATGCCAAAGGTCAGTTTCGAGAGAGTCTACGATCGAGTTCCCGGCTTCGTCCAAGAACCCGGGACTGACGATCTGACGGAGTCTTAGGAACTCAGCGACCTGAAGCGGTTGGCGCCACTGCCGGTCCAAGACCTCGTACGCGGCCTTGGACCACATTTTGATCTCAGAGCGACAGGACGCCTCAAGACTCCTGCTAGGGAATCGCCCCCTACGCCCTAACTGCCTCATTGCCCAGTCGGCGGAGAGCCGGCTGCCTCAACCCATCGTGGCCGCAGCGTCGACGCCGTTGCGGAAAATCGCCAGGCCTGCCCCCTCTTCTGGGACTTCGCCTTCGTAGCGCCTCCGAGACCACTGAGGATGCTGGAAGGGATAGAGGTAGGCATCCGGGTGGGGCATCAGGCCGAAGAGGCAGCCCGTCGGGTCGCAGATTCCGGCCACCGCGCCCGGTGATCCGTTGGGGTTGGCAGGCCACTCCTGGGTGGGCTCACCGTCTCCGTCCACATACCGCACGGCCACTTGGTGACCCTTCTCCAGCCTATCCAGCACTTCGGGGGACTCGGTAAGGAGCTTGCCTTCGCCGTGCCGGGTCGGGAGGTCGATCGCATCGATGCCTCGGGTCCAGACGCAAGGAGAGTCTGGATCAGCCTTGAGCCGGACCCAGCTGTCCCAGTAGCCCAGCCGGTCGTTGGGGGCCAGGGTCGCGCGAGGAGTGCGGTAGTCCCCATCGAAGCCCGGCACCATGCCTAGCCGAACCATGGTTTGAAACCCGTTGCAGATGCCCAGCGCCAGGCCACCCCTTTCGATGAGCTCGACGAGTTGGTCGTAGAGCCGCCAGCGAATCCGGTTGGCGAAGACGAAGCCGGCTCCCAGATGGTCGCCGAAGGCAAAGCCGCCGACGAACGTCACGATTCGGTAGTCGGCCAGACGGTACCCTGACCGGCCGTCGAGGAGATCGAGCAGATGAACCATCTCGGCGTCAGCACCCACCATTCGGAAGGCCGTAGCCGTCTCGACTTCGCAGTTGAGGCCGAGGCCCGAGATCACCAGCACGCGGACCTCGGACCTGACCCGAGCCAGCTCCTCGGAGGGAAGCCTCCTCAGCTCCTGAACGGCACCCTCAAGCATGTTCCAGTCCCTCCTTGAAGCGGCTGCGGAGTGAATTGAGGTCGGCATCGACCAGGGATCGTCCGTCGCGGCGGATGACGAGACGTGGCTCTTCGGTGACGACCCCCGCCCTACACCAGGCTGTGCCTTCCATGTGTCGCTCGAACTCCTCTGTCTGGTCTGCGGCGAGGCTGACAACGAAGCGCCCATTGGATTCCGAGAAGAGAGCGATGTCGTCTTCGAGCCAGTCCACCCCTGGGCAGTCATCGAGGTCGATCGCGAGTCCCAAATCGGCCGCCAGCGCACAGCGGGCGAGGGAGACGGCCAGTCCGCCCTTGTTCGGAGTGGAGGCGGATCTCAGAAGCCCGGCCCGAATCGCCCCGTGGAGCGCCGTGTAGAGGGGTACCGTTCGAGTGGTGTCGACGGTCGGTGGGCGCCTCCCCACGAAGGGGGCTGGCTGACCGAGCTCGGGTCGCAGGCCCTTGCGGTCACCGAGGTAGCGGAAGTACTCACTGGCTCCAGTGTGAGGACCCGTTTCGCCGAGAACGTAAACCACGTCTCCTGGCTGTTTTAAATCGAGAGTCAGCGCTTCACGCACGTCATCGATCTGACCGATGGCCGACAGCAGGAGAGTCGGTGGCACTGAGATCTTGACGCCACCCATGGTCGACTCGTTCTTCATCGAGTCCTTACCGGAGATGAGCGGTACACCGTAGGCCAGACAGATCTCATGGAGTCCGCGACAGGCCCTCACCAGCTGCGCCAGCTTGTACTCACCGTCGGGAGTGGTCTCGGACCGCACGGGGTCGGGCCAGCAGAAGTTGTCGAGCGCGGCAATGCGATCGAGCCTGGCTCCGGCGCAGAGCTGCCGACGAACCGCCTCGTCGAGAACGGTCGATGCCATCGCCCAGGTGTCGAGATCGGAGATGTAGGGGTTGATGCCCTCGGAAAGGACGAAACCCCGTAGGGATCCGTGACGGGCCAGGGACACCGTGGCTTCGGCAGGAACGTCAGCGTGAACACCCACCCACGGCTTGATGACCGAAAGGCCCTTGACCTCGTGGTCGTAGTGACGCGCCTTCTTCTCGTTGCTGCAAAGATTCAGTCGTGCCATCAGGTCGAGCAGAGTGGTGTCGAGATCCGTCGGTCGGGTCGAGGGCTCCTCGAAGACAGGCGGGACCCAGTGAGCCTGGAGATCGAGATCGGGTGCCCCGTCATGTAGGAAGTCCATCTCGAGCAGCGCCACCGTCTTGCTGCCAAAGGTCACCTGCAGGAAACCGTCATCGGTGAAATCTCCCAGAACGGTGGCCTCGACCTCTCGGCGTGCCGCCAGATCCAGGAAGGCCTCGACATGATCGTGAGGCACTGCCAGGGTCATGCGCTCCTGGGCCTCCGACAGGAAGATCTCCCAGGGCGCCAGGCCGGCGTATTTGAGAGGTGCCTTTTCGAGGTCGATTCGGGCACCTCCCGGAGTCTGGGCCATCTCGCCCACCGACGACGACAGTCCGCCGGCACCGTTGTCGGTGATGGCCGAATAGAGCCCGAGTCGACGGGCCTCGAGTAGGAAGTCGAACATCATCTTCTGCGTGATGGGATCGCCGATCTGCACGGCCTGGGCTGGTGAAGATTCGTCGAGGGCCGCCGAGGAGAAGGTGGCTCCGTGAATTCCGTCCGCACCGATTCGACCGCCGACCATGATCACTGCATCTCCGGGGCGGGGATACTTCTCTTCGCCCGGCTTACCGTCGATTGTTACCGGCAGGGAGCCGACAGTGCCGCAGAAGACGAGAGGCTTGCCGAGATAGCGGCCATCGAAGATCTCCCAGCCTCTTCCGTAGGGGATTCCACTCTGGTTGCCACCGTCGATGACGCCGAGATGGACCCCGTCGCGGATCCGCTTCGGATGCAGCAGGCCTTTCGGTAACTCGCCTTCATAGAACGGTGACGCGAAGCAGTAGCCCCAGACATTGGACAGAAGGTCCGCACCCCGCCCGGTGCCGAAGGGGTCGCGGTTGACTCCTACGATGCCCGTGATGGCACCTCCGTAGGGGTCGAGCGCCGACGGTGAGTTGTGGGTCTCGACTTTGTAGACGAGATGAATCTCGTCGTCGAAGGTCACGACCCCCGCGTTGTCGTGGAACACCGAGACCAACCACGAACGACCACCCTGCTCGACTACTTTGCTGTCGACCCCCTCTGTTGCCCCTCGGATGTAGGTCTTGAAGATCGATCGGATGATCTCGGATGGGCCTTCCATCTCGCGATAGTCGATCGTCGCGTTGAAGATCTTGTGCTTGCAGTGCTCGCTCCAGGTCTGGGCCAGACACTCGAGCTCGACGTCGGTCGGATCGCTACCAAGACCGAGCGGCCGACGTCTGGGCTCTTTCTCGGCAGACTCGATGAAGTGATCCCGAATGGTCTGCATCTCCTGGAGGCTGAGAGCCAGCATCCCGTCGCGACTAATCTTCAAGAGCTCTTCATCGGTGCCTGTGAGGTCGACGTTGATGACTTCGGGTGTTTGCCCTCCAGCCACCTTGGGAACCGAGAGGTCGGGCTCCGCTCCCCTCCACTCTTCGAAGGGCACCACGCTGGCCGTCTGGATGACGGGGTTGGCGAGCAGCTCGAACGCGATGCGCTCGGCCGCGGCCTGGTCGACACCATCCAGCAGGTACATGGCGGAGGTGTAGACGGCCGCCTCGTCGCCAAGGGTACGACCGAGGGTGTCCTGAATGGCAAGCCGGGCACTCTTGCCGACCGGATCGGTCACGCCGGGCTTGTAGGCCACGGTGATGGCCCTGCCGAAAGGACCGTCGTCGACGCGCCCAGCTGCACCGAGGTTGAGGACGGGATCGGTGAACTCGCTCACCACCCTGGCGACCTCATCGTCGGACAAGTCCGCTTCCAAGTGGTAGACGTCGCGTGTGCGAACTGCGGTGACGGGGATGTCGAGAAAGTCGCGAACCCTGGCGGCGACGTGCTTGCCACGTGGATCCGGCAGCCCGTTTCGGATGGCGATCTCGATCCGATGGATCATCGGGCCCCTCCGTTGAAGATCGTCGGTCGTTGGCGTGTTACAGGCGGCTCCAGGCTCGAGAAGACAGGGACGATTCTAGCCTGAAATGTCTCCCGCCCTGGCACGGTCTACGAGCTCCAGGGCTTGGGAAGCGACCTGCTCGATGGAGACCCCGGAGCTGTCGAGGAGAATGCTGTCGGGAGCGGGCACGAGGGGAGCGACCGGTCGATTCTCATCCCTCGCATCTCGCTCTTTAAGGGCTTCGAGGACCTCCTCGAAGCTATCGTCGATTCCCTTTCGGAGCCACTCCTGATGGCGACGTCTGGCCCGGATCTCAGGTCGTGCGGTGAGAAAGATCTTGAGGTCGGCATGGGGGAAGACGACGGTGCCGATGTCCCGGCCTTCGGCAATGACGTTGCCCTGCTCGCCGAGCTGGCGCTGGAGGTTGAGAAGGGCTGCCCGGACATCGGGTAGGGCGGAAACCAGCGACGCACCCTGCGACATCTCTGGAGTGCGGATGGCCTCGGAGACATCCTCGCCGGCGAGGAGGACATGGTTGGTAGCATCGATCCACCGAAACTCGATCTCCAATCGGCCGGCCACGGCAGCTACCGCCGGTTCGTCGGACCAGTCGGTACCCTGTTGCCGGCTGGCCAGGGCCACGGCTCGATAGATGGCACCCGTATCCAGCAGGGAAAAGTCCAGCCGATCCGCCAGGATCTTGGAAAGGGTCGTCTTGCCCGCGGCGACGGGGCCATCGATAGCGATGATCACGGTTCTGCGGTGCCTGGCTGGGAATGCAATCAGTCCTGGCCGTCGTAGCTCTCGATTACATCCCGCATGACGTCGAGCTCGACTCCAGCCTTGGCGAAGATGTCTCGGGTGTCTTTGCCCGCGTGGTAGCGGCGCTTGGCGACGACTCTCTTGATGCCGACGCTGGCGATCAGCATGGCACAGACCCGGCAGGGCTCCATAGTGCAGTAGAGCGTCGTGCCGTCCAGAGGCAGACCGTATCGGGCCGCCTGACAAATAGCGTTCTGCTCCGCGTGGATCGTGCGGACACAGTGTTGCCTCACGGTGCCGTCTTCGTCGACAGCCTTCTTGAGCAAATGGCCGATCTCGTCGCAGTGTGCGATGCCGGAGGGTGAACCGACGTACCCGGTGCAGATGATGCGCTTGTCTCTGACGACGACACATCCGCTGCGGCCCCGGTCGCAGGTGGCGCGGCTGGCAATCTCGTCCACCAGGCCGACGAAGTACTCGTCCCAGCTGGGGCGGGATTTTGGGACGGTAGTATCGGAGCTCTGTGCTGTCATCTGGGTACCTCGGGAGGGGTTCGCTCGGTTCCGGACCCCCCCTAGGGCAGGCCGAAGGAGTTCTAGATCGATTCAGCCGCGCATTGTACCTCGCTCCTGCGGCCCGGACTCCGAAGATCTCGGCCGGCGCGCTACTCGATGATCGAAACATGTGCGCGGCACCAGGCGTAGTGCATAGATGTAGCGAACTTCCAGGAGGTGAACAAAGTGAAAATCCATAGCCGAATGGGGAGGCTCGTGCTTGCCTGCCTGATGACGACCGTGTTGATGCCGCTGGCTGCCGTCGGACAGGAGGAGGTCTCCTGGGTCGAGCGTAGCAATGGGAACAGCCAGGTGCTGCTTGCAGTGCTGGCGAAATGGGCACCAGAGCTCGGTACCGAGCTGGGCATTCCGGGCCTCGACGAAGAGGTATCCCAGCTGCCGCCAGATTTTCTCGAGTCAGTCCATGCCGATCTGGAGGAGGCCAAGGCGGAGTTGACCCGCAGACTCGAGGCCGAGAAGCACCCGGCCGTGCGCCAGGATCTGGGAATCCTGATCGAGGCGAGCGAGTACTTGGTCGACGAGCTGCTGCTCGAGGAGAAGTTTCTCGTGGGCCACGAGGCTGTGCCGGAGGACATTTGGAGAGGGATCCGGGTCCTGCTCGATGAGCAGGTGGACCCCTCCCGAAGGCAAGCGGCCGTAACTCGGCTGAATCGATACACCGGCCTGGAGGAAGGGTACACGCCGCTGATCGACCAGCACATCGCCTTCTTGAGGCCGCGGCTCGAAGACGCGCAGCTCCTCGGTCCGGTCAGGGAGGAGGTCGAGAGCGAGCTGGCGAAGAGCAGCCGCTTCGTAGGCGGCCTCCGACCACTCTTCGTGCAGTACGAGCTGGAAGGCTGGGAGACGGGCCTGGAGGCCCTCGCGGCGCAGATTGAGAGATGGGACGAGTTTCTCCGCGCGGAACTCCAGCCGCGGTCCAGAGACGACTTCCACCTCCCACCGGAGCTCTACAGCCTCAAGCTCAGAGACCGTGGCGTCGACATGCCGATTGAGGAGCTGGCCAGCCGGGCCAAAGTGGCCTTCGTGGAGATCCAGAACGAAGCACAGGTGTTGGCCAGGCTGATCGCTGATCAACGGAGCCTGGACGTCGCCGACTATCGAGATGTCATCCGTGTGCTCAAGCAGGATCAGGTCACCGGCGAAGAGGCGATCAGGCTCTATCGCCAGAGGATCGAGGAGATCGAGAAGATCGTTCGCGAGCGCGACCTGGTCACGCTACCGGAGCGCGATCTGATCATTCGACTGGCCAGCGAAGCCGAGACGGCCGCGCAGCCCGCACCGCATGTGAATCCGCCGCGTATGCTCGGAAACACCGGAGAGAGGGGCGAGTTCGTCGTGCCACTGAAGATCATCTCGGCCGAAGGCGAATTGGCAGCGGACGACTTCACTTTCGATGCGGCATCGTGGACGTTGACGGTTCACGAGGGTCGTCCCGGGCACGAGATGCAGTTCGCGGGGATGGTGGAGCGAGGGGTCTCCATCGCGAGGCTGCTTTTCGCCCTCAACAGCACGAACGTCGAGGGATGGGCGCTCTACGCCGAGGCGGTGATGAAACCCTACATGCCCCTGGAGGGTCAGCTCATTTCGTTGCAGCACCGCCTGTTGCGGGCGGCGCGAGCCTTCCTCGAACCCGGTTTACAGGCGGGCGAGGTGACGACCGAGGAGGCCATGCGAGTCCTCCGGGAGGAGGTGGTCATGTCCGAGGCCATGGCGCTGCAGGAGGTGCAGCGCTACACGTTTCGATCCCCGGGACAGGCGCCATCGTACTTCTGCGGCTACTCTCGATTGCTGGAGCTGCGTGCCGACGTGGAGCGCCTCCAGGGTGACAGCTTCGAGCCGAAGGCCTTCCACGACTTCATCCTTGCTCAGGGCACTCTGCCTCCGGCCCTGATCCGCAAAGCCGTGATGGAGGAATTTGTAAGGGAGTAGGGGCTTAAGGGCTCAGAGGCCTAGGGGAACAGATGATCCCGAACTCGATAGTGCTCCAGATTCTTGAGCCCCCTAGGCCCTTACGCCTCTAGGCCCCTGAGCCGGTTTTCTTGTGGAGCCCCGTTCGAGTGGTCCGCAGGTGGACGGTGACGGCTTTGTAGGGGAGCCCCTTGCGGGCTCCCGCGGGAGGGGGCAAGCGCCCCTCCCCTACATTTCGGGCGGGCCGCCACCTCGTCACGTCATCGCGCCGGATCTCTTGTACTCTGCGAAGGCCCTTGCGCTGCGCTCGACGAGGCGTCCTTTGTCGCCCCACCCGGACGAACCTCTGGCATCAGTGGAGGCAATAGGGGATTAGGGCAGTAGGGGCGTAAGGGCCTAGGGGTCTAGAGGAATGGGAGGGGGCCCCCATTGCCTCAAAGGTAGGCCGGAGGAACGACGGACTCCTCGACCCTCAAGCCCTCAAAGATCAGCCGGCACCTGGGCCGGCTGCCTCATCCCTGCAGGCGCGCCGGGGCTACCCGGCGGCCTTTTGTGCCTTTTCGATCTTGGCCCAGGTGTCACGAAGGGTGACGGTCCGGTTGAAGACCAGGTGGTCCGGCGTCGAGTCGCGGTTGTCGACGCAGAAGTAGCCCTGGCGCTCGAACTGGAAACGGCTTTCGGGAGCGGCTCCCTCGAGGCTCGGCTCGACCTTGCAGCCGGTCAACACCTTCAACGAGTCGGGGTTGAGACTGGCTTTGAAGTCCTTGGCTTCGTCAGCTTTGACCTCGTCAGGCGGCTTCAGGAGGTGGTCGTACAACCGCACCTCCGCATCCACGGCCTCGG
Organism: Thermoanaerobaculia bacterium; assembly: GCA_049664225.1. GTDB lineage: Bacteria > Acidobacteriota > Thermoanaerobaculia > Multivoradales > JAHEKO01 > JAUVRX01. The sequence continues at coordinate 68,002 of JBATEX010000030.1, forward strand.
CAGCTGAGACCCAGTGGATGGTGCCTCTGACCTTGCGTCCGTCAGGCGCATAGCCGCCGCGCGTCTCGGGGTCGTAGGTGCATCGCAGCTCGACGACCTCGCCGGTGGTCTCATCCTTGACGATCTCTTGGCATGTGATGAAGAAGCCGTAGCGCAGGCGGACCTCCCGGCCCGGAGCCAACCGGAAGTACTTCTTGGGTGCCTCCTCGCGGAAGTCGTTCTTCTCGATCCAGAGCTCGCGGGAGAAGGGGATCTGCCGGCTACCGGCCTCTGGATCCTCGGGGTTGTTGACGGCCTCCAACAGCTCGGACTCGCCTTCGGGGTAGTTCTCGATAACGACCTTGAGGGGTTCGAGCACCGCCATCACTCGCGGCGCCCGCTTGTTGAGGTCGACCCTCAGGCAGTGCTCGAGTAGGGCCACATCCACGGTGCTGTCGGCCTTGGCGACGCCGATTCGGTCGGCAAAATCACGGATCGATTCCGGCGTGTAGCCGCGGCGGCGAAGCCCCGAGATGGTGGGCATCCGTGGATCGTCCCAGCCGGAGACCAGGCCTTCGTCGACCAACTGCTTGAGCTTTCTCTTGCTCAAGACGGTCTGGCTGAGGTTCAGACGGGCGAACTCGATCTGACGAGAGGGGAAGATCTCCAGCTCGCGGATGAACCAGTCGTACAGCGGTCGATGATCCTCGAACTCCAAGGTGCAAAGGGAGTGCGTGATCTTCTCGATGGAGTCGGACTGACCGTGCGCGAAGTCGTACATCGGATAGATGCACCACTCGTCGCCGGTTCGATGGTGGCTGGCATGCAGAATGCGGTACAGGACCGGGTCCCGCATGTTGAGATTGCCGGCCGCCATGTCGATCTTGGCCCGCAGCACCTTGGATCCGTCGGCGAGCTCGCCTGCCCGCATGGACTCGAAGAGCGCGAGGTTCTCTTCCACCGACCGATCTCGATAGGGGCTTTCCTTTCCAGGCTCGGTCAGCGTCCCGCGATACTGTCGGATCTCCTCGGCAGTCAGATCGTCCACGTAGGCCTTGCCCTCCCGGATCAAGTCGAGAGCCCATTCGTAGAGCTGGCCGAAGTAATCGGAGGCGTAGTATTCGCGATCCTCCCAATCGAAGCCCAGCCACCGGACGTCTTCCTTGATGGCCTCGACGTATTCGGCCTCCTCCTTGATGGGGTTCGTATCGTCGAACCGGAGATTGCACAGGCCGTCATGGTCGGCGGCGAGACCGAAGTTGAGGCAAATCGACTTGGCATGCCCGATGTGGAGGTATCCGTTCGGTTCGGGGGGAAACCGGGTGTGAACCCGACCGCCGTGCTTCCCGACCGCCACGTCCTGATCGATGATCGAACGGATGAAGTTGCTGGTGGTCTGACTCTCGGGCTCGTTGCCTGTGTCAGGGCTATCAGGGTTGGGCTTGCTCATTGCGGATCACCTGCGACTCTCGAAAGAGGTCTAACTCGGGGTGGTTTCGACCAGGGACAGGGCCCTGTCGATTCGTGCGAGACTGCGCTCCTGGCCGAGGATCTCCAGGATCTCGAACATGCCGAATCCGACGGATTTGCCTGTGACAGCCACCCTGAGCGCATGGATGATTTGTCCGATCTTGGCACCTTCCGACTCCACGAATCGGCGCATAGCCTCTTCAAGAGTGACGGCCTCGAACGGCTCGGTGGCCGCCAGCAGATCCCTGAAGCCTCTCAGGAGCGCCACGGACTCCGGCGCGTTTCTCAATCGCTTGTCGAAGGCTTTTGAATCGTAGGGGAAAGCGCCGTCACCGACGAAGAGCTCGGGGTAGTCCAGGCTTTCGCCCGTCACCTTGATTCGGTCGCCCGCAGCCTGGAGCATCTCCGTCACGCAGCGAGGGGCGTCATCGACGTAAGGGGAAGGGAGCAACCCGGCGGCTTCGAGGTAGGGCAAGGCGAGTGGGAGCTTCTCTTCCGCCGATAGCTCCTGCATGTAGTGCTCCTGAAAAGCCAGCAGCTTGTTGGGGTCGAAGCTGGCGGGAGAGCGATTGACCCGCTCGAGCGTGAACTGCTCGATCATCTCCTCGCGCGAGAAGAACTCCGTCCGGTCGTCGAGGGCCCACCCCAGCAGCAGTAGATAGTTGACGAGAGCGTTGGGCAGATAGCCGACCTTCTCGTAGAAGTCGACGATAACCGGGTTGAAGGTCTCTGCGGCCGTCTCGAGCCCGATGGCATCCGCGATCGCCACGCCGTGCTGATGCATCTTGGCGAAGTCGGGATTCTCGAGGTACTTCTCGAGCTTGCGCTTGCTGAGTTTGTTGCGACTACCGGGCTCGGCGACAAAAGGCAGATGAGCGAACTCCGGTGGCTCGTGACCGAGTCCCTCGAAGATGAAGATCTGTCGGGGGGTGTTGGAAAGATGCTCCTCGGCCCGGATAACGTGAGAGATCTCCATGGCCGCGTCATCGGCGACGCTGGCCAGGTGATAGAGACAGGACCCGTCGACGCGCTGGATGACGTGGTCCTGCTCCTGGGCCCATTCGAACTCCACCTCACCTCGAATCAGATCCCTGAACCGACAGACGCCCTCCCTGGGCATCTTCAAGCGGACCACCGCCGTGCGTCCCTCGGCTTCGAAGCCGGCTGCTTGCTCCGCCGTATCGGCCATCCAGCGTCTGCTGTAGATGAAGCGCTTTCCCTGGGCCTGTGCTCCCTCGCGCTCGGCCTGTAGCTCCTCCTGAGTAGCGTAGTCCCGATAGGCCTTCCCACCGGCCAACAACTTCTCCACAGCAGCCTGGTGCTGGTTTCGCCGCTGTGATTGGAAGTAGGGACCGTAGTCGCCCCCGACATCCGGACCTTCATCCCAATCGAGCCCCAACCACCGCAGTCCGGAGAGAATGGGGTCGAGGGTCTCGCTCACATTGCGCTGCTCGTCGGTGTCGTCGATGCGCAGGATGAAGTGTCCATCGTGGTGGCGTGCGAAAAGCCAGTTGAACAACGCGGTGCGCACACCACCGATGTGAAGAAAGCCCGTCGGGCTTGGAGCGAAGCGAGTTCTCACCATAGCGGCGGTAGCTTAGCGGAGGAGGAGGGCTTTGGCGCGCTCCACCACCGATTCGGGGGTCAATCCGAAATGCTCGGCGACGGCCTGGTGGGGGGCCGAAGCCCCGAAGCCATCGATGCCGATGACATCCCCCTCGGTGCCGACATAGCGATCCCAGCCCAGGGTCGTCCCTGCCTCGATGGCCAGCCGCTTCGTGAGGCTGGGCGGCAAGACGCTCTCCTGGTAGTCCGGATCCTGAGCCTCGAAGAGGTCCCAGGATGGCAGGCTCACGACTCGCACCGCGATTCCCTGACCGGCGAGCAATGCACTGGCATCCAGAGCCAAGGTGACCTCCGAACCCGAGGCGATGAGCAGCAGCTGGGGCTCACCCTGGGCTGGATCGGCCACGACATAGGCGCCTCGAGCCACGCCCTCGACAGCCAGGGAGGGGGCTTGCTGGATGATGGGCAGGCTCTGTCGGCTTAGTGCTAGAGCCGTCGGTCCGTCCTGGCGCTCGATGGCCACCTTCCACGCACCTGCTGTTTCGTTGGCGTCAGCGGGTCGGATCACGGTGAGACCCGGGATGGCTCTGAGCGACAGCAGTTGGGAGATCGGTTGATGGGTGGGCCCATCCTCTCCGACGAATACCGAGTCGTGGGTGAAGACGTACTTGACCGGCAGCCCCATAAGGGACGCCAGACGAATCGCGGGCCTCATGTAGTCCGAGAAGATGAGGAACGTGCCACCGTAGGGGATCAACATTCCAGACAGGGCCAGACCGTTGAGGATGGCACCCATGGCGTGCTCTCGCACACCGAAGTGGATGTTTCGACCCCCGGGCTCGCTGGGCGAGAAATCGTCGAGGCCTTGGAGGCGGGTGTTGTTGGAGCCGGCGAGATCGGCCGATCCTCCGACCAGATAGGGGATGGCGTCGCACACGGAATTGAGAACCTTCCCCGAGGCCTTGCGGGTGGCGAGGGGGCCGTCCCCGACGTCGAAGGTGGGCAGATGGTCGGCCCAACCCGATGGCAGTTTTCGGTCGAGTCGATTCAGGAATTCACTCGCCAACTCCGGATAGTCCTCGGCATAGCGCGAAAACATCTCCCTCCAGGCCATCTCCTCCTGGGCACCGTCTTCGGCGGCATTGCGAAACGGCTCGAGCCCCTCTTCTGGAACGTGGAAGGTAGGCTCGAGTGGCCATCCTAGAACCTTCTTGGTGGCGGCGACTTCCTCGGCACCCAATGGGGCACCGTGAGAGGCGGAAGTGTCCTGCTTCTTGGGGCTGCCGAAGCCGATATGCGTGCGAACCGCAATCAAGGAGGGCTTGGTGTCCTCCTCTCGGGCCGCTTCATAGGCCGCGTCGAGGGCCTCGAGATCGTTGCCGTCCTCGACCCTCTGGACATGCCAGCCGTAGGCTTCGTAGCGCTGGCAGACATCTTCGCTGAAGGTCAGGGAAGTCGAGCCATCGATCGAGATGTGGTTGTCGTCCCAGGCCACGATGAGTTTGCCCAGCTCCAGGTGACCGGCGAGCGAAGATGCCTCTGAAGCGATTCCCTCCATCAGATCGCCGTCACTGGCAAAGGCCCAGGTGTTGTAATCCAGAAGGTCGAATCCTTTGCGATTGAAATAGGCGGCCAGCATCTTCTCGGCCATGGCCATTCCGACTGCGTTGGCGAGGCCCTGACCGAGAGGTCCAGTCGTCGTTTCTACGCCGGGTGTCAGTCCGTACTCTGGATGGCCTGGAGTTATCGATTCGAGTTGGCGGAACTCCTCGAGCGCGCTCAAGGGAACATCGAAGCCGCTCAGATGTAGGAGTGAGTAGAGCAGCGCCGAGGCGTGGCCGCAGGACAGGACGAATCGATCCCTGTTCGGCCACCCTGGCGTCTCGGGACTGAAGCGCAGGTGGCGGGTCCAGAGCGAGTAGGCCATGGCAGCCTGGCCCATGGGTGCACCCGGATGTCCGGAGTTGGCCTTCTCCACCATGTCCACAGCGAGAAAACGGAGAGTATTGATGGCTGTCTTGTCGACGTCAGCCGGGGCCTTGGGGCTCATGAATCTGCCTTTCCTTCGATCGAGATCGGGGGAGTCAATGGGTGGTGGAGATGCTTGATCAAGAAAACCGACAACTCGGAGTGGCACGAGCATAGCCGGGATTCTGCCTTCTGCCAACCGAAGGGGAGCGACCGCACCGAGGCTTTGACTATGGCTCGAAGGGGCCCATAGAATGTGAAGTCCTGAAAGGACCGCGGAGAGGTGCTGGAGTGGTCGAACAGGGCTGCCTGCTAAGCAGTTGTCCGGGGTAACCTGGACCGAGGGTTCGAATCCCTCCCTCTCCGCCATTTACCCACCCACCCAACCGCCCTGAGGGTTGAGGCGGCCGGGCGTTCCTTCCAGCCGGTCTTTGAGGGCTTGGGGGTTGAATCGTCCGTCGCTTGCTCCGGCCGACCTTTGAGGGCTTGGGTCCTGGGTCCTGAACAGATGACCCTCTCTTCGTACAGACCCATCCGGGTGGTCCGCAGGGGGACGGCGTCGGGCTTGTAGGGGAGCCCCTTGCGGGCTCCCGTGGGAGGGGGCAAGCCCCTCCACTTGTATCTTTAACTCCTCATAAACAGGGAGCCCTTTGAGGTGGAGGGCTCTCGAGGTCAAGAGGCAGCGGGAAAGTTGTGAATCCTCCCCGCGGCAACGGGTGCCTGTAGGCGATCAGGCTTCGATGGTCTTCTTCACCGTGAGCACCGGACAGCGGGCGTGTTGCACGACCCGCTCCGCCGTGCTGCCCAGGAGAAGGTGTGCCAGACCCGTTCGACCGTGGGTACCGAGGGCGATCAGGTCGGCACTAACCTCATCGGCCAGATCGATGATCGTGTCCGGTGGATAACCCTCCTTGGCAAGGGTCTCGACAGCGAGCCCCTCTCGGTCAAGTGTTCGGGCTATCTCATTGAGACGTTCCTCGGCGGCGCCTTCGACATCTTTGAAGTAGTCCAGCGACGTGGGAATCGTGCCGTACGCAGTGTACTCGTAGGGCAGATGATAGACGTGGAGCAGCACGAGCTTGGCCACGGGCTGCGGGCCAAGTAGGCGCAAAGCGGCCCCGATGCTCGTCTCGGAGTCTTGGGAGAAATCGGTCGACACCAGAATCGTTTTGATCTCTCGATGATGATCAGCGTCGCCCGGGTGAACGGTCAAGACAGGGCAGGTGGCATGCTGAACCACCCGTTCCGCCGTACTGCCGAGGAGCAGATGTCGTATGCCGGTGAGACCGCGGGTGCCGACGACGATGGCGTCGACTTCTTTTTCGTCTGCGGTCTGAAGGAGCACTTGGGACGGGACCCCAAGTCGAAGATGGGAGTCGACTTCCACTCCCTTCTCCCTGATGGCTTCCGCAGCTTCGTTCAGCTTGCCGGAAGCGGCTTCCTGAAGAGCCTCCGTGAAGTCGGGTGGCGAGGGTACGAAGTCGGTCGCCCGGTTCGGGACCATGAGGGCGTGTACCAGCTCGATGCGGGCTCCGTGAGAGCTCGCGAGCAGCACCGCCCAATCGATTCCCGCCTGGGCGGTCTGCGAGAAGTCTGTGGCTACCAGAATGGTCTGTAGGTTCGTGGGTTTGGTCTCTGACACGGTCCCGTCCCCCCTTCTTGGTGTGGCGATTCACAGGACTCCTGCGTCACGGATTGTCGAATCGAGCACAGGAAACATCACCCTCGACCAGTATAGAACTTTCGAGCTGCGGTCTGGTCCTTGGGAGGATCTCGGGGTTTGACCTCTCGCCAGCGGAATTGCTAGGATTTCGCGGCCGTTGGGAGGTCGTTCAATGGTAGGACACGCGGCTCTGGACCGTGGAATCGGGGTTCGAATCCCTGCCTCCCAGCCACCCCACCTGACTATTCAAGCACCACACTTCCGAATTTGTTCTCTGCGGGTCAGTGCACTCGCTGGGATTCGGACCCCTGGGGAGGGGCACGGGGAGGGGCTTTGCCCTCCCCGAAGACACAGCCCGCATCGAGGGTCGCTTGCGATCCTCGAATCCCTGCCTCCCAGCCATACTTCGGATTCCCCGAGCATCTCAGCGCCGAATCACCCCTGCCCGTCCGCGCTGCCCACCAACGGTGGGAATCAGTATTGTGTCCCCCTAATTACTGCAGGACTTCGAGAATCAGAGATTTGTAACGATCGGCGAAGCTCTCGAGGGCGAGCCGTGCCTTCGAAAGATGGGACTCGGTCATCGGCAGCGACAGGAACATGTCGCCGCGACCGCAGACCAGAACGCCCTCGAGCAACATCTCCATGTGCAGCAGGGGGCGAAGGGATAAGCATCCTGCGGTGATATCGGCCGTCTTTCGAACCGGCTGACGTGCGAAGTGAATCGCGAAGATGGATCCCAGTCCGTTGCAGTGCATCGGCACCTCTCGATCGGCGAACATCTCGTTGAGCGAGAGCCGGAACGCCTCGGACGAATCGAAGAACTCCGCTGCCCGTTGCGGCGTATAGACCCGACTCATCGCCGCACAGCCGGCGGCCATCGAACAGATGTCGTTGTTGAAGGTGCCGGCGTGGGCCCAGGAGCCCTTCAGTTTCGGGTTGAAGCGTTCCATGATCTCGGCGCTGCCGCCGAACGCGCCCGTCGGCAGCCCGCCGCCGATGTACTTCCCGAGCGCTGTCAGATCGGGCTCGATACCCAGCAGACCCTGGAGACCCGCCGGGCCAAGCCGCGAGGTCTTGACTTCATCGAAGATCAGCAACGCCCCGACTTGCCGCGTCTCTCGCCGGAGCATCTCCAGGAACTCCTTGCTGCCGGGAATGTTCCCGCCGGCGCCCAGAATAGGCTCGACGATGACGGCCGCGATCTCGTCTCCCGCGCGGCGGATCAGCTCGGCGGTGCCTTCGATGTCGTTGTAGACTCCGAGGATAAAGTCGTAGGGTACGTTGAGCGGTGAGCCTCCGGCCGGGAACTTGATAACGCCACCGTGATAGGCACCCTCGAAGACCAGCACCTTGTCACGGCCGGTCACGGCCCGGGCCGTGGCCAGCGCCATGATGTTGGCCTCGGTACCCGAGTTGCAGAACCTGATCTGGTCGAACGAGGGGAACCGTTCGCACAAGAGGCTAGCCAGCTCTCTTTCGAAGCGGGTCGGCGCACCCATGACGACACCCATGTCGAGGGCCTCATGCACCGCTGATTTGATGATCTCGTTCGAATGGCCGAACAGGCCCGCTGAGAACTCGCCAACAAAGTCGAGGTACTGGTGACCATCCAGGTCGGTCAGCTCTGCTGCCTCTCCGGTGACCATGGTCAAGGGAAAGGGCTCGAAGTAGAGGACCGAGCGCGTGTTGCCGCCCGGAAGGCAACGCTCCGCCTCCTGGTCAGCGGCCTGGCTCAGTGGATTGGCGGACGCGTACCGAGCCCGCGAGTCTACGATGGCCTGTTCGATCGAGTTCATCGTCAGATTCCTTCCAGAACGAGAGCAATTCCCTGCCCCACCCCGATGCACATGGTGCAGAGCGCCAGCTTCCCTCCATCGCGCTGAAGTTGATCCATCGCGGTCACAGCCAGGCGGGCGCCACTCATGCCGAGCGGGTGGCCCAATGCGATCGCGCCTCCACGGGTATTGATCCTCGGGTCGTCATCGGCCAGCCCCAGTTGCCTCGTACAGGTGAGCGCTTGGGCAGAGAAGGCTTCGTTGAGCTCGAGAATGTCGAAATCGTCCAGCGTCAACTTCAGACGCGCGAGTAGCTTGCGGGTTGCCGGAACTGGTCCGATTCCCATGATCCGAGGCGGTACGCCGGCAACGGCCATGCCGAGAATGCGGGCCCTGGGTTCCAGGTTGTGGCGCTTGGCCCCTTCCTCCGAGGCCAGTAGCAGGGCCGCGGCTCCGTCATTGATGCCCGAGGCATTGCCCGCGGTTACGGTGCCGTCGGGAAACAGCGGTCGCAGCTTGGCGAGTTTTTCGAGCGATGTCTCGCGTGGATGCTCATCCCGGTCGACAATCAGAGGGTCCTGCTTGCGCCGCGGAACGGTGACCGCGCAGATCTCACCGGCAAGACGACCATCGGCCTGCGCAGAGGCTGCCTTGGTCTGGCTCCAGAACGCGAATCGATCTTGATCCTCACGGCTGATGTCGTACTCTTCAGCCAGGTTCTCCGCCGTCTTCGGCATGACATCCGTGCCGTACTGTTCTTGCAGCTTCGGGTTGATGAAGCGCCATCCCATGGTGCTGTCGTACATCTCCTGCGTCCGTCCGAAGGCGCCTTCCGCTTTGCCGATGACGAAGGGGGCGCGGGACATGCTTTCCACCCCGCCGGCGATCATCAGTTCGCCCTCTCCCGTCTTGATGGCGCTGGCGCAGGTACCCACGGCATTGAGTCCAGAGCCACACAGGCGATTGATGGTCGAGGCCGGCACTTCCTGGGGTAGACCGGCCAGCAGGCTGCTCATGCGAGCCACGTTGCGGTTGTCTTCCCCGGACTGATTGGCACAGCCCAGCATTACATCGTCCAGGGCGTCCCAGTTGACCCCTGGATTCCGCTCCATCAGTTCCGTCATCGGTATTGCCGCCAGATCGTCTGTCCGGACCGTTGAGAGGGCCCCGCCGTAGCGTCCGACGGGCGTTCGAATGCCATCACACAGGAATACATCGGTCATTTCTCATGTCCTGTTCTCGAGTAGAGGCTCGATACCAGCGCTGTCACTTGGCCGGCAGGATCGGCGCCCCGGTTTTCTGTTCGACTTCTTCGAAAGTGATGTCCGGCGCCAGCTCGAAGACACGGAACCCATCCACGGTGACGTCGACCACGGCGAGATCGGTGTAGACCCGCGACACGACCCCGGTCCCGGTCAATGGATAGCTGCACCTTTCGATCAGTTTTGGTTCGCCTGTCTTGGTCGTGTGCTTGGTGATCACGTAGATGCGTTCGACTCCCTGAACCAGGTCCATAGCGCCGCCTACCGCGGGAATGGCACCTGGCTCTCCGGTCGACCAGTTGGCGAGGTCGCCGTTCTCCGCCACCTGCATGGTGCCGAGAACACAGACATCGATATGGCCGCCACGAATCATGCTGAAGCTGTCGGCATGGTGGAAATAGGCGGCGCCGGGGACCTCGGTCACGTACTTCTTACCGGCGTTCATCAGGTCCAGGTCCCGCTCCTCGTCGGTGGGCGGGGGGCCCATTCCCAGCATGCCGTTCTCGGTGTGGTAGATGAACTCGCGGCCTTCCGGAACGAACTTGGCGACCAGCTCGGGAATGCCAATTCCCAGATTGACGTACGAGCCGTCGGGGATGTCCTGGGCCGCTCTCGCTGCCATCTGCTCTCGGGTCCAACCGTTGCTCATGGGTAACTCCTTCCCGCGGCGATGAGGGTGTCCTCGTGGACCGGCTGAGAGACTTCGACGACGCGATCCACGAAGATGCCGGGCGTGACGACGTGCTCTGGGTCGATCTCCCCCCGGGCCACCAGCCGCTTCGCCTGCGCGATGGTTGTCGAAGCCGCCATGCACATGAGAGGGCTGAAATTTCGCGCCGTCTTGTTGTAGGTCAGGTTGCCGAGGGAGTCGGCGACCTCGCACTTGATCAGTGCGAAGTCGGCCTTGAGCCAGCGCTCCATCACGAAGGTGCGCCCATCGAAATCCCGCGACTCCTTGTCCTCGGCCAGGATGGTGCCCACCGTGGTCGGGGTGTAGAACGCCGGAATCCCCGCACCCCCCGAACGAATTCGTTCGGCGAGGGTCCCCTGCGGAACGAGCTCGAGCTCGACCTTGCCTGCCTGGTACATCTTCGGGAAGACCCTGGACTGGCTGGACCGGGGAAAGGAGCAGATCATCTTGCTGACCTGACCGTTGCCGATCAGCGCCGCCAGCCCCACATCACCGTTGCCGGTGTTGTTGTTGATGACGGTCAGGCCGGTGGCGCCCTGGTCGATCAGCGCGTGGAGTAGCTCGATCGGGCTACCCGAGGCGCCAAAGCCACCCACCATCACGGTCGCTCCGTCCGGGACATCGGCCACGGCCGCCGCGACGGAAAGGTAAGTCTTGTCAATCACCGGTACACCTCCTGGGCTGCGATTCCTGGTTGTCGAATCCTGGGTATTGAATAGCTAAAGGAAGACCTCTGTCGCTTCCCAAAGCGCCTCGATGCGGTCGATACGGGCAGTCGCCTCGTTCTGGAGATCCCTGGCCACCTGGGAGACGAGCGACTCGGCAATCGCAACGACAGGGACCGAGCTGTCGAACGGGCCGATGGCCGGCACCTCGACCTCGCACCAGAGATCGGCCATCTCTACCAGAGGCGAGAGCGGGCTGTCGGTGATCGCGACGACGGTGGCACCGGAATCCGCGAGGAAGCGGGCAGCTGTGGCCACGCGGCGGCGGTAGCGAAAGAAGTCGAAGACGATCGCCGCGTCGCCGGGTCCTGCACTGCTCAGGTCGGTGCCAATCGAGTGCTCGTCGAGCAAACGCACGTTAGGTCGGACGATGGAGAGGCGACTGTGGAACGCATGGGCGCCAGCCTGCGAGGTCTCTCCGGAAAGGACCCAGACGTTCTCGGCGCGCACGAAGGGTGCTGCGAGGGCCGCCCGCCGTTCGCCCTCGAGCGCTTCGAACACGGAGCCGATGGCGCTGTCGAGAGCCACCCTGGCCGGCCGGCCGGTCTCGTCATCGTGCCGGATCCGCTCACTCGGGCGGGCGAGACGGCGGGAGAGATCGCGGCGGACGTTTCGTTGCAGCTGCGTGTAGCCTTCGAAGCCGAGCTTCCTGGCAAAACGCACAACGGACGGGCGACTGGTGCGAACCCGGCCCGCCAGGTCCGACACCGTACCGAAGGCCAGTAGCGTCGGCTCTGCCAGTACGGCTTCCGCAATGCGCCGTTCCGTGGGGGTGAGCTCGCTGCTCACCGCGGCTACCAGGTCTCTGGTGGAGGTGGGGACTTCCGCGGTGTTCACTGTGTTACATTACCACAAGTCAAGAGTACATTGTGTTACAGTATGGGTTGACATCAGTAGCTCCGAAAGATGGCATCCCGATAGCGACAGCTAAAGAAGAGGTGTGAAATGGCAACCGACGACAACTACGTTCCGACGCAGCGCGAACAGGCGTTCCTGGACACGATCGAGAACCCCAAGTACGACCGTCAGATCATCATCGGCTTGAAGCCCTTCTACGAGGACAAGGCGCCGGAGGACATGAAGAGCTTCTACTCTCCGGAGGAAATTGCCGCCCTGTCTCGCGTTCACGGAACGGAACGGGACGTGGAGGAGCGCATGCCGGTGAAGATCACCCGGCACTATTTCGAGATTGCCAAGAACAGCAAGGCGGTACAGAGGATCGTCAAGGCCAGTCCAGACGAGACGCTCAACCTGGCCGGCTCCGAAGACCCCGGCTACCAGATGGATTTCGCTCCGGTGGAGGGAATGCTGCACAAGTACGAGATGGGCCTGCTATACGTCGTCTCCACCTGCTCGGCCCACTGCCGGTTCTGCTACCGCGAGGAATTGATCAGCCAGAAGGAGATCGAGCGCCAGGACGGCACCGTGGCCAAGAAGGGGCTGGCGAAGATCAAAGCTGTCACCGACTACGTGCGGGCCCACAACGAGATCGTTGCCGCCAACGGTGGGAAGCACCCGAACACGGGCCGCGAGAAGCTCCGCGAGGTCCTGTTGTCCGGCGGCGATCCGATGGTGCTACCCAATCGGAAAATCGGCGAGTGGCTAGCCTCTCTCGCAGAAGCCGGAGTGGAAGCGATCCGACTGGGCACCAAGGAACTGGCTTTCCACCCGAAGCGATTCGACGAGGCGTTCCTCGCGATGCTGGACAACTTCCACCAGACCTACCCGGATGTCGGTTTCCGGTTGATGATCCACTTCAACCACCCGGACGAGTTCCTGCAAAAGGGGCCTGATGGTGCCTACCTGACCAATCCGAACGGTTCGCTCAAGTTCCACGAGGACACCTGGCGGGCCATGCAGGCACTCACCTCCCGGGGTTGGATCCAGATCGAAAACCAGGCGCCGATCATCAAGGGAGTCAACGCTGACCCGGAAGCGCTCAGAGTCATGCAACGAGCCCTGTTTCGGGTCGGCGTCGGCAACCACTACTTCTTCTGCGGCAGGGACATCGTGGCCTATCGAGCCTTCAACGTCCCGATCGAGACCGTGTGGCAGACCCTTAACGAGTCCCAGAAGGGGCTGTCCGGCGTGGAAACGCATGCCCGCTTGTCGATCACGCACTACAAGGGCAAGACCGAAGTGGCCGCTGTAACGGACGAGCCGATTCCCGGCATTCCTGGAACCGAGAACGGTGTGGTGATCTTCAAGATCCTCCGCAACGCACTGGACGCCCCCGACCGCGGCAAGGTCTGCATCGTCGGTCGTAATCCGGACGCCATCTGGTTCGACGACTACGAAGATCGCGTCATCTTCGACGAGGCCGGACTCTACGACTACGCGCGGGTCGACAAGAAGAAACGAATCGAGGTCGCAGAAGCCACGGGGTAGTCGCTTACTGCCGATTCAGGCTCTTGTCGTACTTGGAGAACTCCAGCCTGAGCTCGGCGTTGAGCTGGGCGTCGGCGGGGCGGTAGCGATTGATGTACTCCCGCAGACCGCCGCCCCCGTGTGCCGCTTCATACTCTTCGAAATCCTCTCGGAACCAGTCGAAGATCTTCGATAGGGTTGCAGTCCCCGCCACCGCGTCGATCTTGCAGTTGCGCTCCTCGTTGACGAACTTCGTCATCTCGGCGTCGAGCTGCTCGTCGAGTCGCTGCGGCACGAAAGCCTCGGCGGGCAACTTCGGACACCCCACCGAGGCGCAGTTGAGGGCGGCGTGGATCCGGGGGTCTTTGAATCCGTCGCGAATGATGTCGTCCTCCAGGGACTTGAGGCTCATCGTCTCGCCATCGACGGTCACCTTCAT
>JBATEX010000031.1:0-28374 GCA_049664225.1 Thermoanaerobaculia bacterium
GGTCCCGGGCAGCCCGCAGGCCTGCGGGCTTGCGGGCCTTTGAGGGCGTGGGGGGTGAGGCAGCCGGCGTGCCTTCGGCTGGTCTTTGAGGGCTTGGGGGGGTTAACGCTGCCACCGTCCCTAGCGGCCGATCTTTGAGGAAGTGGGGCAATGAGGAATGGCATCTGCGAACATCCAAGAGGTCGGTGCGGGGGCAAGCCCCGCCCCTACATCGATTTCGATGCTGTGGGTTGGGGCGCTTCAAGTCCCGGGATCGAAGTCGATTTCGTCGAGGATGGTCAGGATCACGCCGGTCGAGAAGCCGCGTCGCTCGAGGAAACGGCCAGCTGCGGCTCGGTCGCCGGGGCCTTTGGTGCGCCGCTCGAGGGCTCGCCGGGCCGCATCAAGCTCATCACCAACACTTGCGTAGACTGAGGCGACTGCCACTTCCGCGATCTCGCCCTCGACACCTCGGCGCTCCAGCTCCGCCCGCAGGCGGCGGGGTCCATAGCCCTTGCGCGCCAGCGGTCCTGTCGCCATCTCAATGGCGAAACGCCGATCATCCAGCCAGCCGTTCGATTCGAGATCCCTCAGGGTCTCCCCGATCTCCTGCTCACTGAAGCCTCGGGCTTCGAGCTTTCTTGCCAGCTCGGCGTTGAAATGCGGGCGCAGCGCCAGAAGGCGCAGCGCCTTGTTCTTGCACGTCTCAGCAGGTTGGCTCGCCAGGGTACCCTACTTCTGAAGACAAGCGACGAAGGGGCCGATCAGTTCTGGTCGATCTCGAACGGCGACTGCGAGGCCATCACTCCAGTGTCGTCCGTCACCTCCAAGGTCGATTCCATCTGCTCGCGGGCGATATCGGCGGTGAACTGCACACCCTGGACCTTGAGCTTGAACTCGTCCGGGTTGGTGGATCGGCGCAATGCCTCGTCCAGAGTGATGAGTCCCGACTTGTAGAGCTGGTAGAGGGACTGGTCGAAGGTCTGCATGCCGTACTGGCTGGTACCGAGCGCGATCTGCTCGCGGATGTACTTGGTGCGCTCCTTGTTCTCGATGCACTCCCGAATGTACGACGTGGCGACCAGTACTTCGACGGCGGGCACTCGCCCCGTCCCATCGGCTCGCGGAACCAGGCGCATGGAAATGGCGGCGCGCAGGACCTGCGCCAACTGGATCCGAATCTGCTTCTGTTGATGCGGCGGAAAGACCGAGATGATGCGGTTGATGGTCTCGGTGGCGTCGAGGGTGTGCAGCGTCGACAGCACGAGATGGCCGGTCTCGGCAGCCAATAGAGCCGTTTCGATTGTCTCGTAGTCACGCATCTCACCGACCAGAATGACATCTGGATCCTGACGCAGAGCCACCCGCATGGCCTGCGGGAACCCCAGAGTATCCACCTCGACCTCGCGCTGGTTGACGATCGATTTCTTGTCCCGATGCAAGAACTCGATGGGGTCCTCGATCGTGATGATGTGCTCGAGGCGGTTGGAGTTGATGTGGTCGATAATTCCTGCCAGGGTCGTCGACTTACCCGAACCCGTCGTTCCGGTGCAGAGAATCAGGCCGCGGCGCTCGAGACACAGCTTCTCGAGCACTTTCGGCAACAGCAATTCCCGAATCGTCTTGATGCGGGCCGGAATGACACGCAAGACGAGTCCCACAGATCCCCTCTGCTGGAAGACGTTGCAGCGAAATCGACCCAGTCCCGGCACCGAATAGGCAATATCGATCTCGAACTCCTCCTTGAAACGCTGCTTCTGTCGCGCGTTCATGATCGAGAACGCCATTGCCACCGTGTCTTCCTGCATCAAGCGCTTGAACTCGGTCAGTTGCTGGAGCTCTCCATCGACTCGAACCACGGGATGGGTGCCCACCTTCAGATGGAGGTCGGATGCATCGCGCTCGATCGCGAACTTGAGCAGATCATTGAGATTCATGGTGTCGCTCCTTCAGATCGCCGGGGTGACAAATCGATCACTCCAATAGCGGCATTCAGCCGAGATACCTTCTGCGAAGAGTAGCGACCGTCTCGCAGGGTGTCAATCGAGCCAGTTACACCCTGCCGCGATCGCCCGGGGCCAGCAGCAACGTACTGCCGACCACCGCGGCCGTCTCGGTGCGCAGGATTCGGGGCCCAAGTGCCATAGACCGACACCCCATGACCTCGATATCTCGGCGCTCGGCCTCCTCCCACCCTCCCTCTGGCCCGACCAGAAGACAAGTAGAGGTGGACGTCTCGAGATTCGCCCAGGCGTTGGCTTTCGGATCCAAGGCCCAACGCGTCTCCGACCTGGAAGTCAGGGCAACCAGCTCATGCCACTCGTGCACCCCAGAGATTTCTGGCACCAGCGATCGTTGTGACTGCATCACGGCTGCCTCAGCCACTCGTCGCAGGCGCTCCAAAGTCCCTGCCCCGTAGCTCCGCGGGCCTCTGCGAGAGTGGATGAGACGAATGGCGCTGACACCGATCTCGGTGCTCTTCTCGACCAACCAGGTCAACCGTTGCGGCTTTGGTGGCACTACGAAGAGCTCCAGCCAGACCTCTGGCTCGTTCCGGGGTGCCTCCTCTGCCAGCTCCAGATAGCCAGCACGTCGGTCGACTCGAAGTACCCGGGCCCATCGCGCACGGCCTCGACCGTCCACCACCCGCATCCGGTCGCCGACCTTCTGCCGGCGGGCCCTGAAGAGATGGCGGTATCGCTCGCCTTCGATCTTCACCTCGGGCAGGCCCAGCTCCTCGGGCGTCAGAAGGAGTGAGGTCGTCATTGCGCCTTTTCCATCAGAGAACCCATCCAATCCCCGGACCGGCTTGATCGCTCTTCCCTCAAACCGAAGCACTCGAGCTCCCGAATGTACGACTCGTGCTGCTCGGCGAGCACGCCCGAGACGACCATCTTGCCTCCCTGGGGAAGGAGCTCCACGATCGATCCAAGGTAAGCGCGGATCCTACCGGGAAGAACGTTGACAAGAGCCAGGTCGAACCGTTGTGTCGCTCGCAGACAATCCAACGTTCCGGCCACGAGTCGTGGCGACAACCGATTCAGCCTGCAGTTCTCCAAGGCCAGCAGAACAGACGCCGTTTCGATATCCAGACCCACCACTTCACCGGCCCCCAGAACCAGGGCCGCGAAGGCCAGGATGCCCGTCCCAGTGCCTACGTCGAGGACCCGGAGACCTGCCATGGTGAGCCCTTCCATCAGCTCCAAAGCCAGCTGAGTGGACTCGTGGCTACCCGTGCCGAAGGCGGATCGAGCAGGAATGCGCAGCAGAACCCGCTCGGACGACGGCAAGTCAGAGGAATCTGCCGGCTCGCGAGAATCGACCAGAAACCCAGAGCCGAGCTCGATCGGCCGGAGCTGCCGCCGGTACTCCGACAGCCAATCGACGGCCGGCACCGACTCGACACCCTCGAGCCTGGAGCCTGGCCACTTGGCAGAACTTTCGAGTCGCCGACTGAGCTCGGGCGAGAGAGGCTCTCCGAAGTAGGCCAGCATCTGCTGGCAGGCGTCATCGGTCGGCGCTGGCGATTCGATTCCCTGAGTGCCCAGAGCCCACAACTCCGCAACGAGTCGATCCTCCGAAGCGGAGGTCAGGGTGAATCGCAAGCGAAGGTAGTCGGCCACTGCCTAGCGGGCTTTCTTTGGCAAGTTGGACGGAGTCGGAGCGAGCCCTGTCAAGCTCGAGAGCTCAGCCAAAGAGGTCCCGCACTCGTCCAATCACGCCTCGCTCGCCTTTCACTTCGTTGCCTTCGAGCTCAGCGAGCCGACGCAGGAGCTCCAGCTGCTCTTCGGAGAGCTCGCGTGGCTGAGGGACGACAACTCGGGCTCGCACGAAGTGGTCTCCGCGACCCCTTCCGTCGAGGCGATCGATGCCCTTTCCAGCGAGCTTGAACTCCTTGCCGTCTGGCGTACCAGCAGGGACCTCCAGCGGCACCAGGCCATGGAGTGTCGTCGCCTCCACCGAGGTTCCGAGAACCGCTTGGGAGTAACTCAGATCGAGCTTGCTCCGGGTATGGGCCCCCTCCCGCTCGAATTGAGCGTGGGGCTCGACGAAGATGTCGACATAGAGATCGCCAGCCGGTCCGCCTCGGCGACCGTGCTCGCCTTCACTCGTGAGACGCAGCCGCGTGCCCGTATCCACTCCCGCCGGTATCTTGACCTCGATCGAGCGAGCCTGCTCGACCCGCCCTTCACCCTTACAAATTGGACAGGGATCGGATATCACCCGGCCGTCTCCTCTGCACTGGGGACAAGTACGGGCAACGGTGAAGAACCCCTGGCTGATTCGGACTTGTCCAAAGCCCCCACAGGTCGAGCAGGTTTCGGGCGACGAGCCGGGGCCGCTGCCTGAGCCCGTGCATTCCGCACAGCTTTCGAGGCGTGGGATCTTCAGTACCTGCTCGGTCCCGAACGCGGCCTCCTCGAGAGAAAGACCCAGCTGATAGCGCAGGTCCGCGCCGGGCTCGCCACGGCCGCGCCGGCGGCCGCCTGCGAACATGTCGCCAAAATCCAGTCCGAAGAAATCACCCAGAATGTCGGCGAAATCTCCAAAAGTCGACGTGTCGAAGCCGCCGAAGCCCTGACCCGAGACCCCTTGGTGTCCGAATCGGTCATAGCGCGCCCTTTGGTTCGGGTCCGAGAGGACGGAATAGGCCTCAGCGGCCTCCTTGAACTTCTCCTCTGCAACCTTGTCACCCGGATTCCGGTCGGGGTGAAAGCGCACGGCCAGCTTCCGGTAGGCGGACTTGATCTCGACCTCCGAGGCTTCGCGACCGACCGCAAGGAGCTCGTAGTAATCGCGCTTCGTTGCCATCTTCCAGGGAGCTCTACGTCGGCTCGGTGAGGTCCGGCTCTTCGACTTCTTGCAGCATGAGCTCTGAGAGCTGACGCGAGACGCTGTTGAGGTCGAACATGGCTTCTTCGAGATCGGCCCGGTCACCGCTGGTCAGGGCCATCCTGGACTTGAGCAGAATCTCACGAATCTGCTGGCGCTCGTTCCCATCCACCATGTCCTTGAACTGGTCGATGACCTTTTCGTTGGTGTAGATCAGACCCTCGAGTCGGTTCCTCAACCGACGAATCTCTCGCCGTTCCTTGTCTTCTCGGGAGTACTCCTCGGCCTCCTCGATGAGCCGATCGATCTCTTCCTTCGTCAGACCGCCTGCCGGGTTGATCTGGACGCTCTGCGACCGGTTGGTGGCCACATCCCGAGCGGAGACGCTGACGATGCCGTTGGAATCGATCGAGAACGTGACCTCGATCTGCGGCACGCCGCGGGGCGCCGGCGGAATTCCCACGAGGTCGAATTTACCGAGAGACTTGTTCTCAGCCGCGATCTCCCGTTCGCCCTGCAGCACGTGGATCTCGACCGTGTCCTGATTGTCCACCACCGTGGTGAAGACCTGCGTGGCTTTCGTCGGAATGGTCGAGTTGCGCTCGATCAGCTTGGTGAACAGGCCGCCTCGGGTCTCGACACCGATCGACAGCGGGGTGACATCCAGCAAGACGATGTCCTTGATGTCGCCGCGCAGGATGCCGCCCTGAATCGCGGCCCCGATAGCCACGACCTCGTCAGGGTTGATCTCCCGGTTCGGCGGGCGCCCGAAAACCTTCTCGACCGCCTTGATCACTTTGGGAGTCCGGGTCTGGCCTCCGACCAGCAGGACCTCGTCGATCTGGTCGGGACGAACGGCGGCGGCTTCCATGGCCTCGAGGAAGGGGCCCTCGGTGCGTTTCACCAGATCGTCCACCATCTCCTCGAAGGTAGACCGCTTCAGAGTCCTCACGAGGTGCTTGGGGCCAGTCTCGTCGGCCGAGATGAACGGCAGGTTGATCGGCACCTCCTCCGAAGAGGAGAGCTCGCATTTGGCTCGTTCCGCCGCCTCCTTCAACCGCTGCAGGGCCATGCGGTCAGCCCTTAGATCGATACCCGATTCCGTCTGAAACTCCCGTATCAGCCAATCCATGACACGCTGATCGAAGTCCTCGCCACCGAGATAGGTATCGCCCGAGGTTGCCTTGACCTCGAAGACACCGTGCGACAGCTCGAGGATGGAAATGTCGAACGTACCTCCGCCCAGGTCGAAAACGGCGATCGTCTTGCCTCCCGGATCTCTGTCGACACCGTAGGCCAGGGCCGCTGCCGTCGGCTCGTTGATGATCCGCAGGACTTCGAGACCCGCGATACGACCAGCGTCACGGGTGGCCTGACGTTGAGAGTCATTGAAATAGGCCGGCACCGTGATGATCGCCTCGGTGATCTCCTCTCCCAGGGCTTCCTCGGCAAACGCCTTGATTTCCCTGAGGATGAAGGCCGAGATCTCCTCGGGGCTGTGTTGCTTGTCGCGAGCCTCGATGGCCACATCTCCGTTGGCCGCCTCCACCAGTGGATACGGCAGCACATCTTTGGCTCTTTCGATCTCCAAATCACTGAACTTGCGCCCAATCAGCCGCTTGACGGAGAAGACCGTGTTTCGCGGATTGATGATCGCCTGGCGCTTGGCGATCTGACCGACGAGTCTCTCGCCATCTTCCGTGAACGCTACGATCGAGGCAGTCGTCCGGCTACCTTCGCGATTGCTGATCACCCGCGGGGAGGCCACGTCGACCACCGCCACGCAGCTGTTCGTCGTTCCGAGATCGATTCCGAGGATCTTGCTCACGTCATACCTTCCCTGCAGTGATCACCGCGTTTTCGGAAATCAGATTGCACCCCCCCCCACCGTCTCGCATCCATTACTTTCCGTCATCCGAGTCTGGCTCGTCGTCGACAGCGGGCATCGCCACCATGACGACTGCCGGCCGCAGTAGACGTCCATGCATCGTAAACCCCGACTGGAGCTCATGGATGACGGTGGGATCCTTCACGGAGGGGTCCTCTTCTCGCGACACGGCCTCGTGGAACTGGGGATCGAAAAGACTCCCCATCGCCGCCACCCTCTCGACCCCGGAGCTAGCCAGCAGGTCCTTGATCTGGCGCAGGATGAGATCCACGCCAACCTTGAGGTCCTGCTCCGAGCCCTCGGCGGAAAGGGCCCGTTCCAGGTTGTCGATCACGGGAAGAAGCTGGCGAAACACATCGGCATTGGCGAAGCGGCGATCCTCATCCCGTTCCTTCTCGGACCGCTTGCGAAAGTTGTCGAAGTCAGCCAGGATTCTCGCCGACCGGTCGCGGAGATCCGCAACCTCCGCCTGTAGCTTGCTCACCTCCGAGCCTGCACCGTCGCTGTCCAGATCCTTGGCAGTGACCCCGCTGCCGACCGATACCGCTTCGATCCCTTTCTCGACCTGCCCCTCGCCAGCAGCGCTCTCGACCGCTTTCAACGCGTCCCGCATCGCGGCTTCGAGGTCACCCAGATCTTCCGGCTCGATTTCGAACTCGTCGGATTCCACCTCATCGAACTCGCGTTGGCTCTCTCGTTCACTCATACTGAATCTCTACTCCTCAGTTTCACCGTCCGGGGGCGCATTCAGTGCTTGCCCGAGTGTTCTTCCCAGATAGCTCACGAGCGGAACAACCTTCTGATAGTCCATTCTGGATGGGCCGAAGATTCCAAGGCTCCCCTGCGCTTGCTCCTTGGAGCCATAGGCCGTGGCCACGAGGCTGAAATCCAGATCCGAGGTCAGGTCGCTGTCCTCGCCAATAATGACTCGTACACCTTCGCCACCGATCAATTGGTTGAGCATTCGAACCAGATCAGCCTTGTCTGTAAAGGTCTGAATCAAACGACGAACTCGCGGAACATCCGACAACTCCGGTTGTCCCAGAACGACATCCGTTCCCTCGACGAGCAGGCCCGGTCCGTCATCGGCCCCCAGCGCCTGCTGAGCCAGATCCACTGCATCGACCAGCATTTCGTCCAGCTCTGCCCTTTCCTGAACCATCAAGCCGAGCAGCCTGTCTCGAATCTGCCTCAGGGTCAGACCGCCGCAGCTCTCCGTCAGATAGTTGGAGATCCGCACGAGCTCCTCTCTGGACATTTCGTGCAGAGTTTCGATCACCCGGTTCTCGACCATGCCACCGACCGATACCATGACGCAGAGCGCGCGATGTCCGGTTAGTTTGATGAAGTTGATCTCCTTCAGCACCGTCTCGCCGACCGGTGGAGTCACCACGATGCCGATCTGATTGGAAAGCTGTGTCAGGAGGTGAGTCACGACTTCCATCAGCTTTTCGACATCCGAGAGAACGGACTGGAGCTCGCCCTCGATCAGGCGCCGATTGGGTTCGGAGATCCTCTTACTGGGCATCAGTGAATCGATGTAGAAGTGATACCCAGTGGCCGTGGGCACTCTGCCGGCAGACTTATAAGGCTGTGCCAGGAAGCCCTGAGCCTCGAGGTCGGCCATGACGTTGCGGATGCTCGCCGACGACAGCCCGTGGTGCTCGAGCTTGGCCACGGTCCGCGAGCTGACCGGCTCGCCGCTCAATATGAAGGTATGGATCACATCCCGCAAAATCTCGCTGTTGCGACCGGCGGAGGATGCTCGTCGGCTGTGGGCTACCATAATCTTGTTTGCCAGAATCGCTAGTCTAGGGTTGATCGTCGCTGTCTCGTGCCGGAAAACTAGCCATGTCCCGAGTCCCTGTCAAGCCGATCGATGAAGTGCAGGACGGTGGCTCCAAGAGCAGCCGCCCCCTTCCAGTCCGAGACTCTCGCCACTCGAGAGACTCCCTTCCTGGGCCTTGCCTGGGCAACTACCCACGGCTATTGTAGCGCAGCGATGTCAACACCGAAGTCACTGGTTCCACTACGATTCTCACTCGTCGGACCGGGCCGCGTAGGTCGCAGCATGGCCCACTGGATGACAGCCCGGGGTGCCGAGATCGTGACCATCGCAGGCCGAGATTCCGTACGCACAGCCACCCTGGCCCGCCAGCTCGGGGCCGCTGCAGTCGCGGTCGATCGCCTGGAAACGTCAGGTGAGTCGCTGCTTTTGCTGACCATATCCGATCCGGCGCTGCCCTCTGTAGCGACCCAATTGGCGAAGCGGCCCCAGGCAGAGGTGGTCCTGCATACAGCTGGCGCGCTCGATGCTTCAGTGCTCGAACCGCTACGCGAGGCCGGTTGCAGCACTGGGTCGTTGCACCCTCTCATGGCCTTTCCAAGGGTCCTGACAGATCCGCGCCAAGCCAAAGGCAAGGTCTTCGCCCTGGACGGCACGCCGGAAGCGCGGACCATGGCCGAGAGGCTGGCTCTTTCATGGGACGGGAGCCCTGTGCATGTATCTGCAGAGGCCAGGCCCATCTATCATCTGGCAGCCTCGCTCGCGGCCGGCGGCGTTGTCACTTTGCTGGCAACCGCATTCGAGATGGCAAGCCGACAGGGACTGCCGCATGAGGTCGAGAAGGGCTACCTCGCCCTCGCCCGCGGCGCCATCGAGCAGGCCTCCCAGGCGAGCGACATATCTGGCGCCATCACCGGGCCGGTGGCGAGGGGAGATATCGACACGTTTCTGCGACAAGTCGCGATCCTCGAAGATCTCGATCGGGAATTGGCTCAGGCGGTTCGCGGCTTGGCCAATCTGACCCTTCGATTCACGTCACAGGAAGGCGAGGGGGAGGACCTGTCGGAGGCCAGAGCCGAGACACCCAGACCTTAGAGGAACCGGTCACTTTCGCGCCTGAGACCTGATGGTAAGATCGAGCCCGGCGGCAGTTAGAGCCCTATAGCTATGGCTACATTCAACTTCAGCACCATGCAGATGACGGTCAAAGTCGTCTACTACGGCCCTGGTCTGTGCGGCAAGACCACGAATCTGCAGTTCATCTACGGCCATACGACGCCGAATTCCCGGGGCGAGATGGTCTCCCTGGAGACCAAGGCAGACCGGACCCTGTTCTTCGATCTGCTGCCCATCGAAGTGGGGACCATTGCCGGCTTCAAGACCAAAATCCAGCTCTACACCGTTCCTGGGCAGGTCTTCTACAACACCACCCGCAAGCTCGTCTTGAAAGGCGTCGACGGGATTGTCTTCGTCGCCGATACGCAGCGCCCGATGCTGCAGTCCAACGTCGAGTCACTCGCCAACCTGAAGACCAACCTGGCGGAGCTCGGCATCGTGATCGACACGGTACCGATGGTCTTCCAATACAACAAGAGAGATCTCCAGGACGTCTGCACGGTGGAGGAGCTCGACGGGACTCTGAACAGCCGAGAGATTCCCAGGGTCGAGGCCGCAGCCCTCACCGGGATGGGCGTTTTCGAAACGCTGAGAGCAATCTCGAAGCTCACTCTCGGCGCCCTCAAGAAGCAGCTCGAGGAGGGCTCCCCCGCGTCGGCGAGGGTCCCGCTGCCGCGACAGCCCAAGGTTCCCGAAGCGGCGGTGGCAAGAGAAGTTGCTGCCAGGGCGCAGTCCCTCAGCCAGCCCGCCGCCAGCCTGCGACCTCCTGTCGGCCAGGCGGTAGCCAGTGGAGCTCCTGCCGCAATCCCGGCGGATCCTCGACCCGAACCTGCGAGAGCTACCGCCACGAGGCCTTCACCCGTAGCATCCCCGCCCCCTGCTCCGCCCCCGCCGCGCCCAGCAGCTTCGCCCGGCAAAGGTGAAACAAGCAGGACGAGCCGCAACCTACTGCTTCGACTGGATCAGCAGGATCTCCAAAGGACTCAGAGAGTGACCCTGAGTCTCAGGCTCGAAGACGCAGAGCAGAGGCTGGTTCAGGAGGTGCGAAATGTCCAGTTGGACCTGGATCGAACCGAGAAAGCCGACGAGCTGCAATTGCAGCTCAACATTCGCCTGCATCCCAAGTCGTGACTCAATCGGGTCGTTTGCTTCGAGAACCAGGCACTCTCCTGGAACCGACACGGCATGAGATGCCCGTTCTGTACCGAAAACAAAGATCGGGTGGTGGACTCCCGAGAGAATCGCAATGGCATGACCATCCGCAGGCGCCGGGAGTGCCTGGAATGCGGACGGCGCTTCACCTCGTACGAGCGCATCGAAGAGATTCCCTACATGGTGATCAAACGCGACGGCAGCAGGGTCGAGTTCGATCGAGCCAAACTACTGACTGGCCTCCACAAGGCATGTGAGAAGCGACCCGTGCCAACGAAGCGGTTGGAGGAGATCGTCGACCGGGTCGAGCAGCAACTGCAGGACAGGGAGGACCACGAGATCACCACGCAGGAGATCGGCCAATTCGTCATGGGCGAGCTGAGGGAGTTGGATCAGGTCTCCTACGTCCGGTTCGCCTCTGTCTACCGCAAATTCGAAGATATCGACGCCTTCATGACGGAGCTCAAGAATCTTCTTGATCAGCGTCGTTGACCCCAGAGGCTCGGGAATCATGACCACGACACCAAGCATGAACGACGAAGGCCTCGACGGCAGCATGAAGCTGCCCGACGTCTTGCCGGTCCTACCGCTCAAGGACACGGTGATCTTTCCCTACATCATCCTGCCGCTTTCCGTAGGTCGCGACAAGAGCGTCCTGGCCGTCGACCAGGCTTTGGCGGAGAACCGCATCATCATGCTGGTCACCCAGAAGGACGCCACGGTCGAAGATCCAGGTGAGGGCGACCTCCACGACTTCGGGACGGCGGCCCTGATCATGCGCATGCTGAAGCTGCCGGACGGCCGCATCCGCATCCTGGTGCAGGGGCTCAGCCGAGCTCGGATAGCGCATATCGGCCAGACCGAGCCCTATTTGAAGGCCAAGATCGAGCAGTTGGACGAGCCGATATTCGGCGAGCAGGATCTGGAGCTGGAGGCCCTTGTCCGCACGGTCAAGGAGGGTCTGGACACCGTTGTCAACCTCGGCAAGACCATCTCACCCGAGGTGATGATCATCGCCGCCAACCTCGATGACCCAGGACGCCTGGCGGACCTGGCGGCGGGCAACCTCGAGCTCAAAGCCGAGGATGCTCAGGAGATTCTCAAGACCGTCTCGCCATTGGAGCGACTGCGCAAGGTCAGTGACCTGCTCTTGAGAGAGATCCAGCTTCTCAAGATGCAGCAGGAGATCTCCCTCCAGGCTCGGGGAGAAATGGACAAGGGACAGCGAGAGTACTTCTTGCGACAGCAGCTCAAGGCGATCCAGCAGGAGCTCGGGGAAGGGGACGAGTTGGATGAGGAGATCAGCAACTTCCGTCGTACGGGTAAGGAAAAGCAGATGCCCGAGGAAGCGCTGGAGGAGCTGGAGCGTCAGATCCAACGGCTGGAGCGCGGCCATCCGGACAGCGCCGAGACCGCCATCACCCGGACCTACCTCGAGTGGCTGACAGGGCTGCCATGGGAGACGCAGAGCGAGGATCTCCTCGACCTGGTGCGGGCCCGCAAGGTTCTCGACGAGGACCACTACGATTTGGAGAAAGTCAAGGAGAGGATCCTCGAGTACCTCGCCGTTCGCAAGCTCAAGGACGACACCAAAGGACCGATCCTCTGCTTCGTGGGCCCGCCCGGAGTCGGCAAGACTTCGCTGGGGCGCTCGATTGCCAGGGCGTTGGGGCGTGAGTTCGTTCGCATCTCGCTGGGCGGCGTGCGTGACGAGGCCGAGATTCGCGGCCATCGGCGCACCTATGTCGGAGCCATGCCCGGCCGGATCATCCAGGGAATCAATCAGGCCCGAACCAGCAATCCGGTCTTCATGCTGGACGAGATCGACAAGGTGGGGGCCGACTTTCGGGGTGACCCCTCTTCCGCCCTGCTGGAGGTTCTGGATCCAGAGCAGAACTTCAGCTTTCGCGATCACTATCTGAGCGTCGCCTACGACCTGTCTCGGGTGATGTTCATCACCACCGCCAACATGCTGGAGCCGATTCAACCCGCTTTTCTCGATCGAATGGAGGTCATTCGCCTGAGTGGATACACCGGCCAGGAGAAGTTGCAGATCGCGCAACGCCACTTGATACCCAAGCAGGTAGCACAGCACGGACTCAAAGCCAGCCAGATCTCCTTCTCGACGGCGGCGATTCGCAAGATCGTCAAGGATTACACCCAGGAGGCCGGGTTGCGGAATCTCGAGCGCGAGCTGGCAGCCATCTGCCGCAAAGTGGCGGTTGAGGTGGCCCAGGGAAGGAAGGGTAAGACTTCCGTTTCCCTGCCTCAGGTCGAAGAGCTCCTGGGCCCTGCCAAGCACTTCAGCGAAGAGCTCCTGTCGATCGACCGGATCGGTGTGGCCACCGGCCTGGCATGGACCGCGGCGGGCGGCGATCTGCTGTTCATCGAAGCCGTGGCCCTTCTGGGCCGGGGTCGGCTACGTCTGACCGGACAGCTCGGCGAGGTGATGAAGGAATCCGCCCAGGCAGCCCTGAGCTTTGCTCGCTCCTACTGTGCCGAATCCGACCTTCCCAGCGATTTCTTCACCACCCACGATATTCACATCCATGTGCCGGCTGGCTCGATCCCCAAAGACGGTCCTTCGGCCGGTATCACCATCGCAGCGGCAATCGTCTCCGTCCTGCTGGGCAGACCGATCAACCGGCGCGTGGCCATGACCGGCGAGATCACCCTGCGCGGTGACATCCTGCCCATCGGCGGACTGAAAGAGAAGGTCCTGGCCGCCAAAGCGGCAGGTGTCAAGAGGATCGTACTGCCCCGACTCAACGAGAGAGACCTCCATGAAGTCCAGCCGGAGCTTCGCAAGGGTCTGACCTTTCACTTCGCCGAGGACATGCGCGAGGTGTTGGACATCGCCCTCATGAAGAAGGCGAGAACCCGACGCAAGGCGAGCTGAAGCTCGCCTCCTTCCCGCCGGTCGGCAATGAGCTCGAGTCAAGAAGACCGCCTCCTGCAGTGGCTCCGGGAGCAGTTGCATGGAGACGGCAGCGACCGCCTGGGCGACGATGCCGCACTGTTGCCGAGGGCCGAGACCGCGATCACGGTCGACCATCAGATCGCGGGCGTGCACTTTCCGACCGGTCTCGACCCGAGAGTCGTGGCGCAGCGCCTTCTGGCCGTCAACCTCTCCGATCTGGCCGCCATGGGCGCCGAGCCGCGCTACGCCTTCCTTGCCCTGAGCTCACCTCCCGATCAGGACATGAAGAGCTTCCTCCAGGCTCTCTTGAAGGCCGCGAGAGATGCCGGTGTGGAGCTTGCCGGTGGCGACCTGGCCCGTGGCCCCGTCCTTTCGGCAACTCTGACGCTCGTGGGTGGGAAGGTCCCTGGAGGCAGGTGGGTCCGGCGCAGTGCGGGCAAGCCTGAAGATCGACTGTGGCTCGGTGGCCCGGTTGGCCAGTCTGCCCTCGGCCGCCACCTGCTCGAAGGCGGTGCCGACTTCCAGAGCTCTCGCATCCAGCTCCCTCCCGAGCTGGCCTCCGACCGCGGCCTGGCTACCGCAGCCAGGAAGGCAATCCGCCGCCATTTGTTTCCGGATCCACAAATCGACCTGGGCCGTTGGCTGGCCCGCCGCCGGAGGGCCGCGGCCATCGACATCTCCGACGGGCTGTCATTGGATCTTCACCGTCTGTGCCGGGAAAGCGGCGTCGGCGCACGTCTCCACTCCGAGAGCCTCCCTACAACGACTCGCTTCCTGGACCTGTGTGCCTGGCTGCGGCTGAGGCCACTGGACCTCGAGCTTTCAGGAGGTGAAGACTACTGCCTTCTGTTCTCGCTGCCGGCCACGATCCGCCCTCCAGACAGCTTTGGCTGCACCCATGTCGGAGAGCTAACCCGAGACCGTTCAATCCGACTGATCGAGGGTGGCGGTGTTCGTCTTCTCGAGCCTCAGGGCTGGGACCATCTGAGAACAACCGATTAGAATCGGCTGTCATGTCGAGGACCGAGACCTACCGTGAGGCCGAGTCCCGTATCGCCGAGCTGGTCCGCGATCTCGAAGATCCTGTCGCCGCAATGGCGAGCACGGC
The DNA here is from genome assembly GCA_049664225.1 of Thermoanaerobaculia bacterium. GTDB lineage: Bacteria > Acidobacteriota > Thermoanaerobaculia > Multivoradales > JAHEKO01 > JAUVRX01. The sequence continues at coordinate 14,783 of JBATEX010000031.1, forward strand.
ATCCGTTCTCCACGAGCTTCTGCCGGCGGCCAGCTGGACCGGTTTCTACCGCGTCGTGGCTCCCGAGCTGCTGCGCGTAGGCCCCTACCAGGGGCCGGTCGGGTGTCTCGAGATCGCCTTCGATCGGGGCGTCTGTGGTGCCGCGGCTCGGCTCGAGCGCTCACAGGTCGTAGAGGACGTTCACAACTTCGAAGGCCACATCGCTTGCGACGCTCTGGCTCGCTCCGAGGTAGTGGTACCGGTCTTCGATATGCAGCACAATCTGGTGGCGGTACTCGACATCGACTCCCACTACCGGGCAGCCTTCGACGACACCGATCGGGTGGCGCTCGAGAGAATCGTCGACCTGCTACGCCCCTGCTTCACCAGCCAAGAACGAATCTAGGCCGTCCTTCAAACGATGGACAGGCTGCGAACCAGATAGGAAAGGGCCTGTCGGCTCAGCCCGAGATTCCTCGCTGCTTCGGCGCGATTCCCGCCACTGGCCTTCAGGGCCTCCCGCACCAGCTCGCGGCGGAACTCCCTCACCTGCTCGTGGTATCCGTTCGCTGTCCTGAAGTCGGAATCCGGCAGTTCCAGGTGCTCGGGACGGATGACGTAGTCTTCGGACAGGGCCTTGGCGACCTCCAGAGTGTTGCGCAGCTCCCTCACGTTGCCGGGCCACGGGTAGGAGCGCAATCGCCGTCTGGCGTCGGCGCTCAGCTGATAGCCCTCGCGCACCAGAAAATGCTCCCCCAGGAGCAGCACATCCATGCCGCGTTCCCTGAGAGGAGGTAGGACGACGCTACCGACCTTGAGTCGATAGAACAGATCACGGCGAAACTCCCCTTCGGTCACCATCGACGACAGACTCTGATGGGTGGCCGCGACGATTCGGACATCCACCTTTCGGGGCAGGCTCTCACCCAATCTGCGAACCTCCCTTTCCTGTAGGACTCGCAGCAGCTTTCCCTGGGCCGGCAGCGGCAGATCTCCGATCTCGTCCAGGAACACCGTCCCACCTCGGCTGGCTTCGAAGATTCCTGCGCGATCACGATCGGCCCCAGTAAACGATCCCTTGACGTGCCCGAAGAGATCCGACAGCAACAGCGATTCCGGCAGCGCCGCACAGTTGACCGCCAGAAACGGCAAGGTCGCTCGCCGGCTGAGCCGGTGGATTCTTCGGGCCGCCAGCTCCTTGCCCGTTCCGGTTTCGCCGAGAATGAGGATCGCCAGATCGGAAGGTGCCAGCAGCGCCAGGCGCTCGAGGGCCGACCGCAGCTGCGGGCTCTCACCCAACATCTGCACGGAGCGGGGTAACCCGCGACGCCGACATGCTGTTCATTTCTCGATCAGCCATTCGAGATCGCGCCAGAAGGCGGGATAGGACTTGGCAACTACTTGTGGGTGCCGTACGACGAGCCCGGGACGGCGGAGACCACAGATCGCCAAACTCATGGCGATGCGATGATCACCGTAGGTATCGACTTGGGTCTGTGACGAAGGAACAGGCCCCTCGGCCCAACTCCCGCGGACCTGCAGACCGGCCGGCAGCTCATCGAGGTCAGCACCCAGTCGACGGAGCTCGGTCGACATGGCCGCCAAGCGGTCGCTCTCCTTGAGTCTCAGATGCGGCACGTTGTCGATCGTCGTGGCACCCACGGCAAAGGGCGCCAGGGCGGCAAGCGTGGGCACCTGATCCGGCATGTCTGAGAAATCCACCGCCACCGACCTCAACACCGAGGCACCGGTGACCTGCAGGGTATCGGAGAGCCACTCGACTCGAGCTCCCATTCGGGCCAGCACATCTAGGAACCTTCGATCGCCCTGCTTCGACAGGGGCGAGAGCCCTTCCAGGCGAACCCTTCCTCCGGTCAGGGCCGCTGCAGCAGCGGGATAGGCAGCTGCGGAGAAGTCCCCCTCCATCGTCCAAGATCCGCCCCGGAGCGGGACCGGTGAAACCCGCCAGGTAGTCTCGCCGAGAGCTTCGACACTAGCTTGGAAGCAACCGAGGGTGTCCAACGTGAGCTCGACGTAGGGAGCCGAAGCCAGGGATCGAACTCGCAGCTCGACCGGTCGCTTTGCGGCCGTTGCGGCCATCAGGATCGCCGAGACGAACTGGCTCGACAGCCGGGCGTCGAGCTCGGTGCTTCCACCCTCCAGACTCCCACCCGAAATCCGCAGCGGAGCGAACCCACTGCGCTCCAAGTATTCGATCCGCGCTCCCAGAGCGCGTAGAGCATCCACCAACGGGCCCAGAGGCCTTTGTCTCAGGCGTGGCATGCCATCGAGGTGCCAGACACCTGGAATGGCGCTGAGAGTCGCCGTCAGGAATCGCAGCATGGTCCCGTTGTTGCCGCAGAACAGCTCGCCGGCACCTGGAATGGGACCCGGACGGATCTGCATGGCATCGTCGTCGAGTGAGACCTCGTAACCGCCCTGACTCAGGGCGGTCGAAAACAGCTCGGTATCTTCCGATCGCAGCGGTCCCGCGAGCACTACCGACTGGCGCGCCAGGAAGGCAAGGTTGAGAAATCGCTGGGTCAGGCTCTTGGAGGGTGGCACCCTCACGGTACCCTCGATCACGACTCCGCTCGGGATCGGACAGGTGCCCTTGCAGGAGGAAAGTGACAGCGTCATGGACGACTCCTCATTTCTCGAGGGCTCGAGGTCGAGCTAGCTTTCAGCCGATAGCCACTCGACTCGCTTGGTGTTGAACCAGGCATCGAGCAATCGCACTTCGCAGTCTCCGACCTGCCAGCTCTGGGCCTCGTGGAAGTGACCCAGCAGCAGGACATCGTGGCCTTGGGCGAGTCTTCTAACGGCATGACGTGAGATGACCTCTCGTGGAATCCGGCTCTTGTGTTTGAAGTTAGTCTTGGAAAGCTGTCCTTCCGTTACGCGCACCAACCTCTGGGCCAGCCCACCAGGCAGATGCAACATGAAGAAACGACTCGGAGCGCTCTTCGAAAGCCAGCGCCAGAACTGGTAGAGGCGGTCTTCTTCGTTCAGTCCATCGCCATGGATCGCCAGGTAGGACCGGTCCCCGACTTGGAACGAGACCTCGTAGGCGACGGTGTCGAACAACTCCGCGTACGGTCCTTCGGCGATGAAGAAGTCCCGATTGCCTTCGATGTAGTCGATTCTCCAACCCGCTCTTCGCAGGTCCGACAGGGCCGTGACGACCTGATGGATCTCTACTGTCTCGTAGGTGCGCTGACCGACCCAGACGTGGAAGAGATCTCCCATGAGGATCAGATGGCCCGGTTCTCCTCTCGCCAAGCCTTCGAGCTGCTCCACGAGGGGCCCTGCCGGACCGCCGGGACCACCGATGTGAGCGTCGGCGACTATCGCTACGGGCAAATTCGGCGGCTCCACCAGGGGCTCCAAACGGCTGCCTACTCTAGAAGATCGACAGTTTGTGGGCTTGCCGCCTGCTGGCCTCGACCACGACTGCCTCGGCCAGCGCCCTGAACGACTCCGCGTGAGGCCCTTCGGGCTGGGAGACGACGATCGGCCGGCCGGCGTCTCCACCTTCCACGATGGCCGGATCGAGAGGAATTCGGCCCAGGAACGTGCAACCCAGGATTTCAGAGGTCCGCTCTCCCCCACCTCGCTTGAAGATATCCGTCGCCTCGCCGCAATGAGGACAGACGAAAGTGGACATGTTCTCGATGATGCCGACGACCGGCACATTGACCTTCTGGAACATCGCCAGTCCCTTGCGAGCATCGATCAGAGAGATGTCCTGCGGGGTGGTGACGATAACGGCGCCCGACAACGGCACTTTCTGGCTGATCGTCAGCTGAGCATCTCCGGTACCGGGAGGCAGATCGACAATCAAATAGTCCAGCGGTCCCCACTCGACGTCGGCCAGCAGCTGCTCGATGGCTCGCATGACCATCGGGCCGCGCCAGATCACAGGAGTGTCGTCGTCGAGGACGAAACCCAGAGACATCAGCCGGACACCGTACTTCTCGAAGGGAATCAGCCGTTCGCGCTCGACTAACGGTTGCTCCTGAATCCCGAACATCATAGGCATAGAGGGCCCATAGATATCGGCATCCAAGAGCCCTACTCTGTAACCGGCCTGTGCCAATGCGATGGAGAGATTGGCTGCAACCGTCGATTTGCCGACCCCGCCCTTGCCGCTGGCAACGGCGACCACATGTTGGACCTCCGGAATCAGATCCGGATCCTGGGCCACGGCATCCTGAGCGGAAGAGTGCGGTGTCGCCGATTCAAGGGACACGACCACCTCTTCTGCAACCTCGGCATTGCGCAGTATCGATTCCACCTCGTCGCGGACCTGGTCGGCCCGCTCCCGATGGTGCGTCGAGATCGCCAGATCAACCTCCACCCGGCCCGCGGACGCCTGCACCCGGTCGATAAACCCGAATGAAACGATGTCGCGGCTCATGCCGGGGAAGGTGATGCCCTTCAAGAGTTCCCACACCCGATTCTCGATCTCCTTCGACATTTGAGCTCCTTGAAAAGCTAAGCGTGTTTCGTTGGATGTCCTGGTCGATTCTCGAGCCAAGGGCCGGCTTCGGGCCGCGCCCTGGGCCGGCCGGCTCAAGGCTTGATGCCAGCCAGGTCGGCGATAGCCTCACGAACCTGTTGTATCAACGCCTGTTTCCCCCGTACCCCGAAGTCCTCGACCTTCAGCGGACGACCGTACCGAACGACGATTCTACCTGGCCGCACAACATAGCTTCCCCGCCGGCGGATCGCCATGCTACCGATCACGCCAACCGGAACGATGGGTAGGCCGCTCTTGAGCGCCAGGAGAAACCCACCACGCTCGAAATGCTGGAGGTCACCATCCAGGGAGCGGGTCCCCTCGGGAAAGACCAGCGTCGAGCTTCCCTCCTGCAAGCGGGAGACCGCCGAATCGAAGCTCTCCTTCGCCTTGCTCCGGTTCTTGCGGTCAATACTGATGAAGCCCCCAGCCTTCATTGCCCACCCGAAGATCGGAATCCTGAACAGGCTCTGCTTGGCGAGCAAGCGGGTCTGCCCGGGTAGCGAAGCGATCAGCGCCGGGATGTCGAAGACGCTTTGGTGGTTCGACATGTAGATGCAGCGCTGATCCGAGGACAAAGGTACCGCGTAGTCCACGTCCAGGCGAACTCCACTGAAGTACAGGAGACCATGGCTCCACAGCCGCGCCATCTGAAACACCCAGTTACCGCGTGGCGGAATCCAAGCACCCAGGATGGAGAGCACACTGAACAGCAGGCTTCCCAGGATCAGGTAGGTGTTCCCAGAGACCGTGGCCAAACAGCATCTCACGGTGCCCCAAGGGAAGCCCTTTCCTTTAGCTGTGTCGATCTCGGCCATGAACTTAGGGCTGGACGCCCCCCTTGCTACAATCCGCTCCTGATGCTTGGTCCTGCCTACTTCGCATGGCGATTCCGCTGCCTCAAATGGTTGCGAGCGAGCTTGTTCGGCGCTGCGGCACTCAGCCTTCTTCTGAGCGCTTCGCTCGTCTTGCGACCTCGAGCAATGATCCGGCTGCTCGGTGTCGGCTCGCCAGAGGACCCATTCTACCTCTGGCTGTCTGCCGCGCTTCTCGCCTGTCTCGGCATCCTCTATCTTCTTGCCAGCGGTGATGTACGGCGCTTCAGCCCGATCATCGCCGTGGCCATCGCCGCCCAACTCACCCTGGCCCTGACCTTCTTCGCGGCTGCTCAGGGACCAGGGACCGAGAACCTGATCCGCCTCGCTGGAGCCGAGTTCCTGATCGGTCTGGGTCTTCTCGCCTTCTGGTGGCCGGTTCGATCATGAAGTCACGTTGGCCGTTGGCTCATGCCCTCGACGAAGCCGGCCGCATGGCCAGCCTGGGAGTGCAGGCTATCGGGGAGATGCTGACGCGCCCCTTCGAAGGTCGCCTCTGGATCCGCGAAATGGAGCAGATCGGGGTCCGATCCCTCGGGGTGGCAGCCATCGCCACCATCTTCACCGGCATGGTGCTGGCCCTCCAGACGGCCTATAGCCTGCCAGGCCTTGGGGTCAAGTACTACATCGGCACCGTCGTTTCGAAGTCCATCATTCGAGAGCTCGGCCCCGTGCTGATCGCGCTGGTCGTCGGCGGCAGGATCGCCGCGGGGATGACCGCCGAGCTGGGAACGATGAAGGTGACCGAACAGATCGATGCTCTGCGCGCCATGGCGGCCAACCCGGTCAAGAAACTGGTGGTCCCGAAATTGATCGCTGCCCTGGTCATGCTGCCCCTGCTGACCATCATCGGGGACCTCCTGGGAGTCCTCGGAGGCATGATCATCGGCGTCTATCAGCTCGGTCTGACGCCCGGCTTCTACATCAACGACGTGCTCACGGATCTGACGCTGGAGGACATCTTCAGCGGCATCGGCAAGTCGTTCTTCTTCGCCTTCTGGATCACAATCGTCGGCTGTTACAATGGCCTGACCGCGCGAGGTGGTGCCGACGGTGTCGGTAGAGCGACGACGAATACGGTCGTGGTTGCCGCGATTCTGGTCCTGGTGACCGATTTCTTTCTGACCAAGCTCTTCCACGTCCTGGCCTGATTGCGGAGCCGAGGACACTTTCATGGCGACACCGATCTTCAGCGTGCGGGGCCTGGTCAAGGACTACGACGACAAGACAGTCCTGCGGGGTTTGGACTTTGACGTCCAACGTGGAGAATCGCTGGTGATTCTCGGCCGGTCCGGCTCCGGCAAGAGTGTGACGCTGCGGCAACTCAATGGACTGGAAAAGCCCGACGCCGGAACCGTAGCCTTCGATGGAACCGAGATCTCTTCGATGCGCGAGAAAGACTTGTACCCGATTCGCCGACGGATCGGCATGCTCTTCCAAGGTGGCGCGCTATTCGATTCGATGACCGTCGAGGAGAACGTCTCGTTCCCTCTGCGAGAGCACCTGGCGATGGACGAAGAGGAGATTCACGAAAGAGTGAGCTTGAAGCTCTCCCTGGTCGGACTGAAAGGAGTCGAGGCGCTCATGCCCTCGGAGCTGTCCGGCGGCATGAAGAAAAGGGTGGCACTCGCCCGCTCGCTGGCGATGGATCCGGAGGTCGTCCTCTTCGACGAGCCCTCCACCGGATTGGATCCCATGACGTCGGCCCTCATCGCGCATCTGATTCGACGGTCGCAAGCCAGCCTCGCCACCACTTCCGTCGTCGTCACCCACGACATTGCTCTGGCCCGACACGTCGGAGACCGAGTAGCCTTTCTGTGCCAGGGTACTTTCAGCTTCCTGGGCACCTGGGAGGAAGCGGACCGGACTACGGACCAGGTATTTGGCGATTTCCTGGCCGGGCGCATGGGAGATGAAGATGCAGCGTGAGGTCAAGGTCGGTTTGTTGGTCGTGGCGGCTTTCGTCATTCTGGGAGTCGCTGTCTTCCTGGTCAGCGAGAGACGCAATTTCTTTGCGCTCAAGAATCGCTACTACATTCAATTCGAGACCGTTCTCGGCCTCGCCCCGGGTAGTCCGGCGCAGCTCAACGGCGTGACCGTCGGCAGCATTCAGAAAGTAGTCCTGCCAGAAAGCGTCGACGAGCAGCTACTGACCGTATGGATCAACGTCGACCGGCGCTACGGCGAACGGGTGCGTGAGGACTCGACGGCACGGATCAAGACGCTGGGCCTGCTGGGCGACAAGTTCATCGAAATCTCGTCGGGGTCCGCGGACTCACCGCTGATACCTTCCGGCGGGTACATTCCGGCGGCGGCGCCCACCGATGTCGAAAAGCTGCTCGCTTCCGGCGGAGACGCGGTGCAGAATACTGTGGCCATCTCGTATTCGCTGCGCAACATCCTGGCCCGAATGGAGGCCGGTGAGGGGATTCTGGGCGAGTTGCTGACGGACTCCGAGGCTGGCCGCACGGCGAAGCAGGGGCTGGTGGCCATCATGGAGGCGGTGCGCAACATAACCCTGCAGATCGAGAGCGGCAAGGGCACTGTGGGGCAGTTGATCATGGGCGACGATCTGGCCGTCAAGCTCGACGACTCCATCGATCGATTCAACAGCGTCGTGACGAGCCTGGAGGAAGGCGACGGGCTGGTTGCTGACCTGCTCCATAATGCGGAGACACGGGATCGGGTCCAGACCCTCTTGGTCAATCTCGACAAAACCACGGATTCGCTATCCGCAGCGGCCGAGCAGCTGAGCTCCGGTGAAGGTCTATTGCCTGCGATGTTGAATGATGAAGAGATGTCGCGCCAGATCTTCGGTGATCTCCAGCAGCTGCTCGAGAACTTGAATCTAGTCTCCGAGAAACTCGCCAATGGCGATGGCACCCTGGGGCGGTTGATCGAGGACCCAGAGATCTACGACGCGCTAAACGACATCGTTGTCGGGGTAGATCAGTCGAAGATGCTGCGCTGGTTGGTGCGCAATCGTCAAAAATCGGGCATCAAGGTACGCTACGATGACGCAACCGACCAAGTCGAAGTCGAACCTTACGATCTCAGTGAAGACCAAGAGCGAAACTGATCGATATGACAAGGCAGATCTTGATTACGGGGGGTGCCGGGTTCATCGGGAGTCACCTGACCCAACGCCTCCTAGAACGCGGAGACCGGATCACGGTCCTCGACGACTTCAATGATTTCTATGACCCCGCTCGTAAGCGGACCAACGTCGCGCCTTTCCTTGGCAACCCTGCCTACGAGCTGGTTGAGGGCGACATCCGAGATGAGAGCCTCGTCGATGGGCTCTTCCGCGACAGCGGATTCGACGGGGTCGTCCACCTGGCAGCTCGAGCCGGAGTGAGACCCAGCCTCCAGGAGCCCATCCTGTACGAGGACACCAACTGTATCGGGACCCTGAGGTTGCTCGAGGCAGCCAAGGCCCATGGTCCGGAGACCTTCATCTTCGGTTCTTCGTCGTCGGTCTACGGCATCAACAAGAAGGTGCCCTTCTCCGAGACAGACGAGGTCAATCAGCCGATCAGCCCCTACGCCACCACCAAGAGAGCTGGCGAGCTGCTCTGCTTCAACTATGCCCATCTCTATGGTCTGCGTACGGCCTGTCTGCGTTTCTTCACCGTCTATGGGCCCGCCCAGAGACCCGAGATGGCGATCCACAAGTTCACCGATCTGCTGGCCCGCGGGGAGACGATCCCACTCTTTGGAGACGGCGCCAGTCAGCGAGACTACACGTTTGTCGACGACATCATCGACGGCGTCGTGGCCACCCTGGACCTGGCACCACCCTTCGAGATCCTGAATCTCGGTGGCGCCGAGACCACGGCTCTCAGCAATCTCGTGCAGTGGCTGGCCGATGAGCTTGGCGTCGAGCCGAATATCGAGTATCTTCCCGATCAGCCGGGAGATGTCCCCATAACCTACGCAGATGTCAGCAAGGCCAATGCCCTGGTCGGCTACTCACCCAAAGTACCCATCCGAGAGGGTTTGAAGCGGTTCGTCGAATGGTATCGGGACAGCCAGACTTGAGCCCGGAAACTCCGCGCACCTTCGACTGCAGCCCCTCGCCACACTGACAATCGGGAGCGGAAAGCATGAATATTTGTGTAGTAGGTAGCGGATACGTCGGTCTCGTCACCGGCGCCTGCCTGGCCGATTTCGGCATGAACGTGGTCGGCGTCGACAAAGACGTCGACAAAGTCGAGGCGTTGCAGCGCTGCGAGATCCCGATTTACGAGCCCGGACTCGCCACGGTTGTCCGTACCAACATGGACGAGGGGCGCCTTCGCTTCGCAACCGAGCTGGGACCGGCCATTGAAGAAGCGCAGGCCATCTTCATCGCCGTCGGAACCCCTTCCAGACCCGACGGTTCCGCTGATCTGAGCTTCGTCGAACAAGTCGCCAAGTCCATCGGCGAGCACCTCAATGGATTCAAGATCGTCATCACCAAGAGCACGGTGCCGATCGGTACAGGCCAGAAGATCGACAAGATCATCCGAGAGGTCCAGACCGGTCAGCACGAGTTTGCCGTCGTCAGCAATCCTGAGTTCCTGCGAGAGGGCTCCGCCATCGGCGACTTCCGAAACCCCGACCGGGTAGTCATCGGCAGTGTCGATCAGCGCGCCATCGACATGATGCTGGACATTTACTCACCTCTGCGGGTCGCGGATGTGCCGTTCGTTATCACCAACGTGGAGAGCGCAGAGCTGATCAAGTACGCCTCCAACGGCTTCCTGGCGACCAAGGTCTCCTTCATCAACGAGGTGGCACATCTGTGCGAGAGGCTCGGTGCCGACGTAGAAACCGTGGCCCGAGGAATGGGACTCGACACGAGGATCGGTCCCCAGTTCTTGCATCCTGGGCCGGGCTTCGGCGGCTCGTGCTTCCCCAAGGACTCCCGCGCTGTTGTCCAGATCGCCCTCGAGCACGGCCTGCATTTCCAAATCATGGAATCGGTCGTGGCGGTGAATCAGGCAACCAAGGAGCGCATGGTCGAGAAGATCTCACAGGCCTTCGACGGTGAGCTCAAAGGCAAGACGGTCGCTGTTCTGGGCCTGTCGTTCAAGCCCGATACCGATGACATCCGAGAGTCGCCGGCGATCGAGATCGTCAAGGGTCTACTGGACGCCGGAGCCTCGGTGCGAGCCTTCGACCCGGCGGCCATGGAGGCCTTTCGGGAAGACTGGCCGCAAATCGAATACTGCGACAACTCCTACGACGCAGCTGCGGGCGCGGACGGCATCGTCATCGCGACCGAATGGAATCAGTTCAAGGCGTTGGAGCTCAGGCGCCTGAAGGAGCTTCTCAAGCGGCCTCTGATCGTCGACCTCAGGAACATCTACGAACCAGCAAAGATACGGGCCGCCGGCTTCGACTACTTGTCGGTCGGACGGGTGGAGGCCCAGCGGGAGCAAAGACAAGAGGCATGACTACTTCTCTGGTAACTGGCGGGGCGGGATTCCTGGGCTCACACCTGTGCGAGCGGCTCCTGCAGGAGGGACACAAGGTGGTGTGTGTCGACAACCTCCTGACGGGAAAGCTCGAGAACATCCAGTCGTTGCTGGATCGTGACGACTTCCAATTCATCGAGCACGACGTCACCCGGCCGTTCGAGGTCAACGTGCCTCTCGACAACGTGCTGCACTTCGCTTCCCCAGCCAGCCCGATGGACTACCTGGAGTTGCCGATTCAGACTCTCAAGGTCGGCTCTCTCGGAACCCACAATACCGTCGGCCTGGCCAAAGCGAAGGAAGCCCGCTACCTGTTGGCTTCGACATCCGAAGTCTACGGCGATCCGCTGGTCCATCCACAGCCGGAGACCTACTGGGGCAACGTGAATCCGGTCGGCCCTCGGGGCGTCTACGACGAAGCCAAGCGCTTCGCCGAGGCCATGGTGATGGCCTACCACCGCTTCCACGGCCTCGAGACCCGCATCGTGCGGATCTTCAACACATACGGGCCTCGGATGCGCCTCAAGGACGGCCGCGTCGTCCCTGCTTTCATCCAGCAGGCATTGCTTGGAGAACCGTTGACGGTCTTCGGTGACGGCTCGCAGACGCGCTCCTTTTGCTACGTCAACGACCTGGTCGAGGGGATCTGGCGCCTGCTCAACAGCGACACTTCGGACCCGGTCAACATCGGGAATCCCCACGAGATGACGATCCTGGAGTTCGGCCAACGCATCATCGAGGCCACCAATAGCAAGAGCGAGATCTCTTTCGTGGAGCTGCCCGTTGACGACCCCAAAACCCGTCAACCCGACATCACACGGGCGAGGGAACTTCTCGGCTGGTCACCACGAGTCGAGCTGCAGGACGGCCTCGGCACCACGATCGACTACTTCCGATCGCTGCTGGAAGGCAGCAACTAGGAGCTCGGAATGGAGGATCTGGTCAAGAAGTTGCAGTTCGCGCTCGACAAGTACCCTCAGCAGGTCGAGCTGGTGGAAGTGGCCGATTTGCTGCTCGACAGCGCCCGGCAGAACGAGAAGCGGCCGGCCTTCGTGAAGCTGGCGATGGCCGATGAGCTGGTCAAGGGCCTGCGCGGCCAGCGTCAGCAGAAAGACGTGCTCCTTCTGGTCCGCATCCCGGGCGAGGTGCTCGAGCGCTCAGAGAGCCGAATCGTGCTTCCGGGAGAGGTGGAATGACCGAAGATACCGAGCCCACTCAGATCCTCTGCGCCCGCTGTGGTGAGACCGCTTCAGGAGTGGTAAACCCGCCGTATCCCGGGGAATTGCGCGAAGAGCTGCAGTCTCGCGTCTGCCAGAATTGCTGGGCGGAATGGCTGAAGCTCGAAGTCATGGTCATCAACGAGCTGCAGCTGAACTTCATGGAGCCCAGATCGTTGGAGATCCTGATCGGCCACATGCGCGAGTTTCTCTGTTTGGACGCGCTAGCCGAATCCGACGAGTGACTCGGATGTCCTCGAGCTCCCACGGGCAAGACAACGACTCACTGCTAGCCGTCAAGAGGCTGCGGTCCATCCCGCGCGGGGCGGTGGTCCGGTTCGCCCTCCTCGTCGCCCTGCTGGCCGTAGCTTTCGCCCTATTTCGCTGGACGCCCCTCAGCGAGTTTCTCGCGAAGGACAGGATCGTGGCGCTGATGATGGACCTGCGCAGCGCCTGGTGGGCACCCGTGGCTCTACTGGCTCTCTACCTGGTCCTGTCGCCCACGGGTCTTCCGGTCAGTCCTCTGATCTTCGCCGGCGGCGTGGTCTTCGGGGTGAAATTGGGGTGGCTCTACAACCTCCTCGGCACGATGATCGGGGCCACTGCCAGCTTTCTGCTGGCGCGAGCGCTCGGCTACGAATTGGTTTCCCACGTGGTCCCGGCGGGATTGCTGCAGCGGGCCGAGAAGATCCTGGAGAAGCACGGATTCTGGACGATCGTGCGCGTCCGCTTCCTGCCGATCCCCTTCGCCGTCATCAATTACGGAGCAGCCCTGGCCGGCGTTCGGTTCCCGCAGTTCCTGGCTGCCACGGCGATCGGCCTGATCCCCTCGATGCTGATCTACACCTACTTTGGCCATGCGCTGTTCAACGCCGCCACCGCCGATCGGCAGACCGTGATTCGCAACCTCGCCGGAGTGCTGATCTTGGTCCTGTTCCTGACTTTCCTGGTGCCCCTGCGCAAGATGTGGAAGCGGCGGCGCTACAAAAAGGGTTGAGGGGGGGACAGAATACACATTTCGGGGACAGGCACCCTTCTTGCGACCAAGTAGGCGGGCAGATCTCTGCCCCTCGCGTCACCCGACCACTCTACTCGACTCAGGCATTGAAACTGGGTTTGTGTCCCCCTGGGTCGGCGGGTCGTTCAGAAGCTCCTGAAACCGCTCCAGAAACTGCCCGACTTCGAGTCCATCCATCAAGGCGTGGTGGGCTTCGATCGAGATGGGCATCCGGCGCGTACCGTCGCGAAGATGGTGTTTGCCAAAGACGATTTTCGGCACCGAGTCCTCAGCGGGGACCCTCCGGGCGTGTAGCAGGCCGGTGAACCTCACCCAGGGGATCACCGAATAGTGGATCAGGTCGTCCTTGTCCGGTTGCGGATCGAGCTCCCCCGTCTCGGTCCGCGCCGCTGCCAGGGCCTGGGAACCCTCCTCCGAGAACCGCCGAAAGTCCGGAGAAAAGTCGAAATAGGCAAAGCCGAACGTTCCGTCGTCCCTTGCCACTGTCGAGCTGCCGTGAATCTGGTCGTGCACCAGGAC
>JBATEX010000032.1:0-16495 GCA_049664225.1 Thermoanaerobaculia bacterium
GCCCCCTGTCGTCCTCTCCCTCGGATCGACCTACTATCGACAATCGTTGGAAGAAACACCAGGCGCCTCAACCCTCACAGCATCGCGCCCCGCTACCGGGGTGCAATGTTGTGATTCACCCTGAACAGGTTCCTCGGATCGTACTCTCTCTTGATCGCCGCCAGGCGGTCGTAGTTGCCACCATAGGCGTTCCCGACCCGGTCCGCCTCGTCTTCCGGCATGAAGTTCACATAGACACCGCCTGTGGCATGGGGTTCGGTGTCGTTGAAGAGTTGCCGTGCCCAGGCCACGCACTGCTCGTCGTCAGCGGCCTCTTCCCACCGCGTATGAACATTCATGGTGAATTCTGAATCTCGGGGCCAATATGCGGTAGCGGTGGGATCGACTCGAGCCTGAGCTCCGCCCAGCTGCGCGGTGAAGATCTCCGTGTGTGGCGAGGGCAGATTGGCGGCGGCGGTCACGAGGACATCGATCAGCTCATCGCTCAGCCCAGCGAAGTTGTGCGACTTCCAGTAGTTCCTGAGGCCCGGCGTGAGAAGGGGATCGAACGCCTGCTGCCAACCGGCGAATGGGTGGGGCCCGATCACGTCGGCGATCGGACTGCCGTAGTCGCGCAGAGCCTGGACTGCTTTCTCCCCCGATTCCATATCTCCGGTGTACATCACCGCAAAGATCAGGACGTCGGTACCGTGAACCTCCTCGGGAAGGAACGGTAGTGGCGGTGCCTTGCGCATGACGACCCATGTGGTGAGCTCATCCGGAGCCTGGGCCGTGAAGTCTCGATAGAACTCGAAGCAGGCTCGGGCTTCGCTACCCGGGTGGACGATCAGTCCGGACAGGATCTCGGGGCCGACAGCATGCAGTTGGTACTCGAACGAGGTGACGATTCCGAAGTTGCCTCCACCGCCTCGAATGGCCCAGAAGAGGTCGGGATGACTCTCCGCACTCGCCTTCACCAGATCACCGTTTGCCGTGACGACATTGGCGGAGATCAGATTGTCGATCGTCATTCCGTACGTCCGACTCAGCCAACCGAATCCCCCGCCCAGAGTGAGACCAGCGATGCCTGTCGTCGAGTTGATACCGGTCGAAGTTGCCAGACCATGCTCCTGTGTCGCGGCATCGAGCTCACCCAGGGTGACGCCGGGCCCGGCCGTCGCCGTCTTCTTGGTCGCGTCGACAGTCACCGATTTCATCCCTGACAAGTCGATCATGAACGCCCCGTCGGCAATCGAGTTGCCGGCGATATTGTGACCCGCCCCACGCACGGTAACGAGCAGGTTTTTCTCACGAGCGAGATTGACAGCACGAGCCACATCCTCCGCACTGGTACAGCGTACGATGATCCCGGGGCGCCGGTCGATCATGGCGTTCCAGATCTCGCGCACCTCGTCGTAGCTCGGGCTCGCCGGAGTTACAACATCTCCTTGGAGGCTCTCGGACAGTGCTTGAACCATTGCGTCATCGATCGAGGCTTCACCACCACTCAGGGTCTTTACAATCGGCATTCATGCATCCTCTCTTGGAATTGTTCTCTGTGCGCTTCTACCTTCCATCAAGCACCGGCCCCTTCCAGCTGAGTAAATTAGGAAAGGGGTTGTCTCCTCCCAAAGGACGCCCATTGATCTCCACAGGGCGCACCCAGCCTCGCATCGAAGGCCCACAACTGCATTCGTCTAGGACAGGTTCGTGAGGCAGTTTGTACCAATAAACCGCAGCCCTGGTCAACTGACCCGAGGCAGTGAAGGTTGAATCGTCCGTCGCTTGCTCCGGCCGACCTTTGAGGGCTTGGGGTTGAAGCAGCCGGCGTGCCTTCGGCTGATCCTTGAGGGCTTGGGGTTGAGGCAGCCGGTAAATCGCCGGACGGTCTTTTGAGGTCCTGAGGTCTTGAGGTCCTGGGCCCCCGGCTTCCAATCCCCGTGCGCGGTCTTGGAGTGTCCCCGAGACAGGGATCGACCAAGGGATCTGGGCACCATCGGTGCCCGAGGTTCGTTCGGGTGGCTCGACTGTGGGGTGCCGAGTCGAGCGCATGGCAAGGGCCGAAGAAGTACACGGGAGATCCGGCGCGAAGACGTGACGAGGTGGCGGCCCTCCCGAATGTAGGGGAGGAGCTTGCCCCCTCCCGCGGGAGCCCGCAAGGGGCTCCCCTACAAGGCCACCGCGGGAGCCCGCAAGGGGCTCCCCTGCAAAGCCGCCGCCGTCACGCTGCGGGCCACCCGGACGGGCCTCCACAAGATGGTGGCCTTCTGCGCAGGACCCAAGCCCCAGGACTCATTCAATCGCCGCCCATGTCCGGCGGAGTCGGGCTTTCCGGGTCGCCGGGGTAGCTCTCGAGCTCCTGAAGCAAGACTTCGACGGCCTTCTCGATCGACGGGTCGCCACCCTGGGCGATCACCTCGGGCAGATCCCATACCTCGATGTCCGGCGGCACACCCTCGTTCTCCACCGCCCACTCGCCCTCGGTGTCGTAGAGTCGGAAAGTCGGGTAGAGAACACCGCCACCATCCACCAGCATGGGATTCCCCGACAGCCCGATGAGACCGCCCCAGGTCGTGGTGCCAATCAGCTGGCCCAGCCCGCGCTTGCTGAAGTAGTACGGCAGGGCGTCACCGCCAGAGGCGGCATAGCCGTTGATCAGCATCGCCTTCGGTCCGTCGTGGGCGAAGCCGGGGGTGCTGAAGGCGTCGACACCCCTACGGGTCCAGAAGGAGAGCGTGGTCCGCGACAGCATTTCGATCATCCGGTCGGGAATGAATCCGCCACCGTTATAGCGGTCGTCGATGATCAGGCCGTCCTTCTGCGATTGGCTGTAGAACAGCTTCTGCAGCATGCGGTTGCCTTCGACGGCGGTGTTGGGCAGGTGGATGTAGCCGATCCGACCGTCCGAGAGCTCGTTCACCAGAGCCGCCCGGCTCATCACCCAGTCCAGATAGCGCAGGTTTCTCTCACTGGTGATGGTCTTGACGGTCTCGGTTCGGGAACCGGTCAATGTGGGCTCCGAATTGACGGTCAGCACCACCTGCTTGTCACCCTTGCCTTCCAACAGCTGATAGGGATTCTGCTCCGTGGTGAGCTCGACTCCATCGATCGCCAGCAGGAAGTCTCCAACAGAGACGTCGACACCCAGCTCCGTCAGCGGCGAGCGATAGCTGTCGTCCCAATTCTCGCCGGCAAAGATCTTGGTTATGCGGAAGCGGCCTGAGCTGTCGGCTTCGAACTCGGCTCCGAGCATGCCGCCCTCGACACGATCGACCTCAGGCTCCTCGCCGCTCTGCACGTAGGTATGCCCGGCTTCGAGCTCGCCGACCATCTCACCGAAGATGAAATCCAGGTCGGCTCGAGTCGTCACATGAGGAACAAGTGCTCCGTATCGCTGCTTCATCTGATCCCACCCGATACCGTGCATCTCCGAGTCGTAGAACCAATCGCGACCGATGCGCCAGTCTTCGTCGAACATCTGGGCCCACTCGGCGCGCGGATCGAGCCGCATGCGCAGGTCGGAGAGGTCGAGCTCGTCGCCCTTGCTGTCGGGCTTGGCTTCGGCAATGGACCATTTGTCTTCCGACTGGTAGAGAACCTTCTCGCCACGTGCGGCAAGTCGATACGCCGCGACTCCGGAGACGACCTCCTTCTCCTCACGCTCCTCCAAATCGAACCGCATCAGTGCTGGTGGTCCATCGTCCGGAATCTCGAGATAGAGCAGGGCTCCCTCGACAGCGCTCAGATTGCCGTAGTTCCCCGCCGTTACTCCCGGCACGGCCATAGTCCTCGCCGCCAGTCCCTCCAGCGCGACCTCTACGACCGGTACTGACTTCTCTTCGTCCTCACCGTTCCCTTCTTGCTTCTCGGCAGAGTCCCCCTCCTCTTTCATTTCCACCTCGTCGCTCTTCAATGGGAAGAGGGCGTCAGCATCAGCGTCCAGCGCCACCGCGAAGACTCTCGTGGAGTTGTCGTAGATGTAGTTGAATTCGAAATCTGAAAAGTTCAGGTTGTAGTCACGATTGCTCAAGAAGAACAGGTACTTGCCGCTCGCACCCCAGGCCGGAGAGAAGTCGATGGTGAGCCCCTCGCCCAACATCTGAACCTCTCCGCTCGCCAGCGAATAGACCGCCAGACCCGGCAGTCTGGTCTCCGGGTGGGCCTTCTCGAACGCCAGCCACTTGCTGTCCGGCGACCATCGATACGTATCGATGAAGCCCAGTGAATCCGTATCCGCCAGCGTGACCGAGCCACTTGCGACGTCGATCACGTTCAGCTGTCGATCGCTGTCACTGAAGGCGAGTTTCTCGGAGTCGGGGCTCCACTCCGCCGGGAATCGCCAGGAGGAGCCGCCACTTGTCAATTGTCTCGGCTCGCCAGAGCCGTCTTGCTCCCGAACGTACAGCTCCATCTCGCCGGTGACGTCGGAGTAGTAGGCGATCCAACGACCGTCGGGCGACCACCTGGGGGCGCTCTCGCGGACCCCCTGGGTGTTGCTGAGGTTGCGGGTGGCTCCGTCCTTGGCCGGTACTGCGAAGAGATCACCACGGGCCTCGAAGACCGCCCGATTGCCACCTGGCGACACATCCACCACGTCGATGTTGTCGCTCACATCCTCCCAGCGGCGCAGAGTGCTGGGCAGACCCGGAGCGATGGTGACCGGGATCTTCTCCACCTGTTCGGTGGCGAGGTCCAGCCGGTAAAGCCAGCCGCCGTTCATGAAGACGATCGCGTCCGGACCGAGGCTCGGCCACAACACGTCGTACTCATCGAAGTCCGTGACTTTCCGGATCGCGCTGGTCGCCTTGTCGTAGGCGAAGATGTTGAGTGTGTGCTCGCGATCGGAGGTGAAGTAGATGGTGTCGCCGTGCCACATCGGGAAGTTGTCGGACCCCTCCCAGTCGGTGAGGCGCTCCGATGCCATGCCTGCAAGGTCGAAAGTCCAGATGTCCTGGTTGCGTCCGCCCATGTGACGCTTCCAGGTACGGAACTCCCGGTCGAAATACGTGAAGGCTAGCTTCGTTCCATCGGGAGAACAGCTCGCACTGCCTCCCACCTGGATCGGCAGGCGCTCCTCGAGACCTCCGGCCGGATCCACCAGGTAGTAGAGACCCGGACGCGGCCCCCAGGGAGTCCGGTTCATGCGCACCAGTATCTTGCCGTCCGGGCACCAGCCCTGAACCCAGTAATCGAAGCCGCCTCGCGGGGGCATGCTCCCGACATCGTTGTAGAAGGTGAGCTGCTTCGGAGTGCCGCCATCGGCGGGCACCACGTGGACCTGCCGCGAACCGCTGTATTCCCCGGAGAAAGCCACCCATTCACCGTCGGGCGAGATCTTGGGAGTGAGCTCGGTGCCTGCGTGCGAGGTGAGTCGAAAAGCGCGGCCGCCCTCGACTGGAACCCGCCACAGATCGCCTCCGTAGACGAAGACCACGAAGTCCTTGTGGATTGTCGGGTAGCGCAACAGCCGGGCTTCGCCGTCAGCAGCCAGAGCCGACAGAGGCACCAGTGCGAAGAGCGCGAGCCCCAGGGCAAGCCACTGGAGTTGGCGGACGAAAGAGCGAGACGGACAGGAACGGATCATTCTCAACCTCCGAAGGGTGCAGTGGGCACAGAAGGTGGGTACGAAGTTTTCACATCACCCGGCCAGACACCGGGCGTGCGTAGTCTACCGCGGAACGATGCCCTGGGCCCTGCTCAGAGGACCGTGATTGATGAGGGTCCGACGTGGGGCCCCCAGGGGGCTATCCTCCCTTCCGCTGCAAGAACCCCCTGGATGGAGTCCCCACGCCGAACCCTGCATACCGCCTGCTCATGGCATCCCCTAAGCCCCTAGGCCCTTACGGCCCTAAGCCCTCAATGCCACCACCGGTTCCGAGAGGTTCGTCCGGGTGGTTCGACAGGGGGCGCCGAGTCGAGCGCAGCGCAAGGACCTAGATAGTGCACAGAAGTTGGGGCGCGATGACGAGACGAGGTGGCGGCCCACCATTGCAGTCTGAGTAGCCGCCGCCGTCCCTCTGCGAACCACCCGGACGGACCTCCATGCGGCAGCGGTCCAGCTATACTGTTCTCGCGTTTCAGCACCTACACCAATCTGTCCGAGCGAGGAGTTTCACATGACTTCTGAGCGATCGATCTCTGCCGAATTTCCATTCGAGCCCAAGTACGTTGAAGTCCATGGCTCGAAGATGCACTACATCGACGAGGGCGAGGGAGACCCCATCCTGTTTCTGCACGGCAACCCGACCTCGTCCTATCTGTGGCGCAACATCATCCCCCACATCACTCCCATGGCCCGTGCCATCGCGCCAGACCTGATTGGTATGGGTCGGTCCGACAAGCCGGACATACCCTACCGCTTCTTCGACCACTCGAAGTATCTCGAGGGCTTCATCGAAGCGCTGGGCTTGAAGAACATCACCCTGGTCATTCACGACTGGGGCTCCGGCCTTGGCTTTCACTACGCCTGTCGCCATGAGGCGAACGTGAAGGGAATCGCCTTCATGGAAGCCATCGTCCAACCATCGCGCTGGAGCGAGTTTCCTCCTGACTACAAGATGGGGTTCAAGCTCTTTCGGACACCGGGAGTGGGTTGGTTGATGATCTCCGTGGGGAATGTCTTCATTCAGAGGTTATTGCCGAAAGCCACAGCGCGAACACTCACCACTGAGGAAATGGCCCACTACGCAGAGCCCTTCCCTACAGTTGCCAGTCGACTCCCTGTGCGCCAGTGGCCCCGGGAGATCCCCATCGACGGTGACCCTGCCGACGTTCAAGCAGCCGTGGAGAGCTATGCGGAATGGCTTGGGAAGACCCAGCTGCCAAAGCTCCTCTTCTACGCCACCCCGGGCGGTCTGATTCCCCGACCCCTTGCCGACAAGTTGCTCCGCGAACTTCCAAACATCGAGGGCGTCGACATCGGCAAGGGCATTCACTACGTGCAAGAAGACAATCCCCACGGAATCGGCGCCGGCCTCGCCGACTGGTACGCGAAGATGAGGGGTTGAGGAGTCTGGACTCTGTCCAGCCGGTCAATGGGGCAGTGGGGGGCGAGGTGGCCGGGCGTTCCTTCCGGCCAGTCTTTGAGGGCTTGGTGGAACAGAGGCTCAAGCCCTAGCCCCCTACGCCCCTACGCCCTTACGCCCCTATTGCCTTCTATGGTGCCAGAGGTTCGTTCGGGTGGTTCGACAGGGGGCACCGAGTCGAGCGCAGCGCAAGGTCCCTGATAGAGCACAGGAGCTGGGGCGCGATGACTAGACGAGGTGGCGGCCAGCCCGAATGTAGGCGAGGGGCTTGCCCCCTCCCGCGGGAGCCCGCAAGGGGCTCCCCTACAAGGCCGCCGCCGTCCGCCTGCGGACCACCCGGACGGACCTCTACGAGAAGAGGGTCATCCGCCCAGGACCCAAGCCCCAAGACCCGGTTGCCCCATCACCTCTTCCAATGCGACACTGATGGAGGTGAGGCAATGAGCGAAGACAAAACCGTCACGACGGGCGTGCCCGACCTCGAGCAACTCGAGACCGAGGTCGAGGTATCCGTTTACCAGGCCTCGGGACCTGGCGGGCAACACCGGAACCGCACCTACTCGGCCGTCCGTTTGAAGCACCTTCCCACCGGCATCGTCGTCACAGCAGCCGACTCCAGATCTCAGCTCCGCAACCGCAAGATCGCTCTCGAGCGGCTGGCACGTCGGCTGGCCGAGCACTACCACGAGGATCCTCCTCGCAAGCCCACCAAAAAGGGCTTCCCCGTGCGTCGTCGAGAGCGGCAGGACAGGGAGAAAGAGTCACAGAAGAAGCGGTTACGGAAGCCTGTGGACCCAATAGACAGCTGATTCCCCCGTTTCGCTGGGCATCGACCGAGCGAAGACTGTAGACTTATAGAAAGCTACAAAGGAGGGAACCGTGTATCGCTTACGAGTGTTCCCGAGCCAGGGAGAGGATTTCGAGATTCCACTGGTTGACGAATCGATCTCCATCGGTCGAGTGTCCGAGTCTGATCTCGTCGTCAAAGACCGCTTCCTTTCTCGCCAACACGCCCGCCTTTATCGACAGGGAGACCACGTCTGGATCGAGGATCTCGGCTCGAGCAACGGCACCTGGGTCAACGATCGACGCGTCGAGGAACGGACCGAGATTCACCCCGGAGACGAGCTGCGGCTCTCGACCAGCTACATCACGCTCCTGTCGGACGGACTCGAGACTCCCACCCCGCGGCATGATCCGGTTACCAGGCACAACACCGACTATCGACGAGCCGCGGATCTCATCGATTCAGACAGCGCGACCGATCTCGGTGGACTGCCCCCCCGGGAAGCCTTCCGGCGCCAAGCCGATCGGCTCCAGCTGCTCAACTCGATTCACCGCACGCTCAGCGAAACCGTTGAGCTCGACGAGTTGCTCGAGGTGATCCTGGACCGCTGCTTCGAGGCTCTCTTGCCCGACCACGCTGCCATCTTCCTGAAACGGGACGACGGTGAGTACTACCTGGCCGCGGAGCGATCTTCAGGCGGACCGGGTATCGATCATCTCTACTCGAAGACCCTCCTCCACGAGGTGGCCGACAATGGAATGGCGGCACTCGTCAGGGACGCCAAGACCGACCGCCGTTTCGACGAGGCTGACAGCGTCCTCGGCTTGGGCATCCAGAGCCTAGTGGCCGCACCTCTCCTCAACCCCGAAGGTTCACTCGGGATGATCGCCCTCGCCTCCAGTCTGGAGAAGTCTTTATTCGTCGAGGAAGACAGAGATCTGCTGGCCTCACTTGCCTCGATCGCTGCTCTGCGGATCCACAACATCAAGCTCGCCCAGAGAGCGGCCGAGGAAGCTGCCCAGCGTCGCCTCTTCGAAGCCGAGCTGAATCTGGCTCGCAGGATTCAAGTCGCGGTGCTCCCCACCGCGCTACCGAGAATCGCGGGCTACGACCTGGCGGGCTCGACGATTCCGTCGCGTGGAGTCTCGGGTGACTACTACCAGGCGGTAGAACGCCTGGCGGGTAAAGAGACCGTCCTCATGGTCGCAGACGTTTGTGGAAAGGGCATCGGTGCGTCCCTGACCACCCTTTCCCTGGAGGCTCTGGCTGCCGGCCCCATCGAAGTCGGTCGGCCGCCGGCCGAGCTCTGCACACGAGTCAATCGGCGTCTGCACACTCGAACCCTCTCCAACCGGTTCGCCACTGCGTTTGTCGTGGTCCTGGAACCGCGAGGTCGAATACTGCGTTACGCGAGTGCCGGCCATCCCGGCCTCCTGGTCGGTTCGAAGGGCAACATCATCACACTGGACTCGACCGGACCGCCACTGGGGGCTTTCGCCGATATCGAGTACGGAGAATCAAGTGTGCTGATCGATTCCGGCGACACCCTGGTTCTCTATACGGACGGCATCATCGAGGCTGCCAATCCCGATGGCGAGGAGTTTGGGACCGCACGCTTGGCCGAAGTCGTCGCCAGCAATCTGGATAACGAGCTGGGAGCTCTGAGCCGGTCGATCGAGACAGCACTGGAAGAGTTCGTCGAGGGGGTCCCCTATACGGATGATCGGACCCTGCTTCTCCTTCGCAAGTTATAACGTCGGGATCTGCGGATCGAGCCCACCATTCCTGCAAGCCCCCTGGTCAGTTCTCAGTCGCGACGACCTCGTCGGCCGCGAGCATGCTTCGGGATTCGAGGATCTCTGCCACTCGGCGCCGCGTCTCTGACTTGGGGCCGTCGCTCGAAACCGTTTCGAAGAGCTCGGAGCTGTCCGGGTTCGGCCCTTCGAACTCGGAGCGCTGAAGCTCCATGATCTCGACCCGGCCATCGGAGCGCGTGTCGTGCTCCTGCCGGAGCTCCAATCGTCGTTGCTGTTCCGCCGGCTCGCAAGTCGTCTCGAGGAAGAGGAGTCGCGCGCCGGCTCGCTGCGCCAGATCGATGACCGGCTGACGCTCGACCTGCCGCTTGAAGGCACCATCGACAGCAACCGGAAAGCCGGCCTTCAGTAGGTTCTCGGCCCGGCGACAGACCTCGTCATAGGTGCGTCGGTTCATCTCGGGCGAGTAGAGACCCTCGTTGTAGGGCACGTAGACGCGGGTGTTCTCGCCAATGCCCGCCAACTGCTTGCGCACGGCATCGGTCGAGAGCAGATGCCAGCCGAAGGTCTCGCGGAGGTACCGGGCGATGTTCGTCTTGCCAGAACCCATCAGACCGTAAAGCACGACCAGGGAAGGCCGCTCTTCGCCTCCCGCATAGCGGTAGGCAAGCCCGAAATAGTGCCGTGCCCGATTCTTCCAGTGGCGCCGCTGAACGCCGTCGAGCGCCGGATCCGAGGCGGTGAAGCAGGAGATCTTGCCCCTCACATAGGCGCGATAGCACTTGTAGAAGTTCAATAACTTCAGGAGACCTCGATCACCAGAAGCCTCGACATACTCGTCGACCAAGAGTCGCCCCAGCTCGGGACGTCCCCGAAAGTCGAAATCCATGGCCAGAAACGCGAGGTCCGCCGCCACATCGCCACACCGGAAGCGTTCGTTGAACTCGATGCAGTCGAAGATGATCGGCGGATCCTGGAAGAAGATGTTGTCCAGATGCAGGTCGCCGTGACTCTCCCGAATGCGCCCCTCCGCTATGCGTTCGCGGAAGAGGTCGGGCTGATCTCGGTAAAACGCGTTGGTCCAGTCCCGAATGTGCTCGTACCGCTGCCGGGTGATCAGCTTTCCCATGTACTCGCGGGTCTGGGTGAAATTCTCGTCGGTGTTGTACTTGACCGCCTCGAGGGTTCCCCACCGATCGATTCCCTCACCGGTCCGCGCGTTGCGATAGAACGGAACGAGCTGCTCCACCAGCTGGCCGATTTGCCGTTCTGTGAGCTCGCCACGCTCGAGGACGCGGCCTCCAAGAAGCTCTCCGTCCAACTGCCGCATGACGACCAGCCAGTCGACAACCTCGCCTTCTCCTCCGATCCGAAGCAGAGCACCATCGAGGGTTATCGGCTCGACACCCAGATAGACCTCGGGTGCCAGGCGGCGATTGAGCTCTACCTCTGCTTTGCAGTAGCGCTGCCGAAGCTCGACACTCGAGAAGTCGAGGAAGCCGAAGTTCACAGGCTTCTTCAACTTGTAGACCCGCTCCCCGGTGAGAAATACCGAGGAGATGTGCGTCTGGACGAACTCCACCTGTTCGACTGGCGGGTCGTAGAAAGCAGGGTCTTTCAGAGCCTCGACGAGCTCGACGTGGTCCATGGTGCCTCCCGGTTCGACTCCATCGTAGTCCAACCTGAAACGCTCGCACAGACACGTCTAGAGGTCAAATAAAAGTACCCGACCTTATCGACGCTTGGCCATGAATCGATTGGCCCACCCCAAGGGATAGCGCGGCACACCACCCCAATTGGGGTGGCGTGGGTACCCACAACCCACTACCTTGCTAGGCAGGTGGACGAGTTGTAAGACACGGACGGCAGATCGGCCCTGGCCTCGAGGTCTGACGCCGAAGCCCAACGTCATCCGTGAGCTCTATACGCGCTGGTTGGGTGCTCAGGTGAGCGCCCGACAGACGAGAGGAGTGACGATGGCAGACTCGAACCCCCCATCCCGACAGGACCAGCTCGAACTGGTCGACGGCTCGCGGGTCGCGGTGATCGGAGGCGGCCCGGCGGGCTCCTTCACGAGCTACTTTCTTCTGGAAATGGCCGAACGGGCGGATCTGGATATCGAGGTCGAGATCTACGAGCCGAGGGACTTCTCCTGCCCGGCGCCTGGCGGCTGCAACATGTGCGGCGGGATCATCTCCGAGACCCTGGTCCAGAACCTCGCAGCGGAAGGCATCAACCTCCCCGACACCGTCGTGCAAAGGGGTATCGAGTCCTACGTCCTCCATATGGATGTCGGAACGGTCCGCATCGAGACTCCCGTTGACGAGAAGCGCATCGCCGCCGTCTACCGTGGTGCGGGACCGCGCGACATCCAGGTGAGGAAATGGGGCAGCTTCGATCATCATCTCGAGGGCCTGGCCGAGGCCAGGGGGGCCAAGGTCACCCGCGGCCGCGTGATGGAGATCTCCATGGACAACGGTCGCCCCTCCATCAGCGTGAAAGGTGGTGAGCCCCAGACCTACGACCTTCTGGTTGCAGCCGTAGGTGTGAACTCACCGGCACTCAAGCTCTTCAAGGAGCTCGACTTCGGCTACCAGCCTCCCGAGACCACCAAGACCTTCATTCGCGAGTACTTCCTTGGTGAAGAGGTCATCGCAGAGATCCTGGGCGATTCCATGCACGTCTTTCTGCTCAACATCCCCCGCCTAGAGTTCGCGGCCATCATTCCGAAAGGCGACTACGTCAGCGTCTGCCTCCTGGGAGACGCCATCGACAAGGATCTCGTCGATGCTTTCCTGAGCTCGGAAGAGGTCCGAGGGTGCATGCCCGACGATTGGGCCCCAGAACCCCGCTCCTGTCAGTGCTCACCGAAGATCGCGGTGAAGGGAGCCATCCAGCCTTACGGCGATCGCATCGTCTTCGTCGGCGACTGCGGAGTCACGCGACTCTACAAAGACGGTATAGGGGCGGCGTACAAGACGGCGAAGGCCTGTGCCACCGCGGCTGTCTTCGAGGGAGTCTCCGAGGATGCCTTCCGGCGCCACTACGCGCCCGTTCTCAAGACCATCCTGCGGGACAACGCCATCGGCAAGGTCACCTTCAGCGCCACCAAGCTGGTGCAGATGATGCCCTTCGCGCGGCGCGCGATGCTCCGGATGACCCAAAAAGAGCAGAGCATCCCGGGGCGCCACAAAGACATCAGCCAGGTCCTCTGGGACATGTTTACCGGCAGTGCAGCCTACATGGAGATCTTCACTCGAGCCATCCATCCCAGATTCCTGGGCCGCCTATCCTGGGAGCTGCTGGCAGCGGTAGCTCCGGGCAAAAGGAGCCAACCATGAGAAAGCACTCCATCGAGAAGGGAGCCCTCGGGAGGGTCTATCAGGACGGAGAGTTCATCACCCGGCAGGGGGACGTGGGACAGGTCATGTACGTCATCCAGCAGGGGAAGGTGGAGGTCCTCATGGAGAAAGAAGGCCGCGAGACTCTCTTGAGAGTCGCCGAGGAAGGAGAGTTCTTGGGCGAGATGGCCATCTTCGACCACGAAGTGCGCTCCGCTTCCCTCAGGGCGAAGGGTGAGGTGAAGGTCCTGACGATCGACAAGAAGAACTTCTTGAAGAGAATTCACGTAGATCCCTCACTTGCCTTTAGAATCGTCCAAACCATGTCGCAGCGAGTCCGCGAACTCGGGGACGAAGTGGCTCGCTTGAAGGGCTAGGCCTGGACGAAAAAGAGCGTTGGCGGTGAGTGAAGCAATCAAAGTAGAAAGCTACATCGAACCGTCACCCACCCAGCACCCTCCCAAGCGGCTGGTGCAGGTAGGTGGTGACGAAGATGGTGTGAGCTACGCGTTCTTCGATCGAATCGAGATCGGACGCTACCGCGAGGGGCGCGAGGCTGCCGGCTGCCTGCTGATCACGGACCCGACCGTCTCCTCCAGACATTGCATCCTGACCCAGGATCAAAGCGGACGCTGTTTCGCCCGAGATGTGAGCCGAAACGGCACTCGCCTGGACGGCCGTCGGCTGTCGCCAAATCTCCAGACCGAGATTCAAGTCGGTCAGACCCTGTTGATCGGCAGGCAGCTGGCCTTTCGCCTCGAGGGTCAGCAACTGAGAGATTCCGAAGTACCGACATCCGAGATCTCCAAGCTCACCATGAAGGTAGAGGAAGTAAAGACCCTTACCGTGCTCGTCGGGGACATCCGCGACTACACGGTTCTGGTCCAACAAGCCACTTCTTCCGCCCTTCAGGAATCGGTAGGCCGACTCTTCGAGCGGCTCGAGAAGGAGGTCATCTCCCTGGGAGGCACGATCAAGGAGTTTCAGGGTGACGCAGCGTTCGCCTTCTGGGAGGAGAACACCTCGGAGAATCACGCCATCAGCGCCTGCGAGGCGGCCCTGAAGCTGGACGGGCTGGCCAGGGAACTGGCCGAAGTTCCTGGCTTCTGGCAGGTGGATGGCTTCCCGTTGCAGCTCGACTGGGCCCTGGCGACCGGGACCGTCGTGATGTCCGGGTACGGCGAGGGCAACGTCATGGGGCTCTCCATGGTGGGCGAGCCCGTGGTGCTCGCCTTCCGTATCGAGAAGTTCGCAAACGACAAGACAGGCTCGATCATCGCCTGCGAAGCGACGCGAGAGATGGCCTCCAAGGACTTCAAGTTCCACGACCTCGGAGAACGCGAGGTCAAGGGATTCGACGCGCCGCGCCGTCTCTACGCGTTGACCAAGAAGCGCCGCAGACTTCTCGGGCGTTGATTCCCGGCCTGGTACAAGCATGGGAATCTCCAATCCAACCGACATCGCCGATACGCCGATCTTCGTCACCGGAGCCTCCGGCTACATCGGGGGAAGGTTGGTTCCTCGTCTGCTGGAGCGTGGCTATCGGGTCCGCTGCCTGGCGAGAAGCCCGAAGAAGCTGGAATCGAGACCGTGGGCTGGTGAGCCTACGGTCGAGATTGTCGCCGGGGATGTCGGCGACACCGCGCTCCTCGCAGAGCAGATGCGCGGCTGCAGAGCGGCCTACTACCTGGTGCACTCCATGCTGGCGGCTGGGCCAGCTTACGCATCGAAAGACGCCGAACTGGCTCGAGCCTTCTCCACCGCGGCTGCCAGCGCTGGATGCGAACGAATTCTCTATCTCGGAGGCCTCGGGGAGACCGGTGAGGGTCTGAGCGAGCACCTCACCTCGAGGCGAGAGACAGAGGCGCTTCTGGCTTCGGGGCCAGTGCCGGTCACCGTCCTGAGGGCGGCCATGATCATCGGTGCGGGATCGGCCTCCTTCGAGATCCTGCGCTACCTCGTAGAGCGACTCCCTGTCATGGTTACGCCGCGCTGGGTCCAGACGGAGTGCCAGCCCATAGCCGTGCGCAACGTCCTCGGGTATCTTCTCGACGCCTTGATCATGGAGGATACGATCGGACGCACGCTCGACATCGGTGGCCCGGACATCCTCTCCTACAGGGCCATGATGGCCATCATGGCCGAGGCTTTGGACCTTCCTCACCGCCTGGTCATTCCCATTCCCGTGCTGACGCCACGCTTGAGCTCCCTTTGGATTCAACTCGTGACACCCTTGAGTAGCTACATCGCCCGCCCATTGGCTGAAGGTCTGCGCAACCGAGTCGTCTGCCGAGACAACACGGCCCAGAGGCTGATGCCACAAAGACTTCTCGGCGTGCGCGAGGCTATCGACGAGGCGCTCGGCCACGTCGAGTTGGGAAATGTCGAAACCTCTTGGACCGATGCTGGGGCCGTCCCCGGGGACCCGGACTGGGCCGGCGGTACTACATTCGTGCACCAGGAAGAGACCCAGGTGGTGGCGGCGGCTTCGGAAGTGTTTCGTGCCATCTGCCGCATCGGTGGACGAAACGGTTGGTATTCCTCCCAGATCCTCTGGCGAATTCGAGGCGGCATCGACCGCCTGCTCGGAGGGCCTGGTTTGCGCCGCGGCCGCCGTCATGCCGAGGAAATCCGTCATGGCGATGCTCTTGATTTCTGGCGTGTGGCGGGAATCGAACGCGACCGCTGGCTGAAGCTCAGAGCCGAAATGGTGCTGCCCGGAGAAGCCTTGCTCGAGTTCCGGATCGAGTCTGTGCCGGGGTTCGCTGGTCGATGCCTGCTCTTTCAGACCGCTCGTTTCAAGCCCAAGGGCCTGTTGGGAATCCTCTACTGGTACTCCGTGCTGCCCGTCCATGGATTCATCTTCCGCAGCATGATCAACGGAATCCGGCGCGCTGCAGAGCAGATCGAATTGGACCGTTGGGTCGATGACCCAGGACCAACTTCCTAGATTTGGCCTACAATAGCGCCAGCGAAATTGCCCGTGGAGGAATCGGTGGACGAAACCACGATCCAGATCTTCGAAGAGAGCCTGCGGCGGTGTGACACCAACCCGGAGTTCCTGGACATCTTCTACGAGCGCTTCCTGGCCTCCTCGCCGAAGATCAAGGAGCGATTCGCCAACACCGACTTCCACCGCCAGAAGCGGCTCCTGAGAGCTTCCTTCTATCTGATCCTCCTCGCCTCGGAAGATCCGGAAGATGGCCCCGAGAGGTACCTCGGCCACCTGGCGGCGCGACACAGCGCCAAGGACCTCGACGTCGGTGCCGAGCTCTACGACCTCTGGCTCGACAGTCTGCTGGAATCGGTCAAGGAGTGCGATCCCGAATACAGCGAGGAAGTCGAAGAAGCCTGGGAGAAGATCATGGGCATCGGCATCGACTTTCTGCTCTCTCGTTATCATCATTCGTAAAGGTTGCGCCAGGTTCCAGTGGAACTCTGGAACCTGGGCCTTGAGGGCTTGGGGGATGAAGCGCTCGGCGAACTCGCCGACCGGCCCTTGAGGCACTGAGGGCTTCCTCCCCTAGGCCCCTACGCCCCTACTGCCCTAAGCTCTTGTGCCCCCAGGTGGTGCCAGAGGTTCGTGCGGGTGGCTCGACTGTGGGGCGC
>JBATEX010000033.1:0-4434 GCA_049664225.1 Thermoanaerobaculia bacterium
AAAAAAAAGCGACGCTATCAGACGCGGCACCGTTGTCCCCCAGGCCACTCCGACGATGCCAAAGGGGTGGATCCATGCCACACTCAGTCCAATGTTGCAAATAGCCTCCAGAATGAACGCTGGCACCAAGCCTTTGTGCTTCGAAAGGCCTATCATCGTGGCAACAACCACCTGGTAGCCGACGGCAAAAGACAACGCCAAGCTGAGAATCCACAGTACCTTGCCTGACGGTCTCGAGTACTCCGGACCCATCCACATTCCAATGAAAGTCCCTCCCCGCACAATGAAAGTGATCACAATGGGAAGGACTATGAGGGTCGAGATTCGAGCCGAGGCGAGAAGCATGCCCTGCACTTCGGCACGGTCATCCCCAGCTTGTAGCGCACTGGCCCACGGGGTAACAGTGTGGGAAATCCCGGTGACCGGGGCGCGAGCATAGTCTGTGAGGTTCGAAGCAATAGCGAAGAACGTGACCATGCCTAGCGGAAGAAACGCCCCGATGACCACTGAATCGGTGAACAAGATGAGCATTCCTGAAGCATCCAAGAGCAAGACCGAAACGCTGAACGAAAAGATCGTAGCCAGCTGACCAAGTCGGCAGTCCCTGAAGGACGTCCTGAGTTCGGGGTAGAGGCGACGACTCAGCCAGTAAATCGCCAGTCCGCCGATCGTGGACATTCCCAATTGGATAACCGCCAAGGCCACGAGCCCCAGACCGGCCTTCAAAGCCGCTACTATCGCTACCGCTCGGCACGCCCCCACCGCCACCCCGATCGCATTAACGTATTCGAAACGCTGCAACCCAATAACAACACCGCCGTAGACACCGCTTACCATCGAGACCGCGATGTTGATGCCCCCTAGGATCACAACCATCCGCGCCGTGCCAAGCAGCTCGGCCGGGATCTCGAAGATCTGTCCGATGACCACAGCCATCCCTATGGCAAGGAGAGTCGCAGCCAGCCCAGCGACAGTGAAGATCACCAAAGCCGAAGAGGCAACTCGAGTCGCCTCGTCGTGGTCCTTCTGGGTGTGGTATCTGGCGATGAAACGAGTCACAGCACCGCGGACGCCGAGATCGAGCAAGCCTAGGTAACCGACGAGCGAACCGAGAAGAATCCAAATTCCGTAGGACACGTCCCCGAGACTGTGGACGATGAACGGAGACAGCACAAAGCTGACAAGTGCGGAGAAGACATAAGCCCCCCAATTCGAGAGGACGTTTCTTGCCCGGCCAATGCCACGACTGGTTCTACTGGTACCCGACACCTGGATCTCCCGATCGTCGATGCATCAGCCTACTCGCCAGGAGTAGCGCAACAACCATCTGTAAGACCTGCTATTCAGCTCTGAGGAGCGCTACGATCTCTCGCACTCCCTCATCTCTGCTATGGACATCATCTATGTCACAACTCGTCCATCTCGCCGCGAAGCTTGTCGCACAGCCGCCCCTCCGGGAGTTGGACGTCTTCGTACCTCACTACCTCATCCTTGGGCAAGTCTCTTACGAGCGTGCACCCCTCTGACAGGCCTATCGGTAGCGCACTGATCTCTCGACTGGTGTCGAAGTTCTCGATCAGGGCATAGCATGTGAACCCCCCCAACCCATCCAACGTTTCGCCTGCTTTCAGATCTCTCTTCGCCAGCGCGATGCTATCGCATGACGGAGGGCCTTCTGGAGCCACGGTCGGATCACCCAGCAGGACTGTGCGGGCCACCGTCAGGGGGATCTCCAACTGTGGCAAATGGAATGGCGTGTAGAAGACGTACAGCGGGCCGTCACCCATTTTGAGGTACTTCAAATAGTCCTTCCGAACAGGGTCTTCACTAAATCCCACAACGAATGCTCCATTACCTGGCTCGGCACCCAGGAGAAAATCCACCATCCCGCCATCAATCAGTTTGTCCCGATAGAAAACCGCACTTTCGTCCACATGCCTCAGAGGCGGGCCGTACATTCCGCGTCTTCCAACCCGAAATCTCAGCGCATTCGCCAGGACCGTAGCTTCCATCGATAGCTTCGTTCCATCGGCGTATGAAGTCACCGCCGTCGGTTTCTGGTTGTGTCGAGCCGCGAATGCCTCCTGAGTATTTGGCGTTCGATAGGGGTCGTAGAATCCCTTGAGGTTTCCGGCTACTACCGGCGCAAGACCGATAGATCTGACAAATCGTGCCATGTTCATGGCCACTCCTGGCTCATCCCCATCTGTGTTTGTGATGATCACCCCCGCACTATCCGCGCGAGTCTTCAAAATGGGGCCCAGAGTTGCATCCAGCTCCACATTCAGCAGCACAACATGCTTCCGATGGTCGATCGCATCGGTTACGACATGGCAAGCGAACTCGATGGTACCTGTCGCTTCTATGATCACCTCCACGCCTTCAGCGTGACATAGGACTGAAGGATCGTCGGTCACGGCGTACCGCTGTTTGACGATTTCCTGCTCCAGTTGCGACGGGGTGCTCACTTCCACGACATCTCTCACGCCTGCACGCAAGTAGGCCTCGCGCGCACGGCCGACCGTGCGGTTCGAGATTGCCACCAATCGGATCCCAGGGAAGCTCCTAATGATCTGGTACGCCACGGTCTGCCCACTGAATCCTGCTCCCACCATCGCCACGCGGATCGGATTACCTTCAGCGGCCCGCTGAGCCAAGGCCGTATCGATAATGATCATCTCTACTGACCTCCCGCCGGTCTGCCAGAGCTGCTTGCAAGATAGCTGGTCAAACTCGTTCTGACTGCCAAGCCGAGCCCTGAGACTATTTGTAACACGCCCCACAAAACGTCAGAATCACATCGTGCACCGTATTCTAGTAGCTTTGCAGGGTCGCCTGGGACAGCTTCTTCTATCGGCAATCGCG
Organism: Thermoanaerobaculia bacterium; assembly: GCA_049664225.1. Classification (GTDB taxonomy): domain Bacteria; phylum Acidobacteriota; class Thermoanaerobaculia; order Multivoradales; family JAHEKO01; genus JAUVRX01. Next base: position 2,866 of record JBATEX010000033.1, read on the forward strand.
CTGTTGTATCTCTTTTTCGCCTTAACACCTTTTACATGGGATCCACCTCGTTGGGTGAAGAACGGAGCCCAACTTGAAGATGGCAAAATGCTCGTCCTGAGATCACCCGGAATGATCCAGTCGGAGCAATCTGCGCCCTTAGTTGCCAGCGCTATCGAGCAGAACAAGCTTAGATTGCGTCTACGTTTGCGCACCGCTCTGCCAATCCAGAAAGGGCCTGCGCGGATATTCACAATTTCTGCAGACCCATACTTCCGCAATCTCACCGTAGGACAGGAAGGCCGTGATCTCGTCGTACGACTCAGAACGCCTCAGACAACGGTCAACGGTCTTCCACCATACGTTCTAACTGAGGTGTTCAAGTCGAAGGGCTGGCAGGAGATTGAGTTACTCATCGAGGACAGCGAATTCAACCTAACCTTGGACGGCCGCAAGGTAGCCTCCGACTCGCTTCCGCAGGGACCCCTGCGGAGTTGGGACCCAGGTTTTCGTGCTGCTCTTGGCAATGAGTTGACTTGGGACCGTCCCTGGCTGGGAGAGATCGCGGTCGCAGTGATTGGCGTCGGCATAGAGGACGTCGATCTTCTTCGAACCGACGTCATGGAGCTGCCATCCGGATTCTGGTCTGGGAACGACTGGCGGCTGATCCATCCCAGATCCTTGTTCAGTTTTGATCATTCCACGACGGATCTGGTACTCAACTTTCTCTGTTTCATTCCTGTTGGCTTCCTGCTCGTCATAGTCTTGTCACGCCCTCGCTCTGTCGCGTTTGCCATGGGTGTGGTCGCCGTGGGGAGCTTACTCGTCGAGTCTGCACAACTCTGTTTCGCTGGTCGGCACCCTTCTGCTATTGACTGGATTGTCAACGTCGCTGGCTCTGGCCTCGGAGCATGGCTAGCGTATTCCCGGAAACAGCGTCCCGTTGCTTCCGAGCTCAGAGCGAAGCGTGACTAGGACTTCTGCCGATTCCTGGGTTTTTCAGGAATCATCTCGAGAGCATCAAGGACGCCAGGGCGGTCTCAATCTCCCAAAGAGTCCTGCAGTCTGGGTCGCTCGGATTGTCGGCATTCTCTCGACACCGTGGGATTCAAAGAATCCGTAGTGTCGATCAGATCGGAACTTACACTTAGTTCGGAGGTAGGCTCCCGAGGCGCTCGAGGCGCACGGCGTCGGCGACCAGATAGCTACCCGAAGGCCCCGCCGAATCGTTGAGCTCGACCGTCAGACTACCTGTGACGACATCGTAGGCTCCCCCGAGGTCCTGCCACCAGGAGCCGTCTTCGAGGAAGCCAGCCGGACTCTCGCGCTGATTGACCAGGACCGTCCCCATCACCGACGAGCCATCCAATACCGTGTACGGTGCGTCCGTCACACGATTCGAGTACGCCTGCCAGGTCGCCGAGACCCGGTACTGTCCTGGAGCCAGGCCCGTGAACGTCCAGCTGGCCGTCTCCGCTCCACTACCGGCGCCCTTGTAGGCGAAGTCACCCTGAGCCCCGGCCCCCACATAGGTGGTCCAACCACTCGTGGCTGTGAACCCAGCATCACCATCGTCAACGATCAGGATCT
>JBATEX010000034.1:0-13880 GCA_049664225.1 Thermoanaerobaculia bacterium
TCTGAAATCGCACCGGTGACAACAAATCGACTCCGGAACCGTCGATAAAGGCTCTCACTAGGGGCGGTAGCAGGCCAGCCTCGACGAGATTCACGGTCATGGCATCATTCGGCTTTGGCGCCAACGAGGATGAGTCGCTCGCTGTCACTGTTGAATTCCTCTCCCTGGAAGCCGCCGTAAAGAGCCGTCACCTGCAAGCCTGCCCGCTGGAGGCCTTCCAACACTTCTTCCTTCTCGTAGGCTCGCACGCTCTCGACGAAAGTCTGAACCGGACGATTCGGCGAGTGGACACGAATGCGCTTGTTCACCCTCTGGGTCGAAGCATCGAACCAGCGCTGAATCTCAGCCGAATAACCTTCCAACCGCCGATGCTCCCGTTCCACGAGGTTGGCCACAACCTGTTCGCGGTTGAAGAGGTCGACCAGAAAACCGCCTCCCGGCTCGAGGATCCTGGCGATCTCCTCGAGCACCCGGAAGTTCTCTTCCTCGCTCTCGAAATACCCGAACGAGGTGAAGAAGTTGAGCACTCTGGAGAAGATGCTGTCCGAGAATGGGAGGCAGCACATGTCGCCCGCCACTCTGGGCAGATGGGGAGCCTCGGTGAGCAGGGTCAGGGAGAGGTCGAAGCCCAGGGCGCGAAAGCCCCTTCGCCTCAGGACCTCGGTGTGGCGGCCGGCCCCACAGGCGAGATCCAGCACGGCCCCCACCCGATCCGCTCCCATGACTCTCTCGACAAAGTCGACATGGGTCTCAGCCTCACCCCGATTGCGGTGAGCGTACAGCTCCAGATACTCCGCCCCGAACCACTCCTTGTACCAGGCCACGGGCGAATGATACCGACTTGGCCAGGCTCGCGCCTGTCGATGTTCACCTTCTGGTTGAATGCCCCTTTCGAACTGCCTGCGTATCTGTCACAAGAAATGAGAAAGTACAATGACCCCATCGTGTTGACCTACGGCACTGGGAGCCGATCAGTAACGATCGACCCGCCCCTCATCTTGGCGCCGATGGCCGGCGTGACCGATCGGGACTTTCGGCTTATCGTCCGTCGCATCGGAGGCATCGGGATGGTCTCGATGGAATTCGTCTCCTCGCGAGCCATCGTCGGTGGGCACCCGAAAGTCGGCGAACTGATGGTCTTCTCCGAGGAAGAGCGGCCTCTGGCAGTTCAGATCTACGGCTCCGATACAGAGACCATGGCTCGGGCGGCCGATTTCGTGGAGCAACTAGGAGCCGACGTCTGTGACATCAACATGGGTTGTCCGGCGAACAAGGTCCTCAAGGGCTGTGCGGGTGCAGCCCTGATGGGAGACCTGCAGCTCGCCGAGCGGATGATCGTCGAGGTCCGGAAGAGACTCACCGTTCCCCTTACCGTGAAGTTCCGGCTGGGGCTCAACGACAAGAGCAAGAACTACCTCGAGCTGGGCAGGATCTGCGAGGCCAACGGAGTGGCGGCGGTGGCCATGCACGGACGAACTGCCAAACAGATGTTCCGCGAACAGGCCGACTGGTCGGCGATCGCCCGTCTCAAGGAGAGCCTGTCGATACCGGTCATCGGCAATGGCGACGTCAAGGAGCCGGAGGACGCCATTCGCATGTTCGAGGAGACAGGCTGCGACGGCGTGATGATCGGCCGGGCAGCGACCACGAATCCCTGGATCTTCCATCAGGTAGCAGCGCGGATGTCGGGTGGCAAGACTCCGCAGGCCACCATTGCCGAACGTCGGGATCTGATCCTCGGGCATTTCAGAATGGTGGCGGAGAGAGATCCATCGAGAGTCGCCCTCCACAAGCTCCGGAAGTTCACGGGTTGGTATACCCACGGCCTGCCCCATGGTCGAAAGCTCCGCCAGCAGATCAACAGCCTGCCGGACGTGGAGAGCTTCCTTGTGGCGGTGGAGGGATTCTTCGACGAGATTCTGGAGGACCGCGCCGCTTGACAACGAAACCCCTGTGTTGCCTCAACGGCCGAGTCCAGTCCCTCGAAGAGGCTCGAATCGATCCTCTGGACCGTGGCTTCCTATTCGGTGACGCCCTTTATGACGTCGTGCGGGTTGTCGAAAGAAGGATTCTGCGGCTCGACTCTCACCTGGCCAGGTTGCGCGGTGGACTCGAACGCGTCGATATCGATGCACCCGCCGGCCTCGATGACGACTGTCGACAACTCGTCACCGCCAGCCAGCTCGAGACCGGCTACCTCTACTTACAGGTCTCTCGCGGGGTGGCACCCCGAGCGCATGAACCCCCTTCCGATATCAGTCCAACCGTTCTCATCCTGGCTGTGGCCCACGCTTTCGCCGCGCCGGCATCTCGTGCCATGCGCGCCATCTCCAGACAGGACTACCGCTGGGAGCACTGCGACCTCAAGACAACCAGCCTTCTCGCCACCGTGATGGGTAAGATCGACATGCGCGACGCAGGGGTCGACGAGGTGCTCTTCGTAGGAGCCGGAGGCCAGGTCAGGGAGGGTGGAAGCAGCAACCTCTTCGTCAGACAGGGCGATGTTCTAAAGACCCACCCGGCCGATGGTCGAATTCTCGAAGGGGTCACCCGCGGTATCCTTTTGACATTGGCCGAACAAAGCAGGTTACCCTGCAGTGAAACGCCTCCTTTGCTCAAGGAGCGAGACGACTGGCAAGAGGCGTTTCTCTGCGGCACCCTGACGGGGGTTCAGCCCCTGGTGGAACTGGATGGCGAACCGATCGCCGACAGCGTTGTCGGACCCTGGACACAGCGGCTCGCTGAAGCGCTCGAGAAGGGAAACGCGGAGAGCTCCTGAGGAATCGCGATGGAGAAGACAAACCCGCATCGAGTCGAGCTCGACGCGAGCCCCGAAGCCGTTCTCGAATCGGTGGCCGCCGCGGCCGATCTCTGGGGAGCTACCTGGCAACCCGAGTCACTGGGTGGCACGCTGCGACTTCCGGTAGTCCGCGGGCTTTGGCGCGGGGTCGAGCGATGTCACGTGGCCATCTCGGCTCGGGGCTCCGGCACGACACTCGAGCTGACAGTGGAGGAGGCTCGGCTGCAGGTCAATCGCTCTGCTGTGATGGTGCTGCTCTTCGGTGGCGCGGGGGGGCTGATCGTGGCCTTGTGGCCGTTCTTCCCGGGCTTGATGCCCCTGCTGCCGGTAGCGGTGGTCCTGGCACTGGCTGCCTGGCTCCTGGTGGTCGCACGCCTGCGCAGCTCTCACCCAGTAGATTTCCTCAATGTGGTCGCTGAAATCGACAAACCACCCTCAAACGCGAACGAGGACAACGAGCAAGGAGGAGTGAATGAGCAGCTTGACTGAACGCATGATCGGTGCCGCGAAACTGGATGCCGCCATCTATGAGGAGGTCGAGGCCGATACCACCGCTACCGGCCAGGCTCTGCTGGTCGTCGTGCTCTCCAGCGTTGCTGCCGGTCTGGGGTTTGTCACGATCAACGGTATCCGCGGTGTCATCTGGGGCACTCTTTCCGCCATCGTGGGCTGGATCATCTGGGCAGGGATCACCTATCTCGTCGGCACCAAGATGCTTCCAGAGCCGCAGACCCAGTCCGACATGGGTGAGCTCTTGCGTACGATTGGCTTCGCCATGAGCCCCGGAATCTTGAGGGTTCTGGGCATCATCCCGGTCGTCGGCTTGCTGGTGAACGTGATCGTCTTCTTCTGGTTGCTGGCAGCGGTTGTCGTAGCCGTTCGGCAGGCGCTCGACTACAAGAGTACCGGGCGGGCTATAGGCGTCTGTCTCGTTGGTTTCATTGTCTATATCCTGGTGGCCTTCCTCTTCGGCACCATGTCTGCCGGCATCAGCGGGTTGATGAACTGAGCTCCACCGGGAATCTTCGCTTCGGCGGGGATGTTGTGAGAGACTGAAGGACAGTTCTTTGCCAAACCCCGGGGGCGCCTTGGCTTCGACGGGGAACAGAGCGGCTAGGAGGCTGCGTGTCGAGTTTCGCCTCGTAAAAGCGAAATAACACAACTGCCAACGATAATCTGGCATTGGCTGCTTAAGCAGTCACGTCCCGACAGAAGCGTTGATTCACCGCGTCTGTCTCGGGCGTCGCAGTAGTGGATCGAAGGGCTCGTGGTGCCCCGCACCGGGTCCGGATTCAAAGCGGGGCTGGCTGACCGTGCCGGTTGTCTTCGTCCACAACACGGTCGGCGAGACCCTCAAACGAAGGCTACGCACGTAGAAGTTTCCAAGACGCGTTCTTCGGACGTGGGTTCGATTCCCACCGCCTCCACCAACTTTCAAACAACCGACCACCCTGCGGCATCAAGCCAAGGGTGGTCTTTCTTGTGAGAACCAGGGAATTCAGTACCGTTCTCGCAATGAAGCATGGCCGGCATTCGCGTTCCAGTTTCTTCATCACGCCCTCGAGCACAACTCCCAAGACTACGAAGGAGATGACGTTCATTCCTCCCCTGTACCAACTCGGGTAGTGATGACTGGCCCGTTTACCTCAATCAGACACCGCCGGCAGGTGCTTGTTTGGAGTGATATAGACTCACCTCCGACTCTCCGGGAAGATGAGTGATTCGATGATTGGCAAGACCCTGTCGCACTACCGCGTTCTGGACAAGTTGGGTGCGGGTGGGATGGGTGCTGTCTATCGAGCCGAAGACACCCGGCTCAAGCGCCAGGTGGCGCTCAAGGTTTTGCCCGCCGACATGGCCGAGAATCCGGATTGGCTTCGTCGGTTCCAAAGAGAGGCCGAGCTCGTCGCCTCGCTCAACGACCCCGGCATCGTCACCATCTACTCGGTCGAGGAGGCCGACGGTCTCCATTTCCTGACCATGGAGCTGGTGCAGGGACAGACTCTGGCTGATCAGCTCCCTTCCGGCGGGATGCATCTCGATCGATTCCTCGCGATAGCGGTGCCGCTGGCCCGGGCTCTGGCCGCCGCCCATGACAGGGGTGTCACCCATCGGGATCTCAAGCCCGCCAATGTGATGGTCACCCCCGAAGGACAGGTCAAGGTGCTGGATTTCGGCCTGGCGAAACTCCTTGTTGCCGATGGCGCCAGCGATCAGACCCTAATGCCTACCGAGGCCCTCACCCAGGCAGGCCTGGTGATGGGGACGATTCCCTACATGGCTCCCGAGCAGCTCGAAGGTCGGTCGGTCGATCACCGCTGCGACATCTTCTCCTTGGGCATCATCCTGCATGAGATGGTGACCGGTGAGCGACCTTTCAAGGGTGAGAGCTCGGCGTCTTTGATCTCGGCGATCCTGCGCGATCGGCCGCACTCCATCACCGATTCCCGATCCGATGTGCCGCGTCAGTTAGACAGGGTGATCCAGCGTTGCCTACAAAAGGACCCTGAGCGCCGCTATCAGACGGCCAAGGATCTGCGCAACGAGCTGGAGGATCTGCCAGCCGAATTGAAGCCGGTGAAGGCGGATCAGCCCCGCTCCGTGGCTGTGTTACCCCTCAAAGACATGAGTCCACAGAAAGATCAGGACTACTTCTGTGAAGGTGTCGCCGAGGACATCATCAATGCCCTGTCGAAGGTGGACGAACTGCGCGTAGCCTCGCGCATGGCTGCTTTTCAGATCGTCGACAAGACCACCGATCTCGGACAGATCGGCGAGCGGCTCAATGTCGAGACCGTGCTGGCGGGAAGTGTCCGCAAGGCCGGCAACCGGGTCCGGATCAGTGCCGAGTTGGTTAATGTTCGCGACAGTGCACTGCTCTGGTCGGAGCGCTACGACCGCGACCTGGAGGACGTCTTCGAAGTCCAGGACGAGATCTCGGAGAACATCGTCAAGGCCCTCCAGGTCACTCTCAGCCCGAAAGAGAAGAGGGCAATCCTGCACCAGGCACCGCTCGATGTCCGGGCCTACGAGTACTACTTGCGTGGCAGGAGGCTCTTTTATGGTGGGACCAAGAAGACCTACGAGCGCGGCCTGCAGATGTTCGACCGGGCCATTGAGATCGATCCGAACTTCGCTGCGCCCTACGCAGGTATCGCAGACTCATCTTCCCTCCTCTATCTCTATTTCGACAACAGTGACGCAAATCTGAAGCGTGCCGACGAGGCGAGTCGCAAGGCTCTGGAGTTGGCTGCCGAGAGCTCGGTGGCCCATGCCTCTCGTGGCCTGGCGCTCTCTCTACAAGAGAGATTCCAGGAGGCCGAAGAGGCTTTCGAGACCGCGATTCGCCTCGACCCAAAGCTGTTCGAGGCGCACTACTTCTATGCCCGCTCATGCTGGCAGCAAAGCAAGCTTCCGGAAGCTGCCCAGCACTTCGATCGCGCCAGCGAGGTTCGGCCAGAAGACTTCCAATCGATCTGTCTTCTAGCCTCCGTTTACCACGGGTTGGGAGACTCTGAGAAGGCGAAGGACTGTCACCATAGAAGTCTCGGGGTCATCGAGAAACATCTGGACCTGAATCCGGACGATGCTCGAGCTCTCTACCTTGGTTCTGGCGCATTGATCGGCATCGGAAAGACTCAACAGGGTCTCGAATGGGCGGCGAAGGCCGTTGAGATCGATCCAACCGATTCGGCCGTTCTCTACAATGTTGCCTGCACGTATTCGAATGCGCAGCGCTTGGACGAAGCGATCGACTACCTCGAGCGGGCCGTGGCCGCAGGCTTCGCATCCAAGGACTGGATTGTCAATGACGGGGACTTCGAGCCCCTCCGGAAGCTCTCGCGCTATCTCGCGCTGCTCGACTCGATGGACTGAGCCATCGGGTCTTCATCGACGCCATCGGCCGGGTTGGGAATCGCTTTTCTGCGCTACCCCGGAGATCCTCATTTCATCGGCGCGGACGGTACTTGTACGGCTCTTGCCGAGTTCAGCCGGACTCAACCCAACTTCCACCTTCATCCAAAATCAAGTCGTCACGGTGGTCAACCTTTCCACCAAGCGTTGCCAAATCTCGGGTTTCTACCCGTTGCACTCCACTTTGGGTTGAGAACCGTTGAGTGCTCCGGCAGACGAAGAGCCGCCGCACCCTAAGGGCAGAAGTTCGGCTCTGAAGGGGAACTCGGGCGACCATCTCGACTCAACAAGGGATCGTGAATAATCCAGCAGATGTATAAAATTGACAAGAATAGACATATCTCTCTCCACTGGATGATAAAAAGATGGCGTGTATAGGGAGACAACTTCCACCTAGTTACAGAGGTTTCGTTTAGTGCGACCCCCCTGAGACAAGCGCCGGCACAGGACTACTCGCCCTTCGAGGTCTTCGTCTGTAGGAGAGCCTTCCGGATCGTTTCAAGGTAGGGGGGCGACAGCACTCCGACATCCGTGATGATGGCGGTGATCAGCTCGGCCGGGGTCACATCGAAGGCGAAATTCGCTGCGCCAGCCTCTTGCGGGGCAATGCGGGTGCCAAAGACCTCCGTGACTTCAGCCGCTTCGCGCTCTTCGATCGGAATGTCGCTTCCGGTGGCCGTCGTGGGGTCGATCGTCGAGATCGGCGCCGCCACGTAGAACGGGACCTGGTGACGACGGGCCAACACCGCCAGGGGGTAGGTGCCGATCTTGTTGGCCGTGTCGCCATTCGCCGCGATCCGGTCGGCGCCAACAATTACGCGGTCAGCCAGACCTCGAGCCAAAATCGAACCTGCGCTGGAGTCCGTGACCAGTCGAAAGGGAATTCCGTGTCGCTGAAGCTCCCAGGTCGTCAGGCGAGCTCCCTGGAGGAGGGGCCGGGTCTCATCGACCCAGACCATGTTCACCTTTTCGGCCTCCCATGCGGCTCGGATCACTCCCAATGCGGTGCCGTAGCCAGCTGTCGCCAGGGCTCCCGTGTTGCAGTGGGTTATCACCCGATCTCCCGCCGAGAACAAGGGCTCGCCGTAGGTCCCGATTCGTCGGTTCGCGGCAACATCCTGGGAGTGCAGCTCCCCGGCCCAGAGCAGGAGGGCCGCCGCCACACTCTGCGCATCCTTGTCATCATTGGCCGCGAACACCTGGCGGCCCTGTTCCAGCGCCCACCGGAGATTCACCGCTGTTGGGCGAGTCGCGCCGAGAAGCTCGATCACCCCATTGAAGTGCTTGCCGAGATCCTTGCCTGACGGCAGGCAGAGAATTCCCAGGACAAGGCCGTACGCCGCGGCAACTCCGATAGCCGGCGCACCTCTGACCGAGAGTCGGCGGATGGCCCGTGCCACGTCCTGGGGAGATCTGCATTCCAGCCACACCTCTTCGTGGGGCAGGCGGGTCTGATCGAGAAGCCGCAGGTGGTCCCGTTGCCACCGGATCGGGGAGAAGGCCTCGTCTTCTGGCACCGGGGTCGTTCGTGAGGCGTCGTTCATGACTCCTATGTTATTACCCCGCAATGGTCTGCACCGCTGCTAGAATTTCGACCCGGCGCGCTCGACACCTTCATGCTGGAGGCGAGTCGCGTTCTCGAGACCATCCGCCGCGAGGAGGTTTGCTGTGAAGGGCGATACCACGAAACTAGGTTTCTCGACTCGGGCCATCCATGCTGGCCAAGCACCCGATCCCACCACCGGCTCGGTGACGGTACCCATCTACCAGACATCGACCTACGTCCAGGAAGAGCTGGGTCAACACAAGGGCTACGAGTACGCGCGCGTCCAGAACCCAACGCGAGAAGCTCTCGAGAAGAACGTCGCTGCTCTCGAGAACGGATTGGCCGGGCACGCGTTCGCCTCGGGCATGGCGGCCATCTCGACACTGCTCACATTGACCCGCACCGGGGACCACGTCGTCTGTTCACAGAATGTTTATGGCGGCACCTATCGGTTCTTCAGTCAGATTCTCGAGCGCTATGGCCTGCGCTTCTCATGGATCGATTCGACGAATCTCGAGGTCGTCGAGAATGCCATGACCGAAGAGACCCGCCTGGTCTACGTCGAAACCCCGACCAACCCCATGATGGAGATCACCGACATCGCCGCGGTGGCAGACATCGCTCATCAGCACGGAGCCAGCTTGGCGGTTGACAACACCTTTCTTTCGCCTCGCTTCCAGCGCCCACTGGAGCTCGGTGCCGATGTCGTGATCCACTCCACCACCAAGTTTCTCAACGGACACAGCGACTCCATCGGTGGCATCCTCGTCTCTTCGAGGGTCAAGGATGCCGAGTGGTTCGCCTTTGTTCAGAAGTCGGTTGGAGCGATTCTCTCGCCGTTCGACAGCTTTCTCGTGCTGCGTGGCCTCAAGACCCTGGCCGTGCGGATGGATCGTCACGAATCCAGCGGTCGAGCCGTCGCCAAATATCTGAATGAACATTCCAAGGTGAAGCGCCTTCTCTATCCAGGTCTGCCCGAGCACCCTGGCCACGAGGTGCAGTCTCGACAGGCCACCGGTTACGGCGCGCTCATCACTTTCGACCTCGGCAGCTACGACGCTGCCAAGACCCTGCTGGACAACCTCGAAGTCATGAGTCTGGCGGAAAGCCTGGGTGGCGTGGAGACACTCATCTCCCACCCTGCTTCCATGACCCATGCCTCGGTGCCGCCGGAGCAGCGGGAGGAGTTGGGGATAACGGAAGGCGTCGTGCGGGTTTCAGTCGGATTGGAGGACCTGGAGGATCTTCTCGCCGATCTCGAGTCGGCGCTCGCCAAGATCTAGGGCCCGGCCTTTTTCAAGCCTCGTCTTCGACCTCGTCGACATCCTTGCTCAAGCAGGTGGTGATCCAGGTCAAGAAGCCGGCCTCTCCGCGTTGAATGCCGAACGCCAGGATCTCCGGTAGGTCATAGCTGTGGAGCTCCTGAATAGCTTCCTCGACCGCAGAGTACTCGCTCTCCAGGGTCTTGATGATGAGCATGTACTCGCTGTCATCACAGATCTTTCCCTGCCATCGATAGACCGATCGATGAATCGGCAGGATGTTCACGCAGCAGGAGTGGCGCCTCTCCACCAACTCCTCTGCGATGAGGTTTGCCTCCTCCTCTGTACCCGCTGTGGTTACGACAACCAAGGCACTCACGGTTGATCACGTTACTCCACGAAACGGCGCTGCGTCAACGAGAATCAACCGCCACCGCCTCGCTACTTCCAGGTTTCCGAGGCAACGTCGTAGCGCAGGATCTTGACCTTGCCGGTGCGACCGAAGACTCTTACCACTGAAAGGAAGTGCATCCCGTCGGTGATGTAGAGCGAGCCCGGCGTCGAAGCTCCTAGATGACTGAAGGACGCGATGTCGGAGCGATTGAATCGAATGGGGTCATCCAAGCGGGTCAATCTCCGCGTTGGGTCCCCAGGGTCGCGCGGTGCCGGACCGGCTGGAAAGCCGAGACGGATCCGCTGCCCCAGGTGAATCAACGCTCGTGGCGGAGCCAGAGGCGGATCCACACCGGCATCGATATCCCGCGTCAGAACGCCGTCCCCGTCTCCATCCCGATACAACGTAAAGGTGTACCTGCCCTCACCGCTGGTACGGAACTTCACTCCCACCTTCGCGCCTTCTCGAATGGCCCTCGATCTGGCGAGTCTCAGCACTCCATGGAGCTCCCGACTGGCCAGATCCACCCTCAGGCTTCGAGTCAGCCGAAAGAGATCGGGGAGAGTGAGAGATGCAGTGAGACCCAGGATCGCGACAATAACGATCCACTCGACAACGGTGAATCCTCCGACTCGATCGCCCTGTCGGGTAACGGATTTCGCCTGCCCTATCCCTCGACGCCCCGCCATCGTGCGACGGGTTGCGGCGAGCGGCAGGGATGACGTGGGACTACCCTGCCGCCCACCCAGCATCATGATCCGTCGCCTCCGGTCGAGCTCTTCGGAGGTTTGACCTTCTCGGTCAGGGTAGTCTCTCCAGTGATGGTGATGTGTGGCCGGATCAACTCGAAGGTCTTCTCGCCGACTCCCTGAACCAGCATTAGATCCTCCAGGCTCTTGAAGCGGCCGTTCTTGTCTCGGAAATCGATGATGCGCTGCGCCACAACAGAACCCACTCGGGGCAGCAACGTAAGTTGCTCGACGCTCGCCGTATTGATGTTCACGGCTTCCTTCTGCGCCTGGCTCTTCGTCGGAAAGCCCGTCACCAGGACGCACAACAACCCAACCACTGTCGTCAACTTGAATGCTCGTTTCATGCAACACCTCCATAGTCAGAAATCAGATTTGGCACCCGCTGTTTCGTAAATGTGTCGGGTCAAGCCAGTACGCCGGTCCCCACCGTCTGTTTTCTCCTTCCTACTCGCTGGTCGTTTACACCTCCTTTCTCCGGTGAATGTGGTAAGCCGCGTGAACATCAATCGGCGTGCCAGGCTCAAAAAGCATCAATATCGCCATGAAACAAAGGGTTCTCCTCCCCCTCGGGGCAGCTTCCAACGGCCCGGAACGTCAAGGGAATTTGCGCCGGTTGGCAGAGCGCAGTCGAGGAACCCCCTCCCCCTCCTAAAGGCTCTGCGGCGTCAAACCTGCTGGACACCGAGAGAGACTGTTTGCCCTTGGGTGGCCCCAAAAGGTCTTTTGCATTAGATTAGAGCGCCGATGACGAACCGAAGCACAGTGCGCGAGTACCTCGAGGCTCTGATCATTGCCGGTATCTTTCTCGGCTTTACGAATACCTTTGTGGTGAAGACCTTCTACATTCCGAGCGCGTCGATGGAAGAAACCCTGCTCGTCGGCGACCATCTCTTCGTCAACCGGTTTATCTACGGCCCGGCTCCGACCAAGCTCGAGAAAAAGCTCCTCCCTTTGAGACCGGTGAATCGCGGCGACGTCGTCATCTTTCGATCGCCGGAGCGACCCAGGGTCGACATGGTCAAGCGTTGCATCGGCTTACCCCAAGACGAGATCCGCCTGGTGGACAAAGATCTCTACATCAACGAGAAGTGGGTCGACGATGGAACCTATACCTGGCACCGAGACGCCATCGTCTACAACGACTTGCCTTCGGTCTCGCAATCGGCTCGCCTGAGGGACAACTTCGGGCCGTCAACCGTGCCGGAGGAGCACTTCTTCTGCATGGGGGACAATCGCGATCAATCCTACGACTCGAGATTCTGGGGTTCTGTGCCGGCACACTTCGTGAAGGGACGAGCCTTCCTCATCTACTGGTCCTTTGGCGGCGAAACCTCCGATGGCGTCTGGCGGGGGTTGGGGAGCAAGTTGCGGCAGCTCACTGGCACCGCCATCGGCTTCTTCAGCAAGTCGCGTTGGGGGCGGACCTTCCACCTGGTGCGTTAGTAGGTGCCACTCTGATGTCCACTTCCAGATCGGTCTTCCGGGAGTACTTCGAGGCCCTCCTCATCGCGGTGATTTTCGCCACCTTCGCGCGGACGTACGCAGTGCAGGCCTTTAAGATCCCCACTGGTTCGATGGAGCAGAACCTCCTGATCGGTGATCACATCCTGGTCAACAAGTTCATCTTTGGACCGACCGAGAGCGTTCTCGAGCGCTGGCTGCTGCCGACTCACGCAGTGCGGCGGGGCGATGTGGTCGTCTTTCGATTTCCCGAAGATCCGTCTCGAGATTTCATCAAGCGCTGCATCGGTCTGCCTGGAGACACGATCGAGATTGTCGACAAGGTGATCCGTGTCAACGGTGAAGTGGTCGAGGATCGTCACTACACCTATCTCGCCGATTCCCGCGTCTACCCCCACTCGGTCTTTCTTCACGAGAGCTACCGAGATCGAGACAACTTCGGGCCCTTCGAGGTACCAGAAGGCCACTACTTCTTCATGGGTGATAATCGGGACAATTCCAACGATTCCCGCTTCTGGGGAGCGGTGCCAGCAGACTACATCAAGGGTCGAGCGTTTCTCGTCTATTGGTCTTTCGCCAGCGAGGAGGAGCCGGTAGATTGGCCGGGGTACGGAGGCAAGCTTCGACAGCTGTCGGATGTCTTTTCGAAGTTCTTCACCAACACCCGTTGGGATCGCTCTTTTCAAATTGTGCGCTAGAATCGAGGACTAGAGGATCTCAAGGACGAGCAAGGGGACAAGAATGCGATCACTACAGACTCGCTTCGGGCAGGGCAAGATCGGATGTGTCATCTGGGTGTTGGTTCTCGCCGTGTTCTTCACCGCCTGTTGGAAGATCATCCCCGTGAAGATCAAGACCGCCGAGCTCTACGACTTCATGGAGGAGCAAGCTCAGCGCGCCACCAGAACCTCGTCTGAATCGGTGAAGAAGAATGTTCTCGCAAGAGCCAAGGATCTGGGCCTGCCGGTTGGACCCAAGGATGTGACTGTGCAAAGACGAGGTGGTCGTGTAATCATCACGGCCCGATACTCCATTCCTGTCGAGTTTCCCGGCTATACCTACGTGATCGAGGTCGACCACGTCGTTGACCGACCGGTCTTTGCGGTCTGATTCGAGCCCTGACTCCCTAGGTCGGGGTCAGGGCGTCTTCAATCTCACGAGCTATTCGCCGGAGCGCTGCTTCCGGGTCGGGTGCGCGGGTGATCGGTCTGCCCACGACCAATAGATCTGCACCTGCCCTCAACGCGTCTCCCGGGGTTGCAACCCGCTGTTGGTCGTCCTCCTCGCCCCTGGCGGCCGCAAGCCGAATCCCGGGGGTGACCAACAGAAACGGAGATGGGCAACGCTCACGAAGCGCAGCCACCTCCAGGGGTGAGCACACAGCCCCGGAACAGCCCGTCACCTGAGCCAAGCCCGCCCATTTCTCCGCCCGGGCGAGACTACTACCCGGCAGGTCCAAGACCTCGAGAGCCATCTGGTCCAAGTGCGTGAGAAGGGTCACCGCGAGAATCGCCAGGCGCCCCCCTGCGGCCTCTTGTGCCGCCTCAAGCATGGCGGTTCCCCCGGATGCGTGAACCGTGAGGAGATCGACGCCAGAGGCTTCCGCTGCCGTCACTGCGCCCCGCACTGTATTCGGAATGTCGTGCAACTTGAGGTCCAGGAAGACGCGCCGGGCATGGCGCCGGGCCACCGCGACCCCATCATGACCCCATCTCACAAAAGCCTCTAGGCCCACTTTCAGGACTCCGAC
>JBATEX010000035.1:0-31613 GCA_049664225.1 Thermoanaerobaculia bacterium
TTCCTTGGAGCGATCTTCGCGCACAGGTACCGTTGGGAATTGCGCAGACTCCGATCGAGATTGGAGGCCACGAGCCTGTTGGACCTGCGAATCGGAGCCTACCCGCCCGATAGCAAGACGGAGATACGTCGCAGCGGAGATCTTCGGCTGGTGGCCAGGGAGTACCATCCTGCCGCATCACCCAGAGCCACGATTCTGTTGTTGCACGGGAATACTCCTAGAGGAAGCAACCTGGCCTTCTACAGAGTCCTCGGGCGCCGGCTGGCCGACGTCGGTTACCTTGTCCTGGCTCCAGACTTTGCGGGCTTTGGAGAGTCGGGAGATCCCTTCTCGATTCCCTACGAAGGGGGCTACAGCGGTGATTTAGACGTCCAGGCGTGGTTGGAGTACCTGTCCTCGGATCCTCGAATGAGCGGCAAGGCGCTGTATGTCATAGCACATTCGGCTGGCGTGTCGAGCGGCATGCCCGTCGGCCTGGGTAACGGGCGTGTCACCGGCATCATTGCTATCGGCCCATCCCGGAGGGTGATCGAGGAACTCGCGGATCCCGAGCGGGTTGAATACTGGTGGCGGCGTACTCGAGCCACCTACCGGGAAGTTTACGGTCGGGAATTGCCCGATTGGTACACCAGAGAGCGCTGGTTGAGCGAGGCCGCAGGCGAGGGAGCAGCCGTGGGATTGAAGCGCCCCATGGAGTACTATCTTCAACTCCTTCAGGCTCGGGGCCACCACCCGGTGCTGCTTGTCGATGGGGAGAGAGAGCCCGCGGCGGACAAGGATTACCTCGAGGCCTACTACGAGGCAATAGCCGAGCCCAAGGATTACCATACACTCGCCCGATCCGACCACTACTCCAATGTTGCCCATGTCGGCCCCTGGGCGATTTACGACCGGCAGGTCGTCGAGGACACAGTCTCTCTTGTTGACAATTGGATCAACGAGACCCTCGGCGCTTCAAAGTCCGAGACTCCTGCTGATCCGTGATCGCGGGCCCGATCCCACCGTCGAGTGACCGGGGCAAGTTTCTTACGAACATTCGCTCAACTGAAGCAGCCGGACACGTGCCGGCCGGGGTGGACGGTGGCGCAGGCGCGCCCTTTGCGGCAGCCCGCGAGAGGGGAGGCCGCGTTTTTCGACAGTTCTTTGTCTGGCTGTGGAGTTTTCCACTGTCGAGCCGGCTAACCGATGCGACCATGAATCTCATGCCGGTCAGCGACATGCTCCCATTCGCAGGTGCGCTGAGCTAACTCTCGTCCTATGGATACGTTCGCACTTGCATAGATCGCGATATCGAATAGACTTCGCCTCGCCGCTGGGGGGTGTGGATGTTGACGCGCTTCCCAGCGTCTCTGCAATTAGCCCGCAACAAGAACCCCCGCCACAAGCAGGAGTATCCGCAGCATGAACGAGTCGATGTCACAGGTTCACCCGAAATCTATCAATCGCATGCGTTTTGCACTCGTCGTCTGCATCCTGGTGCTATCCGCAGGTTCCGCAATCCCTGCCGCAAATGCCGCGGTCGATCTTTGGGATCTGCACGAGATCGTGCTGACGAGTAGCAAGAGCTACGGCAATCCCTTTACGGGGGTCTCGGTATTCGCCGACTTCACCTCACCGACCGGCAATGCGATCCGAGTCTATGGCTTCTACGATGGAGATGGATCCGGGGGGCAGGGCAATCTGTGGAAGATCCGTTTCATGGCAGACGAAATTGGAACCTGGCAGTGGGTGACCGTGGCTTCGGATTCCTCGAATGGGGGTCTGCACAACCGGTCCGGGTCCTTCGCCGTCACGGAGTCTGAAATCCCGGGACCGGTAGCGCCCAGCGACGAAAGCCCGACTTCTTGGCGGCACGCCAACGGTCGCAGAGTCTTGTGGACTCTGGGCTATGCAAAGTACCTGGCGGCCGCGGACCGTACTCACCCGTGCGTAGGAGGCTGGCAGGACTATCTCGACTGGTTGGAGCAACATCGTTTCAACGGCGTCTTCTTCGTCTTGCAGCCGACTGGCATCGCCACCTGCTCGACCTGTTGGGACGGAGTCGCTCCTTGGAGTGCCCTGGATGGCGATCCTGCTCCACGGTGGGGGCGGGAGAGGAATAACAGTGTGGACTATTTCGTCACACCCTGGGCCGAATCGGGGAATCCCAACGAGTTCGGGGACTCATCCAACAATGTCGACTTTGGACGTTTTTATCTGCCCCTTTGGCAGAACATCGATGCCATCGTTCGAGAGATGCAGCGCAAGGGGATGATCGCGCACGTCGTCATGTACAACGATGAGAGTTTCTATCCGGTGGAGAGCTCCGCTGACGAGCGGCGCTATTGGGACTACGTTCTGCGTCGGCTGGGTGGGTACTGGAATGTGGTGTTCAACGATGGCGTGGACCTCTTCGAGTATCGATCCTCGGGCTGGGTGGAGGAGTGGCAGCAGTACTTCGAGAACAAGGATCCCTTTGGTCACGCCCGCTCCTCGCGCCACGGTGACGATGACTCGTCGTTGGCCACCTTCCGCAGTGTTCAAGCGGCCAACCAGACGGCGCCGACCAGCGTGGGTTCATGGCGAGGCATCCTGGCCAGGACACCGGCCAAGCCAGTCACCGAAGACGATGGCATTCGGGCCGAGAAGGGATCGGGGATTCCGCCGGAGCGCTTTCGGCAGCTCGCTTGGTGGTCGGTCCTCGCCGGCCCCGGGGCTTTCGGTGCGAACTGGGCAGGGTCGTATGAACCGGGCAACTGGTTCTCGAATCTCGACTCCGGGGCCGAAGGTCTGCTGTTTGTCGAGCAGCGCACTCGCTTTCTGATCGACTTCGATCTGGACAACCAGCTCATGGTTCCATTCTGGAGGCTCGACGTTCACGACGAACTGGTGAGCGGCACCAATGTGTACTGCGTGGCAGAGCCAGGCAAGCACTATTTGATCTATCTCGATGAAGGTGCCCCCAGCCAGACGACTGTCGATCTCAGCGATACGACGACCGTGCTTCCGGCGACTTGGTTGGATCCGGACACAGGAGAGCGCCGGGACGCCGGGAGTTTCACGCCTGGATCGTCGAAGACGTTCACGACTCCATTTGGCCGTCCCGCTGTGCTGTACATAGGCGCAGGGGAAGACGGCGGACCGGGGGGAGTTTTCGACCTCGTCTTCGCTGACGGCTTCGAGCCGGGCAGTACTTCTTCCTGGTCCCTCGTGGTGAACTGATCGGATACCTTGTAGACCGGCCAGCAACACGACTCGATTGTCAAAATTGCAGCAGGGCGAGAGTATCGATCTGATCGGTCGATCGCTCGCCCCGGTGGAGGCGTCTCCAAGCGCGAGCTGGAGCAGCGCAAGAATGGCGCTGGGCCGTCGCGGTCATCTCATATGAGATTGCAGATATTTGAATTAGTCAGGGTGAGTCTCGGCCGCTAAAATAGCATGAAGCCAGTCAAGAAGCCGAGGTGGGCGTGAGAAGCCTGCTGCGTCGCGAAAGATCACATTCAGGAGGGCCAGTCCATTGATCCAGAAACAAGATCGAAGGCAATCCTCTCGTTACGAAGGTGAGTTTCGGAAGTGTTGGTCGCCGTCGCCGGGAGTGATCCTCGACGTGAGCCCAGCCGGTTTGTCGATCGAGACGGTCAAGGGGATGAAGCCTGGAGAGTGGATCTTCGTGAATACCAGAATGGGCGCCAAGAAGGTCGGCATCCCGGGGGAGGTGCGCTGGATCCGACAGGTGGCCAGTACCCGAATCGGCAAACACTTGTCGCCGGTCTATCACGTTGGAATCTCTGTCTTTAGCGACGACGTGCAGCCTGAGTGGCACGAGCTGGTAGAGGAGTGCGCCTCCGAGCCGGCCTCCGGCTTAGAGGCCAGGCAGTCAACTCCCGAGTCGCAACCGACCTCTTCCTCGGTTTTGGATGCCGCGGCAGTGGACAGCTCCTCCGACTGACGTGACTGCCCCAGCGAACCACGGTGCGCAACTCGACAGGCGGTGTCGCCCGAGGCACCGGGCTCTCTATTTGCGCTTTCATTCTCCGATGCCAGGCGAGATCGTCAACCTGAGTGAGTGCGGCATGGCGATCGAGACAGTGATCGATCTGCCGCCGGGTTACGAACTGACATTCCGGCTTCGACGAAAGTCAATCTTTCTGGAGTTGAGGGGTTGGATCCGCTGGTGTCGTCCTGCTCGAACCATTTCTACCTCGGAGGGCAAGGAGCTCAGAGTGTTTCACTCGGGGGTCGAGTTCGATGAAGGCACCATCTCGCTGGTCAGAAGGAGCGCCGATGTGCTGAGGCTCTCCGGTGATGCGGAGAGTGGCATCGGCGAAGGAGCGCCGGAGGGACGCCCCGGCTAGGTATCCGCATGCTCTGAAGGAGCCAGGCCTAGAGCCCGTCGATCCGCCGGCCCGGGAGGATCTCCTCCGGGCGCTGGCCTTTCCTGAACAACACTCCGCCAGGCTTACCCTCCAGCTTGATCTCTAGTCCTGCGACGACGATCATGCCGCCCTCCCGGATGGCGATGACCGGGGTGTCGTTCTCTTCCAGGTATTCGGTCAGTCGCTGTTCCCTGGTTTCGCCCTGGTGGGTCGAGTCGGGATCGGAGTCCAGGTAGTGGGGGTTGATCTGAAAAGGAATCAGACCCAGCGCCGTGAAGCTCGCTGGCTGAACGATCGGCATGTCGTTCGTGGTCTTGATCGTGGGGCACGCGATGTTGGAGCCGGCGCTCGTTCCAAGGTAGGGCATGCCAGCCTCGACTCTGTCGCGAATCGGCGCCACGAGTCCGCGTTGCTGCAACTCGCCTAGGAGCCGAAAGCTGTTTCCTCCTCCAATGAAGATCCCTGCGGCTTTGCCGACTGCCGCGACCGGGTCCTTCGTCTCATGAATCGATTCGAGCTCGAGGCCAATCGCTCGGAAGCGCTGTCGTGCCTGCCGAGCATAGGCGTCTCGATCGAAGAGGGCGTAGGGGACGAAAAGGACCTTGTCTATTCGCGCGAACAGCTCCAGGGTCTGCGCCTCACAGTGCTCCAGGTAGCCGGAACCGTGGACTTTCGAGCTGCTGACGAGTAGTAGCCGCTTCATGATGGCTCCTCCACAGTGGATCACAGGGGAATGGAGCATATCGGTCCCCTGAATCCGCCACAAGATGCGGTAGTGTGGACGGTGGGAGTCCGTTGTCTCGCCACGGGGAGAGTCGAATGAAACGCATGGTTCCGGCGATCTTGATTCTGATGGTCATTCCCGCCACAGGCTGCAGACAGGACTCGAGTCAGAAATCCCCTGCCTTGTCGGTGGAGCCCGAAGTCGAGGGATTGCCGGCTTGGCTTGCCGGGCGACCGGCGGAGGCGCTGGACCGGATTCTCCTTCCGGAAGCCTTCCGCAGGGAGCAGGAGCGTCTTCTGGCTGAGGCCATGGCGCAGCTCGAAGCCCAGCCCGACGATGTCGAAGCCCTGATCTGGGCTGGGCGGCGTCTTGGCTATCTGGCCCGATACCGAGAAGCCGTCGATCTCTACAGCCAGGGGATCGAGATCTTTCCTGACGAGCCACGACTCTACCGCCACCGTGGACATCGTCTCCTCACGCTGCGCCAGCTCGACAGAGCGGCAGACGATCTGGAGATCGCCGCGCGTCTCATGATCCAGCTGCCGGACGAGGTGGAGCCCGATGGGCTGCCCAACGAACGAGGAATTCCCACGAGCACTCTGCAGTCGAACGTCTGGTACCACCTCGGCCTGGCCTACTACCTTCAAGGGGATTACCCTTCGGCCTGGAAGGCTTATCGCCAAGGGATGAGGGTTTCCCGCAATCCAGACATGCTGAGCGCTATGGTCTATTGGGCGTACTTGAATTTCATGCGCCTTGGGAGCTACGAGGAGGCAGCCGATGTCCTACTCGCCATCGACACCGAGATGGATATCATCGAGAACCTCGACTATCACCGCCTTCTGATGGTCTTCAAGGGGGAGCAGGACGCGGAAGAGCTGTGGATGGAGGCGAGGACGAGTGGGAGCCTCAGCCTGGCGACGGTCGGATACGGGATCGGAACCTGGCGCCTTTTGGAAGACGATCAAGAGGCAGCTATGCTGATCTATGCCGAGGTCCTCGAGAAGGGACAGCCTTCGTCATTCGGCTTCATCGCGGCCGAGGCCGAGAGGGCACGCCTCCCAACGTTGCCAAGGTAGGGGAGGGGGACTTGCCCCAAGCCGCGAGCGTCCTCTTGCGGCGTTCCTGTATCGCCAGACAATGCGCTGGTCACGACTGAATGTGAACCACGAGCTGCCGTGGTCTGGCAGGGCGGCGGTGCTCCCACAAGTAGATACCCTGCCAGGTCCCGAGGACCAGACTCCCATCGGCGATAGGAATGGACAGGCTGCTGGCCGTCAAGGCGGTTTTGATATGTGCCGGCATGTCATCGGGTCCTTCGGCGCTGTGGGTGTAGATCGGGTCCCGCTCGGGAACGAGGCGATCGAGCCAGGCTTCCAGGTCGCGACGGGCAGAAGGGTCGGCGTTCTCCTGGATGACGAGGCTGGCGGACGTGTGGCGCAGGAAGATTGTGCAAAGGCCGTCGAGCGCACCGCAGTCCTGGACCACGGCCGAAACCTCTTCCGTGATCTCGTGAAGGCCCGGGCCCGTCGCTGAAATGGCGAGCTGCTGGATCATTTCGAGGAACCTCCCTTCTCAGTTCGGTGATGCAGTAACTTATTGTTATATATGCATTTAGCGAGATGGATGTTGGTGCCGTCGGGCTCGTGGTGTATGGTCAAGAGAAGGTGCTGAACGATCCGGAACGAGTCGGTCCGGAGGAATAGTTGGCAGGCTGTCGGAGTTTAGCTGGACAGCCGATTGCGGGTGAAGGCGGGCCGCATCCAACTTCACTCGGAGAAGGGCGAACCAAGGTGGAATCCGTGATAGGCGACGGCGTTTCCTCGCAAGCGTTTTGCGCGCTGGGAGGCCGGTACAAAGTGAAGAAAGTGCCGCGATGACACCCATCACCAAGCCCCGGGTGCTCATGATCGACGACGATCCCCAAGATCGTAGCCTGGCGCGCGTTGTCCTGTCTCGCCGCTTCCCCCAAGCTCAAATCCAGGAGATCGACGGGTTTCATGCTTTTGCCGCAGAGTTGCGCCGGGCCGCCTTCGATCTGGTCATCACGGAAATGCAGCTCGTCTGGTCGGATGGGTTCGAGATTCTCGAGTCCATTCAGGAGGCCACAACGAGGATTCCCGTGGTCGCCTTCACCAACCTCAGGGACGAGGAAGCTGCCGTTCAGGGAATGAAGGCCGGTTTCGCCGACTTCGTCTTCAAGTCTTCCAAAGGCTTTTTGCGTCTGCCCGAGGCCGCCGTCGAGGCGCTGGAGCGGGCAGAGCAGGATCTGTTGGTTGCGCGCAGTCAGCCCTGGTTGGGAACGCTGCTGGATCGAGCCAATGTCGGGGCCTTTCGGACGACTCTCGATCAGCGACTGATCGAATCGACTCCGGCCTTGCTGCGATTGCTCGGAGTCAGGAATGTGCAAGATGTGCTTCGACTCCGACTCCCAGAGCCCTTCTTCGCGGCGCAGGACAAGGAGGAGCTTCGAGAGCGCCTGGGCAATGAGCGGGCGCTGCAGTCACGAGAAGTCCAGCTGAAGCGCCCCGATGGAGGCAACGTCTGGTTGAGCCTGACGGAGCTGCTGCTGTTGGATGTCGATAACGAGATGGTCATCGACTCTCTGGTTCAGGATGTCAGCCACCTCAAGGCTCGTGAGGACGCCTTCCGAGGCAGGGTCGAAGAGCTCGAGCGGTCCAACGCCGATCTGAGCGAGTTCGCCTACATAGCCTCCCACGAGCTCCAGGAGCCGCTGCGCATGGTGGAGAAGTTCGGATCCATTCTGGCAGAGGACTTCGGGAGAAAATTGGGAACGGAGGGTAGTGAGCTGCTCGGGTTCGTCGTGGAGGGAGCCCACCGGATGCAGGGCCTCATCGACGATCTGCTGGCGCTGTCTCGCATCAACAGCGAAGGGCAGGATTTCGAGGAGTGCGACAGTAGCGAGCTCGTCGAGCAGGCGATGGTCAATCTCGCAGATCGTCTGGAAGAGAACCAGGCCATGGTAGAAGTCGAGCCTCTGCCAGCCATCGAGGCGGATGTGTCACAGATGGTGCAACTGTGGCAGAATCTGCTATCGAATGCGATCAAGTTTCGGGGAGTGGAGGCCCCTCACATCCGGATCGCTGCCGAGAAAGCCGAGGAGGAGTGGGTCTTTTCGGTCGAGGACAACGGCGTCGGCATCGAGCCCAAAGAGGCCGAGACAGTTTTCACCATCTTCCGACGACTCCATCCCGACCTTCCGGGAACAGGAATTGGATTGACGATCTGCAAGCGCATCGTGGACCGGCATGGCGGCCGGATCTGGGTCGAGGAAGGGCCCTCGGGTGGTTCGATCTTCCGTTTCACGATTCCTCTACAGGAGACCGAGGCCTCTGCGGAAGAGGCCGAAGTCGTAGTTACCGACAACCCTGGGGAGGCGGAGGCTTGAGCCAAGCTCCAATCCGCGTCTTGCTGGTTGAGGACAGCCCCGGGGATGCCCGCCTCGTCGATCGATATCTGAGCCAAGCAGAGCACGACACCTTCGAGGTCGAGCGATTCGATCGGCTGCGCACGGGATTGGACCGCCTGCGCCAAGGGGGCTTCGACGTGCTGCTTCTCGACCTCACGCTGCCGGACAGCAAGGGGATCGAGACCTTCGACAAGGCCTTCTCCGAGGCGCCGGATGTGCCTATCGTCGTCATGACGGGGATCGACGACACCCGCCTCGCCCTGCGGGCGGTACGTGACGGAGCTCAGGACTATCTGGTGAAGCGTCAGGTCGACACAGCACTGCTGGCGCGGTCGATTCGCTACGCAATCGAGCGCAAACAGGCCCAGGAGAAGTTCCGGTTGAGCGAAGAGCGCTATTCACTGGCGGTGAACGGTGCCAACGACGGTGTCTGGGACTGGGATCTGAAGGTGGATGAGATCTTCTACTCGCCCCGCTGGAAGGCCATGCTCGGATACAAGGAGAAGGATATCGCAGCCTCGCCGGATGAGTGGTTCAGCCGCGTTCATCCGGATGATGTAGAGCGCCTCCGCAAAGAGATCGAGTCGCATCTGTCGGGCAAGACGGAGCACCTCCAGAGCGAGTATCGGATGCGGCATCGGGACGGAGCCTACCGATGGATGCTGAGTCGAGGCGTCGCTCTGGGCGACGAGTCGGGTGATCCCTTTCGCATGGCGGGCTCGCTGACCGACATCCAGGCTCGGAAGATGACAGAGCAGCAGTTGCTGCATGACGCCATGCACGACGCTCTGACCGGGCTGCCCAATTGGGCTCTGTTCATGGACCGGCTGGGCATCGCCATCGCGCAGTCACAGCGGCGCACGGATCACCGTTTCGCAGTTCTCTTCCTGGACCTCGACCGCTTCAAGAACGTCAATGACAGCCTCGGGCACACGATCGGGGACAGGCTTCTGGTCGCCATCTCGCGTCGTCTGCGCACCTTCCTTCGCCCTGGTGACACGGTCGCCCGCCTCGGTGGCGACGAGTTCGCGATTCTGGCCAACCCGATTGACGGGCCCTCCGACGTCACCAGGATCGCCGAGCGCATTCACGAGGAGCTGGGAAGAGCCTTCGACTTGGAAGGCCACGAGGTGTTCACCAGCACGAGCATCGGAATCGCCCTCAGTTTCGGGGAGTATGATCGTCCCGAAGAAGTCCTGCGAGACGCGGATACCGCCATGTACAGGGCCAAGAGCCTGGGCAAGGCTCGCCATGCCATCTTCGATCAGGAGATGCACAAACGAGCCGTAAAGCTGCTGCGTCTCGAGACCGATTTGCGGCGAGGGTTGGAGCGGCAGGAGTTTCGCACTCACTATCAGCCGATCGTGTCTCTGACCAGCGGTGAGATCGAGGGGTTCGAGGCTCTGGTTCGCTGGGAGCATCCGGAGCGGGGGCTGCTGCTCCCCATCGATTTCTTGAACGTTGCGGAAGAGACCGGCTTGATCGTACCGATCGGCTGGGGCGTTCTCAGGGATGCCTGTCGGCAGATCGCGGAATGGAATCGGAAGTTCGCATTGGCACGCCCCCTCGCGGTCAACGTCAATCTGTCGGGGCGCCAGTTCCTGCAGCCAGATCTCATCGATCAGATCGAAGAGTCTCTGAAGCAAGCGGATCTGGAGCCGGAAAGGCTGCGCTTGGAGATTACGGAAGGCGTCATTATGGGGGATGCCGATGTCGCGGTCGTGAAGCTGGAGCAGCTCACGCATCTCGGTGTTCAGCTGCACCTCGACGACTTCGGCACCGGCTACTCGTCTCTGAGTCACCTACACAAGCTCCCCACGCACACGATCAAGATAGACCGGTCTTTCGTCAGTCGGATGAACGCCACTGCCGCCGACGACGAGATCGTGGCGACGATCGTTTCGCTGGCGCGCAGCCTTGGCATGCGGGCCGCGGCGGAGGGCTTGGAGACCGCCGGCCAGTTGGAGAGGTTGCGCAGTCTCGATTGCGACTACGGCCAGGGCTTCTTCTTTTCGAGAGCCGTCGATCAGCAGGCGGCGGGCCAGCTAATCGCCAGCGATCTGCGCTGGTAAAACTACAAAACGGGGTGGAATCATGACGAGACAGACTCTTGTGCTGTTTCTGTTTGCTGCCGCGCTGGGTTGCGGAGCGCTGACGGCCGCGGACTCCTTCGATACCTACTTTACCGGCTCGACCATGCGGCTGGATTTCTTTCACACCGGCACGGCCGAGATGGAGAAGATCAGCCTCGACAGGGTGAGGATCGAAGGGGACTGGCCGGGAAGTCGAGCTCAGCTCCTGGACTGGACCAACCTAGGCAAGTACCAGTTCGAGATCGTCGACCTGGCGAGCCAGAAGACGCTGTACTCCCGTGGGTTCGCCAGCATCTACGGGGAGTGGGAGACCACGTCCGAAGCTCTGAACGGGGTGGTACGCACGTTTCCGGAAGCACTTCGCTTCCCGGAGCCCAAGAGACCCTTCCAGGTACGGTTGAGAAAGCGGGCGGCCAACCAGGCCTTTGTCGAGATCTGGACCTACACGATCGAGCCTGGATCGCGGTTTGTTCATCGAGCCCCCATTTCTCCGCAGAACGTGCTAACCGTCTTGCGGAACGGGGAGCCGGCAGAGAAGGTTGATCTGCTGCTGTTGGGAGATGGCTACTCGGCGACCGAGATGGAGAGGTTCGAGGCCGCCACGCGACGCTCCGTCGAGGCCCTGTTTGCCCTGGAGCCTTTTGCCTCTCGCCAGGAGGACTTCAACGTCTGGGGCATCGCTCCGCCGGCGGCAGAGTCGGGGATCTCTCGACCCCGGTCAGGGATGTTCCGGAATTCACCACTCGGCGCCAGTTACAACACCCTCGACTCGGAGCGCTACGTGTTGACCCTGCAGGACAGAGACTGGCGGGATGTCGCCGCGGCGGCTCCCTACGACTTCGTGATGATCTTGGTGAACAGCGACAAGTATGGAGGTGGGGGCATCTACAACCTCTACTCGACTGCGGCCGCCGGCTCGGACTTCTTCCCCTACCTGTTGGTGCACGAATTCGGCCACCACTTCGCCGGCCTTGGTGACGAGTACTACACCTCGGATGTTGCCTACGAGGACTTTCAGGGGAAGATGCAGGAGCCCTGGGAGCCGAACATCACTGCCCTGCTGGATCCGGAGAATTTCAAGTGGGCCGACTTCGTCGATGCGGGGACGCCTCTCCCGACTCCGTGGAAGAAGGAGGCGTTCGAAAAGCTGTCGCACTCGATCCAGGAGCGACGGCGAGAGCTTCGTAAGTCAGGGGCTCCGGAAGCGGACCTCGAGCGACTCTTCAGCGAAGAGAGAGAACAGATGACGGCGCTGCTGGGCTCCGAAGCGTTTGCGGGCCAGGTGGGGGCCTTCGAGGGCGCCAGCTATCAGCCCAAGGGGCTCTTTCGGCCCCAGGCCGACTGCATCATGTTCACTCGGGACGAGGTCGGGTTCTGCGCCGTTTGCGCCCGGGCGATCAACAAGATCATCGATCTGTACACGCGATAGGATCGCGCCGATTTCTGGTAGGAAAAGGGAAGGGCCCCGAGTCTTCGGGGCCCTCGAACCGAACTTCGCTCGGGGTCAGATCAGTGGATCTCGATCTTGCGCGGCTTCGCCTGCTCCGCCTTGGCGATCTCGACCGTCAGAAGGCCATCCTTGAAGGACGCTTCGACCTTGGACGAATCGACCTGGGAGGGAAGACTGAAGGAACGGGAGAAACTGCCGTAGGCGCGCTCGACGCGGTGGAAGTTCTCGCCCTCTTCCTTCTCCTTGAGGCTTCGCTCGCCACTCAGGGTGAGGAGGTTGTCCTCGAGGGTGATGCTGACGTCGTCCTTGCTCATCCCAGGAAGCTCGGCGGTAAAGACATAGGCGTCCTCGGTCTCTTGCACGTCGACCGGAGGTACCCAGGCGTTTCTCAGGTCTTCACCGAGCCGGTGGCCGAAGAGGTTTGCTGCCCAATAAGGGCCCGGCCTCAAGAATTGGTCCATTTCAGCCTGGAAGGGGTCCCGAATCATCTGCGCTCGGCGAGGTTGGCGACGCACCAGTGTTGCTTTGGTCATGAGTGTTTTCCTCCTTTTCAATCGGTTGATCAGCGGCTCCGTCTCTATTTTCTTGGCATCTGGCCTGTCGATGGGTGCTAGGAGGCCTGAATGCTCTCTTTCATTAGTTAAGAACACTAAGATGAAGAGATTTATTCCGCGAAATACTCTTTATCTTAGTTCTAGAAACTCAGATATTATGACATCTGGAGCGATTCCGCCCGCGAAGAGTGGCTGTTCCCACCCTTATTCTCCAGCTTCGATCTAAAGGTGAAGGTCTAGTTCCTGGCTCGGAACTCTGACTTATCAGCCAACTGTTGGAACAGCTCTTCTTCATCTGGAGTCAGCTGCTTGGGAACCACGATCCGGATATTGGCATAGAGATCACCGGTCTTGCCCTTGGCGGATGGGAATCCCTTCTCCTTGAGGCGGATCTTCCGGCCGCCTGACGAGCCTGCGGGGATCTTCACGCTGATATCACCTTCGAGAGTCGGAACCTTGGCCTGGCCGCCGAGTGCAGCCTCCCAGGGGGTTACTTGAAGGGTTGTGAACAGGTCGTTTCCCTCCAGCCGAAAGCGGCTGTCCGGCAGGATCTCGACATTGAGAAAGAGATGGCCGCGAATGCTGCCGCCTCTTCCAGCTCCACCCTGGCCGGGCAGTCGGATCTTTTGGCCCGCTCGGATGCCCTTAGGGATCTTGACGCGCAAAGTCCTGGCCCTTCCGGTGGTCGGATCGGTGAGTGTGATCTCTCTCTCGCCGCCGCTGGCGGCCTCCGCGAGAGTCAGCGAGATACTGGCTTCATGATCCGCGCCGGCCTGGTGGGTGGGGCCGGCCTGGCCGGTAGACCAGGTGGCCCGAGGACCGCCCTGTGCGGGGCCGCCGAATCCACCTCCGAAGAGCATGTCGAAGAAGGAGCTGAAGCCTTCGCCGCCAAAGTCGTAGCCTTGGCGGCTGCCACCACCAGCCCCGGAGGTGAACACCGTGTACATGTCCTCGAACCCCGGCGGCGGAGAACCGGTTTGCTGGGCTTGCTTCCAATTCGAGCCGAATTGATCGTATTTTGCCCGCTTTCCCTCGTCCTTGAGAACCTCGTGCGCTTCGTTGATCTCCTTGAACTTGGTCTCTGCCTCCGGCGACTTGTTGACGTCCGGATGGAACTTACGGGCGAGCTTGCGGTACGCCTTCTGAATGTCGCCCGGAGAGGCGTCCTTGGCCACTCCGAGAGTGGCGTAGTAGTCCTTGTAGTCCAAGAGGTCTCCTTGAGCGTTCTCAACGGTCGAAAACGCTGATCCTTAACGCGCTCGTAGCAGATTTTACCTACTTCTGAGGGTTTGAGCAGCGATATCTTAGTGGCTAATCCTCATATCTAGTAAACCACAAGGACGACGGTTTCATTCCAGGAGCTCGGGAGCTCGAAAGGTGACTGGCACCTGGGAAGACGAGGCAGGCGAGGAAACGGGTGGCACCTGTCGAGATTGGGCAGGACAAGAAAAGGGGACGTGTCGGACACGTCCCCTTTTCGAGCGATCGATGTTTGCTGCCCTTCAATCAGGGTGCTTCCATATCGAAGGCCTCGTAATTCTTGGCGATCCACACGGTCCACTTCTCCGGAACCTCTTCCAGCGGGAAGATGGCCTGAACGGGACAGGCATCGATGCAAAGCCCACAATCGATGCACTCCTCGGGATGAATAAAGAGCGCCTCCCATTCATCCTTGTCGTAGATGCAATCAACTGGGCAGACATCCACGCAGGCGGTGTCCTTCGTTCCGACACAAGGCTCCGCGATGATGTGGGTCATCGATTGAATCCTCCTCTAGCTCAGGACGAAGCCATCATCGGCCCGACCGGACTCTATTATACTGACCCACTCGGAGCGCTCAACCGGCAAAAGAGGAAGACCTCACTGGGAACTTCTGATTCCGACCGCAACCTGGCCTCGATGAAGGCCTCGATTCTCACTCGATTGGCATCGCGTGAGTTGATCGTCGTCACCGGAAAGGGCGGTGTCGGTAAGAGCGCCGTGTCCGCAGCGCTCGGTGGCCTTCTGGCCTCGACTGGACGGCAAACCCTGATCTTGGAGATCGACCCGCGCGAAAACGTCCACCAGATGCTGGCGGCACCGCCGTCAGGTGGTGAGATAGTCCGGGTAGCTTCGAACTTGTATCTGCAGCACCTCCATTCGCGCACCGTTCTCGATCAACTCGTCAGGGAGCGCGTACGAGTCGAGTTCTTGACGCAACGGGTTCTGGACAGCCCCGTCTATCACCATTTCTCCGAGGGAGCTCCCGGTCTCAAGGAGATGGCAGTTCTGGGGCACGCCTTGTTGCTGGTACAAGGCAGGGTTCCGGGTGCTCCGCCGATCGACGTCGTGATCGTGGATGCCCCGGCTACCGGGCATGGGGTTGCCTTGCTCAGGGCTCCGCGTCTCGTCTCGGAGGTCATTCGCCAGGGGCCCGTGGCCAGTATGACCAAGGAAGTGGCCGAGCTCGTGGCGAGTCCGCAACGCTGCGCGGTGGTCGTGGTGACCCTGGCCGAGGAGATGCCTGTCACGGAGGCCCTCGAGCTTCGAGCCGATCTGCAAAGCACCGTGCAGCGAGAGCCCGATCTTTTGGTGGCCAACGGCCTCTATCCGCCGGTGCCCGCAAGCGGGGTCGAGCCGACTGCATCAGAAGGTGCCCGTCGTCTCTGGTACCGCCGACGTGAGCTCAACGATGCAGAGCTCGAACGGCTGAACAAGCACTGGTCTGGCCCGCGAGTGGAAGTTCCCTTGTTCCCCCTGGATCGCGGCCCGGAACTGGTGTCGGAAATCGAGCGGGAGCTGCGGCAATGATTGAAGAGTCATGGCCTCCACTGATCATCGTCGTGGGTGCCGGAGGGGTTGGCAAGACGACCCTGGCGGCATCTCTGGGCCTGCTGTCGGCGGAGCAGGCGAAAGATACCCTTGTGATGACCTTCGACCCGTCGCTGCGGCTCAAGGACGCCCTCGGGGTGGGAGACGAGGCGAAGAGCGAAGAAGTAGAGGTCACGGGCCACTTGTGGGCGAGCCTCCTGGACGCCAAACAGACGTTCGATCAACTCGTGGAGCGCTATTCGCCGGACGAGAGGGCTCGGGACCGGATTCTCCACAATCGGTACTACAACCAGTTGGCGGGCGGCCTGGCGGGGATCTTGGAGTACATGGCCGTCGAACGCCTTTTCGAGGTGTCGGAGTCGGGTCGATTCCAGCGGGTGGTCCTGGACACGCCGCCGACCCGACAGGCCCTGGATTTCCTCGAGGCACCGACGCGCATCGTGGGGTTCCTGGACAGCGGTGCTCTCCGGCTGGCGCTGCGCCCGTGGTTCGACGCCAAGGGACAACTCCGGCCGACCGCCAGGCTCGGACGATTGGGTCGACGGTTCGAGTCCTATCTGGACGAGGTCGTGGGTCTGGATCTCTTGCGAGAGATGGTGGAGTTCTTTCAAGCCTTTGCCCCGCTCTTCGACGGATTCCGCGAACGTGCCGGGCAGGTCGAGAAGCTGCTTCGCTCTTCGAGTACGCTCTTCGTGCTGGTAGCCGGGCCAGGGGAAGAGAAGATCCCTGACGCGCTCTTCTTTGCCCGTCGACTACGAGATACCGGCTACAAGCTGGGTCCGATCGTGGTCAATCGCATGCATCCACCGGTCGAGGGCTATCAGCCATCGTCGGAGCTCGCGGCGGGGGAGGCTGATGGCCTCGACCTCTTTCATTGGCTTGGCGAGCGCGACGCGCGCGGCTTCCAGGAGCTCGGCCAGCTTGTCGGAGAGGACCACCCGCTGGTGGGACTGCCTCTGTTGGAGCAGGAGCCGTCCGACATCCACACGCTGCGTGAGCTGGCCAGGCAGTTCCAGGCCCGGCTGCACGAGTCGGTGGAAACAAGTCGCACCGGATCCTGATCCGTGGCCGACAGAGCGCTGCGTTGCCGCAGTGCGGTATGTCCTTGACTGTAATGCCGCAGTGCGGTATAAATTGAACGACAGATCAGGTCTCGGCCTGAAAGATCGAAACTCGGGCACAGGTGTGCGTCGAGCCAACTGGGAGCCAGTCATGATTCGAATCGTCAAGCGGTACGAGAGTCGCAAGCTGTATGACACGGAGGAGAGCCGGTACGTCTCACTGGATGAGATAGCCGTGTGGGTTCGCGCCGGCCAGGAAGTGCAGATCATCGACAACCGCAGCTCGCAGGATGTGACGGCTCAGACCCTGACCCAGATCATTCTCGAAGAAGGGCGCAATGGCAGATCCAGCATCCCCGCCGATGTGCTTCGGGATCTGGTGCGCTTCGGTGAGCGGACTCTGACCAGCGGCGTCGAGCACGTACAGCAGAGCATGGACAAGATGGTCAAAGCCTCGATCGATCGCCTCGGCCCCGTGCGGGAAGCCCGTGAAGAGATGACGCGCCTCAGATCGAGGCTCGAAGAGTTGGAAGAGTCGCTTTCTGAGCTTGAGGTCTCAGGCGCGGTGGACGTGGCGGATATGCAGAGCCCGCAAGGCGAGGCTCCGACAACGAAGGCAGCATCGAAGAAGACCACCTCGGCGAAACAGGCGAAGTAGTGGCCTGTGTTCGGAGACAGGCCCGTGGACCGGCACGAGGGGTATTGACGGTTCTTCGAATCATCCTAGTGATCAGGAAGAAACAGGAGATCGACAGATGACCAAGAAAAGCAAGACTGATGTCCAGAACGAGGTCGCACAGTCGGCCCAGAAGATCTGGCTCGCGGGAATCGGTGCCCTGGCCACCGCTGAGGAGGAGGGCTCGAAGCTCTTCAACTCGTTGGTCAAGAAGGGCGAGGGCTATGAAGCACAAGGTAAGCAGCGGGTCGGCGATGTCAGGGCTCGGGTCGAACAGATCGTTGGCCAGGCCGAAGGCTCGATGGAGAGGCTGGGCAATGCTCTCGACGAAAAGGTGGCCGATGCCATCAAGCGGCTCGGTGTTCCCAGTCGCGACGAGATCGCCCAACTAACCAAGAGTGTCGAAGAGTTGACCGTCAAAGTGGACTCTCTCAAGGCGACCTCAAGGCAGCCGCAAGCCAAGGCGGCCCCAAAGAAGGCACAAGCCAAGAAGACGAAGACATCGAAAGCCAACTAGACGGGTGGAGCCGACATGGCGAAGCCAAAAAGGCGGAGTGACCAGGCCGAATGTGGCGTCGGTCTGGCCCTGGCCGGCGGAGGGCCCGCAGGAGCGATCTATGAGCTCGGTGCCCTTCGAGCTCTCGAGGAAGCTGTCGAAGACCTGGACCTGAACAACCTCTGTGTCTATGTGGGGGTCAGCGCCGGTGCCTTCATCGCCTCCAATATCGCCAACCATCTGACTACCACGCAGATGTGCCGGGCCGTGCTCAAGTACGAGCCTGGTGACAATCCGTTCGTCCCGGAGACTTTCCTGACGCCGGCCATGGGTGAGTGGCTGCGGCGAGGCGCGTCAGTGCCCCGGCTCTTCTTCGAATCGCTGTGGAAGTATGCCCACAACCCGAGGGATTTGACCCTGCTCGAGTCTCTGATGCACCTTTCCAGGGCCTTGCCGGTCGGGCTTTTCGATAACGAGCCAGTCGCCGAGTACATGGAGAGGATCCTCGCCTATCCCGGCCGGTCCAACGACTTCCGGCAACTCGACAAGAAGCTGATCGTGGTCGCGGCCGATCTCGACTCGGGGCAGCCTGTCCGATTCGGCGAGCCCGGTTTCGATGACGTGCCGATCTCCCTGGCCGTGCAGGCGAGTACGGCTCTGCCCGGACTGTATCCTCCCGTAGAGATCGGTGAACGGCACTACGTGGACGGTGTCCTGCTCAAGACCATGCATGCTTCGGTGGCTCTCGACGCCGGGGCCGGACTCCTCTTCTGCATGAATCCCATTGTGCCCGTGGACACGGCGCAGGCGGTGAGCGAGGGAGTGATGAAGCGCGGCAAGCTGATTGATCGCGGGCTGCCGACAGTGCTGTCCCAGGCTCTGCGCACGATCATCCGTTCGCGCCTCGGCGCGGGCTTCGACGCGTACCGGGAAAAGTACCCCGAGGCGGACGTCTTTCTGTTCGAGCCGCCGGCCGACGACTACCGCATGTTCTTCACCAACGTCTTCGCGTTCTCATCCCGGGTGATGATCTGCGATCACGCCTATCGGTCGATGCGGCGACAAATGCTCGAACGACGGGACGAGCTCGTCCCCGCTCTCCAGAAGCACGGGTTTCGGCTGCGAGTCGAGTTTCTCGGAGACAGCGACCGGAGCATCTGGGACGGTGTCGGCTGGCTGGAGGATCGGTCTCCGAACGCGGTGCTGAAGCGTCTGGGCGACGTTCTGGAACGCCTGGAAGACGAAGTCGAGCAGAGAGCTTCCTGAACCCGCTACTCCCTGCCTCTGAGAGCCAGGATGATCCCGGCCCCGATGAAGGTGACCCAAACGGGCCAGGGGCCGTGCGAGGCCGCGACGATCGCGCCGGCCACCAGGCACGATCCGGCGAGAACCGTACCCCGAATTCCGGCAAACGGGTTTTCCGGCTCTCGCTGAGTGGTCTGTTCGAGGACCTTCAGGCCTTCGGTAACCAACATCGGCGCCTTGATGAGGGCGTCCACCAGGTCCGGGGCGCCGCGCATCGTTTCCTGGGCGATGCGCAAGGGACTGAACTGGTTGATGAAGATTTGGGTGATGTAGGGTTTCGAGACTTCGGCCACGTCGAACCCTGGCTGCAGGAGGTTCCCGACTGCCTCGAATGTGACCATGGCCTTGACCATTAGAACCATCTCGACTGGCAGATACATCCGGTAGTTGGCGGCCCGGCCGACCGATTCCATGATCAGCTGGGCAATGGAGAAGCCCTCGAAAGTCGAGTCCCGCTGCCACCTGCGGCAGATCTCCTCGACGTCACGGCGGAAGCCCTTCCGATCGCTCTTCCGCCCCCCCTCCGCGATGGATGCCAGGTAACGAGCTGCATTCGCCGCATCGCCCATGACCAGACAGTAGAAGTAGTACAGCAGGGTGCGGCGCAGGTCATCGTCGAAACGGCCGACCATCCCGAGATCGATGAAGCCATCCATGGGACCGGGTAGGACAAGCAGATTGCCAGGGTGGAGGTCGGCGTGAAAGAAGCCATCCCCGTAGAGCATTTGAATGATGGCGGCCGCGCCGATGTCGATGATCCGATCGCGCTCCTCCGAGCTCAAGGCCTGGACTGCGGGATTGTTCGGAGGGAGCCCAGGTAGGTACTCCATCACCAGCAGGCTCTCTGTGGTGAACTGTCGGTAAATTGCCGGAAAGACGACCTCGGGCATGTCCTTGAAGTTGGCGGAGAAGGTCTCGGCGTTCTCAGCCTCGTATCGGAGGTCCACTTCTTTCAGCGTATAGGCGCAGAACTCGCCAATCATGCGCTTTGGCTGATACTGCGACAGAAACACCTGGAGAAAGCTGCCGAGGATCCTCAGGAGCATGACATCCTGGCGGACGATCTCCCGAATCCCCGGTTTCACCAACTTGATGACGACCGAGTCTCCATCCAGGATCGTGGCGCGATGCGTCTGGCCGATCGAGGCCGAGCCCATGGGGACCGGCTCGATCCACGAGAACATCTCGTCGACGGGTCGATCCAGCTCCAAGGAGACGAGCTCGACATAGCGTTGGAAGGGCAGGGCGGGCAATCGCTCGAGGAGGTTCTTGAGCTCGTCAGTCAGCTCGAGGGGCAGGACGTCTCTCCTCAACGCGAGAATCTGTCCCAGCTTGACGTAAGTGGGTCCCAGCGCCTCGAGACGTTTCCTCAGCTGTACCGGAAATGGCAGCCGGGCGAGCTTTCTGTTGATGAAGGGGTAGGTTAGAAACGAAGTCAGTCGCAGGCCCCAGAACTTCAGTCCATGGCGCTGGCCCCTGGGCCGGCTGCGTAGGTAGGCGGGAAGGCCGCCGAAGGTCAGGCCAAGCAGGTGTCGGTAGATGGTGAAGAGCCTTAGGAGGAGGCTCTTGTGCCCCGCCTCGACGTAGAGCTCGAAGTCCTGCTCGGCGGCAGCTGGCGGAGCACCCGTAGATACGGGCGCATCTGGACCGGTGGTCTGGGAAGAGGGCTTGGACATGGTTCCTAGTTGGCGGACCGCAACCGCACAGAGGCCTGTGCCGCTGCCAACCACTTCTCATATTGTCACATCACCAGGCGATGGAGCTGTGAGAAGGACGCCTCAGCCCGATGCCGCAGACAGAGGCTCCAGACCGGTGCTCCAGTCATTCGAGCCAGAGCGAAACCTCTCCGACACCCACCTCGACCTCGACCCGCGCGTCGCCCGGCCCCTTGTCCCAGAAGATCTCGCTGCCAACCAGGAAGGGGCGCCGGTCTGAGGCCCCTTCTGCCGAACCGAGGATCGCAGCTTCTCCGACATTGACTTCCAGGCTTATGGCTTTGACACTTGCGGGTGGCTGCCAGACCTTCACCTTGCCAACCCCCATGTCGACCCGAAGGTTCCGTTCCACGCCGTAGATCTTCACGTCGCCAACTCCGATCTCCAGCTCGAGATCTGCCGTGCGTGGTACTACCAGAGTTCCTTCGACCTCGATTTTGGCTGACTGCCAATGGGAGAGGCCCTCCAGCTCGACGACGAATCGTCTAGAAGTCGAGCGCGACACCAGATCGATTTGAGACAGTGCCTCGGCACAATCCTGCTGCCAACGGCAGCTCACGAGGAGATCGGCTTTGATCTGGTTGCCGTCCGCCACCTCGAGGCGCAAATCAGCTACCGGCAGGTGAAGACGCACCTTCTGTCCGGGCTCGATCTCGAAGGTCTTGTTCAGCTCGCCGAAGCCATCGGCGCTCAGACTCGGCACCATGGCCAGCAACAAGGGGATCGACAACAGCAGCCTCTTCATGAAACTCTCCTTTCCGATTGAGACGATAGTAGCGGATCTCGACGGCCCGCCGCCGCCTCTGGCAGCCTTCTTTGAAGGATTTGCATGCCGGGTCGGTAGAATTGCTCGGCGAGGCTCGGGTAGCCTTGAGTGAGGAAGCAACACAGTCAGGAAGCAACACAGTCGAGAAACAAGACCATGACCAACACCGTCATCAACGGTATGCAGTGGGGGGACGAGGGGAAAGGCAAGATCGTCGATCTTCTCTGTCCGGCATTCGACGTTGTGGTGCGCTATCAGGGGGGCGACAACGCCGGTCATACGGTCAAGTTCGCGGATCGACACTTCGCGTTGCATTTGGTGCCGTCGGGAGTTCTGCACCCGGAGACTCTTTGCGTTCTGGGTAGCGGGATGGTGATCAACCCCGACACCCTGTTCAGGGAGCTCGACGGTCTCGCCGAGGCGGGTGTGGATTTCGAAGGCCGCTTCTTCATCTCCAAGCGGGCGCATGTGGTCTTGCCCATCTATCCGGTACTGGACCAGGCTCGCGAGTCCGCCATGGGCAAGTCTCAGATCGGGACCACTGTCCGCGGCATTGGACCGGCCTACGAGAGCAAGATCACGCGATACGGCGTCCGCATGGGCGACCTGGTTTCGGCGGAGTGGGAGAGTCGCGTCGAGGATCAAGTCGAGCGTCTGGGCCGTGAGATCGTGGCCCTTGGCGGCGATGCACCCGACGCGCCGGAGGTCGTATCCCGATGTCGGGATTGGATCGACAGGCTGCGACCCCTCATGGCCGAGACCGAGGTGCTTCTCAACAGCTGGATCGGAGAGGGCAAGAATCTTCTCTTCGAAGGGGCGCAGGGTGCACTTCTGGATGTGGATCACGGGACCTATCCTTACGTAACGAGCTCGAGTCCGACAGCTGGGGGGGCTTGTACGGGGAGCGGCGTGCCCCCCACCAGTATCGACGGTGTGATCGGCGTGCTCAAGGCCTACACAACCCGGGTCGGCGGTGGTCCATTCGCCACCGAGCTCTTGGACGAGACGGGCGAGCAGCTCCGCGAGCGGGGCAACGAGTTCGGTACGACGACCGGCAGACCGCGGAGGTGTGGGTGGCTCGATCTGGTGGCGGCTGGCCACGCTCGCATGCTCAGCGGTGTCGATTCGATTGCGTTGACCAAGCTCGATGTTCTCGACGAGCTCGATGAGATCAAGATCTGCGTGGGGTATCGGCTCGACGGAGAGCTCGTCAAGAGCTTTCCTCCCTCCTTGGGCGTTCTCGAGAGAGCCGAGCCGGTCTACGAGAGCCTCTCCGGATGGAAGCAGAATACGATCGGAATCGTGAAGTTCTCGGACCTTCCGCAAGCCGCACAGGACTACATCTCGTTCATCGAAGAGCAGCTCGGCGTTGGAGTCGGGATCGTTTCCACGGGGCCGAGACGCGAAGAGACCATCGTTCGAAGAGATGAGACGCTGTCGAGACTTACAACCGGCGGCTGGTCAACAATTGTCGAGGGTGCGGCTGGAGTCGAGCCCTCCACCCAATCCTGAAACCTCGACTGGTCGGTTGGGTTGAGACGTGTACGAGAGAATCTTCCAGCGCGTGGTCTTTCCTGTTCTGGATCGACTGAATCAGACAGAGATCTCGAAGGTTCTGGCCATTCTGGGTGAGACCGAGTCCTATTCGGCCAGGGACCTCCGCGATCTGCAGGACCGCAAGCTCAGAGCGCTCCTATCCTGGACCCGGGATCACAGCGACTTCTATCGAGACTTCTGGGCGACTGCCGGAAAGGAGAGACGAGCCAGCTCCGACTATCCCGAGCTCGACGGACTGCCGGTCGTCACCAAGGAGGACTTGCGGGAGGCTGCGGATCACTTTCCCCTGCCGGCGTACAAGGGCAAGGTCCTCGAGATCAGGACGAGTGGCTCCACCGGTACTCCGACCCAGTTCCTCCGTTCCCAGGAGCAAGAGAGCTGGTTCTGGGCGACGCGGATGCGAATCTGGCAATGGGCCGGCTATGAGTTGGGCGAGCCCTATCTGGCCCTGAATCTCAACAAGAGGGTGAAGTTGTCGAAGCAGTTGCAGGACCTCCTGTTTCGGTGCACCTATCTGAGCTACAACGCCGAGAATCTGGACTCCCGAGGTGTCATGGATGCGTTGAGACGAAGTCGTGCAATCCACATCAACGCCTTCGGCTCGACCCTACACCTCCTGGCTCGTTACATGCGTGACAACGACATCGAGAATCCCGGAGTCCGGGTCCTGACGACGACCGGCGACAATCTCTCCCAGGAGCATCGCGAGGACATCGAATCCGCCTTCGGGGTACCTGTCGTCGACTACTACGGTGCCGGTGGAGAAGGGACGCACCTAGCGTCTCAGTGCACTCAGGCCGATCGCTACCACCTGCATGTCGAGAACTCGGTCGTCGAGATCCTGCGCGATGGACGCCCCGCCAAGCCTGGAGAAGTGGGCGCGGTGGTATTCACCCAGCTCGACAATCGAGCCATGCCTTTGGTGCGGTACGACCTCGGCGACCTGGCCACCATGGGCGACGGGGAGCCCTGCCCCTGTGGGCGCGCTCACCCGACAATTCGGGCCATCAACGGCCGGGCCTGTGACGTGATCCTGACTCCTCGTGGTGGCGCACTGCTGCCTCAGTTCTTCTTTATCGGCCCCTTCAAGATGTTGGACAACCTGCGCGGGTACCAGGTCGTCCAAGAAGAGCTGGACAGGCTGGTAGTAAAGCTCGTGGCTGACACCGGATGCGACAAAGAAGCCAGTGAAAAAGCGATCCGAGACTACATCTCGGAAGCTGCCGAAGGATCGCTGAAGATCGGTTTCGAGTGGGTCGATGAGATTCCGCTTACCGGCTTGGGAAAGCCCAGACCCGTGGTTTCCAAGATCTCTACGAGTGAACAGCAGGAGTCTTCCGAAGTCGGGTCTTGAGCCGTCGTCGGGCCTTCCGTATACTGACCGTCCAGGGCCGTTAGCTCAGTTGGCAGAGCCGCGGACTTTTAAGCCTTTCCCGGCCCTCTTCGACTATTCAACAACGGCGGGCACTTCTCCAGAACCCTTCCGGGATAAGGGCTTGTAACCCTTCCGGGCTTTCCGAGGTTTCCGACGCTTCTACCCTCTCAGGGAAAGAAAAGGGGAAGTGGAAGAGAGTTATGGCACTTGGTAATGAGACTCTGATCAACTGGGTACCTCGGTGTCGACAGATGCACTAGTTACTTGTATCGAAGAGCCCGTCTGTGCGAGGATTCCCAGTGGAATGCGACCGTCGCTTTCTGTTGTTGTAGACTATAGAACCACTTTGGAAAACCGTCCGCCGAAAGGAATCTAGTTTTGGGATCTGACTTTCTGTTTCCGGAACCGTCTGCTCTGGTAGGAGCTGCCCGATGCGTTGATATGTTCGGGGAGCTGGACATGTACAACCTGAGCCCAACTGGCAAAGCGGCCGACGCGACCGCTCTGAAAAACGACTTCCGTGCGGTCGAAGGCGACGTTCTGGATGCAGTGGTGGAGTACCAAGGCGAGACAGAGGAAGAACAACTCGAGCTCTTCTGATCGAGGCCGCGATGTCATCAAGTCGGCGGCGGAAGAGTGGCGGTCTTGAGAAGCTCGATCGCAGGTCGAAGCCCAAGAAGCCGAGTAAGGACATCGATCCCCAGCAGATTCCGCTGCCAGAGTACAAGGGCAGGTTGGTCCATGTATCCGAGGAGTCC
The DNA here is from genome assembly GCA_049664225.1 of Thermoanaerobaculia bacterium. Classification (GTDB taxonomy): domain Bacteria; phylum Acidobacteriota; class Thermoanaerobaculia; order Multivoradales; family JAHEKO01; genus JAUVRX01. Next base: position 25,127 of record JBATEX010000035.1, read on the forward strand.
TTCCAAGGACCGCTGCCTCCTCCTGAATACCTAGTTCGCTACAACGATGCTTTTGCTGGTGCTGCCGAGCGCATTGTTGCGCTAGCCGAGAAGCAGACAGAACATCGACACACCCTGGAGGAAGCGGTGGTCAGGGCTAACATTGCCAATGAGCGCATTGGGCAGTGGTTCGCTTTCATTATCGTCCTCGCCGGGATGGCAGCAGGGACTTACCTAGTTGGCGCCGGGCTAAGCCTGGTAGGCTTCATTGCTATGTTCGCTCCGCTAACAACCGCAGCTGGACTTTTTGTTTGGGCCAGGCGGAGTCGGCAACGCGAATTGGAAGAGAAGCGAAAACAGACTCAGTCAGGTTCTCCAGAACGCCGCAATTAACCGCAAGAAACCCTACAGTACAAGTAGACAGTGCCTTTTCCCCTGGGGATCGTTACTCTCAACGCGACCCCCTGGCAGGCGCTTGGCCAGCAATCGAGTATTACGATCCCTGAGGGGAAGCCACCCCCCGACCACAAAATCCCAAGGGCCTCTATACGGCGCCGGCGACCCTGATCGGCTCCTGCACCCAAGTCTCGAGGGCTGCACCCTCCTCACCCGGTCCAGCGAACTGCTCGACGGGGGCGAGTGAGAACTTCAGGCCGTCGCGCTGGCCGATACGCTCAAGACTCTCTGAACAGAACCGCCAAGCATCGCCGCAGAGGGTGGCCGTGGCATCCTGAACGCCCTCACGGAAAGCGATCAGTGCACCAAACCAAGGGTGCCGCTCCGAGGCCATGCGGTGGCGCAGCTCGTCCAAGGTCACGCTGTCGAGAATCCAATCCACCGAGCCGATGGACGCCCACAGGAACCGCAAGTCCTCATCTTCTCCAACGGCGGCCTTCAGGATCGTGGCCGGACGCACGGACTCCTCTTGCCGCCGCAGCAGTTCTCTCGCTTCCCGGAGCTCGGCGTCTTGCCGGATTGCCTCGAGCCCCTCGACCGCTGGCGGCTCGGAGTAGAGCAGAGCGATCCGCTCGGCGGCCTCGTGCTCCTCGACAGCTTTTCCCATCGCTTGACGGCAGGCATCGGACACGGCCTGGATCGGTCCCTCGAGGGCTTCTCCGAGCCGCTGAGCGCGTTTTTCGGGCCGGAGTTCCTCAGTTTCTTTCTCGATTCGGGTAACGGTTCCGGTCAGCGCGGCCAGCGTCTGCTCCAGGCGGTCGAGGAACGGGGTCACAGCCTCATAGATCGCCCCATTCGATAGCTCGGCGTGCAGCGTAAGGAACCGCTGGACGGGGTGAGAAGGGTCGATGTGGGTCTTGTGCTTGGGCGCTGGCTGATACACATTGACTTCGCGCCCGTTCGGGAAAACTACAAAGTCCTGCTCAGGCATCTAGGTGCTCTCCTTTTTGGTTTTGACTTCGATGGGGGAACCGTGATGCTGCTCCCACTCGGCGTGGGTCAGTTCTCGTGGAATGAGCATTGCGCCAGGACCGAAGATCGGGAGATGGGAGCCGTCCCACTGCGCCCACCATCGCTCCAACTCTTCGGCCTCGACTTCGTGGACGCCTGTTCCGGTGCGGTCGTCCTCACTCTCCAGGCTTTCGATTCGCTGCTCAATGTTGCTTTTCATGCTGCCCTGCCTCTCATGGCCTCTAGCGCCGCTACGCGTTCCTCGAGCGACTCGAGCTTCACCACCTCAAGCGCCCGCAACGCCACTCCGGCCAGGTAGCCAACCACCCGACACCGGCGCTCGGAATTCTCGAGTTTGAAGGCGTCGGCAGTGGCCGCCTCGACTGTCAGGAAGATGTCCTCGACAGAGCGCATGGTCTCGCCCGGTGCCTCGGTGTGCTCCCGCGCCCGCCTTTTGTTGTGCCCGCCACGGCGCCGAGACTCCTTCAAGGCGTCTTGGTTCTCGGGGCCGTGAAAGTAGCAGAATCTCCTACCCTCAATCGCCTTCACCGAGCAAGGCTGCCCGTCTTTTCTTGACGCGGTGCAAAGGTCGCTATGGTTGCGAGCCGACACGCTCATGCCTCCTACCAAGAGTGACTTCTGACACTTGGGGATCTTGAGGTGGTAGGAAACTACATTTGAGAACACCCGGAGCTGCGGATTGTGAATCCGGTGCGCCTTCGCAAGTGCCTGTAGATGTGAGGCTTATCACTTCACTTTCCCCGCACTTTCCCCGTCAGCGGGTCCTGTGGCCGTTTGTGGGAGATCGCAGACGGAGCAGAGGAGAACTCGCACTCCTCGGGCCTCAAGCCCCCGGCATCGTTGGCACTGCTGGTCGAGTGGAGCCTTCCGGTAGATCGGCTCTGCGGGTTCGGTCTGGGCTTGGAGTGTGGCTTTGGCGATCTCTAGGTAGGTCATGGTCCCTCCCTTAGTTCGCATAATTCGCTTGTTTCGCACCCTCTGTAGTACCAGCGTTCGGCGGGTCTCCCTGGGGTGCTCTCCTGTTCTGCTGCGGCTCTGCCGAGGCTCTGGAGGGTCTCCAGGGCGTGTCCGATCTGGGCGGAGGTGCGGTGTCTGCCGAGGGTGTTGCTGATCTGGGTCCGCGTCATGCCCTCGACTCCGGCTCGCTGAAGGGCGCCTTCGATGTCGTCTGCCACGGGGTCTCCGAGGCGGTCTCCGAAGATGTAGGAGGCGGAGGACTCGGCATAGTCCCAGAGAGCTAGAGCTGCATGAAGATGATTCGACCGGACTACAGGAGAAAGGTCTAACAAGGCGTAGATGAGCGCCAGCCGGGTGGCTTGTGCCTCTGATCTCGCGATGAGCGCTCCGAGCAGTCCGGGTCGAGACTCGGTGAGCTTGGGATAGACGGAGGCCCAGGCTGTGCGAGCTTGCTCGTCTCTCGCGACGGGACCGGCTCTCCGGCCAAACTCGAGAGCGGCGCGAACTTTCTCCGCGATGCCGTCGAGTGCTCCGGGATCGAGTGAGCCTCCTTCGGGCAGGAGCTTCGAGCGTTGGACGGCCAGCCAGATGAACCGGTTGCCGAATCCGTTGGCGGCCTCGGTCTCGGTGAAGTACCGCGACAGCTCCTCTCTGGTGATGTGCACCACGAGCGAGACGTGCGCTCCGGTTGCTTGGGAGGGTGAGTGCTTCGTGAGGGTCCGCAGGGTCTTCCCGTCCCATGCATTCCTGAGAACTGCCGAGAGGGTGTTGCCGTCCCGTCCGAGGACTCGAAGAACAGAGGCGAACTCTCCCTCCGAGACCAGCAGCCGCTTGTCGCCCTCTCCGGGATCGATGGTCTGCCCGTCTCGCAGGACGGGATCGCGGACTGCATGGATCAGTCCCTCGCCGCTGGAGAGACCCGAGAGGATTCGCCCCTGGGTCCAGTCGGGATCGGCCTCTCCGAAGACAGCGCGGACGCGGCCCTCCGAGACACCCTTCCGCGCTCGGCTCGTCTCTCCTACTAGGGCGACGTTCAGATTGCAGTGGTGACGGTCGGACTCGACGGGGTAGTAGGGACCGCTCCCAACGGCGGAGCCGTAGAAGGCGAGGAACTGTCCGAGTAGCGCCACGGGATCGGCTTCGCTGTGCGGCTCGACGGTGCTGACGAACTCCCCAGCTAGCCCGTAGAGGGCCTCTGGAGCCAGCTCTGGGAACCCTCTAGGGTGCGAATTAAGCGAATTATGCGAACTAGGTCCGGTGTCCGCGCTCCACTGGTCGAGCTTGGCGGTTGCCCGGTCGAGATGGTCACTCATGGAGCCTCCTTCCAGGCGGAGTGGATCGCTCCGATCCGTCCGGCAGCCGATTGCAGGGCCTCTCGGTGCTGTGCGACGTGCTCGCCCTTTGCGAGTCGAGTCGCGATGATCGCCACGGCGAGGGCCTCTTGGTCGAGGATCTCCAGGGCGTCGCGAGCCGGGATCGGCGGGGCGGTCCGCCTCGCTCCTCTCCCGGTCTTCGGGTAGGTTTCGAGCCGCTCGGGGTAGAGGTCACCCCACTTCAGTCCGAGGGAGTCGAGCACCTCGACAGCTCCACACCCGGCGAAGCAGTAGAGCAGCGCCCGCCCGTCGTCTCCCTCACGGACGCTGAGGCTCGGTCTGCGGTCCTCGTGCGCCGGGCAGAGTGCGAGCCATCGGCCCGGACCTGTCCGTCGCACACCTGCGAGGGAGTCGAGCACTCGTTCAGTCGGCGTCATCGCACCGTCTCCCGACGCGAGTCGATCCATCGCAGCAAGTCCCGTTCGTCGATTCGGACGGACCTACCATTTCGGATTGCGGGTAGGTCGCCCTTGGCGACAAGATCGTAGACAGTGCTCAGAGGTAGATCGGTCTCCTCGTGGACCCGACGCACCGAGAGCAGTCGGGGGAGTCGGCTCATCGGCGTTGCTCCCGCTCCGAGAGTGGCAAAGATGGTCGCCGGGACGAGAGGGCTTCAGAAAGTAGACGCCTGACGGCACTTGACACAGAACGGTCCTCGCGCTCTGCGATCTTTCTGAGTTCGTCCCTCATCCGAGGCTCTATCTTTAGGGCGAGCAGATCAGTGAAGCGCGCCATGACAGCATAACGATAAAACGTTGTATATCGTTTGTGTAGATGGTAAAATCAACGCAATTATGACGCTTAACGTTTCAGACGTGATGCGAATCGCATCCTTGCGAACCGTGTCCAGGCGGCGGGTATGGCTCGTCTTTGATCGCATCTTTGAGGAAACGGGTATGGACTTTACGGCGCCAGGGCGTCTGAAGGTTCTTCTCCCTTGGATAGAAGGCGAGCCGCTGTCCCGGAAGGATGTAGATGTCACTATCTGGAGATTCCTGGGTAGCACCTTCGCGGTCTGGGCGAAAGACCAGTCTGCTGAGCTGGCACCAGTGCCCGAGCCCGAGCTTTTGACTGATCGTCAACTAGAGGCGCTACGGAAGAAGCTGCGAAGTTTGCTCGAAGAAGCTAACGAGCTTTCCGAAGACTATGCACCCGCTTTGGAACCCGAACCTTCCTTGGAACCGAAGACTATGCACTCGCTGAGGTCTCTCCGATTCGGTGTGGTCCGTGAGGAAGCGCGGCCCAGCAAGTTGCCCAAGAACGCTCGGGAGCGAAAGAGGATACTGGGACCGGGCGCCTTTAAACTCATTCTGTCGGGGAAGTTAGGCGACCTTATGGTGTACGCATTGATGCGGACACTTACTGAACCTGGCGCCGTAACTCTTGACCGTTGTCCCGCTCCAGCTTCACAGGATTGGTCCCGTCGGTGCGGCCGTTTTGTGATCAGCGGCAAGCGTCGTGGCCGCCCGGCCCGGTACTGTTCGAATGCGTGCCGCATTCGCAGCTTCCGCGAAAGAGACGCAAGGAGAAAATGATGGGCGAGCTAAGAAGACCGACCTACACCGCCACCGACCCGAAAACCGGCGAGAAGGTGAAGCGCCAGAGCCGGGTCTGGTGGGTTCGCTACTACCGCGACGGCAGGCGTTACGAGGAAAGCTCGCACTCGACGAAGAAGACCGACGCCGCTGCTTTGCTCAAGGTCCGGGAGGGCGATGTCGCCAAGGGTCTGCCGGTGACGTCCGAAGTCGGGAAGCTCCGATTCGACGAAGCGGCAGCCGACGTTGTGACCGACTACAAGGTGAACGGCAAGCGATCGCTACGTGACGTCGAGACGCGCATCCGGCTTCACCTGGAGCCGTTCTTCGGCGGGCGTCGCATGGCCTCGATCACGACGGCTGACGTGAGGCGCTATGTCGCTCATCGGCAGGAAGAGGGCGCCGCCAACGCCTCGATCAACAGAGAGCTAGCGATCTTGAAGCGGAGCTACCGGCTCGCTGTCCAGGCGGGCAAGCTCCTGCATCGCCCGCATATCCCGATGCTCGCTGAGGACAACACTAGGGTGGGTTTCTTTGAGGAGGACGAGTTCGAGGACGTCCGCGAGCATCTGCCGGAGCACTTGCGCGGTGTGGTGACGCTGGCCTACTTCTCCGGCTGGAGGGTGCAATCCGAGATCCTGCCTTTGACCTGGAGCCAGGTCGACCGCGACGCGAAGACGATCCGGCTGGAGCCGGGCACGACGAAGAACCGAGAAGCGCGCCTACTGCCGTACGGGCTACTGCCGGAGTTAGAAAAGGTTATCGAGCTCCAGTGGTCGGAGCGCAAACGACTGGTGGGGGAGGGCAGGCTGGTGCCTTGGGTCTTCCACCGCAACGGTGAGCAGATGCGTGGATTCCGCAAGGCGTGGACTTCTGCTTGCAAAGCGGCCGGCGTTCGAGGGAAACTACTCCACGATTTACGGCGCACTGCCGTGCGAAATCTCGTGCGAAAGGGCGTGCCCGATACCGTTGCCATGCAGATCACCGGACACAAGACGCGCTCGGTTTTCGATCGCTACAACGTTTCGTCGGAAGGCGACCTTCGCGAGGCGCTCGGGAAGCTGGCAGGGAAAGAAAAGGGAAAGATCGAGAGATCGCCTCGGGTGCGAGAGATCGCAAGTCATTGATTCTAAAGGTTTGGGCCGTTAGCTCAGTTGGCAGAGCCGCGGACTTTTAATCCGAAGGTCGTAGGTTCGATTCCTACACGGCCCACCA